>CAZDOT010000070.1:0-2135 GCA_964507125.1 uncultured Chitinophagales bacterium | reverse complement strand
TAAAAAAGGCGATACATACGTACCACCTTAGATGTTTTCACAACGGAAACTATTTGTTTAGTTGAAATTAGTATATAAAGAACACAATTTAAAATCAATTCACTTTCACAATCATTGCCAACCCGAATGTAAACAAACAAACACCCACTATTTTTTTAATATACACGATGTTTTGTGAACTCAATCGTTGTTTGAGATAAACAGCAAATCTCATTTTTAATAAATCAAATAAAAATACCATAAACAAAATTCCAAAATAGAACAAGAATTTATCTGCAAGTGTGTTATAATTTATTGAAATGGTAGAATACATCGTAATCCACCAAACGGTAACAAACGGATTGGTGATATTAATAATAATGCCTTTTGCAAAAGCACCTAATAAAGTTTTTACAGAAGAAACATCCACCGCTTTTAAAGATGTTTTAGCAAAGAATGTAGCCACACCAAAAAGCATCAATAATGAGCCGCCCACAATTCCAATTTGTTGTTTTAACGTTGCATCAAAAGGAAACTGCTCCAATAATTTTTCTACAAAATAAATCAACACGACATCGCTGAGAATAACACCCAAAACATAAGCCAATCCACTTCGCCAACCTTTGCTAATAGTAATGTCGGCAAGTGCCAAAAAAATCGGCCCAATGAGTAAACTCACGGTAATGCCTGCGATGATGCCTTTTAAAAGTGGTTCCATTACATTTCAAAAATTATATCATCATTAGGAACTCGCACACGCTTACCATACACACCATTTTCATCTGCTACACCAACGGCAATAATCATATTTATTTCGGCATATTTAGGAAGTTTCAACATCTTTGAAACACGCACACTATCGAAACCTTCCATTGCACAAGTATCATAGCCTTCGGCTTTCATGCTAAGCATAAAAGTTTGTGCAGCCAATGCGGCACTTTTATGTGCAGAAATTCGCAAATCAGTTTCAGTCACTTCACGTGGCACCGGACGAAAAACACCACTAATATTTGCAGATAATTTTTTGATATTTCCAATAATGCCAAATGGACCTTGAAAATACAACATCGGAATTAAGCGATTGTAATAGGCATCTACTAAGCTCTTGCGTTTTGCCCAAGAATCCGGATAATCTTTAAGAGTTTCTTCTACTACAAATGCGGCACGCTCTCTCCATTTATCATTGCGAACTACCACAATAATAAGTTCATTGGCGGTTTTTGCGGCATTCTGATTGAAACAAATTTTAGTCAATTTCTTTTTATTCGCATCCGATTTTACTCTGTAAAATTCCCATAATTGTAAATTGCTCGACGTCGGTGCCAACACAGCACGTTCCAAACTTCTAGTAACGGCAGTTTCGTCAAAAGGTGCAGCACTGTTATACTTTCGCACCGATCTTCTGCTATGTACAATTTCATCAAATATTTCTGCAGATTTTTTCATGCTTTTTTATCAATAACACAAAAATACAACAAAAAGATGCGAATAAAAATGAAATACATTAGTTAGTAACTTTTAGCAAAAAAATAATAAAAAAGAAACCGCTACATTTGTAAACAAAAAAATCTAAATGAAAACAAACAGATTAGAAGCTTTCAGCGATGGTGTATTAGCAATAATAATTACCATTATGGTGTTGACCATCACTACCCCAACAGGTGCGTCATTTTCTAATTTAAAACCATTAATTCCAAAACTGTTATCGTATATTTTAAGCTTTATATACGTTGGAATTTATTGGAATAATCATCATCATTTATTTCATGCTATTAATAAAGTAAATGGTGGAATTTTATGGTCTAATTTAGCTTTGTTATTTTTCCTTTCCCTTATTCCATTTGCAACAGCATGGTCCGGCGATTTTCATACGCAAAGTTTACCGGCAATGGTTTATGGTATGGTATTGTTATTATCTGCAACGGCATTTGTTATTTTAGTAAATATTGCCGTGAAAAACGAAGGGAAAGATTCAGAAATAGGAAAAGCTGTTAGTCATTCTTATAAAGAATATATTTCCATCGTATTGTATGGAATTGGAATTTTCTCTGCACTTTTCCTGCCAATTATAAGTTATCTCATTTATTTTATTGTAGCATTGATGTGGATTATTCCGGATAAACGAATAGAAAAAAACATCCACGAATAATACTACA
>CAZDOT010000069.1:2105-2183 GCA_964507125.1 uncultured Chitinophagales bacterium | reverse complement strand
GAATATGCCATAGTTATATGGAATAATCGTTCTTGTAGGCATGATGTGAATTTAAAAAAAAAGCATTGATGTTCAAAT
>CAZDOT010000069.1:0-2005 GCA_964507125.1 uncultured Chitinophagales bacterium | reverse complement strand
ACGCAGAGTCCTCTTCGAGAGACTCTGCTAGGAAGAAATGTGAATTTAAAAAAAATATTGATGTTCAAATACGCAGAGTCCTCTTCGAGAGACTCTGCTAGGAAGAAATGTGAATTTAAAAAAAAATATTGACGTTCAAATACGCAGAGTCCTCTTCGAGAGACTCTGCTAGGAAGAAAAGATACTTTGTAACAGTTATAAAGTAAAACATTGATGTTCAAATACGCAGAGTCCTCTTCGAGAGACTCTGCTAGGAAGAAAAGATACTTTGTAACAGTTATAAAGTAAAACATTGATGTTCAATTACGCAGAGTCCTCTGCGAGAGACTCTGCTAGAAAGTGAAAATCAAACGAAAATCTTGTGTTAAAATTCCGCACTTTTTGGATAACGTGGAAATGGAATTACATCGCGGATATTGCTCATTCCGGTAACAAACAACACCAAACGCTCGAAGCCTAAGCCAAAGCCGGCATGCGGACAAGTACCGAATTGCCGTGTTTCTAAATACCACCAAATACTTTCTTCTTCTATGCCAAATTGATGTGCACGTTTTTTTAATTTATCGTAGTTTTCCTCGCGTTGTGAACCACCAATAATTTCACCAATTCCGGGAAACAACACGTCCATCGCACGCACAGTTTTTCCGTCTTCACTCAACTTCATATAAAACGCTTTGATATGTTCCGGATAGTCGGTTAAAATAACCGGTTTTTTGAAATGTTTTTCTACCAAATAACGTTCGTGTTCGCTTTGCAAATCGGTGCCCCAATCTACAGGGAATTGGAATTTCTTTTTCGCATTTTTTAAAACCTCAATAGCATCGGTATATGTCATGCGTTGGAAATCATTTTCAATACAGAATTTCAATTTATCCAACAAACCTAATTCACTGCGTTCTTGTGTTGGTTTTTGTTTTTCTTCTTCTGCAAAACGTTTGTCTAAAAACTCTAAATCGTCATTGCAGTTTTCCAATGCATATCGGATTAAATATTTCAGAAAATCTTCTGCTAAATCCATGTTATCTTGCAAATCGTTGAAGGCTACTTCCGGTTCTATCATCCAAAACTCGGCCAAATGGCGAGATGTGTTGGAGTTTTCTGCTCTAAAAGTTGGCCCAAAAGTATAAATCTTAGATAAGGCTAAAGCACCCAATTCACCTTCTAATTGTCCTGATACAGTTAGGTTGGTTTCTTTGCCAAAAAAATCTTGTGCATAATCTACTTTTCCTTCTTCTGTTTTCGGAGGATTTTGAGCATCTAATGTTGTTACGCGAAACATTTCGCCGGCACCTTCTGCATCGGAACCTGTAATTATAGGTGTGTGTAGATAATAAAATCCGTTGTCGTTAAAATATTTATGAATAGCAAAAGCCAAGGCATGACGAATGCGTAAAATGGCTCCAAATGTGTTGGTTCTTGGACGCAAGTGTGCTTTCTCTCTCAAAAACTCGAATGAATGTTTTTTAGGTTGAATTGGATATTTCTCTGCATCGGCTTCTCCTAAAATGTTGATTGATTGAACGGCTACTTCTACACTTTGTGCACCTTGTGATGCAATAAGTATGCCTTGTATTTCTAAGCAAGCACCGGTGTTTATTTTTGCTAAAATAGTTTCATCAATTTGTCCACCTTCTACAACACATTGGATGTTTTGAATTGTTGTGCCATCGTTGAGGTTGATGAATGTAACATTTTTGCTGCTTCGTTTTGTACGCACCCAACCACGAACTACCACTGCACTATCTATCGCCGCAGTTTGTAAAATTTCCTTTATATAAACCTTTGCCATAAAAAATGTTTGAGTAACAAAAATACGGCTTTTTCTTGCCGATTTTTAATAACAAATAATTATCAAAAATGAAAAAATGTCTTTTTTTCTTACGGATGATTATCTCAATTGAAATAAAATTAAATTATGAAACGAATCAATAGGATGCTGAAGAAGTGGTTTTAAATCAGGATAATGTGCTAAGGATTTCTTTTCTATCAATATAAAATCAATTTT
>CAZDOT010000068.1:0-2569 GCA_964507125.1 uncultured Chitinophagales bacterium | reverse complement strand
TATCTCGTTTTACAAACATCCATAAGAGGTCTCTATATTGCCAAACTTCTTTTAAGGTATAAAAAGAAATAGAAGATCGACTTTCAATAACACTTGTCCAATTTTCTTGTTGCATGCAAGCCACAAAGATAGCAATTAATACCTGTAGAACAATACTATAGTTTTATTCCCCTGATTTTGTACCTTTGTTGGATATTTTATGTTTGACACACCTATTTTATTTCTGATTTTTAACCGGCCATCTCCCACCAGGCAGGTTTTTGAACAAATAAGAAAAATACAGCCCAAATATTTATTTGTTGCTGCTGATGGTCCGAGAAAGGGAAAACTTAATGAGGTTGAATTGTGCATGCAAACACGCGATATCATAAAAGAAATCGACTGGGATTGTGAACTGAAGACTTTTTTCAGAGAAGAGAATGCAGGCTGTGCAAAAAATGTAAGTGGTGCAATTACATGGTTTTTTGAACATGTCAATCAAGGCATCATTCTGGAAGATGATTGTCTGCCGGATATTACATTTTTTTCTTTTTGTGAAGAATTATTAACCTTATATCAGCATCATGATAGAATAAGGGCAATCAGTGGATTCAATTGTCAACTTGGTATTCCCAGATCAAATGCCAGTTATTTTTTTGCATCCATACCTCTAGTATGGGGCTGGGCTACATGGAAAGACGCATGGATGAAATTTGAGTTTAATGTTGACAAGGTATATTCAAACGTTTACAAGACCCCATCAAAAAAACTATGGGCAAAAGAGATTGAGTCAACCTTTCAGGGAAAAATAGATTCCTGGGACTTCAGATGGATTTACAGCTTCTTTAAAAATGACTACATCTGTATTTACCCTAATGTTTCTTTGGTGAGGAATGTAGGTGTAGGTGATAGCGCAACCCATACATTCGGAGAACGGTGGTGGTACAAGTTTATAAAATATGGGCAAATCAGGCAAATAAAACACCCCGCAAAAATTCAAGTGAATGAAGCTGCTGATGAACTGACTTCTCGACTGCATATGTCTGTAAAGCTAAGTTGGGCAGACCGTATAAAACGGATTTTTTACCAGTTTTGGGTGTTATAAACTTATCATCATTATAATGATTTTCTGGAAAGCTGATCAAATGTTTCAGCGTTAATTTTGTTTGCAAATAACTCTTTTGAATGTTGTATTTTATCTATGCTCCAGTCCCACCAATTCAAAGAGATTAATTGCTTTCTTTCCGGTTCTTCAAATCTGAATTTTATATGTTTTGCAGGCACCCCACCAACTATTGAATATGGTTCTACATCTTTTGTTACCACTGCTCCTGCAGCAATAATTGCCCCATCACCAATATTCACACCGTCTAAAATAATCGCTCTGGTACCTATCCAAACATCGTTCCCAATGTTTACTGTTTTATATTCTTCAATGGGTTGTTTTGTATAGAACGCCTCAATCTTATGTAGATTGGCAATGGAGTAAAACAAAGGGCTTGTGCTTAAATGATTTATTGGATGCTGTCCAAGACCAATTAATACATTCTGCCCCACCGAACAAAACTTCCCTATTTTCGCATAATATATCCTGGAATCATTCGAGATGTAGGTAAAGCTACCCACGGATGAATACGCGACAACAACGTTGCTGTATATTGTTATGTTGTCACCTAGTTTACATTGCTTAATTCTGGCGTTATCACTTACGGTTACTTTATCTCCCAATGTGGAAGCAGATACTCTGCTGTTATCTTTTAAGGTACATTCTTTTCCAAAAACCGATACAAAATCAACATGTGATGTAAGATTGATATCCACTTTGTTTTTTGAAACAAAATGATAGAATAAGTATTTTATTATTTTTTTTAAAAACATACCATTGGTTAAAAACAACAGACTCTCCTGATGCACCTTATATCCTCTGGCAAATATACATATAATTTTACAGTGCGTCACTATATCATTTTATGTTGATATTCTCGCAGAGGTACTCTATTTTATGTATGTAATGGCAAGATAATTTGGGGTTGTAGCGATACCGCACCCATAGCATAAAATAGGGTTTTTAGGCACTCGAAAATAAATTTGGCGGTTTGGGTTCAATCACTTTTGAAAGGTCAGGTTATAGTACGAGGCAAGCCCATAAAAAACCGTTTTCCCTTAATCATTTTAATGGGTGCTGCACAGGTCCTATCTTCTGTTTGGTTGCGAAAAATATAACCGTTTGCGCCTAACTTTTTAACGGTTGCTGATATTTTGCGGTTGTAGTTATTCGTTTCCGCAATCACTATTTTAGGGTATAATGTTCGCACAGTGTCCACCAGTTCACAATCTTTAAAGCCATATTCTTTTTCTACAAGGTCGGCAATAATAATATCGGCGGGTTCTACCTTCGCCCAATCAATCGTTTTTTCAGGTTGTAAAATTTCGTACAGGTTCAAGCCAACATCACGAAAAACCTGATTTTGAGCCGTATGGGTTAGTAAATTATTCGGTTCATTTTATTAGTTTTGTCACGTATGAACAACTGAAATAAATCTATTTTCTTCAATGCGCATTGAACAATTAACATTTACCCGATTTTTAG
>CAZDOT010000067.1:0-2612 GCA_964507125.1 uncultured Chitinophagales bacterium | reverse complement strand
TAATATAATATGTAAACATCAATAGGTATTGATAGTTTGACGCGATAAAACAGAAATGGGAAATTTTTATAAGATTCCCACTTTCGTGGGAATGACAGGCAAAGTCATTTCCTTGAAAAAGGAAATCTCATAACTGCCAGAATTCGTATCGCACAAATAATTACTAAATCCATGGTTCATGTCTCACGAATCATTCACGTCCTTCACTTTCTAGCAGAGTCTCTCGAAGAGGACTCTGCGAATTTGAACATCAATATTTTGCTTTATGACAGTTACAAAGTATCTTTAACTATCATGAAAAAAGAGGTATTAATTCCTGAAAATGGTTGGATAAAAACAGAAGTGAAATTTGCTGCTTCTAATACAAAAATCCAAGCTGTTTCATTTCGTGCATTTACACAAATATCCAAAGCATTAGGCAGAAAATCCTTACCGGATATTTTTAAAGTGCTTTCCGTCAATCCATCTATTTTTTGGCGGTGGCTTTTATTCGCATCTCGATTGATGCCTTATGGAAAACTTTCCGCAAGAGAACGCGAACTGATTATTTTGCGCGTAGCTTGGTTGTGTAAATCAAGATATGAATGGGGACAACATATAGAAATAGGGCAACGAATGGCGCATTTATCCGACCAAGATATTATACAAATCACAATTGGTGCGACGGCATTTTTTTCGAGTAAAGAACAACTCTTGCTTACCGCTTGCGATGAATTTATCCAACATAAAAGCATTCAAAAAAACACGTGGGAAAAATTAGCCCAACACTACCAGCAAGCCATATTGTTGGAAATCTCTTTTTTAATTGGACACTACGAAATGTTGGCAGGTATTTTAAATAGTATTGGTTTGGAATTAGAACACGATATCGAAAACTATTATCAAGCATTTAATAAAAGAATAGAAGGGTTGCTAAAATAAAACTGAATTAAGTTGTTTTGCGGTTTAATTTAGCAATCAAATTTTTTATTTAATTAATTATCAAGTTGAACCTTTTGTCACTTTTTTTCTTAGTCAAAAAAAGTAACCAAAAAAGACAAGGCAAAAATATCGCTCCACGCTTTTAGCCACGCTTTGCTGGCGATTTTTGCCGTGCCACGCTTCTTTACATTGCGCTTGTTTCAGCTTTTTTACTTCTTTATTCTGTTACATCGAAATTCATACCGCCCAACGTATTAGAATTACACTTTAAATGCTTTTTGAAAATAATCATTCATCAACTGAAGCACCCAATCGGAAGCGAAATTAAATTTATTTTTACCCCAAAATCCAAGCTTGATGTCCGACGAAGTAAATATGTAAAAATCATTTTTAATAATACCTTTTATTATAGCTTGAGCTGCTTGTTCCGGACTTACTGCATGTTTCTGAAATTGATTTTTTAATTTATTGAATTGTTCATCCGTAATTTCAATGCCGGAAACTTTGATGGTTTTCACCAAGCCGGTATTTACCGCTCCAGGACAAACCAAATGCACTTTTATTTTGTGTCGTTTTAAATCGTAACGCAACACATCCGACAAGCCGCGCAAACCGTATTTGCTGGCACAATACGCACCGTGCCAAGGCAAACCAAACAGTGCAGCAGCTGATGCTACATTTACCAAATTTCCGCCATTATTAGCGGCTATCATATTAGGTAAAAATGATTCAATGATGTGTATTGGTCCCATTAAGTTGACATCTATGACTTGCTTCCACTCTTGATGTTGCATTTTATCTACTGCGCCCCAAATGGCAATGCCCGCAATATTCATCACGATATCTACACTTCCAAATTCTGCATGAATCGTATTGGCATATTGTTGCACTTGTTCAAAGTCGGCTACGTTTAATACCGTTGCATCGGCAACTTTACCACCTTTTGCGGTAATTTCGTTGGCGGTATCTTCTAATGCTTCGGCTTGAATATCGGTTAAAAAAAGTACGGCATCTAATTTTGCCAACTCCAATGCAACCGCCTTACCAATGCCGCTTGCAGCACCAGTAATCAAACATTTTTTAAATTGGAAATAGCTTGTTTTCAAGTATAGTAATTATTTTGTTTCCGTTGGATTTGTCGTTTTCTCTAACCGTTTAAAATAGGTGGCTTTAAATCTATCTTTTACGATTTCACCTTGTATTTCAGCTTTGTGCACTGCCATACAAAAACCATCTTTTGCGTGTGGATGACCGTAATCATTGATGCCGACACCATCTACAAAATATTTTTTCCCATTTAGAAAGATGGCAACATCGCAACTATTACCAGACATACCAAAATTGCATTCACCACACGACACATCTACTGATAACAACTGTTTATTAGGGTCAGGTTTTGATGCGAGATTTTTGTTGACTTGTGCCAAGCCTATAACTGAAAAAGCACTAAAAAATAGAATGAATAATAGAGATTTCATGATTGATATTTTTTTTGAATTAATATACAACGAATTTAGTTTTTCTGTGTGTCTTAAGTGTAATACAATTGTTTTGAGTATGTAATAAATATTGGTTTCTTCTATATCATTTTTTTCAGTTAGATATTATTGAATTTATTAATGCACTATATAATAAACCTACTCTTCCTCACTCATCTCAAAATCTTCCAAGAATTTGGTTGTGAAATTTCC
>CAZDOT010000066.1:0-2811 GCA_964507125.1 uncultured Chitinophagales bacterium | reverse complement strand
GTATGTATCGCCTTTTTTATTTTGCTAATGAAACTAAACTGTGTATTTAGTAAAAGAATACATATGTGATGATAGATTTTTATTTCTAAAATCAAACTACGCTTCCTCGTCATTCATCGCAAATGCAATACTTCTGTAGTTGACATAATCATCAACGGTAGAAAATCTAAAATCTGGATATTCCGACATGAATTTTTTGTTTTTTAAACCACCTTGCAATGGGCGTGGAGCCGCTGCATTAATTTGTTCCGTAGTGAGTGGAATTAATTCGTAGGTTGCATCCGGAAAATATTTTAAAATAGTGAGTGCCAACTGTACGCGGTTCATGTAGTCTGTGCCGGCAATATGGTAAATTCCACTTTTTCCATCATGTAATAATAGATACAAACAACGAGCAATATCGAATGCATTGATAGGTGTTGCATATTGATCTATCGGCAAACGTAAAGTAAGTTTTTGTTGTTCAAACACTTGGTCGATGATTCTGGAAACAAAATTTTTTCCACGTTCTTCATCGCCGTACACGTTGGTAATGCGCAATACGATATTGCTTGAACCTGCCGCAATAACGGCTTGTTCCGCTTCTAATTTATGTCTGCCATAAATAGACAAAGGTTGAACCGCATCCGTTTCTAGATATGGACCGTTTTCGCCATCAAAAATATAATCTGTAGAAATAAATACAATTTTCGCTTTTACATCTTGTGCAAGCTGAATGATATTTTGCGTGGAAACAACCGTTTTCTCATAGCTTTCTGCTTCGTTTTGTTCGCAGTAATCTACATGTGTTAATGCACCGCAATGCACAATAACGTTGGGTTGGTAGGCATGAACATCAAAGTTGGCTTCGTTTGCTACATTTAAAGTGTCAAAGAAAACAGTATTGTTGGCTTCATACGAAAAATAGGTGCCTACACAATCCAATCCTTTTTCTTTAAAATAGCGTAAGCAATTAGAGCCTACTAAACCTGATGCACCAATGATAAGTATTTTCATTTATTAGTTGTTAGTTGTTAGTCAATAGTCAATAGTCAATTGACTACATTATTTCATTATTTCATCTCTAATTCACTAAACTTCGTTATTCGTTTTATATAATATTGCCAAACAATACTACTATTAAAAATACCAATTTTATTTAGCGAAGCAACTGATTTTAATTGTGTATTTGATAATTGTTTATGATTCCATTTGTGCTTGTTTTGTTGATATTCATTAAGTGCATTTTTAATAGCTTTGGCTTCTTCAAAATTTCCTGTAATAAATGCCTTTATCCAAGCAATAAAATCTAAAAAATTTCTTATTTTTTCTATTGTATTTAAGGTTGATATCGGTAAATTTTTGAATAATAAAATTCGATTATTTCTGAAATTTAAAAAAGTTTTTTTAGGATTGCTTTTGTTTAAAGTGCCGCCACCTACATGATACACGGTGCTTTCTGCACAATAACTTATTTTATATCCCAAATTTTTTAATCGCCAACACAAATCAATCTCTTCCATGTGCGCAAAGAAATCGGCATCTAAGCCGCCTACTTCATGAAAAATATTGGCACGAATGAACAGACAAGCTCCACTTGCCCAAAATATTTCGCCGCTTGTATTGTATTGTCCATTGTCTATTTCACACGTATCAAATATTCTTCCTCTGCAAAATGGATATCCATATTTATCTATGAAACCACCCGCAGCACCGGCATATTCAAACTTATTTTTTTCGTGAAAGGATAAAATTTTTGGTTGACAAGCTGCTATTAGATCATCTTGCTGCATGTAGTGAATGGTGTTTTCTATCCAATTTGCAGTGACTTCCACATCGGAATTTAATAGCACATAATAATCACTTTGCACTTGTCTTAATGCTTCGTTGTAACCACCTGCATAGCCTGTATTTGCTGTGTTTTGTATGATTTTAACCGTTGGGAAATGTGCTTGCAAA
The DNA here is from genome assembly GCA_964507125.1 of uncultured Chitinophagales bacterium. GTDB lineage: Bacteria > Bacteroidota > Bacteroidia > Chitinophagales > JADIYW01 > JADJSS01. The sequence goes on along the minus strand of CAZDOT010000066.1, from coordinate 873 downwards.
TACGATACAGAATCATCTGTAGAGGCATTGTCGGCTACATAAATGGATACATTTGGTGATGCTGAATTTTGCAAAACATTGGACAAAAATTGTTGTAGCCAATGTTTTCCATTGTAATTTAAAATAACGACTGCCACTTTGGGTTGAAACATCATGCTGGACAAAGATACTGATTACTTATTATTTACAGATTTTTGCTAATAATTTATTCCGGCACGTTTCCATCTTCTATGACTCCACAACCAATATTCCGGTCTGTGTTGAATATCATTTTCCAGCAAATGAACATATTTTTCGGCTATTTCATTTTCTGTTGTTTGTGCTGCATGTTGCGTGATAGGTTTTAAATGAACTTCATAATAACCTCTATTTATTTTTTGTATGGATGCAAAAAGTACAATGGCATCGGTACGAATAGCCAATGTTTCAAAGCCTTTGTGAAAAGGTGTGTTTAAACTCATGAACTTTGTCCAATATGCATTTTCTATATCAACCGGTGTTTGGTCTGCTAAAAATGCTACCATCGAGGGTTGTTTTTGTAAATATGTGTACAAGGTTTTTATTTGATTGGTTGCAATCAATTGTGCACCAAACCGAGCTCTGTTTTTTTGTAACAAGGCATCAAATGTATTGTTTTTAGAAGGTGCATACAAGGCAAAAAAAGGTAAGTTGCTTTTTAATCCGGCAAGGAGAGAAGTCCATTCCCAATTGCCATAATGACCTAAAACTATAAAAATATGTTTTCCTTTTTTTTCTTGAGTACGCAGTAAATCATAGCTTTCGTGATGAATTTGTATTCTGTGTTTTAATTCTTTTTTAGAGATAGAAAAACTCTTGATAGTTTCCACTATTAAATCGGAAAGATAATGATAG
>CAZDOT010000065.1:0-2924 GCA_964507125.1 uncultured Chitinophagales bacterium | reverse complement strand
AGTAAAATATGGCATTTCTGCCATGTGATGCAAGCCACTATTGGTGAAAATTGTATTTTAGGACAAAATGTTTTTGTTGCCAATAATGTTGTTTTAGGCAAAGGTGTAAAGGTACAAAACAACGTTTCCATATATGAAGGTGTCGTGTGCGAAGATGATGTTTTTATTGGTCCTTCGGTGGTTTTTACAAACGTAATTAATCCGAGAAGTTTTATAGAACGTAAAACGGAATACCAAAAAACAGTCGTAAAAAAAGGAGCAAGTATTGGTGCCAATGCCACCATTGTTTGCGGTGTAACCATTGGCGAATATGCGTTTATCGGTGCAGGTGCTGTTATTACTAAAGATGTGTTGCCGTTTGCATTGATGAAAGGCAATCCGGCTAATCAAGATGGCTGGATGAGTAAAGCCGGAAATAAATTACTATTTGAAAATGAAATCGCCATTTGCCCTAGCACAAATGAGCGTTATTTATTACAAAACAATCGCGTTATATTGCAATAATTAAAAATAGCATGCAGAAAAATTTTGCACTCATCGGCGTTGCCGGATATATCGCACCTCGACACTTACAAGCTATAAAAGCAGTAGGCGGCAACTTAGTAGCTGCTTTAGATATTGCAGATACTGTTGGCATTTTAGATGCTTATTTTCCTAAATGCGAATTTTTTACGGATGAGTTTGCTTTTTATGATTTTTTGATGGACAAAGCACACATCGATTATTTGGTAGTTTGTTCGCCCAATCATTTGCACGAAACACATTGTATTGCCGGATTAAAATTAAATGCCGATGTAATTTGTGAAAAACCATTGAGCTTAACGACAGAAAGTTTGCAACACTTAGCCGAAGCACAAGCTTATACCAACAAAAATATTTATACCATTTTACAATTGCGTTTACATCCTTTGTTGGTTGCCTTAAAACAAGAAATGGAAAAAGCATCTGCTACTTCTCATTCTGTGAAGATTGAATATTTCACGCCACGCGGCAATTGGTATCATAAAAGCTGGAAAGGCGACATCCAAAAATCAGGCGGCATTGCTACCAACATTGGTGTGCACTTGTTCGACTTAGCATATTGGTTGTTTGGTGAAATGGAATCCATCGAAGTAGAAAAAAATACGGCAACAGAAAGTATCGGTATATTGAAATTAAACCAAGCGACCGTACATTGGCACTTAAATATAGAAACAGAAAATACCACAAAACGACAAATTGTAGTAGATGATAAATGTATTGAGTTTACGAATGGTTTCACCGATTTACATACTATTTCTTATCAAGCTATTTTAAACCAACAAGGTTTTACGATAGATGTTGTTCGTCCATCCATAGATATGGTAGAACGTATCCGAAAATGGTAATTACGGTTTGTCTTTTCGCATAAATTTTTTGCGTATCGTTTGTCCGTCATACATAACTTCAGCAACATACACAGCCGCATTCAATGGCATAGTGGACATCGATAAGGTGTTGTAACCTTTCACACCGGAAAAATCTTTATGATATAAAATCTGACCTAAAATATCGACAAATCGAATTTGAACGGTGCCACTTTTAGGTAGCATCACACCAAAATTAATCGACTCTGTTGCCGGATTTGGGAACATCGTTAACACATCAAAACTACCAACACTGGTTTCTTTGCATGTTGTGTTGTTGTCGGTTCTGCTTTCAGTAGCATAGTTGTTTACATTGTCTATAATAGCACATACAATCGGAATATCACCTTCACTGAGTTTCACTTGTCCGGTAAAATTATAAGTCAAGGTTGCACCCGGCAATAAACTGCCTTCCCAATTTTCAACCACTAATGCTCCGGATCCGGTTTGCAATGCCAAACCTAAATTTCGTATTTCTACATTACTGTTGTTGACCAATGTAATTTGAACTTTATGATTTTCGCCGGATGGAATTAATGTAATACCAGTCATCACAGCATCTAATACTGCTTTATCTACCAAAATATATTTTACCACAGAATCCGAGCAACCTCTAAAATCGGTTGCGGTTAATTTTATCGGATAAGAACCTAATGCCGTATAAGTATGCGGTGTCGGTGTTTGTCCAATATAGTTAGTACTGCCATCACCAAAATCCCAAATAAAATTACTGCTGGTAGCGGTTTGGTTAATGAAATTTACCACTAATGGCGGCAATCCGTTTTGTGGTGAAAAGGTGAACTGCGGCACCGGAGGTTCAGAAACGGCAATAGAACGCAATTTAGTGCCGGCACAACCTACCGCATTTTTTGCAGTCAACTGTATGGTATAATTTCCTGCCTGATTAAAGGCATAGGTCGGATGCTGTTGTGTAGAAGTTGCTTGCCCGGAGAAATACCAATTCCATTTCGTCATCGCTGTGCCATCCGGTGTGGTACTGATATCGGTAAACTGTATATTTTTTCCTACACATTGCGTTGGTGAGATATTAAAATCTACCGTTGGAAAATCAAAAACTTTAACCGATTTTTCTACCGTATTACTGCATTGATCAGAAGAGTGAACCGTTAGTTTTACTTGATAAGTTCCCGGACCTGCATATTCGTGTTCTGCATTTTTGATAGCACTTTGGAAAGTGCCATCACCAAAATCCCATTGCCATGAAGTGAGCGTTGCCGGAGGCACCACGGTGGCTAAATATTGGAAATGAATAGGACTGGTACCACAAGCCGAATCGAAGGCAAAATTTGCCGAAGGCGATGCATTTACGGCTATCGGTAAGGTGATAGAATCTCTACAATTATTGCTATTGGTTACGGTAAGTTGCACATCGTAGGAGCCGGCTGAAGGAAACTGAAAAGTTGGATTTTTAATACCGACAACACTGCCTAAATTATCAAACTTCCAAGCCCAATTAATGTTGGATGCTGCATTGGCACTACTTTGATCTACAAAAGTAGTGGGCAAGCCGGAACAAGA
>CAZDOT010000064.1:0-3107 GCA_964507125.1 uncultured Chitinophagales bacterium | reverse complement strand
AAAATGAAAAAAACACTTTTAATGGTATTTGCGTTAGCAGCAGGTTTCGTTGCTATTACAACTTCAGGATGTACAGAAGAAGACACGTCTTATGATTCATCAAATTATGTTGGTGAATATGAAGGTTATTTTACTTTAGATAGTTTAGAAATTTCCGCAGAAGCACTAGATACCGTAATTGGAAAACAATTAATAGATACACTTACTATTACAGAAAATGGAAATACAGAAGATAATATCGTTATTGCATCCAGCAAAGTTTTAAACACCACTATTGATATCACTTTAACCAGTGAAACAACTGGAAATATTGCTATAAATAACAAAAATATTGTTATTGTCGGAGTTTCTGCAACTAACGTAAATGCTTCTGGAAATTCTACTTTTAATACATCAACTAATCATCTTGATATGTCTGTTGTTGCCACTTCGGGTAATGTATTCAGCTTACCATTAATTGGTTTAGCTAAGCCACACTTAAGTGGACATTTTACAAAAAAATAAAATTTAAAAATTTAGAAATAATTTATTAAAACCGCTTTGAAAAAAGCGGTTTTTTATTTTTATCGTTTTACATCTTTACTTAGTTGTTGATATTATTACACAAACATTCTTTTTCTTTACGTTATTTTAACATATTTTAGCAAAAAAAAATAAACGTATGAATAAAATCCTAATTATTCTATTTGCAAGTTTTACTTTATATGCAAATGCTTATGCTCAAGAATCAATTTTAAAAGGAAAAATAATTGACCTAAAAAATAACGAAGCATTAATTGGCGTAAATGTTTCTGTTGATAGTACAACATTTGGAGCCATATCTGATATAGATGGCAACTACGAAATATCTGTACCGGAAGGAAACTACAAAATTATTTTTAGCTATGTAGGATATGATAATATTATAAAAAGTATCGCTATAAAAAATAACGAAACAAAAGTTTTGGATATTTCTATGGGAGAAATGCAAAGCATGTTAGATGAATTAGTAGTAACAAGTAGTAAGTTTGAACGAAAGATAGGTGAAGAATCCGTTTCTATAGATGTGATAAAACCTGCAACCATAGAGCGTCAAAATATTAATAATGTTAGTGATGTTTTGCAAAAAAGTTCCGGCGTAACAGTTGTTGACGGACAGGCAAATATTCGCGGAGGTTCCGGTTATTCTTATGGCGCAGGCACCAGAGTTTTATTATTGTTAGATGATTTACCAATTTTACAAGCAGATGCAGGCTTTCCAAGTTGGAGTGGATTGCCATTAGAAAACATAGGACAAATAGAAATTATAAAAGGCGCCGCTTCGGCTTTATATGGTTCATCGGCTATGAATGGTATAATTAACGTAAGAACTGCAGCACCAACATCAACACCTTATTTTAAATTTTCCGTTTTTGGTTCAGTTGCAGATAATCCAAACCAAAATGATTATTTGGTAGATTCTATTGGTAATGCAATTTTAGATGCAAATGGAAGAATAATAAAAACAAAAATTGATAAACGATGGTGGCTACAAGATAGTGTTACTTTAGAAGCAAGTGATAATCCTTTTGTGCCAGGAAATGATACTACTATAAAAAACGATTTAAACAGAAGACCTTATGATTTTGGTTTCTCATTTGCCATCAGACAAAAAATAAAAAAATTAGATATAGTTGCCGGAGCAATGATTTATAAAACACAACGCCATAATTGGGGTTCTGTAGAAACAAGAGGAAGATTTACTTTAAACCTTCAATATCATATTAATGATAAAATAAGCGTTGGAGTTAATTCTAATATTCAATCTTCAAAAAGTCAAACTTTCTTTTTGTGGGGCGGCAACGGTGTTAGCAAATATATACCAAGTGCTGTTACCGGAATTCCGACTGCATCAACAACATTTAGAGGTAGCATAGATCCTTATTTTAGATATGCAGATACTAAAGGAAACTCGCATAAAATTTTAACTCGATATTACAGAACCGCAATAGATAATAGCAATGACCAAGATAATGCCAGCCATTATGTTTATGGTGAATATCAATATCAACGAAAAATTGATAAATGGAACTTTACGGTAACAACCGGTGCTGTGGCTAATTACGTAAACTCATCTGCAGAATTATTTGGCGATACCACTCATAGCGGTATTAATATTGCCGGTTATCTTCAATTAGATAAACAATTCTTCAAACGATTAAACATTACGTATGGTTTCCGTTTTGAATCTAATAGAATAGATAAACAAAAATGGGAAACTAAACCTGTTTCTCGTGTTGGCGTTAGCGTTCAAGCTGCAAAATATACATATATAAGAGCATCATTCGGACAAGGTTATAGATTTCCTACAATTGCAGAGAAATTTACGGAAACAAGCTTAGGAACAAGTTTTGGCATTTTTCCAAATGGTAATTTAATTTCTGAAACAGGTTTAAGTGCAGAATTAGGAATTAAACAAGGCGTAAAACTCGGTAAATATTTAAGAGCATTTGCCGATGTAGCAGCATTTTATACGCAGTATAAAAATATGATGGAATTTAATCTCGTAACTACACCGGGTCTTGGTTTTCAAGCAAATAATGTAAAAAGTCAAACTATGATTTTTGGTGTTGAAGCTACTATTGGCGGCGAAGGAAAGTTATTTGGTAAATTTCCTGCAACACTAAATTTAGGCTACACCTTTATTGAACCTCGTTATAAAAAATATGATGAAACAAATTCAGAATATAAAGATATTGCAAAATACAATGTTTTAAAGTATAGAGTTCGTCATCAATTTACCGGTGTTTTCGATGTTGATTTTTATGGTTTCACTTTTGGATTAACAGGACAATTTTTCAGCTTTATGGAAAATGTTGATGCTATTTTTCCTTTTATTTTACCAAGCTATGATGCCTACAGATCTTCACATCTAAAAAAAGGTTCTTCACTTAACGACACTAAACCAAAATTTAAAGGTGATTTCATCTTGGATACAAGAATTGGATACCATTTTAAAAGAGAAAACAGAGATTTTAACTTTGCCTTTGTAATTAAAAATATTACAAATAAAGAATATACGATACGTCCAACGTTATTAGAAGCACCAAGAACGTATGGTTTCCGTATGGATATGACATTTAATTAAT
>CAZDOT010000063.1:0-3174 GCA_964507125.1 uncultured Chitinophagales bacterium | reverse complement strand
CGGGACTTAACCCAACATCTCACGACACGAGCTGACGACAGCCATGCAGCACCTTGCAATCGGTCTCCGAAGAGAAAGCCACCTTTCGGCAGCGGTCCAAAAACATTCTAACCTTGGTAAGGTTCTTCGCGTATCATCGAATTAAACCACATACTCCACCGCTTGTGCGGACCCCCGTCAATTCCTTTGAGTTTCACTCTTGCGAGCGTACTCCCCAGGTGGATTACTTAACGCTTTCGCTAAGACGCTGACAGTATATCGCCAACATCGAGTAATCATCGTTTAGGGCGTGGACTACCAGGGTATCTAATCCTGTTTGCTCCCCACGCTTTCGTGCCTCAGCGTCAATCATCGCATAGTAAGCTGCCTTCGCAATTGGTGTTCTGTAACATATCTAAGCATTTCACCGCTACATGCAACATTCCGCTTACCTCTACGACATTCAAGACTGACAGTATCAATGGCAGTTTCCAAGTTAAGCTCGGAGCTTTCACCACTGACTTATCAACCCACCTACGCACCCTTTAAACCCAGTGAATCCGGATAACGCTTGCACCCTCCGTATTACCGCGGCTGCTGGCACGGAGTTAGCCGGTGCTTATTCCTCTGGTACCGTCAAGCCTCGTAGAAACGAGGGGTTTCTTCCCAGATAAAAGATATTTACAACCCAGAGGGCCTTCATCTATCACGCGGCATGGCTGGATCAGGCTTTCGCCCATTGTCCAATATTCCCTACTGCTGCCTCCCGTAGGAGTCTGGACCGTGTCTCAGTTCCAGTGTGGCTGGTCGCGCTCTCACGCCAGCTATTGATCGTCGCCTTGGTAGGCCGTTACCCTACCAACTAGCTAATCAAACGCACACCAATCATATACCGTCGAAACTTTAATTGCAATCAGATGCCCTCTCGCAATGCTATGGGGGATTACCTTCAGTTTCCCAAAGCTATACCCCAGTATATGGTATGTTGTGTACGCGTTACTCACCCGTGCGCCGGTTGTATTGCTACCCCCTTGACTTGCATGTATTAAGCCTGCCGCTAGCGTTCATCCTGAGCCAGGATCAAACTCTCCGTTGTAATGTACTTTTAGTACGAGTTTGTTTTAAATTAATTTGATTTGAGTGTGTATCATTCGTTTTTTATGAACCTATTTAGGCTCCCCAATAAATCAAAGAACTGTATCTTTTTTCCTATTCTGTGTTTCAGAATGGGACGGCAAAGATAGTAACTTTCTTTTAATTGTCAACAAAAAGTGGAAAATTTTTTAAATTTTATTTATCCACATTTTTACTACTTTAAAGAACTTGCTTTTTTCTAGTTTTGTTTTCACATCTCTTTTTGAAAGCGGGTGCAAAGGTAGCAATCTTTTTTTTATTTCCAAATAAAATTTGAAAATTTTTTATTTTTTTTTGTGACTGTTATTATTTGAAAGAACGTTGCTTGTGAATTAATTTGTGTTTGTTTTCAAAAGCGGATGCAAAGGTAATACTCCATTTTTAATTCGCAAGCATTTTAAAAATAAAAAGTTTTATTTTTTTCAAAAAACACTCGTGACCCCTTATTTTATTGGTAGTTTGACATAGTTTAAGTAATTGTTTACTTTCTTTGAAGCAGAATTAATGTAACTAATTTGGAATTAGTTTTTATTTAGCAGTTTGTATGTATTTTACACAATCATTTAGGAATCAGGTGATTGAAAATTACGTACAGAATACGTGCATTACGCATCTAGTTATATGTTCCATTTTTTTAAAAACTGTTCTAATATTCTATTTCAGTGTGAATTGTGGTTTAAAATATGCTTTTGCGCAGCTTAAGAATGTATAATAATTCTATAAAATGGTGTTTTTATTTTAATTAGTAGATTTGTATATCACTCATTTTACAAACTATTTTGAAAAATAACTTATGAAAAAACACAATTTTGGGGCCGGGCCATCTATTTTACCGCAAGAAGTATTTGAACAAAGTGCACAAGCATGCTTGGATTATAATGGAATTGGCCTTTCTATTTTAGAAATTTCACATCGAAGTAAGGAATTTACTTCCATTTTAGATGAAAGTATTGCCCTTATAAAAGAATTACTGCAAGTGCCGGATGATTATTCTATCTTATTTTTACAAGGTGGTGCGAATATGCAATTCAATATGATACCTTATAATATATTGAATGAAGAGGAAACAGCCAATTTTGTTGAAACAGACATTTGGGCGACACGTGCTGAAGAAGAAACCAGATTATATGGGAAAACCAACTTTATTGCAAGTTCTAAAGCAGATAACTTTACGTACATTCCGAAAGATTTTACAGTGGATGAAGATGCGACGTATTTACATTTAACCTCTAACAATACTATATATGGAACGGAATTTTTTGAAGATAAAGCCTATCCAATTCCGGTGGTGTGTGATATGAGTTCGGATATTTTCTCTAGACCAGTTGATGTGTCTAAATATCATATAATATATGCTGGTGCTCAGAAAAACTTAGGATGTTCCGGAATTACACTCGTCATCATTAAGAATGAATGGTTAGGTAGAGCGAAAAGAAATAAATCAAAAATGTGGGATTATAGCATTTATGCAAAAAATAATTCGCTATACAATACACCACCTGTATTTGCTATTTATACTTGTTTACTAACGTTGAGATGGTTAAAAAAATTAGGTGGATTGACTGAAATGGAGAAACGCAATATAGCAAAAGCGACATCATTATACGCAGAAATTGACAGAAACCCTTTATTTAAAGGACATGCTGTTGTGGAAGACAGAAGCAGAATGAATATAAATTTTGTAACGACCAATCCAGAAGACGAAGCGTTATTTTTGGAATTTGTAAAACCATATAATATACACGGCATAAAAGGATACAGAACTGTGGGTGGTTTCCGAGCATCTTGCTATAATGCACTTCCAATAGAAAGTGTAGAAGTTTTAGTAAAAGCTATGCAAGATTTTGAACGGTCTAAAGTTTAATAACACAGACAAGACTTATTTTTTTATATTTATTGAGATGTCCAACTTTTGAAGTTGGACATTTTTACTTGTATTAAAACATAAGTGTGCATCTTGTATTCAAGTTTTTTTTTAGCGTGCATTGACTTTTATCTATTTTATATTTACCTTTGACATAATCAAAATAAATAAAATTATGAAAAAAATGAAACGACTCT
>CAZDOT010000062.1:0-3502 GCA_964507125.1 uncultured Chitinophagales bacterium | reverse complement strand
GATAATCCGGTGTGCTATCAATGCCTGCTAATACGGATGGTTCGGCACTTGCTTCAATAATGCAATCAATTTTGGGTAAACCATCAAAATCTTCTTTGTTGCGAATGTCGCCGTGGACAAAATGAATTTGTGCTGCTTTTAATCTTGGTAGATTTAGTTCTGAACCACGTCTTTTTAAATTATCTAAAACAAAAATTTCATAACTCGGATATTTTGCTTTTAAAGATAAAGCCATGGCTGAGCCAACAAATCCGGCACCACCGGTAATAAGTATATTTTTCGTATTCATCAATCACACTAATTTAAGTAATTCTGTAAATTTTTCTTTTAATATCTCCGTACTATGTTTTTCGCTGTATATTTTCCATTGTTCGTATGGAAAATCATGCTTTAAAATTCGGTTTCGTAAAATCTCAATTTCTTGGTTATGCTCTTCGATATTATTTTCATCTGCTGTTTCGCCCAAATCATATTTTGGCACATCATCACCCACACAACCTATATTATTTGCCAACACAAATTTATGAAAATTGGCCGCTTTCGTTAGTCGATTGCTAGAGCTATAAAAGTTTTTATATATCAGATGTATAATATCAAAACTATTGAAAACTGCGTTGTATTCAGCACCCTCATTGAGTGTACCGGTTTCCCAAATGGCATTTTCCGGAAGATGATTCATGAAATCAAGTACTTCATTTTTCTCATTTTCTGGAAAATATGTTAGTAATGTTTCTGAAAAAATGCCGGTGAAAGCAAAGAAAAATTTTGAGGCGTCAGCTTGTTGGCAGAGTTTTACAAGTGGATAGCAACCTTTGTGATATTCTAATCCAATCGTTCCAACAACTATCCTTCCATTGGCTTTTGCCCGAATTCGGTTAGCAAGTGGAAGTTGAGTATCCGGCTCCGTGATATCGGCAATTTCAGGAAATAATATTGTCGGTTTTTTTATTCTTCTTTGATATCTTTCTAAGATGCCTTCGTCGTGCAAGGTTACGGCAATACAATTTTTTGCAGTAAAAACATTGTCTATATCTCTAAAATTTATAGCTTTTTCTAAGAATTTTTCATTGACTCTAAATACAGTCGGATGGAAATATAATCCTGACCATTTATAGGGAAATACCCAATCTATCACAAATGGCGGTATATTATTGGCCATTTGACTATCTATCCAATTAAAATAGACGAAATCAATTTTTTGTTGTATATCAGTCTCTACTTTTTTTAAAAAACGAGCGATGTTTTTCCAATACCTTGTAATTCCAATAGGTTCGTTGAATGCACGCATGCCATTAAATGGTATAAATGTGCAGGTGTTTTCTATATAAGTAATTTGGGAAATATACGGATTGGCGTGTATGTTTATCCACTCTTTTATGGATGTGGTATTTGGGTAAATACAAATAACACGCGTATTTATTTCTAAGCATGCTTTTGCAAAATATCGCATAAAGGCATCGCGATGGCCGCCCGAAGCATTATCTATTAATGCAATTGTTTTCAATCTAAAAAATTAGTTGTATTTGCCAAGTAATGATTTTACGAAAACGCGTAGCGCACCAAAAGGTCTTTTTAAATCGCGTGCTGCCAATGCTTGATTATATGAAACAGCATAATGTTCTGCATGGCGCTGGCTGAGTTCTGTGGCTTTGTAAGCCGGAATTTTTGTTTTGCCTTCGTAATCATAATCGATGACATAATTTGGTTTTTCTAAAATCAAACCAAAGACATCAACGGTATTTCCATTTCCATAATTCACAAACCTTTTTTCTGTCCAATGAAAATCAATGGTTCCACTTGGAATTAAACCTGTAAATTGTATGTTTTGTAAGATGTCATTTAAGGGCATTTTTAAGGCAACGTCAAATGTGAGAATTAATTTGCCACCTGGTTTTAGAATCCTCGCCATCTCTTTTAATCCTTGTTGTTTTACCTGAATATCTTCTATATGTTCTAAAACACTGATACAAAAAACGCGGTCGAATGTATTGTCAGCCGCCGTCATCTTCGTCATGCCATCATTAAAGAAATTTATTCCTAACGCATCAATATACGATTTACGTGCCCCGAAATGCGAATGACCTTCAATAGAATCATCTTGAATATAATCTGGGTCGTAGCCGGTTACATTTTTTGCGCCAACGCGTTCTGCCAGCAAAGCAGTAAAAGGCGTATTGCCACAACCTACATCGGCAACTTTCATTCCTTGTTGTAAATCGGCTTCGATAATAGCATAAGGAAATTCCCACATGCGCGCAGCATAATACATCGGCTTGTCAGTAATTCTATCAGCCCAAGAAAATCGACTTATGTTGATTGCTTCGTGGTCTTGCAGTTGATATTTTTTTTGAATTTCTATTAGTTCTTTGTTGACGGCTGCATATTCGTCCGAAAATATTTCTTCAAATTTTGCAAATCTTGAATTGGATAACATACTTTTTAGTTTATTTTAAAGTCCAAATGGAAGGCATTAACATGATGCCGGCTGAAGGTTTATTCCATTCTTCAATTTCTTCTTTATTGTTGGGTAATATTTCTAAGTTGGTAACGGAAGGTACATATTCTAACGGACCATTCAAACATCTGGCGCCAATATTTAAAACATAAATTCCGGCTGCTAATTTCGGATTTAATTTTGTGGTGATAGTATAAGTGCCAGGTTTTTGGATATTTATGGTTGGAATGCTAGAGGTAGAACGACATTCAATTAATGCGGCATCTAATGTATCTTTAATAGAAAATCCAAGCACTAATTCTTGTATAGATGTAGTACAATCAAATTCTATTTCAAATTCTATTTCTTCGTTTTCATAGATATTAGAAACGTCTGATAAGAATGTTAATTTACGAATAAAAAAGTCAGTAGATTTTGGTCCGACGCGTGGAATTTGCGAAACATCTATATGCGTGGATTGTTGGTTTCCCAAAACATATTCGCCAACTACTTTATTAATATTTCCGGTTGTTTTCAAAACGCCATTTTCCAACAACATTCCTTTTTTACATAAGCCTTGCACTTGTGATAAATTATGGCTGACAAACAACACCGTTTTTCCGTGATTCGTTGCGGCATCATTCATCTTGCCCAAGCATTTACGCTGGAAACTGGCATCGCCTACTGCTAATACTTCATCTAAAATTAGAATATCTGTATCTAAATGAGCGGCAACGGCAAAAGCTAATCGCACATACATACCTGAAGAATAACGTTTCACGGGTGTGTCAATGTATTTTTCTACACCTGCAAATGCAACTATTTCATCCAATTTAGAGGCAATTTCTTTACGCTTCATTCCTAAAATGGCACCATTCAAGAAAATGTTTTCACGTCCGGTAAGTTCGCCGTGAAAGCCAGTACCAACTTCCAACAAAGAAGCCATTTTTCCATTTATTTTTATTATTCCGGTAGATGGTGTTGTAATTCTAGATAATAATTTTAATAAAGTAGATTTTCCGGCACCATTCTTACCCACAACGCCCCAAACTTCACCTCTGTTAATGT
>CAZDOT010000061.1:1850-3569 GCA_964507125.1 uncultured Chitinophagales bacterium | reverse complement strand
GAATATCCAATAACTTTATACAATGAAGATTGAAATTGAAAGAGTAAATGATAAGGTGCATCTCGAAGCCAAGAATGAACAAGGTGTAGTGGTGCACATGGACGGCTCACCCGAAATTGGCGGAGAAGATTTAGGTACAAGACCGATGCAATTGGTGTTAATGGCATTAGGTGGTTGCACTTCCATGGACGTATTGTCTATGTTGAAGAAGATGCGCGAAGACGTGAAAAGTTACAAAGTAACCGTTGATGCAGAACGTGCGACCGAGCATCCGATGGTGTTCACAAAAGCCCATATTCATTATGTATTACAAGGAAATTTAAAAAAAGAAAACGTAGAACGTGCTATCCAACTTTCTATGGATAAATATTGTAGCGTAACGCATATTCTCAATAAAACAGCAACAATTACACATAGCTTTGAAATTATAAATTAGATTATAGAGATGAGATTTGAGATTTTTTCTCACATCTCACATCTCATATCTTGTTTCTCAAGTCTCAATCTCTAATATTATTATATGAAAAAATATTCGCACTTTGCTACTAATGCTATTCGCACACAAGAGCCACCAACTCGCCGTGAACACAGTGTTCCATTATATCTAACTTCTTCTTTTACTTTTGAAGATGCGGAGCAAGCTCGTGCCTTGTTTGCTGATGAATATGTAGATAATATCTATTCTCGTTTCTCTAATCCAAATGTAAATGAGTTTGTAGATAAGATGTGTATTTTGGAAGGCACGGAAGATGGATTTGGTACGGCAACCGGCATGGCTGCCGTGTTTGCATCTATGATGCCGTTTTTAAAATCCGGCGATCACGTATTAGCATCATCTGCTTTATTTGCATCTACCACCAGAATTATAAAAGATTATTTTCCCAAATGGAATATAGAATTTTCCTTTTTTGATATCAGCAAACCGGAAACCTGGGAAAGCGAAATTCGCCCCAATACGAAAATGATTTTTGCCGAAACTCCTTCCAATCCGGGATTGGTGCTGATAGATTTAGAATATTTGTGTGCCATCGGAAAGAAACATCAAATTTTAGTAAATATTGATAATTGCTTTGCTACACCGTATCTGCAAACACCGGCACAATATGGTGCAGACATCATCACCCATTCTGCCACAAAATTTATTGACGGACAAGGTAGAGTGTGCGGTGGCGTAGTATTAGGCAGTAAAGAAATCATCAAAGAAGTGCGTGCATTTTGCCGACAAACCGGACCTGCAATGTCGCCATTTAATGCATGGGTTTTATCCAAAAGCTTGGAAACATTGCACGTACGCATGGATAGACATTGTGAAAATGCTTTAGCATTAGCACAATGGTTAGAAACACACGATGAAATTGAAGAGGTGAAATATCCGTTTTTGCCATCGCATCCGCAATACGAATTAGCTAAAAAACAAATGAAACAAGGCGGTGGTGTGGTAACATTTATTGTAAAAGGTGGTATTGATAGAGGTCGAAAATTTTTGGATAGTTTGCAAATGTTTTCACACACAGCTAATTTGGGTGATTGCCGTTCTATTGCTACACATCCGGCTTCTACTACACATTCTAAAATCGATGAAAAAGTTCGTGAAGCAGCCGGCATTTTTGGTGGCACCATTCGTACCTCTATCGGTTTAGAACATATTGAAGATATTAAAGCCGATATACAACAAGCATTGGAAAAAAGTAAATAAACATTGATAAAGACATTGCTTAC
>CAZDOT010000061.1:0-1750 GCA_964507125.1 uncultured Chitinophagales bacterium | reverse complement strand
AGTCTCACATCGTGGACTCTGCGATTTACAACACAGAGTCCTTTTTCAAGAGACTCTGTTCAGAAAAAATATACAACAAGCATTGGAAAAAAGTAAATAAACATTGATAAAGACATTGCTTACAAAAGAGAAAATCTACTTTTTTGCAAGCAGAGTCTCACATCGTGGACTCTGCGATTTACAACACAGAGTCCTTTTTCAAGAGACTATGTTCAGAAAGAAAAAAAGTAAATAAACATTGATAAAGACATTGCTTACAAAAGAGAAAATCTACTTATCCATTTTCTGGATTTTGTATGTGTTTCTTAGCTTATATTTTTATCTTGAACGCAGCACCTTTGCCGATAATAGTTATTACTTAACAGAAATCATTCAGCACCAAACATTCTGTATTCAATATGGAAGATATTTTGCTGTGCTTACACAATGGCTGCCGGTACTTGCCATAAAATGGCATTTATCCTTACAACAAATAATGTGGGCATTTACCATAAATCCTATTCTATTACACTTTGTCGTTTTTTTATTAATTCGATGGCTGACAACGGAGAAATGGATTTCTTATCTCTATTTATTTTCGTTAATGCTAACGGCTCACGATGCTTTCTTTTATACCAATGATGAAATGAACCAAGCAGCAGGTTTATTAATTGCAATGATTGCCATACTTCGCTCACATAAAATTGTCGGAGTTAAAAAGATAATAGCATTGTTGATATTGATTTTTACATTACACATTGCACATTTATTTTTATTGTTAGTTGCTGCGGCATTGTTGTTTATTTATTTTTTAGAAAAACGCGATAGAATTGCAATAGTTGGTTTTGTTGTCGTTGGTATATTGCTTTTGTTACGCATCGTAATTTTTAAAACCGGTAGAGATGGCTCTAGTATCGATTCGTTGGATGTACATTTTATCACTTTAAAAAATGCATATACATCAGCCTTTGCACAATTTGTTTCAAAAGAAATTATACAGTTTTATTTGCCATCCATTGCATTGCTTGCACTTTTCTTTTTTAAAAATTCCATAAGCAAAATGGCTGGTTTGCTTACCGTTTGTACTGTTCTTGTATTTTATATCGTTTTGTTTGTTTTCTTGCGTAATGGAGCAACAGAAAGTTATAACGATAGATATTTAGCTGTTTTATTTTTGATAGCTTGGTCGGTGTTGGCGATGGTCATAGAAGATAGAAAAATGAATCCACCATATCTTATTTTAATAAGCCTATTCGTCGTGTTTTTTTCTTTCTTTAAATTAATTACAGAAAAAAGATACACCCAAAAAACACAATATGTAAAACAATTGATGTGGCAAAAACCAATAAAACAAATATTTATCTATGAAAAAATGCCAGAAGCCATTCAAAGCACGTATTGGTCAATTCCGTATGAGTCCTTATTAATAAGCAGCATAGATGCCGAAACAAAAACGCTCTTCATTCAGCGTCAACATTATCAAATCCAGCAATATTTGTCGGATTCTACCTTGTTTTTAGGTGCTGAGTGGACATTTGGAAATCCCAATACGTTAGATACCGTTTATTTTCCATTACAACATGTTGTGTATCAATACGCATCACCCAATTATACAGAATAAGCGAAGAGTAGTAAGCAGAAAATCTAAAAAATCATTGAAAATACGAGTATTCATTTTTTTTTTCAAAATGGAATATGTATCTTTGCCACTCGAAATTTCGGTGCGGTAGCTCAGTCGGTAGAGCAAAGGACTGAAAATCCTTGTGTCGGC
>CAZDOT010000060.1:0-4916 GCA_964507125.1 uncultured Chitinophagales bacterium | reverse complement strand
GTGCACGCTCTAATAATTTGAAACCTTCTTCGGTCACTTCTAAAAAAGCTAATTCGGTTACTATTTTTTTGACACACCCGATGCCTGTTAAAGGAAGTGTGCATTGTGGTAATAATTTACTTTCTCCGGCTTTATTAACGTGTTGCATGGCAACAATAATTTTTTTGGCAGATGCCACTAAGTCCATTGCACCACCCATTCCTTTCACCATTTTTCCGGGAATTTTCCAGTTGGCAATATCGCCTTTTTCTGAAACTTCCATGGCGCCCAAAACGGTTAAGTCCACGTGTTCGCCACGTATCATGGCAAAGCTAGTAGCTGAGTCAAAATATACGCCGCCGGGCAACATGGTTACAGTTTGTTTTCCGGCATTGATAACATCGGCATCTTGCTCATCATCATAAGGAAAAGGCCCCATGCCAAGCATTCCATTTTCTGATTGGAATGTTACATTCATTCCATCCGGAACATAATTCGCAACCAATGTTGGAATTCCAATGCCTAAGTTTACATAAAAACCATCTTGTAATTCTTTGGCTATTCTTTTGGCAATACCATCTTTATCTAACATGATGTATCGTTTTATTTTTTTTATAAAAATCCTATTATTTTGAGTATTAAGTATTAAGATGTAAGTCGCAAGTATTAAGATGAAAATATACTATCAAATTTCTTTCTACTCAATACTCAAATCTTTTTATTCAAATCTCTCGCTTCCTTACCGTTACTTTCTCAATTCGTTTTTCATATTTTGCCCCTTGGAAAATTCGTTTTACAAAAATTCCGGGTGTGTGTATTTGATCCGGATCGAGTTCGCCAGCCGGTACTAATTCTTCTACTTCAGCAATGGTTATTTTTCCGGCACCAGCCATAGGTAAATTAAAATTACGAGTAGCTGCTCTGTAAATTAGGTTTCCATTGGTGTCACCTTTCCATGCTTTTACAATGGCAAAATCAGCATGAAAACGACGTTCCATGATATACATTTTTCCATCAAACTCTCTGGTTTCTTTCCCAATGGCAACCTCTGTTCCATATCCGGCCGGCGTGAAAAATGCCGGAATGCCTGCTGCACTGGCTCTGCAACGTTCCGCCAATGTGCCTTGCGGAATTAACTCTACATCTAATTCTCCATTTAATAATTGGCGTTCAAATTCTGCATTTTCACCAACATAAGATGCAATCATCTTTTTTATTTGATGATTTTTAAGCAATAATCCTAACCCAAAATCATCTACACCGGCATTGTTGGAAATGCATGTCAAACCTTTTACTTCTTTTTTTACTAAAGCAGCAATGCTATTTTCCGGTAATCCGCACAAACCAAAACCACCTAAAATAATGGTCATGTTATCTGAAATGTCATGCGTAGCTTCTTCTGCGTTTTGATATACTTTTTTCATCGCTTTTAGATTATAACAAATAATAATTATTAGTTGTTGACTTTGTTTAATTTTTTAATGCGTTTACTTTCAAAAAATACTTGCTTTTGTAATTCTTCTTCTGTAAACTTTTCTTGTTGCACATCGTTCGGAGTTCTTTCTGTTTCTTGTTTGCAAAAGTCAATGGCTAATTCCGTGAATTTTTGTTGTAATGCATTTAAACTCCATTGCCCAAAAACATTATGTCCACCTTCGTATAGCTGTAATTGATATTCTTCATTTGTGGTGATATAACCGTTATATTCATTTGAATACGGGCAAAGTATAACACAGTCAATTCCTTTATCTTGTAATGCATCTTCTAAGGTTTTCTTTAACCGCCAAGATGCTACGGTTGTTATTTCAAAAGGAAAAGCACAAATGCCGATATTGCCAATTTTTAGA
This sequence comes from uncultured Chitinophagales bacterium, assembly GCA_964507125.1. GTDB lineage: Bacteria > Bacteroidota > Bacteroidia > Chitinophagales > JADIYW01 > JADJSS01. The sequence continues at coordinate 3,090 of CAZDOT010000060.1, read as the reverse complement.
ATTTGTAATGTAAGTATTTGTGGAGCCCATGGATTTGGTGAATCAAAACCACCTTGTTTTGCTACTTTTTTGATGTTTAAAATCATCTCATCACTAAATCCCGGCAATGGAATTTTATCGGCAGCAAAATTTCCTAAAAATTTTCTTTCTCCACTCGCAACACCAATATCTTTTACAGCTTGTGCTTTGTTTTTTCTATAAATGAATTGTTCGTATTCTCCACCATCGCGTACTGCTATTTTAAGCTCTTTTTTCCTTGCACTGCGGGCAACAGCACGTGCTATTTTTCCTAATAATAAAGGCAAACCTGGTCCATCCATGATGGAACCTTCTAAAAAGGCAACACCCATGCAAGATGGACTTGTTACGCAACCTTCTACACCATTGGTGAAATTTGGATGGATATCTATTTTACTAAAATCAACAAATACAGAAATACTATCTATTGTTTCATCTTTTATTTCTGATGTTGTATTATGTATGATTTCCTTGGCTTTTTCAAACTGAAGATTTCCATTGAATTTGGAACTTTTTAAATCATCCGGAAAATATCCTTCCCATTTTCCGCGCTGCGTTGAAAGTTTTGGATTGTATTTTACTCTCGCCGATACATCACCACATGCACCTTGTGCAAAAGCGGCAATATAATGTTGATTTTCGGTTTGCATACTTTCTTCTAAATAAGAGGCTGCAAATCCTTTATTATCGGAGCATAGACGGAAAAAGTTATTCGGCAAATTAGAAGTATGCACAGCAAACCAATTGATACTACCTAATGGTTGTCCACTTTCAGAAATGAAATGCAATAATGTCATTTCTCTATCTACACCTAAATGTCGATTTTCGTGAGATAATTTTCGTACCTCCGGATTGGTGTTATAGGCATCAATGGTTCGGTTAAAACTTACCGGAATATCGGGTGCAAATGAGCTTTTTCCTAATTGTATTGTTGCTTTTTGTTTGTTTTTTTCTGCATGCAAGATGGCTTCAACGATGCCATTCACAATTTTTTCATATACACCTTTGTGAAAGCCCGGTGTGGACATATTATATAGAACATGATGCGAATATCCACTTGGTCCACAATGTGTGTGTTGGGCACTGAGCAATAAATTACTTGCAGTATATTTTAATTCCGGATGTTTTTCTTGTAATACTTCGAGAACACCTTTCTTTAAAGCAGGTGTTATGAATCCTAACTCGCAATTTACCAGACACACTTTCTTACTTTTGTCTAATTGTTCAAAAATAAATGCACGTGCGTAAAGTGGCGTTTCTATGGATAACATATAATGTTGTGGTAAGCCATAACCCAACATTCCAATTCCTTTAAAAAATGCAGTAATATCACCTTTTCCTAAACCTATGAATAACATTTTGTAACTTTACGGCAAAATACAAAATTTGTATTCAAATAAAAAATGATAGTTGTACGATTAATGGGTGGCTTAGGCAACCAACTTTTTCAATATGCGGCAGCCAAGCATTTGGCCTTACTAAACAATACAGAAGTATTTGTGGATACTACATTCTTAGATAAGGATATTCCCAATACCACTAAACGCCCTTTTGAGTTAAATGCATTTAATGCATCCTTTACTATTGCAGATGAAACCTTACTGAATTCCTTTTATGGTCCGGATTTTTCTACAAGCGATTGTTTGATGACTAAAATAAAAACGTTTGGCAATAGAAATAAATACAAATTTAATGAACATGGTTACGATGAAGATTTCTTGAAATTAAGAGGTAACTATTACATTCGAGGTTTTTTTCAGTCGGAAAAATATTTTAAAGAGATTGCAGAAATCATTAAATCTGATTTTACAATAAAAGAAGATTATTTATCAAAAGACATAGAGTTGATTCAAAAAATACAAGAAACAACCTCTGTATCTATTCATTTTCGAAGAGGCGATTATATCCGAAATTTATCGGCAATGGAAGTGCATGGTTTGTGCTCTAAAGATTATTATTTTAAATCGATTGAATGGATTAAAAAGGAGCTTGGTTCGGATTTACAATTCTTTTTATTTACGGATGATGCTGCTTGGGTTCAAAAGGAAATGGATTGGGCTATTAATTGTACTTTGATTGAAAAAAAATCAACTATTGAAGATTTTTATTTAATGAGTTTGTGCAAGCATAACATTATTGCCAACAGCACGTTCAGTTGGTGGGCTGCTTGGTTAAATAAGTACGAATTCAAAAAAGTAATATTGCCCAAACATTGGATGAATAATATTTTGACAGAGTCAGTAGATTTAGCACCTAAAAATTGGATTTTAAAATAATGAGCGAGCGAGAACAGTACATCAATAACCCGAACTTACAATTACAAGAAAAAATAGTAGCGACCATTATTTCTAAAGAGGAGCCGATTTGTATCTTCGATATTGGTGCGTGTGAAGGAGAAAATTCAGTTCGTTATGCACGACTTTTCCCAAAAGCAACTATTTATACTATTGAGCCACTTCCGTCAAATTTTGATTTAGTAATTCAAAATAAAGAAAAATATCGAGTAGAAAACATGCATCCTATTTCGTATTGTTTATCCAATTCGATAGGAGAGACTACGTTTTATCTTTCTTCGGGCAATCCAAGTGATAAAGAGATGAAAGATTGGAATTTTGGAAACAAAAGCAGTTCCTTATTACCGCCGGAAAAAACCTTAGAAGTGCATCCTTGGCTAAAATTTGAAACCTCTATTAAGGTGCCAACTACTACGTTGCAAGCGTTTTGTCAGCAACAAGCTATAAACACGATTGATTTTATACACATGGATGTGCAAGGTGCCGAATTAATGGTGTTGCAAGGTGCAGGCGATTTTATTAAACAAATAAAAATGATTTGGCTTGAAGTAGAAGCAGAAGAATTGTATAAAGGTCAGCCATTAGAAAAAGATATTGCCAATTTTATGTTGCAACATCAATTTGTAAAAATTGAAGATACCGTTTATACCACTGCCGGAGATCAGTTTTGGGTGCAACGCGATTTTATTATACAAAAGAAATCAATATGGTATTTGATAAAGCAACAAGTTGTTGTCTTATTAAAAAAATCATATAAAAAAATTAGACGAAAAATATT
>CAZDOT010000059.1:0-5594 GCA_964507125.1 uncultured Chitinophagales bacterium | reverse complement strand
GCAGAGAGAGAGGGATTCGAACCCCCGGACCTGTTACAGTCAACGGTTTTCAAGACCGCCGCATTCGACCGCTCTGCCATCTCTCTAAATTCCAATATTTTTCAATTGGAATGCAAATATACAATACATTTTTTGATTAAAAAATATGTAGTGCTTTCTAAATAAAAAAAATCACGCAAATTTGCGTGATTTTTATATTAAGTCGAAAAAAGTTATTTCAAATTAAATGCTTTTTTCACTTTATCTACGTAATCTAACTTTTCCCAAGTAAACAACTCCACTTGTACTTTTTTCTCGTTTTCTTTTCCTTTATTGAAAACTTTAGTAACTACTTCATTTTTTCTACCCATGTGGCCATACGCTGCTGTTTCACTATAAATTGGATTTCTCAATTTAAAGCGTTGCTCGATGGCATACGGACGCATATCAAATATTTTTTCTGCAATTCTGGCAATTTCACCATCCGTTAAATTCACTTTGGACGTACCATACGTATCTACAAAAAGTCCGCAAGGTTTTGCCACACCAATTGCATACGAAACTTGAACTAACACTTCGTCTGCAACACCTGCTGCTACTAAGTTTTTAGCGATATGACGCGTAGCATACGCTGCACTTCTATCTACTTTACTTGGATCTTTTCCGGAGAACGCACCACCACCGTGTGCCCCTTTTCCACCATACGTATCTACGATAATTTTACGACCTGTTAATCCGGTATCGCCGTGAGGACCGCCAATCACAAATTTTCCGGTTGGGTTGATATGATATGTAATTTTATCGTTGAATAATTTTTGGATAGATGGTTTCAATTGCTTTTTCACACGTGGTATAATAACCTCAATAACGTCTTTTTTAATTTTTGCTAACATCTTCGCATCGGCATCAAAATCATCGTGTTGAGTAGAAACTACAATGGTATCAATACGAATTGGTTTATTGTTATCATCGTACTCGATGGTAACTTGACTTTTCGCATCCGGACGCAAGTATTTCAACTCCTTTCCTGCTCTGCGTGTTTTAGATAATTCTTGTAAAATTTTGTGTGCTATATCTAATGCCAAAGGCATATAATTGTCGGTTTCTTTGGTAGCATAACCAAACATCATACCTTGATCGCCGGCACCTTGTGCATTAGCTTTTGTTTCAAAATCAGATTTTTTAGATTTTCTATCTACACCTTGATTAATATCAGAAGATTGCTCGTGGATAGCTGAAAAAATACCGCACGAATTGGCTTCGAACATATATTCTGATTTTGTGTATCCAATTTTACGAATAACTTCACGGGCAATATCTTGAACATCCAAATAAGCTTTCGACTTCACCTCACCAGCTAAAACAACTTGTCCAGTGGTAACTAACGTTTCGCAAGCTACTTTTGATTGTGGATCATACGCTAAAAAGTTATCAATTAACGCATCTGAAATTTGATCGGCTACTTTATCCGGATGACCTTCTGAAACAGATTCAGATGTAAATAAATAAGGCATTTTATTTTAGTGTTTAAATGATGAATAATTCAGGCTTTAAAATTAATCAATCTTTGAATGAAAACAAAACTATAAATTGATAGCAATTGAATGATATGTTGAAAAGTAGCTTATTTTTTTGTTTTTGCATAGATATACTTGTAGTATTCTATTGTTTCATCCATATATTTTTCAAATGTAAAATGTTGCTGAATATCAACAGTTGCTTGATTTCCAATTGTACGCACTTCACTTATATTATTGGCACACCAATTTATTTGATGCACTAATTGATTTTCGTCATTCTGCTCTATCAACAAACCTGTTTCTTGATGTATAATTTGCTCTTCAACTGCTGTGCCATTGGTACCAATTACACATACACCGCATGCTTTTGCTTCGGCTACCATCATTCCAAATGTTTCTGCAATACTTGGATAAACCAAAACATCTACCTCATTAAAAATATCGGACAAACATTCTGGTTCATATATATAGGATGCAATAAATTTATTTGTAACAAAAGGAAAAACATGTTCAACTGAATTGCCGATAATGTATAAATCTATCGGCTGGTTTATTTTAGAAAGTGCGTTTAAAATCAATTCATGGTTTTTAAATTTGTTTTTAGAATTGAAAAACAAAACACGTAATTTATCCCAGCTTCTATTGGCTTTATTCTTATAAATTGTGGTGTTTACTCCGGGACGAATGGTTCGAAAATCCGGACCAAAACGCATAATCCAAGATGCAAGAAATTGTTGTTCTGTCCACTTAGAATTGGTCATAAAAAACAAGCTATCTTTTAGCTGACTAAAAATCTGATGTTTCTTATTCATCATGTGCTGTCTTCTATCAATCCAAGGATTATTTAATGGATTTAATGTTTTATCATTCGTAGTGGCAATTCCTTTTTTAAATCCATCGTCATTGGGTGAATATGCTTCTCCACCGGTGAGCATCCACAAATCACTTACATTCAAAACAACCGGTTTGTATTTGGTGATTTCTTTTAATGCTGATAAATCAAAATAATTAGTGTGTAGATTGGAAATATGTACAATATCACACGCCCAAAATTCCGGCAATTTCTTTAAATGGCTCCAAGTTTGGTTGAAGTTTTCTGTAATCGATAATCGTGATTTGATGTTTACTCTTTCAGTGGCATATTTATAATATTGTTTATTGATTGCACCAAAAATTTTATCAAAAAAAACGATTGGAAATGATTTAACTTTTTCCCAAGAATGATGATTGAATTTCACATAGAAGGCTAATGTATTTTCATAATGCTTGGCTGTTAAGGACAATCTTTGTTCAGCGCCTCCACCTATATCAGAACGTGCAATATATAGTACCTTCGGCAATGACATTATTGGATAATTTTCTTTACGAAAGATTTTACTTTGGGAATAATTCTTTTAGAAAATGGCAGTTGCGGTGGGAAAAATTCTAATTTTAAAACCTCTTCAAACGCTGCATTTCTAATCATATAACTTGGGTGTTTCCATTTTATTTCGGAATTGAAAAAATGTGTTTTTGTAACGACAAATTGCTCATCAAAAGTATGGCTAGCATCCGGATGGTGACACCCTATATTATTAATAAAATTGTATTTAGGAATAATAGATAAACCATTTTGAAGTAACAACGTGTAAGACCAAATATAATCCCATGCTGTAATTTCTTCTTTAATAACTTTATCTACTAAAAATTTATACTTATTCCCAAACCAACTATTATCTGTTTGTTGTAATAAAGATTTATTAGAAATTACTTCGTTATATAAGGTTTCAGAATCATTGTAATATTGCCATCTATCTGCCCAAGTAGCCCATCCCCAACAAATTGCTGTTGGATAGAACCAATAATCATAAGCGTAGTTATCAAAATTAATTGTATTCACCGGGTTATATCCTGCAATGGAAAAAACTCTTTTATCATCTTTGTAATGATAGAGCATTTCTCTACAATAATCAAAGAAATGGACATTTGGAATACAATCATCTTCTAAAATAATACCGAAATTTTCTTGTTTAAAAAACCACGAAATAGCATCCGTAATTCCATGCCTGCAACCCATATTTACTTCACGAAAGTGTGTTTTTATTTCGCATGGCCAATCAATAGAATGAATAGCATTTTGTACAGCTTTTACTTTTTCTATATCGTCCGGTTTTTCTAGTCTTGGACCATCTACTGCAATATAAATTTTTTGTGGTTTTACGAGCCTTAAACTATCCAATAATTCCTGAAATACATCAGGCCTATTAAATGCTAAAAGTAGAATTGGAATATCCATAAAAGTTGGTAAATGTAAAGCATTTATTATAAAAATAAAAGCTGAATAAAACATATACAATTACACCAAAAGCATGTAATTGTATTTTCTTATTTCACTTCGCATTGTACGAGTAGTTGTTCCTCCACAAAGCCTTCTAAGGTATCGCCTATTTTCACCGGACCAACACCTTGTGGCGTTCCGGTATAAATTAAATCGCCTTGTTGTAAGGTGAAAAATTGTGAAATATAACTTACAATTTCATCAAACGAAAAAATAAGCATCGATGTATCTCCTTGTTGTACAAGTGTTCCATTTTTCTTGATGGAAAAAGCGATTATTTCGTCTTTGTTTATTGGAATAAAATCTCCAATAAATGCTGAACCATCGAACCCTTTTGCAATTTCCCAAGGCCAACCTTTTTTCTTATGTTCCGTTTGAATATCTCGTGCTGTAAAATCAAAACCTAAAGTGAATGCATCGTAGTATTTATGCGCAAATTTCTTGTCTATTTTTTTACCATTTTTGCAAACACGCAACACAATCTCTCCTTCGTAATGCACATCATTAGAAAATTCCGGATGATAAAACGGCTGTCCATTTTTTAATAATGCTGTAGGTGGTTTCATAAAAATAACCGGATTTTCAGGATAAGCAAAGTGCTTCATCTCCACGATATGTTCTTTATAATTCAACCCAACACAAAATATTTTCATAAGATAGATTTTTATTAGTGAATTGTTATTAGTGATTAGTTATTAGAAAAGTATTGAATAAAATTATTTTTATTTATTGTTATAGATATTCATTGTGTTTGACAAACCTGCAGAACAAAAACTTTTAATAATTTCTACGGATGTTTGAATTCTTTCTTGTAAAATAACTTGTTGTTCTGAAGACCATTTTCCCAAAACATAATCTACTTGTTTTCCTTTGGGGAAATCGTTGCCAATTCCAAATCGTAAGCGCGGATAAGCATTTGTTTGTAACTCTTCTTGAATAGATTTTAATCCGTTATGTCCGGCATCACTGCCTTTCCCGCGAACACGTAATGTACCAAAAGGTAATGCTAATTCATCTACCACAACAAAAATATTTTCAATCGGAATTTTTAATTCATTCATCCAATATTTTATTGCCTTTCCACTTAAATTCATGTATGTTGTGGGCTTAATAAGGTGCAATTGTTTTCCTTTATAAGTAGTTTTAGCATAGGCAGCTAGCCTATTTAATTCAAAACTAAGTTCCAATTGTTTTGCTAAAATATCAACAACATCAAAACCAATATTATGGCGTGTATGTTCGTACTCTTTACCAATATTACCCAACCCTACAATAAGAAATTTCGACATAAATTATAATTAATAAACACTCGTGCAATATACAAAACTACAATAAATTGAATGCTCTCTTCGCACAACTTATTGAATAATCAATTGCTTTGTTGTAGCACCATTTTCATTTTCTATTGCCATAAAATACATTCCTTTTTCTATATTAAGTTGGAATGATTTTGTGTTACTGCCTGCATGCATCAACAAGACATCTCTAATAATTTCTTGCCCTGTAATACTGTATAAAACAAAAGTATATTTTCCGGATTTAAGTGCTGTAAGGCTCAAATCAAATAATCCGTTAGAAGGATTAGGTACAATGGAAAATTGAATATCTACTTTATTATTTCTTATGGCAGTTGGCAAAGAAGCATTGATGGAAGTCGATATATCTGATGAACAATCCAGACTCACAACTTTTAATGTGTAAACGCCATTGCTCGTAAATTCGTAATAAGGTGTAAGTGTTGTTGCAATCAAATTACTTTCTTTATACCATTGATACGA
>CAZDOT010000058.1:0-5603 GCA_964507125.1 uncultured Chitinophagales bacterium | reverse complement strand
TTGGTAAATCCTATTCAGATAAGGGTGATTATTTGTGGCGTAATGAAATACGCTTGTTAAAAGAGGAGCTAGAGAAGTTTTTAATTCATATAGAACATGAAAATATTTCTAAAAATAATGAAGCGTATAACAATTGGCTGTTGATACATGCCTACGATCGTCTGAAATTTTCTGATGGAATGGATGAAATTTATAATACATTGATTAGTGAGAAAGATGATTTTGCATCTTATAATTTTGTATTAGATGCTTGTATGTTGCAATTAAATAATTTACATTATAAAATATCGGATTTGGCAAAACGAATGAACCAATATCCGGAATTAATTCAACAATCTACTCAAGTGTTAAATGATATGATTTCTACCTATTGTGCCAAACTAAACCAATTTAAAATGTATCATAATTGGTTAGCCTACAGCCATAACAACGAATATCATGAGTCCTTATTTTTAGATGAATACCATTTGCAATTAATAAAAAATCCAATCAGTAATTTTTATAATAATTATGCGCAATCGATAACGATAACTTCAGACCCAAATGCGTTTACAAAGCAACTAAATTTTTTGAATGAAGCAATAGAAATTATCAAGCCACTTTCAGAAAAAAATAAACTTTTGAAAGAAGCTCAATTTCAAGCGATAATGGCGAAAGGTAGAGAACTTTCTGCCAATGGTTTTTTTTTAGAAGCACATGAAATATTAAGTTCTATAAGACAAGAAGCACAATTAATGAATGTGCATTTTAGAACAGTTTTTTATGTAAACTTTATTACTAATTTGGTAAAATGTAAATTTTATAAAGAAGCATTATTTATTTTAGAGAATGAGTTTACAAATGAAAATCCGTTGTATAAAAATATGTTGCTTTATAATAAGCTTATTTGCTATCTCTATTTACGTGATACAGAAAACCTAAATAAATATATTTCTTATGACCTAGATGCTGCACCGTTTCCTCAAAACTATATGCTGAAAGTAATTAAGTCGGCATATTTTTATTTAATAAAAGAATTCGATACAGCACTCTCCATCATCAATAGTTTATTGCAAGGAAAATCATCTGATAATATGCTATATTATAAGCCGATTTCTAATAGCTATAAATTATTATATTCATTAGCTGCCAAAAATTGTTTGCTCAAAAAATGGTCCATTTCTGATTGCGAAAAAATAAAAAAATCAATACAAGAATTTGATAAAACTTCCACTGTTGAATTCCGAAACGTTTCCGTTTTTCTTTGGTTAAAAGATGAAACTTCTAAAATTTTACATCAAAATTGCGTTGAATTAAATTAATGTAATCAATTGATTCATAGATACTTAAATCTGTAAATTTATACATTACCTCTCACGAAATTCATTTTTTTAATTTCATAATATTTTTTTGTTGTAACAACTTTGTATCAACAAAAAAATACAAGCTATGAAAAACTCAATTATCAAATCAAGCAACTATTTTTTCTTTAAAAACATTTTCTCTTTTAAAAAATTTTATTCTCTTTTTTTAGTCATCAGTATATTGACTATTTCTTGTTCAAAAGAAGAAAATAATCCTGATGAAAAATGGGAATTTACTAAAATAGTAAATATAGCTACGGACAAAAATGGCTATATGAAGACTTTAGATTTTTATCAAAAAAAAGGAAATGAGTGGCGAATTGTAAGAATGGAACCAGACGACTTTACAAAATTTTATTTAAAAGAAATTATTACGCCGGATGATTACATGTTGCCAATTAAAAATGAAAATGCATTTATGACTTGTGATGCAGAATTATTTGATCCTGAAACCAATAAAATACACACACAAAACAAAATAAAATGGATTGAAGGTAGCCCTGTTTTGTTTAATGCCACTTTAAATTTCAATAATGTATTTACAGATATTTCTCCGGCTTTTAATACTATAAATAAATTTTCAGGAGCAACCTATTCTTATGAAAAAGCGTATGACAACAATGACAAAACCCAAACATATATGTTATATGATTTTCCAAATCAAAAATACTTATATTACGGATTTCGAGATGGTGCAGATTTATTGTTATCGTATCCTTTGCCTGATTTGTGTGCCAACGCCAACAAAATTGATTGGAAAAATATAGATGCAGTTACTTGCACCAACGACAAAGACAACGAGAGTTTATATTATTTCTTTGATTTTGATGCACAGAAAATGTATATCCTTTCTCGAATAAATAAAAATACCAACAATCCTTCTTTCACTTTTGATACGTACAACGTCTATAATTTTGCTGAGAATTTCAAAGGAAAATCAGGTACAGCAGAAGAAAATGCTCCGTTTGATTTCTTTAAATAATCTCATTTAACAACTATAAAAATTTTGAAATGTGTTCACATCTGAAACCATTGGAAGAGTATTTAATTACCCAAGGTGCAAATGAAATTTACAGAGGACAAGTATGGTCGAAAAATTGTAGAGAGTGGATTTATTTTGATGTGGTATTAGATCCAAAAAGTTTAAAAGAACGATTTCATTTCGATGAAACAATTACTATACACAATTATAAAGATATAAAAGTAGGCTCCGAATTAGGATTAGTTTGCGATATATGCAAGGATGCAATTATGGGCATTCATCCTGATACTCCTGCTTCCAAAAACAAACAAATTATTCACTAAATATATAAAATAACATGCTTACATTAGAACAATACGCAGCAATTTATTTGCCTATGATTTCGGCAGCAGGCAATGCACAAAAAGAACACGACATTTGTGCAACTCACGGTTACACTTTGGCTCAGTGGGAAGAAGCAAAAAACTATTACACATCCAAAATGCAAGACCCTTCGGATATGGGCAAAACAGCTATGGCATTTTCTGCAGCGATGATGAAAGGTGCTGCACCAGTTGCTAATCCACCTGTAACTCAAAAAAATAGTACACCCGCAGATTTTAATGCAACAAAAGTTTCCATTTACATCAGTGAGTATGATGTACAGATGGTTGAATTTATAAATAACTCAACACAACAACACATTGTATTGCAACTTGGCTTTGAAGCTAATGATGCATTTGAAAAAAATTACATTAATGGCAGAGTGCATATCTCTATCAACGACCAATCATTTAGTCTTTATGGTGGTGTAGAGCGAGTGGAATTATCATCAACTGCTATACAATTTATTTTTGATGCTGAAGGCAAAGAAAGAATGCAATGCAATAGCGTTACTGCCACTTTTTCAATAGATAGAAAATATTATAATTATCTGAAACGAAAAATGAAATGGATGTATAAAAATATCTTACATATCAAAGAAGAAGTTACACCGAAATTATTTCAAGTAAATGGCATTTCTTTAAATGACGAATGGCAAACATTCGATATTAAAAATGCAAGTGTGCATTTGCGTCCTAACATAGAGAATATAAGAGATACAGGAAAGTACAATCAAGTGGTGAACGTAAAATATAATTCATCCACATTTAATTCGGATAAGAACGAACAAGCATTAGTAGATGAAATGCATGCATGTTTAATGGATACATTAGAGAAAGATGCAGCTGCAATTATAGCATTTCTTATGTCAGCTGATGATGGAATTACCTATTTCATCTACACATATTTGAATCAAAATGATTTTATGGGCCTTATTAATGATGCATTTAAAACATTGCCAAAATTACCATTATCATTTTCTGGTGGAGCAGATGAAAAATGGGAAAATTATACCAATTGTTTAGCAGATTACAGAAAGAACATTCAAGCATAATATTATATGAATCAATATCTTATAAACAATTAAAACACAAGTGCACTCACAAAAACAACTTATTGCCTTTGTGTGAAAATGAGAAATAAATCAACTTTGATAAACAAAATATTCAACTCTAAATTTAAAAAAAATGAAAAATCTAATCACAAAACAAATCATGGTAATTGCAATTGCACTTTGTATATTAAGTGTAGCTGCTTGCAAAAAAGACAAAACCGAAACATCAGGAAAAACAGGCACTTTCACTATTGATGGAACCAGCTACACCGGAAACTCCGAAACGCAAACATTTGTAAATGATAATTATTCCATTGTTTGCCAGCAAGATGATCCATTCAAATTAATACAAGTAACTTTTCACAACAAAGCAGAAGCAGAAGCAGGCGGCACATTTGATGTTGCAGACTTCAGTTTAAATGTACCAACTGGTGAAGCTGAAATTGGCGTTGATGGTTTAACATTCGACCCAGATGGCAATCATACCATTTCTGTTTCAGGCAAAAAAATTACTATCAGTAATGTTTCTTTAGACCAGACAGGCGGTGGTTCACAACATCCTACCATAAATAGTGCAAGTATCAATTTTTAAACACACAAAAATTCTATAAAAATGAAAAATGAAATTAAAAGAGATGTTACTATTTCTATTTTAAATAAAATAAATATAGTATGCAGTAATCTACGAACAACTGTACTCTTATCTGCAATTACACTATTAGCAACAACAGCTTGCAATCCGGATTCAAAAGTTACACCGGAACAAAATTTAAAAGGAAAAATTCTTCCGAGTTTATCTATGGAGAAAGATGGATCACTTGAGTTTTTTGATTTAAGAGATACGCTCAATCCTAAAAAAGCCGCTTTTTCTATTGAAGGTAATGCAACTAATTTAAGTTTTAAGTACATAAAAAGCAGACCAATAGGAGCAAAAACAATAAAAGCTAACTACGGTGATTTATCAATTAACCATAATAATGAAATGTATTTAGCCGATAGAAATTGGCCTAATTGGACTTCAATTTCATTAGTTACAGAGAATATTGTAATGAACAATAATAATGTAAACCAATTATATCCCAGCTATCAAGAAACGGAAGGTGTAAGCAAACTCTATACTTATTCAAATTACTTTTCTGATTATGTAGGAAAAGCACAATGGGGAAATGCCGGAACTATTAATGGTTGTTTTGAAGTATATGAAAACTATAATTTAACAGGTGGAAATTATTCTCGCAATGCTTTCTATCTAAATTTTAAAACGCAAGAGTATTTATTTCAAAAAGATATAAATAATATATCATCTAATCCGGCTATTTATGGATATAAAATAACAGATTTAGTAAAGAAGCCAAATGGCAATATGGATACCGACCCAATTGATTGGACAAAAGCTGATTTTGTAGTTTGTATTTCTTATAATGATGCTATGCAATTTATGACATACAACGGCAAAAATGTGAATGTGTTGGTGTTTGTAGATATGGATACTAAAACCTATGTCATTTTACTTCGTAATGCTGAAGATGATGCTACAAATGGTGCTGATAAAGGCAGACAAATTTTATTAACTACTTCTTGGCAACCTCTAAATAATTTATTCAAAGGTTGGAATCTTTAATCAAGTTACCTCCCAAAAGTAGTTGTTATTGATAATCTATAAATCAATGAAAAAATGAAAAAAATAACTCCAATTTTATTAGCTTGTATGTGTGTTTTCTTATTGAGTTGTAAGAACAATACACCAACTTCCTCTTCTGCTGATGACGTTATACAAGAAGCAAAAGAAACCACCTCTGTTGTAGCTAAAGAAGGACGTGGGAAAATTTCTTTACAATGCAATGGAAAAACGTATGAAATA
>CAZDOT010000057.1:0-5859 GCA_964507125.1 uncultured Chitinophagales bacterium | reverse complement strand
TTTCAGGAAAACAAAAAGGGTTCGATGATACAAGAGGAACTTTATTTTTTGATATTGCAAGAATAGTTAATTTTCATCAACCCAAAGTTTTATTTTTAGAAAACGTTAAAAACTTAGCAAAGCACGATAAAGGTAAAACACTTAATACAATCATTAAAACTTTAGAAAAATTGGAGTATTCAGTGTTTACTAAAGTTTTAAACTCTAGTAATTTTGGTTTACCACAAAACAGAGAAAGAGTTTATATTGTTGCGTTTCATAATACATTAGACTCAAGAACTTTCCAATTTCCTATACCCCCAAATAATCCAATTTGTTTAGAACATATTTTAGAAATTGAACCTAAAAATGCGAAGGTAATTGAACGAAATGATATTGAAATTTATAAAAATTATTGCGTTTCGAATTCGTTGTTTTCAGAAATAGAATTATTGAACAAACCCATTCAGATTGGTAAAGTAAATAAGGGTGGGCAGGGTGAAAGAATTTACCATACGTTGGGTCACGCCATTACACTTTCTGCCTATGGAGGCGGAGTGGGCTCTAAAACTGGTTTATATTTGGTTGATGGAAAAATTAGAAAATTATCACCACGGGAATGTGCAAGAGTTCAAGGATTTCCAGATAATTTTATATTAAATTCTTCGGACATTCAATCCTATAAACAATTTGGAAATAGCGTTTCTGTAAATGTCTTACAGCATATTCTTATAGAAATTAGTAAAACTCTAAAACTAAACGAAAAACATAAAAATTTAACCAAATTAGAATATGCGTAATGAACAAATTTTAGGTTCACAAACAGCAAAGAATGGCTTTCTAAATGAAGATGATATTGTTGATAAATTTAATAATTGGCAAAAAGACAAGGAAGCTCAAAAATGGTTGTTGATTATGGAATATCAACTTATTAAAATAGAATATGTAAAGCAGTAAAATTAAGTGGTTTCAAAACAGATGTACAAGTACAAGTTACCATAAAATTAAAAGAAGCAATTGATGTTCAAAACCTACAAGTTAAATTAGTAAGTAATCAAAAAAGGTTTAATCAAATCGATAAAAGGTGGGTTGATAAATATGTAGAATTGTGGAATATTCCTAAGGATATAATTTCAATTTTCAAAAAATATTCAGGAGAAATTTACCAACAATTAATAATCCAAAAGATAAACGAAGAATGTTTGCAAATGAATTATCCTTGGGCGAACAGAGAAATATGCTTGATTGGTTGAATGAAAATAAATCCTTAATTGTTTCGGATATTCTTAAAGGTCGTGGTCAGTTTGCAGCAGAATGGATGTTGGTTGCTCAAAAAACAGCAGAAAATTCAAGGTGGATTTTAAAACCAATGAATTTCTGTTTAAATCATTTTGGAAACGGAGATATTATCATTACAAAACAAGGAAATTTTAAAATAGGACGAATCACAATGCAAAGAAAAGGTGGAGATAATGGAAGAGAAACCGCAAAAATGTTGCAATTCAAAATAAATCCAGCAGAATTATTTGAAGCAGAAGAGAAAACCTCGCATAATAAGAAGTTTAGTAAAAGATCGAAGTAAGTGCAAAGTTGAATTTTGCTATCTTCTATTCGCCACTTCGCCAAACTACAAACAAATAAACGTATAATAAAACGCTATTGCTGAATTAATTGTATCTTTGCCCTCTTTATTTTATTATTTATCTTTAATATAAGTAGTCGTGAGTTATACAGTTGCTATCATAGGTCGTCCCAATGTGGGAAAATCCACTTTCTTCAATCGTCTTTTAGAGGAAAGAAAAGCTATTACCGATGACTTTAGCGGCGTTACACGCGACCGACAATACGGAATTTCCACTTGGAATGGAAAAACATTTAACGTAATAGATACCGGTGGATTTGTATCGCATTCTGAAGATATTTTTGAAAAAGCTATCCGCAATCAAGTTCGTTTGGCTATAGAGGAATCGGATTTAATGGTGTTAATGGTTGATGTAACAACCGGAATTACCGACTTAGATGAATCATTGACAAAAGAATTACGCAAAACGAAAAAGCCCGTTGTTGTGGCTGTAAATAAAGTAGATAATACCGAACGTTCTTATGCTGCGAATGAATTTTATTCTTTAGGATTTGAAAATGTGTTTGCACTTTCTTCTATAAGCGGAAGTGGTACCGGAGAAATCTTAGATTTTATTACGGAACAAATTCCGGATGAAATTGAAAATGCCATCGACCAATATGCTGACTTACCTAAGATTGCCATTGTAGGGCAACCGAATGCCGGAAAATCAACGTTATTGAATGCGTTAGTAGGTGAAGAGCGTAACATCGTTACGGATATTGCCGGAACTACGCGTGATTCTATCCATACACACTATAATTTATATGGAAAAGAGTTCTTATTGATAGATACTGCCGGAATTCGTAAGAAAAATAAAGTACACGAAGATTTAGAATTTTATTCTGTGATACGTGCCGTAAAAGCAATTGAAGAATCAAATGTATGTATATTAATGATAGATGCAACGGCCGGCATTGAGTTGCAAGATTTAAAAATATTTGGCATTATAGAACAACGCAAAAAAGGTGTTGTAATTTTGGTAAATAAATGGGATGCTATCGAAAAAGATTCAAAAACTATCTTGGATTTTGAGAAAAAAATAAAAGAAAAAATTGCCCCTTTTACCGATGTTCCGATTGTATTTATTTCTGCTACGGAGAAACAACGAATTTTCCAAGCGGTAGATAAAGTATTAGAAGTGTATAACAACAAACAAATCAAAATTCCAACACATAAACTCAATGAAATTATGTTGGCTGAAATTGAGAAATACGGTCCGCCTGCATATCGTGGTGAATACATTAAAATTAAATACGTGCAACAATTGCCGAGTACAACACCATCATTCGCATTTTTCTGTAATCATCCGGATTATATAAAAGATCCTTATCGAAATTATTTAGAAAATAGAATGCGTGAAAATTTTAAATTAACAGGTGTTCCAATCAACATTTTCTTTAGAAAAAAATAGGAGATATTTAGGAAGTAAAAAGGGTGAATCAATTATTTGTTTCACCCTTTTTTTTGTTTTATTTATTTAACTCTGTTAAAGCACGTTGAACCATTTTGTCATCCAACGTGATAATTTCATATAATCCATCAGATTTCCAAATTTGCTTAGCAATAAAAGCTTTAATGCGTAAGCTTAAATATGGTTTAGATTTTTCGCTGTAAGTCAATACATCTTTACTTACACCATGAGCCACACAATAATTAACAAATTGCGCATACAATGCCGCATCTACTTGGTATGTGTTTTTATACGTTGCAATATTTTTATACGCAGCAAATGCATTTTTGTTTTCAGCATAATAATTATACGTGAATTCTTGCAATAAACCTTTGGCAAATACATCGGTTACAAACGGATTGTACATACTTGTATCCATTGGTACATAAACATCCGGTGTAATGCCGCCACCGCCATATACAGTTCTTCCTTTCACCAAGGTTTTAAATGCATATTTTTTATCTTGTTTGATGCTGTCTTTATTAAATACTTCACCATCTTCATAGCGTTTTAATAAGTCTTTATAATAATTGGCATTATTGCCATCATACGGACGTTGGATGCTTCTTCCACTTGGTGTAAAATATTTTGCAATCGTTAAACGAACAGAGCTGCCATCACCAATTTCGTATTCTTGTTGCACCAAACCTTTTCCAAAAGAGCGTCGACCAATAATCACACCGCGATCCCAATCTTGGACAGCACCGCTGATAATTTCACTGGCAGATGCTGAACCTTCATCTATTAAAATAGCTAATTTTCCGGTTTCAAATAATCCGGCTGTACGTGCTTTGTCAAATGTTTTGGGCATTGTTCTTCCTTCCGTATATACAATGGTTTTATTGCCATCAATAAACTCATCTGCAATGGCAGTTGCTTGATCCATAAATCCACCCGGATTTTGTCTTAAATCGAGAATTAAACGCTGCATGCCTTGTTTTTTCAGTACTTCCAGCTTATCATAAAATTCTTGATATGTGGTTTGTGAAAAACGATTGACTTTAATATATCCTGTTTGTTTATCAATCATAAATCCGGCATCCACACTATAAATTGGAATTTTATCGCGTTTTATAGTGTAAGTAACTATTTTTTTAGAACCACTTTTAAGCATAGTTACTTTTACTTTGGTATCTTTTGGCCCTTTCAGTTTTTTCATCACCATTTCATTGGTAACGCCAATTCCGGCTACGGTTGTATCATTTATTTTAATGATTTTATCTCCGGCAGAAATACCAACACTTTCGGATGGTCCACCACTGATAGGTGTTACCACTTGAATGGTATCATTTTGAATAGAAAATTCAATTCCAATTCCTTCAAAATTTCCATCCATTATTTCGGCTTCGTGTTTCATTTCCAAAGGAGGTAAATAGACACTATGCGGATCTAAATCTTCCAACATCTTTGCAATGGCATCATCGTATAATTTTTGAGAATCGACTGTGTCAACATATTTTGCATCTATTAATCCTAAAATATACTCCAATTTAGAATTGCTGTTGGCTCTGTTAAAAGTATTTGATTTTGATGCGTTTCTTTCTTGGATTTTATAACCCAAAAATATACCGGATGCTAAAATAATAGAAAATATAAATGGGATAAATGCCTTATTCATGTTCATGAAAGCAAAGGTAAACTATTCTTTACTAAATTAATCTTAAATATCATTATAGCACTTTTGCGTATTTAATTTTATCCATAAAAACAAACAGAGATAATATGCGATTGTATTATAATTACATAGATTTTAATTAATATTGTAATTCAAATCACAAACAACTCCGTATGAAATTTTTTATTGATACAGCAAACTTAGCACAAATTAAAGAAGCCGCAGAATTAGGTATTTTAGATGGTTGTACTACTAATCCATCCTTGATGGCAAAAGAAGGCATCACCGGCGATAAAAATGTATGGAATCATTATAAAAAAATATGCGAAATTGTAGATGGTGATGTAAGTGCGGAAGTTATTTCTACCGACTATAAAGGAATGATTGAAGAAGGCAAGAAATTGGCCAAATTACATAAAAATATAGTGGTGAAAGTGCCGATGATAAAAGATGGTATTCGTGCTATAAAATATTTTACGGATAATGGAATTAAAACCAATTGCACTTTAGTATTTTCACCTGGACAAGCCATTTTAGCAGCTAAAGCTGGTGCTACGTATTTAAGTCCATTTGTAGGCAGATTGGATGATATAAATTTAGATGGTATGGAATTGATTCACCAAATCAGACATATTTATGACAATTACCAATTTGAAACACAAATTTTGGCGGCCTCGGTTCGCAGTTCGTTACATATTGTAAAATGTGCAGAAGCCGGTGCTGATGTAGTAACTTGTCCGTTAAGTTCTATTATGGGCTTGTTTACGCATCCTTTAACAGACAAAGGCTTGGCACAGTTTTTGGCTGACCATGCGAAAGCAAATCAGAAATAAATGCAATCATCTTTTATAAAAACCATAAACAGCAATACGACAAGTATCTTTACTTGCTTTCTTTTATTTTTATTTTGCATACTTGTTGTTTCTTGTAATTCTTCCGGGAGCGAAGCTTATAATAACGGCTATAAAGAAGGTTATCATGCCGGATATACTGCGGCAACACAGCAAAAACAACCAACTACTGTAACGAATAAGGATGTTCCAATAGATGAATCAAATGAAGTAGTTGCGGAAGATTTTGATACTGAAAAGATTATTCAAAAGAACCCGAATATTCCACAAAAAGCCATTTTAGTATTGAAATATATACGCGAACATCACAAAGCGCCGGATGGTTATGTAGGTGGTAGAA
>CAZDOT010000056.1:0-7125 GCA_964507125.1 uncultured Chitinophagales bacterium | reverse complement strand
GGAAAGTAGATTGTGTTCAATTTTTTGTGCACTAATAACTTCTAACATCTATTATTATTACACCACTTTATTTTGTTTTTTTAGTGTAATTTGTGCGTTCTATTTTAGTCATATATAGCTGTAAAGTTGAAAATCCATCTAAAGAAAAGTTAATTCATGCAATGATGTTGCAATATTAACTTCATTTTTTCGTTCACAAATGCAATAGAAATAAAAAAAAAGGCATATTTTTACCGCTTCTAAAATATTAAAACAACATCATTTTAAAATTAAATTGACAAATCATGGCACAAGCACAAACAAAAAAGAGTTCAGGTGGATTAGGCATCGGATTAGTAGTTCTAATTGCAATTATTGTCTGTAATGTAATTTTCTATACTGTATTCAAAGGTCAGGTAAAAACATCTGGCGAACAAAATGTAATAGGCTTAATGTATAAAGGCGGTTTTATTGTGCCTTTCTTGATGGCAACATTTATTATCTGTATCACATTTGCTATCGAGCGTTTATTAACTATCAGCAAAGCACAAGGTTCCGGTGCGTTGGAAACTTTCTTACAAAATATTAAATCTAAATTGGTTTCTAACGATATCAATGGTGCTTTAGCAGAATGTAACAAACAAAAAGGAGCAGTAGCAAACGTAGTACAAGCAGGTTTGCATAAATATGCTGATATGGAAAAAAACACCGAATTAACAGGTGAACAAAAAATCTTAAATATCCAAAAAGAAGTAGAAGAAACAACAGCCTTAGAATTACCGGCATTAGAAAAAAATATGTGGGTATTAGCAACTATCGCTTCTGTAGGTACATTAATCGCTTTATTAGGAACGGTAATCGGTATGATTAAAGCGTTCAAAGGTTTAGCAGGTGCCGGCGGTTCTGACCCTGAAAAATTAGCAGAAGGTATCTCTGAGGCATTAATCAATACTGCTTTGGGTATCTTTACTTCTGCTTTAGCAATTATTTTCTATAATCTTTGTACACAAAAAATCGATAAGCTTACATATGCAATCGATGAATTAGGATATACAATTGCACAAACTTTTGCTAGTCGCAAACATTAATAACAAAAAGAAAAGAACAAGAAAATGCCAAAGTTTAAAGTAAAACGAAGCAGCACGTGGGTGGACATGACCGCCATGTGTGACGTAGCTTTCTTGTTGCTATCTTTCTTTATTTTGACAGCCAAATTCAAACCCACTGAAATCGTTCCTATTAAATCACCCACTTCCAGAGCAACGGAAGAAGTAGCAGATAAGTTCGTAACATTTACCGTAGATAAAGACGGTAAAGTGTACATGGCAGTAGGTAAATCGGATAGAAAATTGCAGATATTAGATAAATTTTTTGAATTAAATAAAGAAAAGTATGCTAATATCCCAATGAATGAACAAACGAAAAAACTATTCGTTCGTCAAGAAATATTCGGTTCGCCCATCAGTCAGCTACCTTCTGTTGTAACGCAAAGTGCAAGTAATTTAATGGAATTACAACGTGCTGGTAAATTGACCGGAATCCCAACCGATTCTACGGATAATCAATTAGCAGATTGGATTATGGCTATTCGTTATGTGTATGCAGAAGAAGAAAATGAAGATCAACCACCGATAGCAATAAAAGGCGATCAAGATACAAATATTAAAGGTGTAAAACGTGTAATCGAAATCCTAAAAGAAAAAGATGTGAATCGCTATAAGCTCATCACTATGCTTGAAGGGAAGGCCGATTAACAAAACAAAATAAAAATATGGCAGATTTAGATACCTCGTCCGGTGGCGGACACGGCAAACATAAAGGCGGTGTCCGTTCCAAAAAAATGTCGACAAAAGTCGACTTAACACCTATGGTGGATTTGGCTTTCTTATTGATATCCTTTTTCATGCTTACCACCCAATTGGGAAAATCCGTAGCCATGAATTTGTCTATGCCTAAGAAAGATTTAAATGCTCCACCCACGGAAGTAAAAGAATCAAAAGTGCTCAACTTAATTGCAGATAAAGATAACACATTGTGGTACTATCCAGGAACAACCGTAGCCGGTCTTAAACAAACCGACTATACTCCAAAAGGTATCCGTGAAATTATTTTAGATAAGCAAAAAGAAGTAAAAGCAAAATTTGGTTTAGATAAAGAAGGCGATAGCCAAATGATCGTATTGATTAAACTTACAGATGATTCTAACTATAAAAATATGGTAGATATTTTGGATGAAATGGACATAACGAAAACAAAAATTTATGCCATTCAAGATATTGATCCATTAGAATTGGAAGCCATTGCAAATGGTGGAAATGCCAAGACATCTGACTAACTAAAAATGAACTATGAGCACAATAAAAGATTATAAAAATGCCTCTTGGGACGATATCGTGTTCGATAATCTGAATAAAGATTATGGTGCTTATGTATTGCGCAAATTGGTAAATAAAAATACACTTCGTGGTTTTCTTTATTCTATGGCGGGTTTTATAGCACTAATCTTAATTTTAAGATTAGGTGTTTTCTCTCGTGCAAATAAAAAAGAAAAAGTAGTGGACTTAGAAATGACAGATGTAGTGATGGAAGATGTGCCACCACCGGTAGAAGCAGCACCACCACCGCCACCGCCACCACCGCCGCCACCACAACGTCCTACAGTGAAGTTTGTGGAGATGATTGCAAAAAAGGATGCGGAAGTAGCGGAAGAAACACCGGTTACTAAAGTGGAAGAAACGAAAGAAGTAGCCATTTCTACCGTAACACAAGAAGGTGATAAAGAAGCAAAAGCACTTGTTACAGATGATAAACCAGGAAACGGACCGGCAGTAGCTCCGGAACCGGAAGCACCAAAAGAACCAGAAATTTTTGACCGTGCAGAGGTGATGCCAACGTATCCAGGTGGACCTGTAGAGATGATGAAATATTTGAGTAAAAATATTAAGTATCCATCATTAGCCCGTGAAAACAACTTGGAAGGGAAAGTAATCGTGAAGTTTTATGTTGATGTAGACGGATCTGTAAGAAATCCGGAGATATTAAAAGATGGTGTTGGAGGTGGTTGTGCCGATGAGGCAATGCGTGTGGTAAAAGCAATGCCAAAATGGACACCGGGAACTCAACGTGGTAAAAAAGTAAAAGTATTTTACGTATTACCGGTTACCTTCAAATTGTCTAACTAATAATTGTCTTTTTTAAAATTATAATAGCCTCTTTTTTGAGGCTATTTTTTTTGCACACTAGGTTCAATAAATTCAGATTTGAATGCCATTTTTCAATAATACATTTATTCCTTTATAACAAATAAGATTGTGTAATTTTACACGATGAAATCTTATTTTAATCCGGCTTTTGTTTTACGTTTTTGTATTGCCATTGCCTATATTATTTTAGGTATTGTGTTAATGGCTTTACCGATGCAATTAGCCTTGTTAAAAGGAACAACAAAAATCCTATTTGCTGCGTTATTAATGGCGTATGGATTGTTTAGATTATATAGAGCATTCCACACATTAAAAGAATCAGAATGAAAAACAAGCACCTTATTATTGCATCTATTTTTTTTATTGTTCAGTTTATTTTAGCTTGCCAATCTAATTCAAAATCCAAACAAGCTAATAATGATTGGAATGTTGGAAGTATAGATATTGTTGCAGATTCCAATTTACAGGAAGTGTTACAGCCATTAGTAGTCATTTATCAAAATTATTTTCCTAAAGCACATATCAATTTTATTTATACACCGGAAGATATTGCCATCCAACATTTTAAAACCAAAAAAAATAGAGCAATTGCAATAAGTAGATTGTTAGATGAAAACGAATTAAATAATGCATCCATTGCTCAAGAGGTAGAGATAGAAAAAATCACCTTTGCGTATGATGCGATTGCTGTTATTGCTAATAAAGATTTTGCAGATTCTGTTTTTACAATAGAACAAACCCAAACTCTATTAAACAATAAACAAACTCAACTAGTATTTGACAATCCCAAATCCGGCATCGCACGCACTTTGATGCAAATTTCTCAATCTAATAAAGATGATTTTAAACATGCATTTGCATTACAAAACGCCGATGAAGTTATTGAATATGTAAGGCGAAATAAAAACGCTATTGGGTTTATTCCTTTTAATTTATTAAGTAATAAGTTTGAGCAAAAAGCGCAATTTATCCGCACTAATTTTAAAATATTACCTGTTTCTTTTAAAAATAAAATATCGACAATTTCGCAACAAGCAATTGCCAATGAGCAATATCCGTTGGACAGACCTATTAGTATTTATATCGGTAGTTGCCCCGAGTTAGTGATACAAGGCTTCACCAGTTTTTTATTAAAACGACAAATATCAAAAGCAATACTACTGAGTGGTTTAGTTCCCAAAAATATGCCCGTTCGAGACGTAGTAGTTTCTGAGGAATTTAATCCGGAAAAGTAAGTAGTAATATTAAAGTAGAGTAATATTATCTTAACTTTTAATCATTTTTCTTTTTTGTATTTTTAAGCCACAATATAAAAGATATGTCAGCAGAAAAAGTAAGCATAACACTGAATGGTAAAACATCAGAGTTACCTGTTTTGGTTGGTACAGAAAATGAATATGCCATCAACATCGATAAACTTCGCGAAGAAACCGGATTTGTAACTTTAGATTTTGGATATAAGAACACCGGCGCAACGACCAGTAAAATTACATTCTTGGATGGAGAAGAAGGTATTCTTCGTTATCGTGGTTACGACATTTCAGATTTAGCTGAGAAGTCTAACTTTACAGAAGTAGCGTATTTATTATTATATGGCGAATTGCCAACTGCGGCACAATTAGCTGATTTCAATCAAAAATTAAAAGATGCTTCCGATGTACCGACTGAAACTGCTGCTATCTTAAAAGCGATGCCAAAAGGTACGCATCCAATGGCACAATTAGCAGCCGTAACAGTAGCACTTTCCGGTGTGTTTGGGGATGGTGCTAAATTGAGCGAAGAAAACATCATCAATATCTTGGCAAAATTTCCGGTATTGGTTGCAATGGTTATCCGAAACTCACAAGGTTTAGATTTTATTCCGAATGATAAAAATGCAGATTATGTATCTAATTTCTTGCAAATGACATTCGGCAAACCGGCATCTGCTGTATTAGTGGATGCAATGGATAAATTACTCATCTTACACGCAGACCACGAACAAAATTGTTCTACTTCTACTGTTCGTATTGTTGGTTCATCTAATGCAAATATTTATGCATCTATCAGTGCCGGCATCAGTGCACTTTGGGGGCCATTGCACGGTGGTGCAAACCAAGCTGTATTGGAGCAATTAGAAGCTATTGAGAATGATGGTGGTGATACCGCTAAATTCGTTGCAATGGCTAAAGATAAAAATTCCGGTTTCCGCTTAATGGGCTTCGGACATCGCGTGTACAAAAACTTTGACCCAAGAGCACGTATCATCAAAAAATCTTGTGATGAAGTTTTGAATGATTTAGGTGTGAAAGATAAAAAATTAACTATCGCTACGGAATTAGAACAAGCTGCCTTACACGATGACTATTTTGTAACAAGAAAATTATATCCAAACGTTGACTTCTATTCCGGAATTATCTATAAAGCAATGGAATTCCCAACAGATACATTTACTACATTATTTGCATTAGGTAGATTGCCGGGTTGGGTTGCACAATGGAAAGAAATGAAAGAAAACAAAGAACCAATTGGTCGTCCACGCCAAATATATACAGGTGCTACACTACGCCCGTACGTAGCTGAGAGTGAGCGATAATTTTATTCTTTTATGATTATATAAGAGCTGTCTATTTTTTAGACAGCTTTTTTTATTTTATCTTTGTAGTTCAATTTTTTTGTTTGCACGAAGTAAAAATACATATTGAAGAAAGAGCCGTTTTGGTAGGTGTTATTCGAGATAACCAAACAGCAGAACAAGTAGAAGAATACTTAGATGAGTTGGCATTTTTAGCAGAAACAGCCGGTGCTGTTACACTTAAAAAATTTACTCAAAAACTAAAACATCCGGATGTTCGCTATTTTGTAGGTTCCGGTAAATTAGAAGAAATCAAAACATACAACGAGTATGCCGATATCAATACGGTGATTATTGATGATGAAATATCGCCGGCACAACAACGCAATTTGGAAACTGAACTAAAGTGCAAAATTTTAGATCGCACGAGTTTAATCTTGGATATTTTTGCCATGCGAGCACAAACTGCACAGGCTCGTACACAAGTAGAGTTAGCACAAATGCAATACTTGTTACCGCGTTTAAAAGGATTGTGGACACACTTAGAACGTCAACGTGGTGGTATCGGTATGCGTGGTCCGGGTGAGAAAGAAATAGAAACCGACCGTCGAGTGATTAACGATAAAATTGCCAAGCTCAAAAACGAATTAGAGATTTTGGATAAACAAGAGCAAACTCGCCGTAAAACACGCGGTGAGCTTATTCGTGTGGCATTAGTAGGTTATACCAACGTTGGAAAATCTACCATCATGAATTTGATGAGCAAGAGTGAAGTATTGGCAGAAAATAAATTGTTTGCCACATTAGATACAACAGTTCGCAAAGTAGTGATAGAAAATATTGCTTTTTTATTGAGCGATACCGTTGGTTTTATTCGCAAATTACCGCATCATTTGGTAGAAAGTTTTAAATCTACCTTGGATGAAACCAAAGAATCCGATATAATTGTGCATGTAGTAGATGCTTCACATGAAAATTTTAGAGATCATATTAATGTTGTAAACGAAACGCTGTCTGATTTAAGTGTAACCAAACAACCTCGCTTGGTAGTGTTTAATAAGATGGATTTGTATAGAGAAAAACACTTTGACCAATTTTTGCCGGATGATGTTAAAAAAGAATTATCCGAAGATTTTGAAAAAAGTATGCGTGCTTGGATGAATTGTAATTGCGTTTTTATTTCTGCTACGAATAAAGAAAATATTGAGGAGTTACGCAATACATTAATTTTGATGGTGCAAGATATGTACCACAAACGTTATCCATACAAAAGTAGTTTTTACGGATAAATTCTATATCGCTAAAGTCACTATCGGTCAGAGACTTCACCAAAAGAAAAAAATAAAGGTTGGCATTCGCCAACCTCTTCTAATATATCTTTACCAATAA
>CAZDOT010000055.1:5806-7234 GCA_964507125.1 uncultured Chitinophagales bacterium | reverse complement strand
GTTGCTGTAGAGTCAGCAAAATTTGGTTTACCAGAAGTAAAACGCGGCATATTTCCATTTCAAGTAATGGCAACATTAGAGCCGTTAATGTCGGCACGCCAACTCTTGGATTTATGTTTACGAGCAAAAACATTATCAGCACAAGAAGCCAAGGAAATCGGATTAGTATCGGAAGTAGTGAGTGAAGAAAATTTGGAAGCAACCGTACAACAATTAGTATGCGACATCAAAGAGCAATCACCAACTGCCATACGATTAGGTTTAAAAGCATTTCACGAAATGAAAACAAAATCAGCCGACGAAAAACATCCATACCTACACGCTATGTTGATGCAATGTTTGCAAAGCAAAGATGCCGCTGAAGGTTTATCAGCATTTAAAGAAAAAAGAAAACCCAATTGGAAAGGAGAATAATTCATTAAAAAAATAGAATAAAAAAGAGCAACATGTCAAACAAAAAATTAATACTTAGTTGTGCACTTACAGGAGCAGCCACCAACCGTTCTCATTGTCCTGCCATTCCATACACACCGAAAGAGTTGGGCGAAGAAGCCAAACGAGCCGTAGATGCCGGAGCGAGCATCGTACATATTCACGCACGCGAAGACAATGGCATTCCAAGCTGGCGAACCGAAGTGTTTGAAGAAATTAAAGCAGAAGTTCGCAAACATTCATCGGATGTAATTATCAATTTTTCTACCGGAGCCATCGGACTTTCAGTAGAAGAAAGAATCAAGCATTTGCCTGCTACCAAACCGGATATGGCAGCCTTCAACATGGGCAGTATGAACTATGCCATCTTTTCCAAAAAGCAAAAACAATTTCATTGGAATGCCGTATTTGAAAACTCGTTTGATACGATGATAAAAGTGGTAAAAACGATGAACGAAAATAATATTTGTCCAGAAATGGAATGTTTTGACACCGGACATATTTACAACGTAGAACCACTGCGAGAAATGGGATTAATTCCGAACAATGCATGTTATAGTTTGGTGATGGGTGTGTTGGGTGGCATTCCGGCAACTGTAGATAATTTAATTCATCAAATAAAACAAGTACCACAAGGTGCATTTTGGCAAGTGATTGGAATTAGCCGTAAACAATGGCAACTCGCTGCTATTGCATGTACAATGGGTGGAAATTTCCGTGTTGGCTTGGAAGATAATTTTTACTTACCGAATGGAGAAATGGCGAAATCAAATGGAGATTGTGTAGAAGCCGGTGTGCAATTAGCACGCATGTTAGATAGAGAAATTGCAAGCATTAGTGAAACCAGAGAAATGTTGAATTTGAAAAATATTAACTAACCGCAAAGTGTGCTAAGTTTTTCACAAAGAACACAAAGTATTTCATGAAAGAAAATGATTTATCACATTTAATTATTGGTATTGCAATAGATGTGCACAATGCCTTAGGTCCGGGTTT
>CAZDOT010000055.1:0-5706 GCA_964507125.1 uncultured Chitinophagales bacterium | reverse complement strand
ATTGAGATTAAAAGTGTAGAAGAATTAAACGATATACATTTGGCACAAACACTTACATACTTAAAACTTGGAAAATATAAACTTGGCTTACTTATCAACTTTAATGTATTGCTTTTAAAACACGGAATAAAAAGAGTTGTAAATGGATTGTAAATATATTGACTTAAAATTTAAAACCTCAATAAACTTTGCGAAAGTCTTTGTGGTCTTTGCGGTTAAAACATAAAATGACAGTATTAGAATCATACTACCTAACAGAAGAACATCAGTTATTCCGAAAAACATTACGTGATTTTTTGGACAAAGAAGTGATGCCAAATATTGAAAAATGGGAAGAAGATGGATTTTTGCCTCGTTCAATTTTTAAGCGATTCGGTGAAATGGGATTTTACGGAATTACGCAAGAGGAAAAATACGGTGGCTCAAATCTTGATTTTTGGTATGATGTTATTTTTATTGAAGAAGTAGGAAAATGTTGGAGCGGTGGTTTTGCTGCGAGCATTTCTGCGCATCCATATTTATCAATGTCGCATTTAAAACACGAAGCATCAGAAGCATTAAAAGAAAAATATTTAACCAAAGCCATTGCAGGCGAATTGGTTGGATGTTTAGCCATTACGGAACCACATGCAGGCAGTGATGTTGCAGGCATCAAAACAACAGCAGAAAAAAAAGGCGATAAATACATCATCAACGGAAGTAAATGCTTTATCACGAATGGTTATTTAGCTGATTATATGATTGTCGCTTGTAAAACTTCATCAACCGGTTCAAGCGGCATTTCTATGATTTTGGTAGATGGAAATGCGAAAGGTGTAACCAGAAATAATCTGAATAAATTAGGTTGGAAGGCCAGTGATACAGCCGAGATTGCTTTTGATAATGTGGAAGTGCCGATTGAAAATTTATTAGGCGAAGAAAACAAAGGTTTCTATTATATCATGCAGCGTTTTGAACTGGAGCGATTGACTTTAGCACTTGGTGCTATTGCTGCTTCCGAGTTGATGATAGCATACACATTGCAATACATGAGCGAACGCAAAGCTTTTGGAAAAAGCATCAACAAATTTCAAGTATTACGACATCGAATAGCACAATTAGTTTCTGAATTAGAAAGCATAAAAACCTATACGTATATGGTTTGCCAAATGCACAACGAAAAAAAATATTGTGTAAAAGAAGCATCGATGTCGAAATTATTGGCAACAGAATTATCCGACAAATTAGCGTATCAATGTTTGCAAATGTTTGGCGGTTACGGTTATATGGAAGAATACAAAGCCGCTCGTTTTTTCCGCGATTCACGCTTAGGAACTATTGGCGGCGGAACTTCCGAAATTATGTGTGAGATTATTGCAAAGATGGTAATTGACGAAATAGATTATGAGAAAAGAGATAATAGAAATGTGCTGAAAGAAATTTCTATTGATGAATTATTTTCTTCTTTGCCAACCAGATTAAAAAAGGAAAAAGCGGCTGGTGTTGAGATGAAAATTTTGTTTGAATTTGAAAATGATTTAAACTATTTAGTAGAAATAAAAAATCAAGCATTAACAACAAAAACTATCGACCAAAAAGCATCGTCTATCGACTTAACCATCTCAACCGATACGCAAACATACATAGATGTAGAAACCGGAAAACTAAACCCACAAGAAGCATTTATGTCCGGCAAAATTCAAGTTTCCGATTTAGGAAAAATGATGCAATTCGGAAGCTTATTTAAAAAGCTAAAGTAATTTTTAACCACAAAGTACACAAAGTTATTACACAAAGGACACAAAGATGACTGAGAATGAATTAGCATACAAAGTAATTGGATTAGCAATAGATGTTCATAATGCACTTGGTCCTGGTTTATTAGAAAGTGCATATCAGGAATGTCTCTTTTATAAAATTAAAAAAGAAGGTTTAAATGTTGTAAAAGAAAAACCAATGCCTTTAATTTTTGAAGATGTAAAATTAGAATGTGGTTATCGAATTGATTTGTTAGTTGAAAATAAATTAGTTATAGAAGTTAAAAGTGTTGATGCTTTAAATGATATACATTTAGCACAAACACTAACCTATTAAAATTAGGAAATTATAAATTAGGCTTATTAATAAACTTTAATACAGTTCTTATAAAAAGCAGTATAAAACGAATTATAAACGGAAATCTAACTTAGTGAACTTTGTGTAAAATCTTTGCGCACTTTGTGGTTTAAATTAAAAATAAATCAAGCAAACAATAATTATTACATTACTTAATTACTAAATTATATAAATACTATGTCAACTGCATTATCCTACTACTTCAACGAAGATCATGAAGCATTTAGACAAACGATTCGTCAGTTCTTGCAAACCGAAGCCATTCCGCACATCGACCAATGGGAACAAGATGGAAAAATTCCACGCGAGTTTTGGAAGAAGTTCGGTGAAATGGGCTACTTCGGCCTGTGCTATCCTGAAGCGTACGGCGGCAGCAACCTCGATTTCTTTTATAATGTCGTGATGTGCGAAGAAATTTCTAAAGTGTATTCCGGCGGTTTTGCTATCACCGCAGCCGTGCAAGTATTTATGAGTACGCCGTATATTTTTCATCACGGAAGCGAATATCTAAAACAAGAATTTTTGAAACCGGCCATTGCCGGAGAAAAAATTGGCTGTATCGGCATCACCGAACCGGGAGCCGGAAGCGATGCTGCCAACATACAACTGCGTGCTAAAAAAGAAGGCGATTATTACATCTTAAATGGAACCAAAACCTTTATCACCAATGGCGTTTATGGCCACTTTGTTATTTTAGTTTGCAAAACCAATCCAGAAGCAGGTGCTGCCGGTGTGAGTTTAATTGTGGTTGATTTAAGTAGCGAAGGTATCACCAAAAATAAATTAAAAAAATTAGGTTGGCATGCATCCGATACAGCAGAATTACATTTTGACAACGTGAAAGTTCCTACTAAAAATTTATTAGGCGAAGAAGGCAAAGGCTTTTATTATTTAATGGGCGGATTGCAAACCGAACGGTTGGGCGGTGCTATCATGGGTTATGCCGCTTGCGAAGAAATGTTGAAATACGGTTTAGAATATATGAGTCAACGAAGTGCATTTGGCAGAACCATCAACAAATTTCAAGTATTGAGACATCGCGTAGCTCAATTAGCATCTGAAATTGAAGCCACAAAATATTTCGTTTTACACACTTGCAGAATGCATGCCGATGGAAAATATGCCGTTAAAGAAAGTTCAATGTCTAAACTTTTAGCTTCCGAGTTAGCCGACAAATGTGCTTATCAAGTTTTACAGTTTTTAGGTGGTTATGGTTATATGGAAGAATATAAAGCTGCACGTGCGTTTAGAGATTCAAGAATTGGAACTATTGGCGGCGGCTCATCCGAAATAATGCGCGAAATAATTGCCAAAATGGTGATGGATGATGTAGCTTATGAGAAACAAGAATCCGGAAATAAACAGAAAGATATTTCTATAGAAGATATCATCAATAGTTTACCAACAAGATTAAAAAAAGAAAAAGCCAATGGTGTTGAGATGAATATTTTATTGGAATTAGAAAACGATTTGAATTATTTTATTGAAATAAAAAATCAAGAAATAGCCGTAAAATCCATCGACCAAAAACCAACATCTATCGACTTAACTATCACAACAAATGCTCAAACATATATAGATGTAGAAACCGGTAAACTCAATCCGCAGGAAGCATTTATGAGTGGAAAAATAAAAGTTTCCGACTTAATGCAAATGATGAAATTTGGCGGACTTATGAAAAAAATGTAAACTTTCCTTGATTATTATCAACGATTTAAAGTATAATTAACAACTTTAACGTTTTTCACCTGCGTGATACGACGTATTTTTGTGTTACACGCAACATGAAATATTTAGTATCTATTTTTATCGGGTTGTTCTATTGCCTAACAACCGCGTACACGCCTAGTGCCAAAGTTGGTGGAATAGGCGGACAAGCAATATTTGATTCTACAGCACAACGCTTTAAAATCAAATCGTTGGAAATAAATCATTACCTCAATGCGCAGAGCATTCGTCCGGGTGATTTAATTATTGAAATCGATAAAGTACCGATTCATAAAAAGTCGTATGGCGAAGTATTAAAGTTAGTGCAAGGTAACATCGGAACACCGATGAGCTTAAAAGTACTACGTTACAATGCGATTGAAAAATACTACGAAATCAATCGTATTCGTGTCACGTTAGATATGAATCCAACATGGTGGTCGGTTCCGGATTATACCTATTATAATTTACAAGATGGCATCAGTTACACCATTACACAATTAAAACAAAATGCGAAATATGCAATGGATACCATTAAGATACCAAATACATCGAACGTATTTTATGGAAATTATAATATCAATGGTGCCTACGAATCTGTATTTATAAAGAACACACAAAATGGTAAATTTACATGGAGCTGTGGTTTTATAAAAACGGAGGACAAAAATAAAGCAATTGGAATGTATAATTACTTAGTAATGCAATTGCGTAATTACAATGTAAAAAATGCAAAACTATCTAAAATAGAAAACATTACGAGTGAATGGAAAACATTCAACATAAAAGCGAAAGAAGTTGCCGATGTTTCCCTAACAAATTTTAATATGGATGTGAAATTGACGAAAGAATACGACAAAGTTGAAAAGTCAGAACTTTGGAAAGTAAATCTAGAAGTTAAGTTATAAAACGTATCGAATTCAATATTTCTTGGCTCTTATTTCCGGCATTAAACAACACATCTAATACCGATAAATCCGCTATAAAGGGCATTCTGTCGTTAAAAACTTGCGTGTATTCCGGAAAATATTCCACTTGATTATTTCTTGGTAAGATAAAATTTCTTTTATCTAACATGGTTGTTTCTTCCTGTTTAAAATATCGCTCCGAAAACTGAACAGGAATATCCTTTTTAAAGATACTTGCAATCGTTTTAAAAAGTGCCATATTATATTCAGATAAGAATTCAAATTTTGTAGTATAAAAAGATTGAAACCTATCCTCGTAGTATTCAAAAAATGGAGAGCGACTATAACAAGAAATAAAGCTTTGCCAATGCAAACTTTGCCAATCTTCTTTATAAGAAATACGAACATCTTTCATTGCTGCATGTTGGTTTTTTCCACTTTCCAACGGAATACTTAAACGCAACAATCCATTGGCACTCATAATATGTGCTCTATTTCTAAAACTACGTTTCACATAATGTTCATGTACATCAAAACAAACCGCATCTGCACTTAATAAGATTTTCCAGTAAGAACACGTGCCCAAATATTGTGGCTCTATCAATATAGTTTGCATAGCACAAAGATACACATCCTTTTATTGTTATAAAGAAGATGTATGGTTGATTATTGTATAAAAATCTCAATTTAAAATGAACATAAAAATGAAATCATAAATAATACCTATTTTCGTAGTATGCAATGGATTAGCACACACGTATTATTTTTATTTTTCAAGCTCCTTTCCTATTTGCCCTTTAGCATTTTATTTCTTTTATCAGATATCATCTATTTTATTTTAAACAGAATTTACGCCTATCGAAAAACAACGATTGATATCAATTTAATGAATGCATTTCCGCACAAAAGAAGTCAAGAATTATGGTACATCCGTAGCAAATACTATCATTATCTTTCCGATTTAATAGTGGAAACTATCAAGAGTTTTTCTATCTCT
>CAZDOT010000054.1:1514-7918 GCA_964507125.1 uncultured Chitinophagales bacterium | reverse complement strand
TGTAAGTCATCTGACCAATAACTGTACTGTCAGATTCCCATTTGCATGAATGACATTTCAATTCAATGCATAAATCACAGAACACCATTTTAAATTTGTATTTTTGTATAGAAATCATTAATTAGGAATTACTGCCTAAAGCAAGAAAACAAACAGTATGCTTTCACAACGCCAATTATTTTTACAACACGTCGCACAAACTTCCGATGCACCATTAGCCTTAGAAATAAAAGCTGCCAACGGCATTTATCTGCTCGATGTACACGATAAAAAATATATGGATTTAATTTCCGGTATTGGCGTAAGTGCACTCGGGCATTGCCATCCCAAAATTGTGGATGCCATACAAACGCAAGCTGCACAATACGCGCACACATTGGTGTATGGCGAATTTATACAAGCACCGCAAGTGCAATTAGCCAAATACATAACTGATTTATTGCCGGAACAACTTTCCTCGGTTTACTTCACGAATTCCGGTGCGGAAGCCACCGAAGGTGCTATGAAATTAGCGAAGCGACACACCGGAAAATCCGAGATTATATCTTGTTATTTTTCGTATCATGGAAGCACACAAGGTGCTTTAAGCTTAAATGGTGATGAATATTTTAAATCCAATTATCGTCCATTGTTGCCGGATGTTCGCCAAATACGATACAATCATTTGGAAGACATCAAATTTATCACACATAGAACTGCTGCCGTTTTTATAGAACCTGTACAAGCAGAAGCCGGCGTGATAGTGCCGGACAAAGGCTATTTACAAGCCTTGCGGAAACGTTGTGATGAAACAGGAACTTTATTAATATTCGATGAAGTACAAACCGGATGTGGCAGAACGGGCAATTTATTTCGCTTTCAAACAGAAAATATCATTCCGGATATATTAACCGTAGGCAAAGCTTTTGGTGGTGGATTGCCCTTGGCTGCATTTATTTCCAGTAAAGAAATTATGCAAGTCATACAACAAAATCCTGTGCTCGGGCACATCACAACCTTTGGTGGAAATGCCATTTGTTGTGCAGCAGGATTGGCATCGCTGCAAGAAATTGTAACACAAAAATTATATATTGATGTTGCTCAAAAAGCCAATTTGTTTGTGGAATTATTACAACATCCATCGATACAAAAAATAAATCATTGTGGTTTATTGATGGCAGTGTATTTAGATAATTTTACAAACCTAAAAAAAGTGATAGACCATTGTTTGGAAGATGGATTGATAACCGATTGGTTTTTATTTGCCAACAATTGCCTACGCATTGCACCGCCTTTAATTATTACGGAAGCAGAAATAAAAACAGCTTGTCAAATTATACTTCGTGCATTGGATAAAGTATATACTTCATGAAAAAATCGTTTTTGTTCAATGTGTTTTTTATGGTGTTTGTCAACTTGCTGATAAAACCGTTTTGGGTTTTTGGCATCGACAGAACGGTACAAAACCAATTGGGTGAAAGCGAGTATGGTTTATACTTTGCTATTTTTAATTTTACGTATCTATTTCAGATATTATTAGATTTTGGTTTTCAAAATTACAACAATCGTGAAGTAGCTGCCAACACGCAACGCATCAATGATTTATTGCCGAGTATTTTAGTATTTAAAACAGGATTATTTATTATCTATGTAATAGTGTGTTTGTTGGTGGCTTATCCGTTAGGCTATTTATCACAGTCTTTCATCTATCTTATTTTAGCCAACCAAATCTTGTTGTCGTTCAATATTTACTTGCGTTCCAATATTTCCGCACATCAACATTTTATTACAGATGCATTCTTGTCTGTATTAGATAAATTATTGATGATTGCCTTTTGTTTGATATTGCTTTATGGCTCTATTTCCGGCTTTTCATTGACTGTATTTAATTTTGCATTGGCACAATTGGCAGCGTATGTAATAACCTTTTTCGTGTGTTTGTTTTTTGCTTTTAGATTAACAGACAAGTTGGTTTTTAATTTTTCATTGCAAGATTTTAAGCACATCGCCAAAGCCACCTTGCCGTATGCCATCATACATTTTTTAATGACCACTTATTACCGAATTGATGGCGTGATGTTGGAAAAATTACAAGGAACAAACGGTGCGTTGGAAAGCGGAATTTATGCACAAGGTTATCGCATTATGGAAGCACTTAACAACATAGGTTATTTGTTTGCCGGTATTTTGTTGCCGTTGTTTGCATATCATCTCTCCAAAAAAAACGACATCAAAACATTGCTAAAATCCGGTGTATCTATCATGTATTGCGTCGCTGTTTCCATCATTGTTTGTTTGTTTTGGAATAAAGCATCTATTATACAACTATTATACAAAGCATCTAACAACGCCTATTCTGCGGAAGTTTTTGGATATTTATTATTGAATTTTTTTCCGGTAGCCTTGCTTTATGTGGTAGGCACCTTGCTCACTGCTAATGAAAACTTTAGGTTGATGATTTATACTTTGATATTTGCCGTTGTATTAAACATCGCACTTAATTTTTATTTGATAACGCACTATGGCGCCAAAGGTGCCGGCATTGCAACACTCATTACGCAAGTGGTAATGTTGTTGTGCTATAGCATATATTGCATCCGCATTTTCCATTTAAAATGGAATATGCGTTATCTATTCCAATTAGGATTATTCTTATTGTTATGTTGCTTCAGCATGTATATATGCCAAATGATTGCTGTTTCGGAAAATGATGCCATTAATTTACTCGTACAGATTATGGTATATTTTGCGATAGTGCCGATTAGTATGTTCGCCAGCGGATTGATACATCGAAACACCTTCCGCCTAAAAGTGGGCATCAACGAATAAATCAGATAGTTTTCTTATTTTTGGTTTCAATACAATCTCATTTATGTTGGATGTCATCAAAGTATTTTTACATTGGAAAAAGCAAATTATCTTATTCACCTTAATAGCTATTGTAGCAAGTGTAGTGATTACGATGCCATTTATTATGCCGCCGTACTTTAAATCTACACAAATATTTTATTTATCCAATCCGGAAAGTACAGATAGAGCGGCGTTGTTTAACGAGAAAGAAGCCGGCGGTGTGGGCATTTTTGGTGGCAAGGAAGATGTGAATCGCTTTTTATCTATCTTAACTTCTGAGCAAGTAAAAGAAGCCGTGATTCAGAAATTTGATTTGAAAAAACATTATCAATTTGACGAAGACAATCCGGCTGTTCAATTATTTTATACAAAGCGAGAATTCTCCGGCAACTTCAAAGCTATCCGCAATGATTTAGGTGCATTAGAAGTAAGTATATTAGATACCAATGCACAATTAGCATCGGATATGGTGCGTTATATTGTAGCGTATTCCGATACGGTTTATCGCAATTTGCTCATCGAAAACAAAGGAATTATTTTAGGTTTATTAGATAAACAAATTGAAGAAAAACAACTTACGGCAACAGACAAAACAAATTTGGAAGAACTCCAAAAACTTCGCCTTATCCGCGACCAATACAAAGTTTCTTCATCAAACACATTTAAAACAATTTACACAGTAGAGCAGGCTACGCCTGCGGTTAAAAAAACCAAACCGGTGCGTTGGATGATAGTGTTAGGCACTGCCATTGGTGCATTCATTGTGTCTTTATTTATTGCTCTTTTGATAGAATCCTATAAAAATGCCACACAGCAAGGATTACAAAATAATTAATTTCTGGAAGCAACACGAGAAACAATTGTTCTATGTAGTTGGTTTTTCCTCCTTAGCAATTGCATTGCTTGGTATTTACATTGATAAAAGTTGGCTATTTCTTTTGCCATTAGCTTCTTTGGTAATGGCATTTTCGTTTATTCGGTTGCGTGCCTTGTTTTATATAATGTTGGTGCTGCTACCAATTTCCTTAGAAACAGAAATAGGCAGTTTCGGCACCGATTTACCTTCTGAACCTTTGGTGTTGTTATTAAGTTTTTGTACGGTATTTTATTTAGCAAAAAAACCATCTATTTTAAAGCATCAGAAATTTAGACATACTTTTATTTTTCTACTTGGCAGTATGTTTTTATGGAGTGTGATAAGTACCATTTATTCCAGCAATGTGTTTCTATCCATCAAATATGTGTTGGCTAAAAGTTGGTATTTAATCGGATTTTTTGTGTTACCACTTTTGATATTAAACACCACCAAAAAAATAAATACATTGTTTTGGTGCTTGTTTATTCCAACATTTTTAAGTGTGTTGTATATTTTGATAGCACATGCTTTTCATGGATTTAGTTTTGATTCTATCACCAATGTCGTGCATCCTATTTATCGCAACCACGTTAATTATGCCGTATTTATTACCATGTTGTTGCCTTTTATTTTGTGGGCAAAAACACAATATCCTAAAAGTAGTACCGCCTATACTATTTTAAAATATGCTATCCTCATGTTCCTTATCGCAATTTATTTTTCTTATACGCGCGGTGCATGGTTAGCTGTTATTGCAATGTTGTTTTATTGGATGATTTTAAAACTCAACATCACAAAATATATAGTAGCAATTGGGCTAATTGTTGCGATACTTTTTTCTACGTATATTTTACAAGATAATCGGTATTTGAAATATGCACCGAATTACGATACCACCATTTATCATGGTGATTTATCGGAACACTTAACCTCCACTTTTGAAATGGAAGACATGAGCACGGTGGAACGTTTTTATCGTTGGATAGCGGCAGTGCATTTATTTAAAACGCAACCATGGGTGGGTGTTGGCCCAAATAATTTTGTTGCAGAATATAAAAAACATACGGTAACGGCATATGAAACTTATATCAGCGAAAACGAAGAACGCTCCACCGTACACAATTATTTTTTATTGCTATTAACAGAACAAGGATTGCCGGCAATGCTCTTATACATCGCATTGATTGTTGCCATCTTGCTTACCACACAACGATTATACAACCAAACATCTACTGAAAAAAGAAACCTCATTATTGCCATCACGCTTTGCCTTATCACGTTTTTATTCAACAACACTTTGAGTGATTTAGTGGAAGCCAACAAAGTGGGTTCGTTGTTTTATATCTGTTTAGCCTTGCTGATAAATGTTGAAATGGATTACAACGAGCCGAAAAAATAAACTCGTGCTTACATAAATTTTGCAGTAAGAATACTGATATCATCATTGAACAATACATTGCCTTTAAATCGGCAAAAATCATCGTACAAAAGTTTATTAAATACTTCCGGACTTAACGTATGATTTGTCTGCAATAATTTTATCAAATGCGACGTACCGTACTGGTGTCCTTTGCTGTCTTCCATTTCTGTTAAACCATCTGTAAAACAGATAATCGTGGAATTAGGTTGTATGGTAATTTTTCCAAAATCTAATTTTGGTAACTCTTCAAAAATGCCCAACATAGTGGTTCCTTTATCCAACATTTCAATCTTGTTTTGATGAATTAAAATGGGTGGCACATGTCCGGCATTGAGGTACAATAATTCGCGGGAAACGATATTATATTTGGCAATAAAAAGCGTAATAAAATTTTCACCATTAGTGATAGAATGAATTTTTTGATTCAGTTTTTCAATGAATTTTTCTTTCTTAAAATTCAAGCCTAACGTAGCATTTAAATACGCTTGCAAATTCGCCATTACCAAAGCTGCTGCAACGCCTTTACCGGAAATATCACCGATACAAAATACAAATTCATCTTTGCTGACATGAATCACATCGTAATAATCACCGCCGATGCCATTAAAAGGCAAATACAACCCTGAGAACTCGTACAAATGATTTTTAGGTAATTTTTTCGGAATCAACATGCCTTGCACTTTCGATGCTAATTCCAATTCTTTGTCGTATTGTTTTTTTTCCAGTTCGCGTTTAAACAATCTTTTATTTTCTACTGCAACAGTGATGATATTGGTGAACGTTTGCACAAAATCCAACATTTCACTTTTTTGATGCGTTGAATCAATGGCGATATTGCCGAGCAATGCCATTGCCAACGGATGTTGTTTGTGGTAAACGGGTACTACATACTTAAATCCATCAAAGGTTATTTGCTCTTGTTCACTTAATTCTTTTACGGTAGTAAACTTATCAAAATTAGATTGTATCGGAATGAAAATATCGGAATTGTTGGCTTCCCAAACTACACGTTTCCAAGTTTGGTCGTACATAAATAACGCCAAGCGATCTACCTGTAATTGTGCTTTGAGTGTGTACTTAAAAATTTGATATAAGCTATCTGCCGAAACATTGTCGTTAATGGCTTTTGTGGCTTCCAACAAGGCATTTAACCTGCTGTCTTTCACCTGCAACAAATCGTTGAGGGCATTAAAGTCTGTTGATGTTTCCGGCAAATTCATCTAACGAAAAGTACGAAATTATTTTTCAGTTTGTACATTAAATTTAGAAGATGAATGGAGATTTCAGATTTCAGATTTC
>CAZDOT010000054.1:0-1414 GCA_964507125.1 uncultured Chitinophagales bacterium | reverse complement strand
ATACTCTATACTCAATAAGCCATCAATGCACCCAAACTTTAGAAGATTGGATTTCTTTATCATCCACTAATTGGATAATATAGATTCCATCTGCAAGTTTGTTTTTAAAATTCAAATCAAAACGATTGTAACCGCGTTGTACTTGTTTTGTTTCTTGGTGCAATAATTTTCCGGACAGCTCATATACATTTAATGCAATAGGTTTATTGCTGGTAGAGCTCACTTCTACTACAATATTTGGTTGATTGTAATACGCATGCATGCCATTTACTTCACCGCAACGCACGTGTATAAACGAATAAATAGTTTGCTTTCCATCTTGATCTAATTCCACCAAGCGATAATAACTTTCCGAAGCAGCAGACGATGTATCTAACCATTGATACTGCAATGGAAGTGTTGAATTTCCGGCCGCCGGAATAGTGGCTACGGTTACATATTGTTTGCCATCGAATGAACGTTGTACTAAAAACGCTTGACTATTCAACTCCGAAGCGGTGCTCCATTTTAATTGTACATTGCCTTCTTCACATGTTCCAAGGAAAGATGTTAGCTCCACCGGAAGTGGATTGGTGGACGTGATAGTACCTAATGTAAATGGAGAAAAATTAGCTGCATAATTCGGTGAAATTACAGAACCCCAATTTTTACTTGTGCCATTTACTTCAGAAGAAGATGCCGTATTATCTTCTGTATTCCAGTCGGTGCCATCGTGATGAACTACACGTAAGTTATCCCAATCAGATGGCGTAGTTCCATTAACCACACTATGCGCTCGCCAAAATAGTTTTACTTTGGCATCGTCATTGGCAGATGGCGGGATTGATGAATTGATATTCCAATATTCCACTAAACTTACATGGTCAAGTTGAGGTGAATTTGACGGATCTAAATCATAATCACCGAAACCGACACTAGTGTATTGTGCATTATATGTTTGAGAAGTATTGTTATACGGTGTTAATGCACAAGGACCATAAACAGAAGCAGAACCAATTGGGAATATTAATTCTGTTGTTGTATTGGATTTATGTCCCATCTCGCCTACTACATAGCTATTTTCATAACCCATATCTTGTACACCACCTGCATTTGCCGGCGATTTAATATCCGAAGTGGCCACCTCCGCTAAGGTAACTTTCTGTGAGGCAGAAGAGATAAGTTTACCTTGTTGCAAACCAAGTACACCATTCACCAAAGTACCGCCATTGTTAAGCGTTACTGTATTAGAAGCACCTGCTTTATACATATATAAACCGGCAACGGTAGAAGGCAATCCATTGCCTGAAACCATATCGTTGCTACCTACAAAACCGTAGTTTGCATTAGTAGAAAAACTACGACTACCGGAAGTTCTAATATTCCCATCGTTGATACCTGTTCCGGAAGTTTTGATTCCATTGTCATTAGCATA
>CAZDOT010000053.1:0-7950 GCA_964507125.1 uncultured Chitinophagales bacterium | reverse complement strand
CAAAGACCAGAATGAACGCATTGCTAATAACTATGTGAAATATGCAAGCTGGTTTAAATAATATTTTTTAAAATATGTAGTGATTAATCTATTTTGTATTATATTATATTATATTTACATTCACAGATCATTTATTAATTGGAATTTATTAAACAACCTATGCAGCTAGTTTCTATTCTTTTAAAATACACAAAATATTTTGTAGCCTTTTGTGTAATCTCTTTTTGTAGTTATTTTATTTTTAATACTTCGTTTGTTTACGACGGTATTAGATACTTCACACTTTTTGATGACACAATGATTTCAATGCGTTATGCTAAAAATTTTGTTCATGGATTGGGTTTGGTGTATAATATTGGGGAATACGTAGAAGGTTTTACAAATTTCTTATGGATGTTTTTTTATTCAGTTGTAGAGTTAACCGGAGTTGGTGACAGCAAAACTTCATTAGTAATATCAACAGTTTCACTTTTAATTCTACTTACAAATCTAGTTTTATCCTACAAAATAAGTTTAACTATTATTAATGATTCAAAAGCTGCTACAAAGAATGAGAAACAAATTATTCAAATTGGTATTTTATTGTTTATTGGCCTCTTTTATGCTATCATTTTTTGGAGCCTTCTTGGTCTAGAAGTTGGAGTAATTGTTTTTTTAATGAATTGCACTATATATAAAAGTATTAAGCCATTCAAATCTCAAACCATACAAATCTCATTTCTTTCTATTATAGTTTCTATATTGTTTTTAATAAGAATGGATACCGTTATCTATACAGCAGTAATATTAATGGTTTTTGCATTTAAATATTTTAAAAGAGTCTCATTTATAAAACTTATCATTCCCTTTTTAACACTTTCTTTTACAATTATCTCATTAACTATTTTTAGATTATATTATTTTGGGGATTATCTTCCAAATACATTCTTTTTGAAAGTATCCGTACCGTTAACAGAGCGTTTATATTATGGAGGTAAGTTTATTTTTTATTCGTTTCTTGAAAGTTGGGCATTATATTTCTTATTGTTTATAATATTACTATTCATTAATAGAATTCTCTTTAAAAAATATTACTTTTTTTTCTTAATATATATTATCTCTATTGCCTATAGTATTTATGTAGGTGGTGATTCTTGGGAAAATAATTTCTTTCCCAATAGACACATAACGGCGGGTATTGCGGTATCTGCACCTTTATTTTTTTCTTTATTAATTATTAGTTTACGTGACAACATAAAATACAAACAAATATGTATTCTATTTGCTGTTATGCTAGGTGTATGCATGCTATATTTTCTATTTTTTTACAAGAGTGGAAGTAGCAGAATGTACTTTGGAAGATTTGGGAATATGGGATTAGCCTTGATTGTTTTCTTGTTTATTTGTGCAGTTGGATTGTATAAGTTATCTACTAACTATACAGAATCAAGGGAGTATAGTGTTATCTCCATCCTATTTCTTGTTATTTGGTTACACATGAACGCATATTCTTTTTTAGGTTTTAAATGGTATAAATGCAAGGATGTACAAGACAGTAAATCACTTGCACTATT
Organism: uncultured Chitinophagales bacterium; assembly: GCA_964507125.1. Classification (GTDB taxonomy): domain Bacteria; phylum Bacteroidota; class Bacteroidia; order Chitinophagales; family JADIYW01; genus JADJSS01. The sequence continues at coordinate 6,397 of CAZDOT010000053.1, read as the reverse complement.
TGCTCTTGATTTGAAAAAATACTCTGATCCCTCAATAAAAATTGGTGTAACATTTGCTGGTGTAACACCCTACTTCTCAGGTCGATACTCTGTAGATTTATTGGGTAAATGTGAAAGGAAAATAGCTAAAATGCCACGCAGAAAAGAAGCTCACTTTAAATCCGGACACATGAAATGGGATCTAATTTACAGCATTCAGCAATACCATCCAGATATGATTCTTCACACTTGGGTGAATTCAGAGGAAGAATTAAAATATCTTATTGATAAGTATGATAATTATTATGGCGTCTGGATACGAAAAGGGTATATAAATAAGGTAAATCCTATATTAATAGAAAACTTAAAAAATAGGAAATATTTTAATATTAATTACCAGTAACAACCGTCTTCCACTTTTTTAAAATCATCGGGTGTATCTTCTTGAAAAGGACGCACCCAATGTTCGTTATAAAATTTATTGATTTCAGGATTGTTGTCCCATCTTGCTCCTTTAATACCAAATAATATTTGGAGGGAACCACCAAAGTGAATTGCTTGTTTACCTAAATCTTTTGCATACGCTGCTAAGGGCAGTCCATACGCACCGGCACCTATTAATACAATATCAAAGTCCGTTTGTTGCATCTGTTTTTTCATACTATCTAACGCTTCAAACCAATTGGAAAATCCACTTTCATTAAAGGCGGCAGACTGAACTGCTTTTATCGTTTTTAATTCAAAGACTGGAAGTATATCCGGATTGCTAAACAACAAAGGTTGTTTGGCATATTGATGCTGTATGGTTTTTTCAAATGGATGAATAACTAATACTTTCTTCCCTGCTAGATGTTTACTCCATGGTTGTGCAGAATAATAGGGTTCTATGCTTCTTAAAGGAATTAATTGGGCATGAGTAAGAAATTTTTGATGCATTATCTGTTCACCATAGTTAAACCAAACACCCAATGCATCTATACGTTTGAGTAATTCAATATACAATTCAGAAAATTGTATGAGATTCTCATTATTCACGGGAAAAAAACCTGCATTTCGTTCTATATTCACAATACTTTTAGGTGACCAATCTGCTACCTTACCTATTATTTGAGCATAAATTCTATGCAGTTTATTTAACTTTTTTAATTCATTAATTTCTAGATAATCTATTAGCAAGGATAATTCTACTTGCCCAAATCTACTTACCATAAACGGCTTACCATCGAGCAATAATTTCTCTATTAAATTACTTCCTTCATTGATACTTAGTATGGAGCCAGCAGGAAAAGATGAAGCATTTATCAACTGTCTTGCTACTCCAAATAATCTATCGTGGATTCTTATTCCGAGTTTAATTAATGCTGCTTCTAGTCCCATCCATTTTTCTTATTATTTGAAATATCTTGAGCGTATTTATAATACTACTTTTACTTCTATTTTCGGGTATCAACTTAAAAATTCATTTGTAATAAACATCTTTATAACATTCTTATCTTAAATGTACTAATTTAGGAATTATATCCATAAAAAGCAACCTTGTAATAATTTACATATCGGCAAAAAATAAAAAATAGAAGTGGAATCAATTCAATATTGAAGTATAAAAGAATGGAAAATTAAAATGTTATACAATAAAAGTAATTTTGCTTATATGTATGAAAACTCTAAAATTACTTACCAGTAACAACCGTCTTCCACTTTTTTAAAATCATCGGGTGTATCTTCTTGAAAAGGACGCACCCAATGTTCGTTATAAAATTTATTGATTTCAGGATTGTTGTCCCATCTTGCTCCTTTAATACCAAATAATATTTGGAGGGAACCACCAAAGTGAATTGCTTGTTTACCTAAATCTTTTGCATACGCTGCTAAGGGCAGTCCATACGCACCGGCACCTATTAATACAATATCAAAGTCCGTTTGTTGCATCTGTTTTTTCATACTATCTAACGCTTCAAACCAATTGGAAAATCCACTTTCATTAAAGGCGGCAGACTGAACTGCTTTTATCGTTTTTAATTCAAAGACTGGAAGTATATCCGGATTGCTAAACAACAAAGGTTGTTTGGCATATTGATGCTGTATGGTTTTTTCAAATGGATGAATAACTAATACTTTCTTCCCTGCTAGATGTTTACTCCATGGTTGTGCAGAATAATAGGGTTCTATGCTTCTTAATCTAATTAATTGTGTATTCTTACAGTATCTCTCACAAACAATATCTTCATAATAATTATACCATACACCCATTATGTCTGCCTTAGGTAATTCAGAAAAATACAACAAACTAAATTTTTCTAAATTTTGAGGCGTATTCGGAAAAAAACCGGAGTATCTATGCATAGCATAACCTGTATAATGTTGCCATTTATGATATTTCCCTTGAATTCTTTTCCATATTCTAACTAATGTAGAATCCTTCTTTAACTCTTCAATTTCTAATGCATTTTTTAAACACCATAATTCCGTAGATCCAATGCGTGTTATCATGCAAGGCTTTCCTGTTGACAGTAAATCATTAATATATTGATTTCCTCCTTCTACAGAAGCAATTGGTTTGTCAAAATAAAAATTAGTTTCAGGAATTTTCCTACTTATCGGTTTAAATTTTTCATGAATCTTCCTACCAACTTTTACTATGAATTCTTCCATCTTTTATTTTCCCAATTCTTTTTTGAAATATTCTAAAGTAATTTTTAAACCTTCTGCGCGTTCTACTTTTGGTTCCCATCCCAAAATTTGTTTTGCTTTGGTGATGTCCGGTCTTCTTTGTTTCGGGTCATCTGTTGGTAATGGATGATACGAAATTTTGGAAGGTGTATCTACTAATTTAAGTATTTCTTCTGCAAATTGCAACAATGTAATTTCTTGTGGATTACCAATATTTACAGGCAAATGGTAATCACTCAATAACAACTTATAAATTCCGTCTATTAAGTCAGAAACATAACAGAAAGAGCGTGTTTGTGAGCCATCTCCGAAAATTGTTAAATCTTCTCCGTTGAGTGCTTGACTCATAAATGCCGGCAACGCGCGACCATCATCTAATCGCATTCTTGGACCATACGTATTGAATATGCGGACAATTCGAGTTTCTACTCCGTGAAAATTATGGTATGCCATCGTAATAGCTTCTTGGAAACGCTTGGCTTCATCATACACACCACGCGGACCCACCGGATTGACGTTGCCCCAATATTCTTCCGGTTGCGGGTGCACATTTGGATCACCGTAAACTTCTGAAGTAGAAGCGATGAGCATGCGTGCTTTTTTTTCTTTTGCTAAGCCCAACAAATTATGTGTACCTAATGAGCCTACTTTCAACGTTTGAATCGGCATTTTCAAATAATCTATTGGTGATGCCGGCGATGCAAAATGTAAGATATAATCTAATTTACCGGGCACGTGTACAAAGCGACTTACATCGTGGTGATAATATTCAAAATCTTTGGATGGAAAAAGATGCTCTATGTTTTTAATATTTCCGGTAATGAGGTTGTCCATACCGATTACATGATAACCTTCGGCTAAAAATCTATCACATAAATGTGAGCCTAAAAATCCGGCTGCACCTGTAATCAACACACGTTTTTTATCTTGAGACATTTTATTGAATTAAAAGTGAAATAAATTAAATAGTGATGGTTTTACGTCCAATGCTGTTATAATAAAAACCTTCGTTTTCCATTACATCCAAATCGTATAAATTTCTACCGTCAAAAATTATCGGTGATTTTAAGGATGCTTTTACTCTGGAGAAATCCGGTGTTCTAAATTCTGTCCACTCTGTTAAAATGGCTAAGAAATCAGCCTCTTCAATCGCTTTATAATATGAATCTGCAAAATGTAATTTTGCTTTTTGTTGTGCTGATAAGGTAGAAAAATGGTGTTGTACATTTGGCATGGCTTCCGGATCGTAGGCAACAATTTCAGCACCGGCATTTAATAAATCTTCTATGATATACAAAGAAGGTGCTTCACGAATATCGTCCGTATTTGGTTTAAATGCCAAGCCCCAAAGTGCAATTTTTTTGCCACTTAAATCATTTCCATAATGATTAAAAATTTTCTCTACCAACACATGTTTCTGTGTCTCATTCACCTGCATCACCGCTTTCAGAATTTTGAAATCGTAACCATTTTCATCAGCAGTTTTGGCTAATGCTTGTACGTCTTTCGGAAAGCAACTTCCGCCGTATCCGATACCCGGAAATAAGAAACGTTTTCCAATTCGGTTATCGGTTCCCATTCCTTGACGTACAGTTTCTACATCAGCCCCGGTTTTTTCGCATAAATTAGCCAATTCATTCATAAATGAAATACGTGCCGCTAAATAAGAATTGGCGGCATATTTTGTCATTTCTGAAGAGCGTTCATCCATAAAAATGATAGGATTTCCTTGACGAACAAAAGGTTTGTATAATTCTTCCATCAATTTACGAGCGCGCTCTGAACGGGTTCCAACTACTACGCGATCCGGTTTCATAAAATCATCTACCGCCACACCTTCTCTTAAAAACTCAGGATTAGAAACCACATCAAACTCTACTGTAGCATTTTTGGCAATGGCTGCTCGTGTTTTTTCTGCTGTACCAACAGGCACAGTGCTTTTATTAATTATGACTTTATAGTCTTTCATGATTTTGCCTAATTGGTCGGCCACACCCAAAACGTATTTTAAATCAGCTGCTCCATCTTCACCGGGTGGTGTAGGTAGTGCTAAAAAAATTAGGGCAACATTTTGGATTGCTTCTTCTAAGTTGGTAGTAAAATGCAATCTTCCTTCTTTAATATTTCGATGGAACAACACCTCTAATCCCGGTTCATAAATCGGAATTTTCCCTTCTTTCATTTGAGCAACCTTTTGTGCATCGATATCTACGCAAATAACATTATTACCGGTTTCAGCCAAACAAGTTCCGGACACCAAGCCTACATAACCGGTTCCTACTACTGCGATTTTCATATTACATTAATTTTTAAAGAGATGTGATGTTAAAATTCTGAGTTTTTCTAAAAATGCGAAGATACTAATTTAATGTTATTTTTTAGAGGCAATCATTTTCTTGGTTGAATCTGCTAAGATAAAGAACGCCAATAAATAGAAAGGCATAAATGGGATTTTATAGCGTGCTAATGCGCCAAAATTAAAACTCGTGAAGCCAACGGCAAATGCAAAGATGATGGAAAATATCAAACAGAATTGCACTTCCGGATTGTTGGAAATTTGTTTCAAAGTACCAAAAAAACCGGCCTTAAATATTTGACGAACAGTAATGGTAAAAAACACTAGTCCTTCCAAAGAAGACAACATCAAAATGGGTTTTTTCGCTTCCCATAAATATGGGCGGAACAATGCCACATTCACTGCACTTGGAAATACTTTCAGCATTCCCATCATGGTAAAATCAATATCTCCCAATGTATAGAATGACGTACTTCCAACCATCTTGGAAGAGGTAATCAACCAATTTTGGGTGTCTTGTGCGGTACGCATCATTTGGTCAAACGAATATCGCTCGGCAACTTTTCCCATTTGAGTTAAAATTACCACACTTAAAACAGCACCCAACACCATCATTATTGGTCCGATGATTGTTTTAATAAATGGACTTTTAATAGTATATCTATATCTTGAAAAAACCCAAAGTGCAACAGCCGGAGCAAAGGCAAGTATGATGTAAACTTTTATTTGCATAATAGCGTATACAGATAAAATAATTAAAAAAACATTTTTGGGTACATTTCTTCCTTTTAAAAATGCCTCATAAACTGAATTGGTAAATATCCCAATAAATCCCATACAGACTGGGTCTTTCAATTGACCACCGCCCCAAAAACAAACAGAAGGAATGAACAAACAAGCAATGGCGATTTCTTTATGCAAATGCGGATAAATATCTACAAATGTTTTATACAACAACCAGCCACCCATCATACAAAATGCAGCATACATGATACATAAAGAAACATACGAAGACATACATAAAAAGCTCAAGAAGAAACTTATTGTAATTACAATTCTTGAGCTATCATCCGTTAAATATGTTCCACCAGCCAACATATAACTATCCATTACATAATGCGCTTCAAAACTATCGGGACGAAACATCATGTGAAAAGTTGCCGTAGGGTCAATAAAAAGATAATCTCGCAATTGCATGACATTACATAAATAGGCAAATGTATCACCACCACCATAATAAAATACAAAAACTAAAACAAACATAAAGCTACTCACAGCTTTTACTTTAAAGGCATTAACCAAATAGGAATAATGCACCGTACCTTTATATTTTGAATTTGCCACTTTCATGACAACATAATACCATAAAAACAAATAAATTGGAGCGAAAATAAAATCGTTTAAGAACAAAAAGTGATTTGCAAAAACATCTTCTGTATTAGTAAATATTCC
>CAZDOT010000052.1:0-8012 GCA_964507125.1 uncultured Chitinophagales bacterium | reverse complement strand
TCATTATTTCATTACTTCATTATTACATTATTTCATTATTCAACCAATCGAACGGGAAACTCAATTTCTATATCTGTCTCACCAACGGCATTTGTAATATCTCCGATATTAACATTTAAACCATTTTTATTGGGCTGATGGCGTAAAATTATTTTTAAACTTCCGATGGTAGATGTATTATCTGTATCAAATGAAAAATTTAATCCTATCGGATTCCCATTTATATCATTTGGTGATTCGTATGTAAAATCTTTCAATATTGTATTGGGTATAGATTGATAAAAGAATTGATGCATATCTCCTTCTTCTAACACCTCATTTGAAATAGTATCAACCGGATAAACTGATTTATTAAATAAAGAAATGGATACTTGATAGGTCGCATTTTTTTCCAACAATAAACTATCTATAGTTGCAGGCATTCCGCCAATACCGTCAATATCTTCAAATGAAAAATGTGTAATGGTACTACTTCCATTTTCCTGTACACTTAACGTTAACGTAGTTATCAATTCTTCTTCATTAATTGGAATGGGATTTTTTTGACAAGCACTTGTTATTATTAACAACATAGCAACCAAAACATTCCATACTTTTTCATTTTTCATTTTATCTATTTTATTTAATTAAACTCATATTTTAATCTAACAACAACATTCCAACCCATTTCATCTGTAAAATATCTAAATCGATTTAGATAATCTCGATAAGCAACATTGGTAATATTTTCACCGGAGACGGAAAAAGAAATTTTATTACTTTCGTTTATACTATATTGACAACCCGTCTGCATATTTAAAGTATAGTATGCATTCGGAGCCTGTTTTAAGTCTGGAATTGTAATTGGCGTTTTATGCTGTTTAAAAACATAATTTACATTAAAATTGAGAAATACATTTTTTACTTTTTTGAAATCGTGATGTAATTCTACTCTGCTACTCAATCTATCTGCTGGCATAAAAATTAAATACTCGTTTGATTCTGTATTTTTTCCTCGAATAATAGACGATTGAAATTGCAAGGACAGGAAACTGGTAGGTTCAGAATTTACTTGCACATCAAACCCAATTAATCGTGCATTGGTTTGATAATATTTAAAAGCAGGAAATGCGCCTCTAATCGTTAGAACAGGCTCTGGCAATGGTGCGATATAAATATAATTGTACACTTTAGTTGCATAAATACCTGCTTCAACTTGCAAATATTTTTTATACTTTGTTGTGAGTGTTGTCATCCATTTTATGCCATTTTCGGGACGTAAATTTTCATTTCCAAACTCAAGAGCCGCAACACCATGATGCAAACCTTCACTAAATAATTCATTGGCATTTGGATAACGAGCATTGAATGAAATATTACTTTGGATTTTAAATATTTCTTTTAAATCGTTCCAACTAAAACCCAAAACAAAAGCATACGTATGAAAATTAAAAGTTGGTTTTTGCAATACATTATGCATATCAAATTTTAATGCTTTAAATCTGGTATAATCGTAGCGAGCAGCAAGTTCTATCATTGCTCTTTTTATCGTAAAATATTCCAAATTATACACGCCCATAGAATAGGAATAATAATCGGGAATTAATGGCCGAATGCCGGTTGCTGCATTATTATAATTGTGTTGTGCCTGAAAAGAAACTCCACTTATTCCATTATTTATAGATTGTCTAATCTTGTTTTGTCTTGTGTAAGAAGTTGTATAATAATTGGACATTAAATGCATGTCTAATGCCGGAATATCGGATCGGTCGCCACGTCTAATATCATACTCCTTTCTGTTGTTGAGTTGGAATGCATAAGTAAATTCTATCTTTTGCTCATTTTTAAAAAACTTTTTGATTTTAGCACGGGCAATATGATGTGTAATTTTTTGTTTTGGGTTTGGTATCTGATAGGAAAATGGCATATTTATAATTGGTGTATCACTTGCAATTGCATTTTGTAAATCGGTCAAATTTCCGATATGTGCGGTTTTCAATACACCAATTTGTTGATGAAATAAGGAATAAGAAAAATCAACATCCCATTTATTTTTAAAGAAGCCAACAGAAGTAAATAAATTTCCTTCTTGTATTCCGGTGTTACTTAAATTATAATGCGGCGCACTTACATCGCCACTTCGCTTATACGTTCCTTGCAGCATATAGGCAACATATTTTTTAAAACCTTGTTCTAATTGTGCTGAAGTAGCTATACTTTTCCCATTTGTTTGAGAAACCAAACTAACATCTGCTCGTATGTTTTTATATTTCTTTAAGGATGGTGCATCAATCAGTATCATTCCGCCAATCGCATCACTTGAATAAGCAAGGCTTCCTGCACCTTTAATTACTTTTATGCTAGACACACTAAACGGATCTATTTCCGGAGCATGTTCTGTTCCCCAATCTTGTGATTCTAATTTAATTCCATTATTAATGAGTGCAACTCTACTGCCTGACATACCATGAATGATCGGTTTACTTATGTTGGCTCCTGTTTTCAATTGAGTTACACCATTTACTTTCGATAAAATTTCACTGATACTTTTACCTTCTATTTGTTTTAAATTGTCTTTTGATATTATATTATTCGTTTGTGTGCTTTCATCCTTAACTTTAGCTGTGGTTAATATAAACTCTTGCAATTCTTCTAAGTGATGTTCTAAATAAAAATTAGCAAAAGTGTGCTTATTTATTTCTATCAGAATCGTATCCGGCAAACAACCTATATGTTCAATAATTAAAGTATAATTTCCATTACATAGATTATTAATAGTATAATTTCCATTTGAATCTGCAACTACACCTTTCTTTAATTCTTGTATGTAAATGGTCGCATAACTCAATGGTGATTTATCATGTTGGTCTAATATTTTACCTGACAACACCAACGTACATTCTGTAGCAGAACACAAAGCAGTATTAAACAAGAAAAATATTAAAAGTAACTTTTGCAACATGATTGCAAATATACAATTTTATTTACAAAATGCAATTATGTTGCAGTTATTGTTTAAAATGTGAGAATTTTGATTTATGATTTAACTTCTTTTCTCAATACTCAAGTGTGATACTCTAAAAGAAATTAGTTACTAAAACTTTGTCGATTTTGTCAATGAGTTCAGTTGGTGTGAATGCTTCTTTTTCTAAAATAAATTTAGTTACAAGTTGATTGGGAACTTCTTCGATATGATTAAAAATAATTTCAATATTTTCAGGTGCATTTTTCCATATTGTATCACTAGATTTTATTTCGCTGCCAATCATGGTATCGATTACGGATTGAGGAAAAAATTTCTTGTTTAAGATTTTTCTGCTATCAGCTAAAACAAAAACCGGAATACGGTAATATTGTGCCGCTGCAGTGATTAAATGTGCACCGGATTTTGTAATAAAAGTATCGTGCATGATAATATCACAACCCAATAAAATGACATCTATTTTTGGTAGATACTTACCCAAACTTGCATCATCAATAACAGTAACAGGAACACCTTTTTGTGCTATTGTTTTTGCTTGTTTTTTGCCAACTTTATCATCTAACGAAATCAACTGAATGATACTAAACTTCTTTTGTTGTACACTCCATAATTCAATCAAAGATTGAACATTCAAATCATTGCCATGCAATAAAATGGTCTTCTCCGAAAAATCAAATTGTTGATTGGCAATCTCAGCAGTTTTTCTGTCTACATTTTTCCATCTTTCATGAAAAACTTCCAACATTTCTTTAATTACAATTGGTTGATTTTCGGGATCTATCTTTAATAAAAAATGATTGATATAATGATTTACAGAAGTAATATTGGGCTTTTCCGAAATAACTGTTCGTAATCCTTTAAGCATTTCGCGAACTGAATTAGAAATCTTATTATCAGAAATTAAAGAAATTAAATTGTTAGCTGTTTTAATAGCATTTTGAAATGCTTTAGCACTCTCAACAATTGGGTTATCTGTTATTTTTTTTAAGATGCTCATTGTTTATATTAAAAACAAAAAATGATTCAAAATAGCTAACTACACAGCAGGTTTCCACTTTATATTGCAACCTAAGCTTGGAATTTGCATCTCACTTACGGGCAAGCCATTTACTATATTATCTAACGCTGCACGAATATCTTTTCCATCAGAAATACTGTCGTTTTTTGGTCTGGAATTATCTAATTGTCCGCGATACACACATTTTAAATCAGCATCAAAAATGCTAAAATCCGGTGTACATGCAGCATGATATGCTTTGGCTACTTCTTGTGTTTCATCGTACAAATATGGAAAAGGATAGAGCTCATTCTTGGCAGTTGCTTTCATCAAATGCGGTGCATCATCCGGATAATTTTCGACATCATTAGAACTGATACCTACAAATGCAACTCCTTTAGGAAGATAATCGTTTGCCAACGAAACTAATTGTTTATTGACATGCTTTACATACGGACAATGATTACAAATAAACATGATGACTGTTGCCTTCTCTCCTTTTACATCTTGCAGAGATTTCATCGTATCGGAAACGGTATCTAACAAAGTAAAATCCGGTGCTATAAAGCCTAAAGGTATTCGTGTTGTTTCTGTTGCTGCCATAAAAGTAAAGTGTAATTTATTTAAGTATTTTTCAGTTTTTCAAATATATACATTTGTACTTAAAAAGTTTATCAACTAATCCACAATCTCATTCATCCATTTTTAGACAACTAACAAATAGTGGAAATTTCTATTTTTGAAGATACAGTTACTTTTAGAACTTTGGATAAACAAAAGATGAAAAAGTATTGTATTTTTCATCTTTATACAAAAGCAAATACAAATAAAATAGATTAATGAAAAGTTGGATACAAAAAATATGGAAGTGGACGAAAAGACTCATTGTAGCATTTTTTGTATTAAGCATACTTTCTACATTACTCTTTCGTTTTATTCCTATTCCGGTAACACCATTGATGATAATCCGATGTGTGGAACAAGTAGTATCCGGTGAAGCACCTAAAATCAAAAAAGATTGGGTGCCAATGAATGAAATTTCATCGAATTTAGTATTGGCTGTTATCGCATCTGAAGACCAAAAATTTGCAGAACATTTTGGATTTGATTTTGAAGCAATTGAAAAAGTGGCTAAACAAAATATTAAACTACAAAAAAGAGGCAAACCGATTAAAGGTGGCAGCACCATCAGCCAGCAATGTGCTAAAAATGTATATTTATTTCCACAACGCAGCTGGATTCGCAAAGGATTTGAAGTGTATTTTACCTTTTTAATTGAAGTTTTCTGGAGCAAAAAACGCATCATGGAAGTGTATCTAAATGTTATTGAAATGGGAAATGGCATTTATGGTGCTCAGGCTGCTGCTGAAACATTTTTTGAAAAAGATGCCAAAAATTTAAGTAAGGCAGAGGCTGCCACTTTAGCTGCCGTGTTACCAAATCCACGAAAATGGAATGCCGGAAAACCTACATCGTATATCATCCGACGTAAAAATTGGATTTTAAGACAAATGGGACATTTGCGAGGTTCGGTAAACCTTTAGCTATCATAATCTTAACACATTTTGGCACATTATTTCGTATGAATAATTGTATTTTTGCATCCGCAACAAAATAAATGACATTTTTAGACTCTAAAATATATTACGTACGGATGCGTACGCATGCAAGGTTTGTTTATTTACATTGCTTTAAACATTTCACTATTCGTCGTTTTTTCATTGGCATTTTATATTTTCTTGTGATATTATTTGTGAGTGTTCTCAATATCACCACACGCTTATTAGACGAGTTGTTGTTTCCAAACTATAAAGATATCACCATAAAACAACCGGTTTTCATTATTAGTAATCCGAGAAGCGGCACCACCTTTTTACATCGTCTACTTTGCTTAGATGAAGAAAAGTTTGTATATAATTTATTATATCACACCACTTTTCCATCTATTACGTTATATCGCATCATTCAGTTTTTTAGTGCTATTGATAATAAAATAGGTAAACCACTACACCGTCTTATTGATTGGATAAATACAAAAATGTTTGGTGGATGGGACGATATTCATGCCACCGGATTCAACAAATCGGAAGAAGACGAAGGCTTGCATTTTATTTCCGGAATATCTGCCAGTGTTGGTTTAGTAACGCCATTTTTGAAAGAATTTAAAGAATTATATATTCCGGATAAGTTGGATGAAACCACTAAAAAATACATCAAAGATTATTACAAAAGTACCATTCAACGCTGGATGTATGCTTTAGGTAGCGACAAAATATTTTTAAGCAAAACAGTAATGAGTTCGGGCAGATTGGAAATGCTACACGAATTATTTCCGGATGTAAAAATCATCTTTTTAATCCGCAATCCTTATCAAGCCATTCCATCATTTACTTCTATGTTTGCAGAACCTTGGACTGCCTTGCATCCGTCAATTCCGGAAAACTCAGAAGAATACAGAGAATGGGGCGAATTAGGTATTCAATATTATAAGTATTTCAACGAGCAGAAACAAAATTTCAAACAAGAGAATTTCATTACCGTTGCCTACACAGATTTAGTTTCGCATCCTAAACAAACAGTTTTAAAAATTTACGACCAATTACAATTAGAAATCACTCCTGAATTTTTAGAGAAATTAGAAGTTGCAACTTCTACGGCGAAAAAATATAAGAGTACACATAATTATTCTTTAGAAACGTATGGTTTCAACAAAGAACATATCTATACCGAATTGAAGTTTATTTTTGATGAATTTGGATTTGAGAAATAGTGCTATTATTTCATTACTTTAAATACTAATTCTTTAAGCAAATCGGCATCCGTATTATTTCCGGTTGCGTATAAACCTTTTGCTTTTGCATCGTATTCACAAAGCAAATGAAGAATTTCCATTGTTTTAGTTGGTGCATAAAATTTCACACCATTGCTTACATCTTGCGGTATCCAACCAATGGCAGCCGTTGCCGTTTTTACATCTTTTAGTTGGTGTAAAACAAAGAGTTTACTAAAATGATTGTACATATAAGCTAAGATTGGAATAAGCGGACCCGCTTTCGGATTCTTTTCAAAATAAAATACCATTTTCATCGCTTTCGAAAAATCTCTTTTCACAATGGCACTATTAAATTCTGTGATATTGTATTCTTTCGAAATACCGATATATTTCTCAATGATATCGTGTGTAATTTCTTCTTTTTCTTGCAGCATCACGCTCAACTTATCTATTTCACGTGCAATGCGAGACAAATCATTTCCTAAATTTTCTGCCAGCGTTTTTGCCGCATCTTCCTTAATGACAAATTTATTTTTCTGTACATACTTCGTTATCCAACTCGGCAAAGCATCATCATTTATCTTTTTAGATTCAACAAAGACAGTAGTTTTCTCGATGAGTTTGGCAATTTTAGTCCGTTTATCGAGTGCTTTATTTTTATGTGCAAAAACGAGAATGGTCGATTTTACGGGATTTTCAAAATATTTCTCAAAAACTTCCCAATCTTTCACTTTAATATCTTGCGCTTCACGTACAATCACAACTCTCCTTTCGGCAAAAGTTGGATATTGCGTAGCTTCGTTTTTAATAGCAATAACATCGGCATCTTTTCCATAAAAAAGCGAGAAATTAAAATCTTTTTCGTGTGGTTGTAATGCATGTTCAGCTATATAGTTTTCAATCAAATCTATATAATATGCTTCTTCTCCGAAAAGAAAATAAACAGGCTCAAACTTGTTGGCGTGTAAATCTTTAAGTATAGAATCAACGGTGGCTGCCAAGATTAGATAGTATTTAGTCGTACAATTTACAACTTAATAAACGAATGCAAAAAATCATCCTATAAAAAACATCCACAGCGATTTTTGAGATGTTAGTTTTATGAATGAAATAATGAAGTCAATGGTCGATGGTCGATAGACCATAGTACTGTCATTCTCACGAAAGTGGTAATCTCATTTTTATAATTTAACCGAAAGAATGCAAAATATTTCACAAAGAGCACAAAGTTTATTTTATTTTATTTTAGATAATTGGTCGGATGACTGTAAGTCATCTGA
>CAZDOT010000051.1:0-9085 GCA_964507125.1 uncultured Chitinophagales bacterium | reverse complement strand
GTCCGAGCCAATATAGAATAGGTGATGTGTATAGAAATTTTAGCTTTGGTATGATTAATATAGATTGGAATGCCACACCTATAAATATCAGTTTAGATATTTGCGACAATGCCGGAAATGTGGCTAAGCAGCAAATCATTTCTTTAGATGAGTTACAGATGTAATTAATTTGTTATTTCAATTTTTGCACTATTTTATTGCATTTTAAACCACGATTTATTCGTGGTTTTTTTAATCTAATTAGGCTCATAAAATCTTAAAATACCTAAATTAATACAGCAACATTTAAGAAAAATTGTACATTTGCATTATATTTTGTTGGATTACTTCCAATAATATTATTCAAAATGTAATTTTTTTACGTTGATGTCAACTTATACTTTTTAATTAATTTTTTATTTTATGAAATACTCTATTGACAAAAAAGCAGAAGATTTTTTATTTAAATATTTGAACAATGCTTCTCCAACAGGCTTTGAAGCGGAAGGACAAAAAATTTGGTTAAACTATATCAAACCGTATATTGATGATTATCAGGTAGACCATTATGGAACAGTGTATGGTGTTATCAATCCGGAAGCAGAATTCAAAGTTGTTATCGAAGCACATGCAGATGAGATTTCTTGGTTTGTAAGTTATATTGGTGATGATGGTATTATTAATGTAATTCGTAATGGTGGTTCTGATCACATGATTGCTCCATCTATGCGTGTGAACTTACATACTAAAAAAGGTATTGTAAAAGGTATCTTCGGTTGGCCGGCTATCCATTTAAGAGACACATCAAAAGATACAGCACCAAGCTTAAAAAATATCACCATTGATGTAGGTGCTAAAAACAAAAAAGAAGTAGAAAGTATGGGCATTCACGTAGGAACGGTTGCCACTTTTGAAGATGAGTTGATGATTTTGAATAAAAAATTCTATACAGGAAGAGCATTGGATAATCGCATGGGCGGATTTATGATTGCGGAAGTAGCTCGTTTGGTAAAAGAATCAAAAACAAAATTACCATTTGGATTATATATCTGTAATTCTGTACAAGAAGAAGTAGGTTTGAGAGGTGCGGAGATGATTGTTAATAGAATTAAACCAAATATTGCAATTGTTACCGATGTTTGCCATGATACAACCACACCTATGATAGATAAAAAAGTACATGGCGATTTTAAATGCGGTGAAGGTCCTGTAATTACGTATGCACCAGCGGTTCACAACATCGTGCGTGAGTTAATCATTGACACGGCTGAAAAAGAAAAAATTAAATTCCAACGCGATGCTGCCAGCCGCGTAACCGGAACCGATACCGATGCATTTGCTTATACAGGCGGTGGCGTTCCGAGTGCTTTAATTTCATTACCATTGAGATATATGCATACTACCGTTGAAACCGTTGCTAAATCTGATGTGGAAGATGTAATTAAATTGATTTTTGAATCGTTGAAAAAAATTACACCTAAAATGCGATTGAAATATTTGAGTTAACATCAATACCATCTCCTTTTAGAAAATAAATTGTATATTGAAATCCGTCTGACGAATGTTAGACGGATTTTTTTATGTTCCGATTTATAAAGTTATTAATAGAAACCAACTTATTTATTGCCATAGCAGCAGTTTGTTTTTTATGGGCAAATGTGATATTGTTGGATTTACATTTTGCATCGCTTTGGTATTTATCGGCACAAGTTTTTTTTTCTACTTGGTTTGTATATCAAATTAGCCGTTGGGTATATTTTAAAAAAGGAGCTTACTCCAACAAAGATGAGTTGGTTGTGCAGTGGTTTGAACGCTACCCCAATTTTAATAAAATTACGATTTATATTTCCGGATTTTTTGCAGTCATTTTTACACTTTTCCTTCAGCTAAAAACAATTTTAGTGCTTGTGTTAATTGGTGGAATTTCCATATTATATCCTGTTCCCATATTTAAAATTTTTGGGATAGAAACACGTTTGCGTGATTTTCCGTTTGTAAAAATATTTTTGATAGCCTTTGTTTGGAGTGCCACTTCGGTTATTTTACCTTATACCGAATCGTTGGTAATGCAACAACCATCGGATTTATCTAGATTGGTAATTCTATTGTTTTTAGTTCAATTTATATATATCTTTTTCATTACACTTCCTTTTGATATCAATGATGCTGAAACCGACAAGTCGACTAACATGCACACGATTCCTTCTGTTTTAGGTATTAAAAAATCAAAATTTATTGCCTTTATGTTGGCTATATTGTATGTGTTTGCGCTTATTTTCATTTTTATGTTGATTAATTGGATGCATCTTCCCAATAAATATATAGATGATTCTACTTTAATTTCACTTATCTTTCTGGTAACCGGATTACAGGTTTACACGCAATTAAAATCTGATATAGTGCCCAAGCTATGGATAAAAATTGTGTATGACGGCAGTATGATACTCTATTTTATGCTCTTATTGATACCCAAAATTAGTTAGGTTAGGTATTTTTATAGGTATTTATTTTTATTTAGACTTATTTTAAATAATGCTTTTTATCTTTGTGCACGATTTGAAAATATTTGATATAATGAAGAAAATTTACCTACTCACACTTGCCTTTTTTTCCATTGCAGTAAATGCCAACGCAAACGAATCAAATTATGAGAAAGACAAAAATGCCATTAAAAATTTATGTGGTTGTTTTGAAGTAGATTTTAAGTATAAAGAAACTTTTGGTTATCCAAAAGATTACAAATTAAGAGATAAATATCGTGAAGAAGCATTAGAATGGGTTTCTTATGAGCCACAAAAAGATGGTTCAGTAAAAATGCAACATATCTTAATTATAGATCAAGATATGATTGTAAAACATTGGAGAGAAGATTGGAGTTATGAAAACAATTCTATTTATAAATACAATAAAGATTATGAATGGAGCAAAGTTACAATACCACAAGATAAAGTAAAGGGTACATGGACACAAAAAGTATTTGAAGTAGATGATAGACCTCAATACGATGGTTATGCTACGTTTGCATATTATGATGGAAAAACTTTATGGGAATCGAACACGGATGCACCACTTCCGCGTAGAGAATATTCTAAGCGTTCTGATTATAACGTATTAAACCGTTTAAACAGATTACATATTTCTGATACAGGTTTTATTCATGAACAAGACAATAAAAAAGTGGCACGTCACGATGGTGTACAAGATACTTTAATTGCTGAAGAAGTTGGTCATAATACTTATGCAAAAGTAGAAGAAAGCAGATGCAAAGCCGGTATAGATTGGTGGGAAAAAAATAAGGTTTTCTGGTACGATGTAAGAAGTGTTTGGGACGAAATAATTCCGGTTACGCCTGAATTAAAAGTAAACAGAGTTTTAGACGGAAAAGCCTTACACGAAAAGTTGTTTGCTTTAAATATCGAGTTGATGAAAGAAAAGAAATACAACGCTGAAAAAGCAAAAGTTGCTATACGAACTATAATAAATGAACATTTAAAAAAATAAATATAACTACCCTTTAGAATAAATGTTACGTTTAATTTTGATACTATTTTTTTGTGCAGTTGCTACAATTTCATTTGCACTTCCTGCAGACTCTACTCATGAAAATAAGATTGAAACAGATGAATCATTAATAGAAGAAATTGTAGTGACTGCCACTAAAACGGAGTCAAAAATATCAACTTCAACTGTACCTTTAAGTGTAATTGCAAAAAAATATATACAAGCCACCGGGACCGTAAAATTAGGCGATTTATTACAAGAACAAACCGGCATTCAATTAACACACTTTTTAGGAACCGGCGTACAATTACAAGGTTTATCCGCAGAATACACATTGATATTGATAAATGGCGAACCTATTATCGGGAAAAATGCCGGCGTGGTTGATTTATCAAGAATTGTTGTAGGCAACATCAAACGTGTAGAAATAGTAAAAGGTCCTGTTTCTTGTTTGTACGGAAGTGACGCTATTGGCGGTGTTATCAATATTATTACAGAAGATATTGGAAACATAAATAAACAAGCCGAATTGTCTATACAATATAAATCTCCGGCTATCTTGACAACCTCTTTCATTGGTGCATTTTCCAAAAAGAAAGTAAGCTTTGAAAGTATGTTAGTGCATAATTTTTCTAATGGATATCATACCAATAAGTCCACTGTTTTTAAAGAAGGTGCACCGTATAACGATTTTACCTTTAATAATAAAATTGGTGTTAAAGTAAATGATTATATTCAAACAGGAATAGGGTTGAAATATTATTATTCTAATTTACATAATAGAGATAATTACCTCAATGATTCTAATGTCAATATTATTGCTGTACAACGAGATATTATTAATGAATTCGCCTTCTCACCATATTTTAAATTTGTAAAGAAAAATATTGTATTTAATCTGAAAAATTATAATTCCTATTACAATTATAATAGCAATATCATTGGTGAAGATTTAGATGCTGATTTATACGTTGATAATTTAAAACAACTATTAATCAAATTAGAAGCACAATTGGATTACACCAAAAAAGGGCATCTTTTTACAGCAGGTGTGGGTGGTTTCTATAATACAATTAAATCGAACAGAGTTGGACAGTTTATTCAACAACATCAAGAGTATGTTTTCTTTCAATATCAATACGATTGGAAAAATAGAATTATCATAAACGTTGGTAATCGCTCTGATTTTCCGAGCGATTATAAAATACAATGGTTGTCGCCAAAAATTTCTGCACGTTTTAATGTCAATGATTATTTTGCAATTAAAATTTCCGGCGGACGTGGTTTTAAAGCTCCCGAAATCAGACAACAATATTTGAATTTCACCAATGCATTAGTAAACTATTCTGTATTTGGTGCCGAAGTTGCTTTAGAAAAATTAGAAGAATTAGAGCAATTAGGACAAATACAAAGTTACAGCATTCCCAAAGAGCAAATAAAAAGCTTAGTTCCGGAAAAATCTTGGGCTGCCAATGCTGAAGTAATCATTAATCCAATACCATCTAAACTTTCCATTACAGCAAATTATTTTAGAAACCAAATTACAGATTTGATTGAGGCTACACCCACAGCCATCAAAACAAATGGAGCTTTAATTTATACCTATTTTAATCTAAATAAAGTATATACACAAGGTGTCGAAGCTAATTTAACGTACACCATAATTAAAGGCTTAAACCTAAGCATTGGTTATAATTTTGTGGAAGCCAAAAATATTGACGTACTCAAAAAATTAGAAGAAGGAAAAGTATTTCGTCGCGATCCGGTAACATTAGAAACAGTACGCGTTACTAAAAAAGAATACGGTGGTTTATTTGACAGAAGTAAACATTCTTTCAATGTGAAAATTTACTACGAAAACAAGAAACATGCATTTAACACGTATTTACGCGTAATATATAAAGGTAAATATGGTTGGGCAGACTTGAATGGAAATCAAATTTTAGATGTGTCTTCTGAATATGTAAAAGGATATGCATTAATGAATTTCTCGTTTACAAAATCCTTTAAAGATAAATACCATTTAATGGTAGGACTCGATAATATGCTAAATACAAAACGACCAACAAATATTCCATCTATGAACGGAATCACCGGGTTGGTTGGTTTAACAATAAATTTTTTAAACTCAACTAAATAATTACAACATGAGAAAACTATTTTTATTTTCATTTATCGCCGGACTTTTTGGTCTTATCAGTTGCGACCCAAAAGAAGAACAAATCGACACACCTTTAACCGCAATTATTGATACAAACATCAATGCAACGTATTCGAATTTTCAATACTATAGCCTTGCTAATGCAGATACTGTTCCGTTCTCAGATTCTACTACAACAAATTGGGATATTGCATTTAAAGGAACTACGGTTCGTTTGAACGGTGGTACAAGTGGTTCAGGAGTAGCTGGTGTTATCATTATGGATACTTTATTCTCTGAAGTAACTACGGCACCTACAACCGGTTATACACAAGATGGAGCAACGCTTGCAATTCCAACAGGAAGCAACAATGGTTGGTATAATTATGCTGGCCCACCAAATCATACCATTACACCATTAGCAGGAAAAGTATTTGTGATTAAAACGGCAACCGGAAAATATGCAAAATTAGAATTTATTAGCTATTACAAAGATGCTCCGGCTTCACCAAATGGATTATTAGATATTTCTAAATATTATACTATTCGTTTTGTTTACCAACCAGATGGCACAACAGACCTTAAATAACATTCAAACACTATTTTTATGAAACCGTCATCTATATTTTTTTTATTGAGTTTTACGCTTCTGTTTTTTAGTTGTACGAAAGAAGAAATAATAGAAGAAGAAAAGAATACGCATAAAATTCCATTCTCCGGTGTATATAGTTGGAAATTTACTATTCCCGGAATTGGTTCACAAACTTCTACGCATACTTTCTATCCGGATTCTATCTTATACAAAATGGAAGGATTTGTTTACAATACTTCTTATACGCAAGTATTACATAGTTATGAACCGGATAGTTTAAAACTCATAACAATCGGAAAAGGTGGTTCGATATCTAAAAGTAATGTCTATTTTGTGATGTTCTTCAAAGATGTGACAGATACGTCTGTTACCATTTACAAACATGAATGTGTAAATGGCGAAACGGAAGCAGAGAATTTTAAACGTCCTGCAGATAATGCCACAGCAGATTATGGTTGGAATGTTTATATAAAAACAAACTAACTATTTGTATCTAATTCCATCACAATATTAAATTCCATTTAATATTACTGATAAAGAACTCCGTTTTTCAACGGAGTTCTTTATATTTAGTACACGTATGCAACCTATTGGATTGATAGAAACTATTAAAGTCGTAAACGGCAAACTTGTACTGAAAGATGGACATGTGCAACGTTTGTGCAATAGTTTAAAGCTGTTGAATGTGCCAACCAATCCATATCAAATTGAAGATAGAATTGCTCGACTTTTAAAATATGAATGTATAGAGAAACAGCTCAAGAATTTTAGACTTCGGATGGAAATTCAAAAAAATAGAGCACACAATTACATGCCCGATATTGCAACTTTGAAATGGAATTGTACTTTAAAACCGTTAGAAGAAACTAACTTTGTTTGGAAAGAAGATGGATTGAGGTTAACGCTTTTACCCAAGCAATATAAAATAATAGATGCATTTGCTAATTTAAAACATACAGACAGAACGATCTATGAAGCAGCTGCCACATATGCACGCGGTAATCGCTTTGATGATGCTATTGTTTTGAATGAAAATAAAACAGTTGCAGACACTTCTATTTATAATATTTTTATGGTGAAAGAGGATAAAATAATTACACCACCATTGAAAGATGCACCTGTATCAGGTGTTTGTAGAGCCTATATTTTATCTAAGTTTCCGGAATATGCAATTGAAGAAAAATCAATAACAGTTTCGGATTTATATCAAGCAGATGAACTATTTGTAACCAATGCTGTTCGTGGTATTCGATGGGTGAGTAGCTTAGATGAAAAAATGTTCAACCATACTGTTACACAAAAATTATTTGAATCTTTTTCTCAGTCTTTTTCAAAATAGCATTATTGTTTAAATTAAGAATGACAGGTGATATCACCTGTCATTCTTCTGTTTATTGGTTTTTGTAATTATTTTCTTCAAATGAGTTAATCTCTATTTATAGTAATTTTTTTTAGATGAATCTTACATTAACATTACTAATTATTACAGTTTTACGTTTCTCATTTTACCGAAAAAATACCTTTAGTCGATGCTTTCAATTATACTGGTTCACAAACATCAGCTGTTTTTGATAAAGTGAACCTTAAATTATCATCTTCATTACTTAAATCAAAGGAGAATGTATTTTCTGTTATTGTAATATTTGAAATTGTAAATGTTACTTCAGGGCTAAACTCTATTACTATAGTTTTACCATCCTCGCTTATGGTATATGTACCATCTCCAAAATCCCAATTTTCTTCAAAACTACCATTAGAGCTAAATGCCCAATAGTCTGTATTATCAAAACAATCAGCTTCATATTCTGTCTCTAAATTTTCATATTTTTGGTAGTACCAATTACCACTTGTAAGTAGTTTTAGAACTCTTTCTTTTTCTGTTTCTTTGTTTTTTCCGCATGATGTAACCATTGCAATTGCAACGAATAACATAAAAATTGTTGTTAGTTTTTTCATTTGACTTTTGTTTTATTGATTAATAAATGTGATACAAAGGTCTAACTTCTACTGTTTTTTGGTTGTTTGGATTCATGAAATGTAGATTTGGATTTATGAATGGTTGTTTTTTTTATGGAAATGATAACTTGCAAAAAAAAACTACTGCATGTATAAAGCCATCATAATTGATGACGAAGTGAAAGCCGATAATTACAAACATTACCAGAAGAAAATTGCTCGAAATAGAAATGGTAGCTATGGTATAAAAGATTCTATTTGGTCAATAGATTTTTAATGCGATTTAAATACAAACGTAATATTGAATTGTTGGTACGAATCTATTTGTAAAATAAGATAACCTAAATTTATATCTTCAAATTTAAAATTGTTTTAGCTACTGCTATTATCTTTAATTAATTAAAATTGATTTTTAAAAGCTTACATTTACGAACAAAATTTTGATGTATGCAGCCAACCTTACAACCCGCTGAAATTGTTACAATTGTTGCTTGTGGAATTTATTTTATGATTGGTTTATTAACCGGAGTTTGGAAGTATGTTAGCATCATGAAAAGCCCGACACACCAAGCACATATATATGTTGATATTGCACATCGAGCCTCGTTGTTGTATGCATTTGCTTGTTTAGTATTGAAAGAGTTTGTACAGTTAAGCACGCTATCAACAACGATAGAGTTTTTTGCGGCACTTATTCCAATTTTATTTTTTGGAATTGCCATTGTTACGTACATCATTTTAGGAATCACAAAGCATACAGAAAACCAATTCAAACAACGCAATTTAATTACGACCTATGGAATGTATCTTTTAATAATAGGCGAAGTTGGTGGCTTTGCTGTTTTGTTATGTAGCACACTACAAAATTTACTCAGATAGCTTTTTGGGTTTATGTAGTAATGAAGTCAATAGTCAAT
>CAZDOT010000050.1:5988-9404 GCA_964507125.1 uncultured Chitinophagales bacterium | reverse complement strand
TTTTGCATTGGAAAGTAGTGAGGTATTGTATCAGGAAAATAAAAAAATATTTTCGCTGTACTTCTTATTGCTAATTAGCTCCTTTGCAAATTCTCAAACAATATTATTGAAAGAGTTTACCACTCTTAAAGCAAGTAATATTTCTCAATCTTCAATAATTAAGAAAGGCTATATTCAAAACAATAAAACCTTAATTGGTAAATTTAATGACACTATAAAAGTTAAACCTAATTCAGTTGAATGGTGTTCCCCTCAAAAATTCTGTTATGAGTGTTTGGAAACTTATAAGAGCATTAGAAAACAAATCAATCAGTCTAATTATGTTTATAGTAGAACATTTTTGAAACAACTTAATAATAGTAAATATATCATCACGGAACATTACTATGAAAATGGCGGTGTTGGTACCACTTTTGAGGTTTATACAATTTATCAAGATGAAACAATTTTAGCTATGGGAATAATTTTCAATAAATCAGCAGAAGGAGAATATTAATACAACTGTATAATTAATATACCCCATTGCAGTTTTAGGCTACTTTGGGGCATCCTTTTACTGTAGGACGATAGTTTCATTATAAAATTAGTTTCCTTTAAATTTTGATAGCAAGATTTAATTTCCTATTTTTGGCAAGTCAAAAATAGGGCAATATGGCAAACCTTTTAGGTGTTTTTCTTAAAGAAATAAGAGATGATAAACAATTTTTGCAAAAAGATATTGCGGAGTGTTTGCATATTGATACGCCTATGTACAGCAAAATTGAGCGTGGAGAACGTAGGTTGAAAAAAGAACAAATAACTATCCTTTCCAAATTCCTTAAAATAAAAAAAGATGAACTGCAAACAGTTTGGTTGGCAGATAAAGTTTCTCGTTTATTAGAAAACGAGAATTTGGCATTAAATGCTGTAGAATTAGTTAAAAAAAATATTACCGAAAGTAAAAATGCCAATAAAAAAATCTGAATTATATAGTGCCCTTTGGGCAAGTTGCGATGAATTGCGTGGTGGAATGGATGCCAGCCGATACAAAGATTATGTATTGGTGATGTTATTTATAAAATACATTAGTGATAAATACACTAACAACCCAAACGCTTTAATCATAGTACCTAAAGGAGCAGGATTTAAAGATATGGTTGCATTAAAAGGCAATCCTGAAATAGGCGATAAAATCAATAAAATTATAGGAAAAATAGCAGTAGCCAATGACCTCAACGAAGTTATTGGCATTGCAGATTTTAACGACCCTGAATTATTAGGCAAAGGCAAAGAAATGATTGACCGATTGTCTAAACTCATCGCTATTTTTGAAAACCCTGCATTGGATTTTAGTAAAAACAAAGCTGATGGAGATGATATTTTAGGCGATGCTTACGAATATTTGATGCAACATTTTGCAGTAGATAGTGGCAAAAGCAAAGGTCAATTTTACACACCAAGTGAAGTAAGTAGAGTAATAGCAAAGGTGCTGAATGTACAAAACGCAACGAACAAAACTACCTTTTATGACCCTACCTGTGGGAGTGCATCGCTATTGCTAAAAGTGTGGGATGAAGCCAACGGAAAAGGAACAATTTATGGACAAGAAAAAGATGTAGCCACAGCCGCATTGGCTCGTATGAATTTGTTTTTACACGGAAATGCAACTCACGAAATTCATAAAGGACAAAGCACTTTATCGCATCCTCAATTATGGGATAAACATCATAATCTAAAGTTGTTTGATTATATCGTAGCCAATCCGCCATTTTCATTAAAAAACTGGACTACGGGTTTTGAGCCTTTCAATGATATTTACAATCGTTTTGAGTTTGGTATTCCACCTGAAAAAAATGGCGACTATGCTTTTTTGTTGCACATCATCAAATCTTTAAATAGCACAGGCAAAGGTGCTTGTATATTGCCTCACGGAGTTCTATTTCGTGGTAATGCCGAAGCACAAATTCGTAAAAAACTCATTCAACACGGATATATCAAAGGTATTATTGGCTTACCTGCCAACTTGTTTTATGGTACTGGCATTCCTGCTTGTATCATTATTATTGATAAAGAAAATGCTGATAAGCGTAAGCATATTTTTATGATTGATGCCAGTAAAGGTTTTATAAAAGATGGCAATAAAAACCGATTGAGAGAACAGGATATTCATAAAATAGTAAATGTATTTAATAAGCAAATTGAAATCGAAAAATATAGCAAATTGGTAAGCATCCAAGAAATTGCCGATGCTAAAAATGATTACAATCTAAATATACCAAGATATATAGATAGCCAAGAAGCAGAAGACTTACAAGATATAGAAGCTCATTTATTGGGTGGTATTCCACAAACTGATATTGATGCTTTAAATGCCTATTGGCAAGTTTACCCAACCTTGCGCAAAGAACTGTTTAAAGTAGATAGTAAACGAAAAAATTACAGTCAGCTAAAAGTAAAACCAAGTCATATTCAACTTACTATTTTCGGTCATCAAGAGTTTGTAAATTATTCATTACAGATAAACAAACTATTGCAACAATGGGTAAATAAAACAACGGATTTACTCAAAAAGCAAGACAAAGGATTACAACCTAAAAAACTCATTCATACTATTGCTGAAAGTATTTTAAAAACTTTTGAGCAAACTGCATTATTAGAAAATTACAGCGTATTTCAGCATTTAATGAATTATTGGGCAAGTATAATGCAAGATGATTGCTACATTATTGCCTCTGATGGTTGGGTAGCCGAACCTTATAGAATTATAACCGAAAACAAGGCAGGTAAAAAAATAGATAAAGGTTGGGGTTGTGATTTAGTACCTGCCGAATTGGTTATTAACCGATATTTTAAATCAGATAAACAAGCCATTGAACAATTAGAGGCTGAAAAAGAAAACATAAGCAACCAATTAACCGAGCTGGAAGAAGAACACAATACCGAAGATGGTTATTTTGCTGATTTGGATAAAATAAACAAAGCCAATATACAAAAGCGACTAAAAGAATTAGAAACACCCAAGCGTAAAAAAGCAGAAGTATTGGCAATGGTAGCCGAAGCAGAAACACCTTATGGCGAACAAGCAGTATTACAGCAATATTTAGATTTATTGGAGCAACAAACAGCACTTAACCTGCAAATAAAAATAGCTACCGAAAAATTAGACAATAAAACATTAGCCCAATACAAAAAGCTAACGACCAATGATATTAAACAATTAGTGGTAGAAGATAAATGGATGAATGCTATACAACAAAGCATACATACCGAAATGGAAAACATAAGCCAACAACTGGCACAGCGTATAAAAGAACTGGCTACACGATACGAAACACCACTACCACTGCAAACAGAACAGTTGAAGAAACTGGAAGACAGAGTAAGCCAACATTTGTATAAAATGGGATTTGAATGGGAGTAAGCAATACTACATATAA
>CAZDOT010000050.1:0-5888 GCA_964507125.1 uncultured Chitinophagales bacterium | reverse complement strand
TTAAAGCCGAAGAATGGTTGGAATGAATATGAATTAGGCAAGATTTGTGAAATATTTAAAGGCAGTAATTTATCTAAATCAAAAGTCAATACTAATGGTGGGAAATATAGGTGCATTTTGTACGGAGATTTATTTACTACCTATAATGAAGTCATTAAAAGTGTAAACTCATTTACGAATTTTGATGAAGGAGTAAGTTCAAAAAAAGGAGATATTTTATTCCCTGGTTCTACAACTACAAAAGGTATTGATTTAGCCAAATCTTCTACGATATTGTTGGATACTGTACGATTAGGAGGAGATATAATTATTTTAAGGAAAAAGCATTTTGAATATAATTCAATATTTCTTACCTATTTTATCAATCAAGAAAAAAGGATTGAAATAGGAAATTTAGCAAAAGGTATAACAATACATCATCTTTATGGTAGTGATTTAAAAAAATTAAAGGTTTCCTTTCCATCTATTGAAGAACAAGAAGAAATAGCCGATATTCTTACCGATATGGATAATGAGATAGAGCTATTGCAAAGCAAACTGCACAAATACCAACACCTAAAACAAGGTATGATGCAAAACTTGCTTACGGGTAAAATTCGTCTAAACTATGATTTATGAGATTTAATTGATGTTTATGATTATCAAAATTTTATCATAATATAATCAATAAATATCATAGTTAAGACAACTGAAAATATAAAATTCCTTATTTTCAAAAAACGACTCAACTGAAAATATAAATTATTATATTTGCAGTTCATGCAGTTTTATTAACAAATGAATATTACACAATTTAAAGCAGGAAAATTAGTGCAACGGCTTCAATACCAAAGCTTTGAACCTACTTGTATTGACACCAAATGGCATTGCGATAGCGATGCCGTTGCTATACTGTTGAGCCAAGCCGACCAAAAACTAGGCGAATTAAATGCTTTTAGCCAACTGATACCCGATGTAGATTTTTTTATTAAAATGCATGTAATAAAAGAAGGCACTAAAAGTAGCCTTATAGAAGGCACACAAACCAATATTGACGAAGCTGTACAAAAAGAATCTTTTATTAATCCTGAAAAAAAAGACGATTGGCAAGAAGTTCAAAATTATGTAGAGGCAATGAATACAGCTATAAACGAACTGCAAAATTTGCCTTTGAGTAATCGGCTGTTAAAGCAAACTCATAAAATATTATTACAAGGCGTAAGAGGAAAGCACAAACAACCCGGAGAATTTCGTATCAGTCAAAATTGGATTGGCGGTAGCAGTTTGGCAGATGCCAAATTTATACCACCCCATCAAGATGGATTGCTAGATTATATGTCAGATTTAGAAAAATTCATACACAATCCTAATACCAATTTGCCACATCTAATAAGAATCGGCTTATTGCATTACCAGTTTGAAACTATCCATCCTTTTTTAGATGGCAATGGTAGAATTGGGCGTTTGCTGATTACACTATATTTGGTAAACAATGGACTTTTGGTAAAACCCACTTTATACTTATCCGATTTTTTTGAACGCAACAAAGAGCATTACTATGATAATTTAACCATAGTACGCAGTAAAAATA
The DNA here is from genome assembly GCA_964507125.1 of uncultured Chitinophagales bacterium. Taxonomy (GTDB): domain Bacteria; phylum Bacteroidota; class Bacteroidia; order Chitinophagales; family JADIYW01; genus JADJSS01. The sequence goes on along the minus strand of CAZDOT010000050.1, from coordinate 4,318 downwards.
ATTTGGAGCAATGGTTAAAGTTTTTTTTAGAAGGCGTAAGAGTTACCGCTGAAAACTCTATACAAACCTTTAAAAACATAATAGCATTGCGAAATGATTTAGAAACAAAGATCATAACGTTGGGCAAAAAACAACTTTTAGCCAAAAATGTATTGCAATATTTATATAGCGAACCCATTACTGACTTACAAAGTATTGCTGAATCCACAAAATTTAGCACAACAACTATTTCACGATTGATAAATGATTTTTTGAGATTAGAGATTTTAGTAGAACTTACAGGTTATAAAAGAAATAGAGTATTTGCCTTTGAACCCTACATGAAATTATTTAGATAATGAGTAATACAGAACGCTTAACACAAAACAGAATAATTCAACTTTTTCAAAAGGAGTTGCAATATTCCTATTTAGGCAATTTATGCGAAGATGAAAATACCAATTTAAGAGAAGCAGATTTATTACAATATCTAGAAGAAAAATACACCGAAACCCTTATTAGTAAAGCATTATTTGATTTAAAAAAAGCTATAACCATCAATGCCAATGATGATTTATACCAAGCTAACAAAGCGGTATATTCCTTATTGCGTTATGGCATTTCGGTAAAAGAAGAAGCAGGGAAAAACAAAGAAACAGTTTATTTGATTGACTGGAAAAATCCATTAAACAATCATTTTGCCATTGCAGAAGAAGTAACCATTAAAAGCCAGTTTCACACCAAACGACCCGATATTGTTTTATACATCAATGGTATTGCAATTGGTGTATTAGAACTCAAACGCAGTACAGTAGGAATAGAAGAAGGTATTAGGCAAAATTTAGACAATCAAAAAGATTTATTCATACGTCCATTTTTTAGCACCATACAATTAGTGTTAGCAGGTAATGATACACAAGGATTGCGTTATGGAACTATTGCTACCAAAGAAAAATATTACCTAAAATGGAAAGAAGTAAACGAGCATTACAACTCAAATGATACTTTCCTTTTAGCATTAACCCAAAATACAAGGAAGATAACAGCTAACTATGATAATTTGTTAGATAAAAACATCATTGAGCTGTTAAACAAGGAGCGTTTAATAGAAATGCTATACCACTTTATTGTATTTGATAGAGGACAAAAAAAGTTATGCCGACCCAATCAATATTTTGGCATAAAAGCCACACAAGAAAGCATTAGAAATAATGAGGGCGGAATTATTTGGCATACACAAGGAAGTGGCAAAAGTCTTACAATGGTTTGGCTTACCAAATGGATAAGAGAACACAATCCCAATGCAAGGGTATTAATCATTACCGATAGAGACGAATTAGACAAGCAAATTGAAAAAGTATTTAGAGGTGTAGATGAAGAAATTGTAAGAACAAAAAATGGTACTGACCTAATAAGCAGATTAGGCGAAGCCACACCTTGGTTATTGTGTAGCTTAATACACAAGTTTGGAAATAAAGAAGAAGGCAACTATGATAATTATTTAGATGAACTCAAAAATGCTTTGCCTAAAAACTTTAAACCTAAAGGCGATTTTTATGTATTGGTAGATGAATGCCACAGAACACAAAGCGGAGATTTAAACAAAGCAATGCGAAGTATTTTAGGCGATAATGCCTTGTTTATAGGTTTTACAGGCACACCAATTTTAAAAACTGAAAAGAAAAAAAGTATTGAAATATTTGGTAAATACATACACACCTACAAGTTTGATGAAGCCGTAAAAGATGGTGTAGTATTGGATTTGCGTTATGAAGCAAGAGACATAGAACAAAAAATAAACTCATTAGAAAAAATAGATGATTGGTTTGAAATTACTACACAAGGATTAACCGATTTTGCTAAAACAGAACTTAAACAAAAATGGGGAACACTCAAAAAACTATTTAGTAGTAAAGAAAGATTAAGCAAAATAGTAGGCGATATTTTGTTTGATATGCGTAAAAAAGAACGCTTGGCTAATGGTAGAGGTAATGCCATTTTAGTATCAGGCAGTATTTATAATGCTTGTAGATATTATGAATTATTCCAACAAGCAGGATTTAAAGAGTGTGCAATTATTACATCATTTGCACCTAATTACAATGATATAAAGGGAGAAGAAACAGGCGAAGGTTATACAGAAAAATTGATGCAGTATGAGATTTACCAAAAAATGCTAAATGGTAAAACGCCTGAACAATTTGAAGACGAAGCCAAAAAGAAATTTATTGATGAACCTGCACAAATGAAATTGTTGATAGTAGTAGATAAATTGCTAACTGGATTTGATGCACCACCTGCCACCTACTTATACATTGACAAATCAATGAAAGACCACGGATTATTTCAGGCAATATGCCGAGTAAACCGATTAGATGGAGACGACAAAGAATATGGGTACATTATAGATTACAAAGACTTATTTGGTAGTTTAGAAACAGCCATAGATGATTATACTTCACAAGCATTTGAGGGGTATGATAAAGAAGATGTGCAAGGACTTTTAGAAAACAGATTAGAAAAAGCAAAAGAAAAATTAGAAGATGCTTTAGAAGTAATAAGAGCATTATGTGAACCCGTAGAACCTCCCAAACAAACAAAAGAATTTATACAATATTTCTGTGGCAATACTGAAATAGCAGAAGATTTAAAAGAAAATGAACCAAAACGAGTTGCATTATATAAAGCTATTATAAGCGTTATCAGAGCTTATTCTTGCATATCAGAAGAAATGCAAGAAGCAGGATTTACAAACAAGCAAATTGAAGCAATTAAAGCTGAAATTAAGCATTACGAAAACATAAGAAAAGAAATACAATTAGCAAGTGGCGATTATGTGGATTTGAAAAAATTTGAACCTGCAATGCGTTTCTTAATTGATAGTTATATAGGTGCAGAAGAAAGCAAAAAAATATCTGCTTTTGATGATTTTAGTTTAGTTGAATTATTAGTTGAAAATGGAGTAAGTGCATTAGATAAATTGCCTCAATCTATTAGAAGCAATAGAGAAGCAATGGCTGAAACCATTGAAAATAATTTGCGAAAAGTAATTATTGAAGAAAGTCCAACCAATCCAATGTACTATGAAAAAATGAGTACGCTATTAGATGAACTCATTAAATTAAGAAAAGAAGAAGCAAATAGGTATGAAGAATATTTAAAAAAGATTGTAGAATTAACCAAGCAAATTAAGAAACCTAACCAATCTAAAAATTACCCTACTTCAATAGACACATCGGCAAAAAGAGCTTTATTTGACAATCTAAATAGAAATGAAGCTTTAGCAATTGCATTAAATGAACACCTATTAGAAACAATGGACGATGAATGGCGAAGTACTCATATAAAACGCAGAAAAGTAGAAATTGCTATTCAATCAGTATTAAATGATTTTGATATTACTGATGAAATGGAAATCAAAAGAATTTATGATTTGGTCTATAATCAAACTGAATATTAGATGTACCAAATTAAAGTAAATGATATGATGATTGATATAGTGCGTAAGGATATTAAAAATATGTACTTGGCAGTTTATCCACCTACTGGAAGATTGCGTGTTGCTGTACCTGAAAGAATTACTGATGATGCTATAAGACTATTTGTTATTTCTAAATTAGGTTGGATTAAAAGAAATCAACGAAATTTTTTATCTCAAGAAAGACAATCTGAAAGACAATTTATAGAAAGAGAAAGTCATTATTTCCAAGGCAAAAGATACTTACTAACTATTGCTGAAACTGATAAAAAACAGCAAGTAATTATTAAGAATAAAACCTATTTGCAATTAGAAGTGAAGCCAAACTCAACTGCTGAACAAAAGAGTAGAGTAATGAACGATTGGTATAGAACTGAATTAAAAAAAACAGCTCAACCATTAATTGAAAAGTGGGTAAATCAAATAGGCGTTCAACTAAATGAATGGCAAATAAAATCAATGAAAACCAAATGGGGAACTTGTAATATTGAAGCTAAACGAATTTGGTTAAACCTTGAATTAGCAAAAAAATCAATAACCTGTTTAGAGTATATTATTGTTCACGAACTCATCCATTTGTTAGAGAGGCATCATAATGATAGATTTTTAGATTTAATGAACTATCATTTACCCAACTGGAAGCAATTAAAAAAAGAATTAAACAACCAACCAGTAAGCCATTCAGAATGGGAATATTAATGCCTTTTTCTACCTTTCAAAGCGTATGTTTTCGCATAAATTGTACCTCATTTGTCCCTCGTCAATATAAAAGCATTGATTTTACTACCTTTGTTACTTTCTGTATCGGAAAGTAGATTGTGTTCAATTTTTTGTGCACTAATAACTTCTAACATCTATTAT
>CAZDOT010000049.1:0-9756 GCA_964507125.1 uncultured Chitinophagales bacterium | reverse complement strand
TTCGATATGTGTTTTTCCAGCAATTCGTATTGGAACGTTCTCAACACGGCAGTTGGTTTTTTCTAATCCAAAGTCTTCTTGTGCCGATAAACTAATCGACTTAATCATATTATACGCTTTGATTACAAGTTGATCAAAAGGTCTTAATTTATTATCGATGGAAACCAACGGATTCATAATTACATATTTAAAATCTGCCGGATAGCCATGTTTACGCAAAGATGGATATTGACTCAACAAATCTATCTCGCCTCTCTTTTCCATATCTTCTACAATTTGTGTAAACATCACGTGCACTTTGTGCTCCACTTTAAAACCAAATTTCAAATTAATAAAGAAGCATTTTTGTGGAATTATCGTATCAACCGAATAACTGGCACCATACGGATCATTCGTGATATCAACGTGTACAAACCAATATGTATCGGCACGTTTGGGTTTCTTTCTGAAAATGGAATAAATGATATTGGAGTCTATATGTCGTTTATCATCAGCATTACACATAAACACCAAATTGGTCGCTTCTTTTGGAATACTGGTGTCGTTTTGTAAATCTTTTAAGTCATCTAAATAATCTTTTAGTTCCACAAATTCAATATGTTTTTTGCGTAATTTTTTTCCTTGATAGAATAAATACATCATCACAAAAATCCATGCTGCAATTAATACGGCAAACCACCCACCGTGTGGAAATTTATCTAAATTAGCTACTAAGAAAGTAAATTCTATCCAAGAAAAGAAAATTAAAAATGCCCAAATAAATAACTTTGGCCTTCGTTTGATGTGCATATAATATACCAACAAACTGGTGGTCATAATCATATTAATAGATATGGCTAAACCGTATGCGGCCTCCATTTTACCGGATTCTCTAAAAATTAATACCACTGTTAAACATCCAAAAAATAAAAACCAGTTAATAAAAGGAATATAAATTTGTCCTTGTAATAACGTAGGATTGATAATTTTCTGATTGGGCCATAATTTTAATTTCATAGCTTCATTCACCATCGTAAAACAACCAGAAATTAATGCTTGCGATGCAATTACTGTTGCCATCGTTGCTACTGCAATACCAATTTTCAAAAACCAAGCCGGCATTACAGCATAAAACGGAGCGACTGCTTGAAAATCAAAATCTTTATTACCTATAATAAATGCTGCTTGTCCAAAGTAACTCAACAATAAGGCAATTTTTACAAACGACCAACTTACACGTACATTTTGCTTACCACAATGTCCTAAATCCGAATACAAAGCTTCTCCACCGGAACTGCATAAAAATACAGCACCTAAGAACCAAAATCCACCGGGATAATTTAATACTAGATTAAAAGCATACATTGGATTAATTGCTTTAAATACAGTTGGATTTTGTGCAATTTGTATAGCACCTAACACACCTATCATCGTAAACCATGTAAACATTACAGGTCCAAACAATCCACCTATTTTATTGGTACCAAACTGTTGAACTAGAAATATTACTATTAAAATTCCAATTACTATGGGAACAGTTTGCAATCCAGGATACAAAATAGTAAGACCTTCTACTGCGGATGAAATGGAAATAGGTGGCGTAATAAAACCATCCGCCATTAAGGACGCACAACCTAATAAAGCCGGAATAATCGTCCATTTTGCTTTATAACGTCGAACAATGGCATACAAGGCAAAAATTCCACCTTCACCGTTGTTATCTGCATTAAGTGCAATAATGACGTATTTAATGGAAACTACAATGGTTAACGTCCAAAACACACACGACACACCACCTAAAATCAAATCATCTGTAATGGGATGATTGCCACTAGTTGCCATATTCATAATAGCTTTCAATACGTAAATTGGTGAAGTACCAATATCGCCAAAAATAATACCCAATGAAATCAATACACCTGCCGCTGAAAGTTTGTGTAAGCCGTGGTTGTTTTTTTCTGCCATTTTGATGTGTTGTATTAAAATATGTAACCAAAAAAAGTTACAAATTTATACTAATTAGTTTGTTTATTATCTACCTACAAAAAAATACTTTCCACCAATCTTTAGTGAATTATTGTTATTTAGAATTAGACATAATTAAGGTGAATAGTTGCTTTTAAACAAAGTATTTATTCAAAACGGATGGCCTTTATAGGTGAAATTTTACTGATAAGACGCGTAGGCAACAACATGATTAAAGTGCAAATGACTAAAGTGCCTAAATTAATAAGTAGGATACTCAACAGATTAAAATAAACCGGTGCTTCACTTAAATAATAATTCTCTTGATTCATTTTAATAAAGCCAAAATAATGTTGTAGAATACAAACACCTAATCCGATTACATTACCCCAAAACAACCCATTCATTATAATGTATGCTGCATTATATACAAATACTTTTGTAATACTTTTATTGCTCGCACCTATCGACTTTAATATGCCAATCATATTGGTTCTGTCTATTATTAAAATAATAAGTGCTGTAACCATATTTAAAACAGCAATTAAAAAAGCAAATGCTAATATCATATAACCGCTCACTCGTGTCAAGTCAAGCCATTCAAAAATATTCCGATTAATATCTCGCATGGTTTGTGCATTTACTTTTTGGTCGATGTATTTATAATATATTGAATCCTTAAATGCATCCATTTTTTTCATATCGTACAAACGCACTTCATAGCCAGCCACTTCATCTGCTTGCCATTGGTTTAGTTGGCGTAATAACTGCATATCTACCAAGGCATATTGTTGATCGTATTCTTCTAATCCTGTTTGAAAAATTCCAGAAACTACTAACTTTCTGCCTATCGGAGCTGATAATTCTTTTTGTATGAAATATACAATCACCTTATCGCCTACTTTAAGATTTAATTTTTTTGAAGTAGATTGTGAAATCAAGATTTCTTTACTGGAAGTAGAATCTGTTTTATAAGTAATTACATTTCCATTTTTAATAAAAGCTTGAATTGTTTTCCAATCGTATGACGCATCCACACCTTTTAGTACGATGCCATCAATATCATTTTCTGTTTTTAAAATACCTGCTTTAATTATAAAAGGTGCTATATTTTTTACATCTTTTGATTGCTTTATTTTATCTATTAAAACTTGCCCTTTTTTAATAGGTGTAGATTCAAACGATTCACTGTTTTCGAAATTGGTGATATGAATTTCGCCCCAAAAACCAAAAATGCGTTCCTTAATTTCTTTGGAGAATCCGGAAACCATGCAAGAGGAAATTATCATTACTGCTACACTGAGTGAAATGGCAACAATAGCAATGCGTATAATAAATCTGGAAAAAGATTTTTTATCGCCTAAAGCCAATCGTTTTGCAATGAATAATTCGAGATTCATACGTTATAAACATCAAAAGTATTTCTTTCCTTTTGTATTACCAAAATCTATTATCATCTTTAGCACAATATTTGTACATTATATTTTATGATAAAAAAAATCACGCTTGTAGCTTGTTTATTTTTAATGCTACATACACTCCAAGCTAAAAATATTGTGGTTGGTGCCGCACGTTTTGATCAATATTTATCTACAATAAAAGATAAATCGATTGGTTTGGTGGTTAACCAAACCTCCATGATTGGAAACACGCATTTGTTAGATACTTTATTAAGTTTAGGCATTGATGTGCAGGTAGTTTTTGCACCGGAACACGGTTTTCGTGGTACAGCAGATGCCGGTGAACATGTAAAAAATGGTGTTGATCCAAAAACAAATACCGTTATTGTTTCGTTGTATGGCGACAATAAAAAACCCAAACCCGGTCAACTTAAAGATTTAGATGTGTTGATTTTTGATATACAAGATGTTGGTGTCCGTTTTTACACCTACATCTCGACATTGCAATATGTAATGGAAGCTTGTGCAGAAGGAAACAAGCAATTAATTGTGTTAGACCGACCCAACCCAAATGGACATTATGTAGATGGTCCGGTTTTAGAATCGAGTTTAAAAAGTTTTGTCGGAATGCAAACCATTCCTGTAATTCACGGCATGACGGTGGGCGAATATGCTCAGATGCTAAATGGTGAAAAGTGGTTAGAAAATAAGGAACAATGCCAACTCATGGTTGTAAAATGCTTACATTATGACCACAATACATTTTATACCTTGCCGGTGAAACCATCACCGAACTTGCCAAACATGAAATCTATTTATTTGTATCCGAGTTTGTGCTTTTTTGAAGGAACTAAAACCGTAAGCTTAGGTCGCGGAACGGAAAAACCATTTCAAATTTATGGAAGTAATCAATTTGTGGCAGCAAAATTTCCTTATACATTCACACCTAAATCTGTAGCAGGTGCCAAAAATCCACCATTATTAAATCAAAAATGTGTTGGCTACGATTTAAGTAAATTATCTATCGAAACCTTGCAACAACAAAAATTTACATTGAAATATGTATTGAATGCGTATAAATTATCCAAAAATAAATCGGAATTTTTTACGGATTTTTTCAATCAATTAAGTGGAACAACACAGCTCAAAAATCAAATAGAAAAAGGCATGGATGAAAAAGCCATCCGAGCATCTTGGCAAAAAGATTTAAAAGTATTTAAAGAAACACGTAAAAAATATTTGCTCTATAAAGATTTTGAATAAAAAAAATCAGAAATAATTAAAGATGTAAACGATCTTTTTTAGCTAATAATTCGTCTTCTGTTTCTACATTATCATCATCGGCAATACAACAATCAACCGGACAAACCGCTGCACATTGTGGTTCTTCATGAAAACCTTTACATTCCGTGCATTTATCTGTTACAATAAAATAAACGTCGTTTGAGTACGGCTTGTGTTTTGAATTGGCATCAGTTACGGAACCATCTTTCAATACATAATCACCTTTCACATTGGTGCCATCTACCATAGCCCACTCAATACCACCTTCATAGATTGCATTATTAGGACATTCCGGCTCGCAAGCACCGCAATTTATACATTCATCTGTTATTTTGATTGCCATCTTAATTTAAGTTTGATACAAAAATAAAAATAGATAATAGAATTAACCTCATATTATTGATAATTTTGTGTTAATGAACTTAAAACAACGCATTTCGGATTTTGCCGCATTAGGAGATTATATACTTCAACATGATACTGATTTAGAACAAATTACACACAAAGCATTTGTGTATAACAATTGGTTTTCAACAGAAAATACGCATCATGCACTAAAAAATATTGCACAAGAATTTTTAAATAAAGCAAAATTAGAACATTGGCTGCAACCATATATCGAAAAAATAGAAAGTAATAAAGTACACACCATTGCAATTGTGGCTGCCGGAAATATTCCGATGGTTGCTTTTCACGATATTTTATGCATTTTAATTTCGGGTAATAAACTTCAAATAAAATTATCCGAAAAAGACAAATTTCTTTTACCTTTTTTATTCGATAAATTAATAGCAATAAATCCTATTTATCGCGATTATATTGAAATTAAAGAACGATTGGAAAACTTTGATGCCATCATTGCTACCGGAAGCAATAACACCGCCAAATATTTTGAACATTATTTTGGAAAATATAAAAACATCATCCGGAAAAATAGAAACTCTATTGCCATTTTAACCGGAAATGAAAGTGAACAAGATTTAGAAAATTTAGGACACGATATTTTTGATTATTTTGGTTTAGGATGTCGTAATGTATCTAAAATATTTGTTCCCAAAAATTATGATGTAACGATATTAAAAAATGGATTAGAAGCACATAGAACGTTGATGCAACATACATCGTACATGAATAATTTAGATTATCAACGCACCATTTATTTAATGAATCAAATTCCGTTGGTAGACATCGATTTTATTAATATAGTAGAAAATAAAAGTTTGCACTCACCTATTTCTTGCTTGCATTTAGAGCGTTATGACACAGTAGATGAAGTAAATAATTTTATTATTGATGAACAAAAAAACATACAATGCATTATAGGTAAAGATTATATTCCGTTTGGGAAAAGTCAACAACCTTCGTTATCGGATTATGCTGATAATATAGATACGATGCAATTTATTTTGAATTGATTTGAATATGGCAACAACAACTTTTATTTGTAAAAACTGTGGAAGTGCATCTTATGAACAATTTACGCAAACGCAAGTGCGTTGTTTAAATTGCAAAAAGATTGATGAATTCGATACCGGATATCGAGTGATACCGGAATTTCAACTCACAAAAGGTAGCGATATTTTAAATATTGAACCCATTGCACAACATGTTCCGGCACCGTTAGTAAAGCGATTTCTAAATTACATCATTGATATTTTTATCATCAGTATGTTATATGTTTTGTTTGCCAATGCTACGAATATGGAAATCATAGCCAACAATGCCACCAAGCTAAGCAGTCAAGAAACACTTATTTTATTGGTATTCTATGCCGTTTACTATATTTTTATGGAATATAAATTTGGAAAAACATTTGGCAAAATATTTACCAAAACAAAAGTTATCTCTTTAAATCAAAATGAATTGAGTTTGCTGCAGTGTGTTTTTAGATTTGCATGTAGAATAATTCCATTTGAATTACTGAGTGGACTTTTTATGAAAGGTAAATTTTGGCACGATAGCTTACCCAACACAATGGTAGTAGATGAAAATTAATGCTTAAAAATTAAATTGCACGATTATGCAAATCAGATTATTCATTACAGGTGGCACCTTCGACAAAGAATACAACGAACTCAATGGGAAATTATTTTTTGAAGATACACACGTTCCGGAAATGTTGGATTTAGGTAGATGCAAATTAGATGTCAACATCAGAACCTTAATGATGATTGATAGTTTGGAGATGAGCACCGAAGACCGTGAAATTATTGTACACAATTGCATTCAATGCGATGAAGATAAAATTGTGATTACACACGGCACCGACACTATGGTAGAAACGGCTCAACTGTTAGCACAAAAAATAAGCAACAAAACTATTGTACTCACCGGTGCCATGATTCCATATAAATTTGGTAGTTCAGATGGATTATTCAATTTAGGTGCAGCATTGGCTTATGTTCAATCTTTGCCAAAGGGCATTTATATTGCCATGAATGGCAAATATTTTAATTGGGATAATGTTAGAAAAAATAAAGAATTGGGCTTATTTGAAACATTGAAATAGTATATATTAATTCAACACTTTTTTAATTTTTCCTATTGCAAAATCAACTTCTTCTTTAGTATTATATTTAGAAAATGAAAAACGAATAGACACTCTATTTTCATCTTTATTCAATGCACGAATTACATGTGAACCCATAGAAGCACCGCTACCACATGCACTTCCGCCACTGCAACACACCCCTTCCATATCTAACATAAATAATAATAATGCCGATTTATCATTAGGTGGAAAGGAAACATTTAATACTGTAAATAAGCTATTTTCATCCGTATTACCATTAAAATCAACATCGGGACAATGCTGTAACAATTGTGATTTAAAATAATTTTTGATAGATAAGATATAGGCTTTATCTGCGTCTAAATTTTGATACGCTTTTTTAGCAGCCGCTGCCATACCAACGATACCATACACATTTTCTGTTCCGGCACGCAAGCCACGCTCCTGTCCGCCACCATGTATGTGCGATTGCACTTTACTTTGCTTACGCATATATAAAAATCCAGTACCTTTAGGGCCGTGAAATTTATGTGCCGAAGCGGAAATAAAATCTACATTAATTTCTTGAACATTAATAGGATAATGAGCAAATGTTTGCACAGTATCAGAATGAAACAATGCATTGTATTGTTGACATAATTCACCTACTTTTTTTATATCTAACAAGCTTCCAATTTCATTATTGGCATGCATTAAGGTAACCAATGTTTTTTTATCAGATGATTTTAATAGATTTTCCAAATCATCCAAATCCATCTTACCGTTTTGATCTACTTTAACGTGTTGTGTTTCCACCTTCAAAATATCTCTACAAAAATCAACCGAATGTTCTACACAATGATGTTCGATAGGTGAAGTAATAATGCGTTGTACACCTAAATAATGTACACAACCTTTAATTGCCATGTTGTTTGCTTCTGTACCGCCAGACGTAAAAATTATTTCGCTTGGTTGTGCGTGTATAAGTTGTGCTATGGTTTTACGTGCATCTTCCACCGCAGCACGCGTATCTCTACCAAAAGAATATTGCGTAGATGGATTGCCAAAATGCTCCTGTAAATAAGGCAACATTGCTTCTAATACTTCTTTATCAATGGCTGTGGTGGCAGCATTATCAAAATAAACTTTCATGTGAATTTATATCAAAATAGAACACAAAGGTACAAAAATTAGCAGATGATTGCTTTGACAAGTATCAGAATTTATGGTAAATGGAACCTTACTTTTATGCTGATTTAAGCACAATGCGAAAAGTAGTGCCTTTAGGAGAAGATTCTTTTACAAATATCTTTCCATGATGATATTCCTCAATTATACGACGAGCTAAAGTGAGCCCAAGTCCCCAACCGCGCTTTTTAGTACTAAATCCCGGATTGAAAATTTGTTCAAAATTATTTTTAGGAATGCCTTTGCCGGTATCCGAAATATCAACATAAATCATTCCTTCTTTTTCAAATGCTTGCACATGAATTTCTCCTTTATCTTCCATTGCATCCAAGGCATTTTTCATAATATTTTCCAACACCCACTCAAACAAAGGCGGATTTAACAACGCAAACAAGTTGACGTCTGTATCTTTTACTAAAAAGATATGAATATTTTTAGAGGCACGTTTGGATATATAATCAATGCCATTTTGTAATACATCTATAATTCTATTTTTATCTAATTCAGGAACAGATCCTATTTTTGAAAAACGTTCTGCTATTAATACCAATCTATCAATATCTTTTTGCATTTCATCAAACATGAATGCATCTTCTTCTGAATTTAATTTTTCTCGTAAAATATCAATCCACGCAGTTAATGAAGATAATGGTGTTCCTAATTGATGGGCTGTTTCTTTGGCCAAACCCACCCACACTTGGTTTTGTTCTGCTTTGCGCGCTGAAGTAAATGCGGCATAGCTAATTCCAAAAAACAAGGCAACCAACATCAATACATAATATGGATACTTTCGAATGCTTACTAATAAACTGGAATCTTTATAATATAAATACTGCCTTTCATTATCAGGCAATTCTATTTTAATAAATTGCTTTATCGTTTTTAATTTTTTTAATTCCTTTTGGATATATTTTGAATCATTTTTAATTTTCAAACTATCAAAGTTTTTATAATCCAAGATTTCATCTTTACTATTAGACCAAATTACCGGAATATTTTCATTCACTTTAATTTTATCCAATGCCTTAGATAATTCTAACTCATTAGATTGATTATCATTTAAAACAAGATAGGCATCAGCAATTTCAGTTGCTTTTTTTATTTCTTCAGTTGCAATATCAGATGCTAAGCGTTGGGTGTACCATAAAGTAAAAACAACAATACCAATTGCTAAAAGCAATAATAAAAGTTTCCATCTATGCTGTTTTTGGAAAAAATACATCCTCAAATAAAAGTGTTAATGTAAAGATTACACATTTTTTTTAAAAGTATCTTGTTTACTAAAAACTATTTTATATCTTTGCACTCGCCTTTGATAAAAAGACGAAATCAAGTTCTTAAATAAATAGAATTTAAACATTTCGGGCGCATAGCTCAGCTGGTTCAGAGCATCTGCCTTACAAGCAGAGGGTCCGCGGTTCGAATCCGTGTGCGCCCACAAAGTCCTAA
>CAZDOT010000048.1:0-10192 GCA_964507125.1 uncultured Chitinophagales bacterium | reverse complement strand
TCATTACCTCGCAAGTGGGAATCTCATTTTAAGTGTGTTGAGATTCCCATTTTCATGGGAATGACACGCAACAAACTAATTGCAATTTATTCTTACTACTTACGTCTAAAAAAACTACTCACTGCTCAATCAATTGCTAATTTGCTTAATGATTGCAGTAATATCTTTCATCATTTTTTGAGCAATGGCATTGGCAGTTTGCTCTGTGGAGCTTTCAGCATAAATACGAATAATTGGTTCGGTGTTGGAGCCACGCAAATGCACCCAATCTTCATCAATATCGATGCGTAAACCATCTATGGTGTTTTGCGGATATTGTTGGTATTTCTCTTTAATTTTATCAATGATTTCGACCAAATTCATATCGTCTTGCAATTGAATTTTATTTTTTGAAATCACATAATTCGGATATTGAGCACGCAAAGCATGTACACTTTTTTTAGAAGTTGCCAATTGTGAAAGTATCAACGCAATGCCTACTAAAGCATCTCGGCCATAATGCAATTCCGGCAAAATGATTCCACCGTTTCCTTCGCCGCCAATAATCGCATTGGTCTCTTTCATTTTTTCAACCACATTCACTTCACCTACTGCTGAAGCTGTATATGTTACGCCGTGTTTTAAGCTAATATCTTTTAATGCTTTTGTAGATGAAAGGTTAGAAACGGTATTTCCTTTTTTATGTTGCAATACGTAATCTGCTACGGCAACCAATGTATATTCTTCACCAAATGGATTTCCTTTTTCATCAATCAATGCTAATCTATCTACATCCGGATCAACAGCAATACCAATATCAGCTTTGCGTTGTTTTACTTCGGATGCTAATGAAGATAGGTGCTCCGGTAATGGTTCCGGATTGTGCGCAAACTTTCCATTCGGTTCGCAATGAATTTCGTGTATGGTTTCTACACCTAATGCGGTCAATAATTTTGGTACGGCGATTCCACCTACGCTATTCACAGCATCTACTACAACAATCAATTTTTTATTGCGAATTGCTTCTACATCTACATAAGGAACTTTTAATATTTGTTCAATATGATAATCGAGATAATCTTTTTTTGTAACCTGACCTAATTTATCTACTTCGGAAAAATCAAATTTGGATGTTGCCTTTTTCAACACTTCTCTTCCTACTTTATCCGAAATAAATTCACCTTTATTATTTAATAATTTCAAGGCATTCCATTGTTTCGGATTGTGTGATGCTGTAATAATAATACCGCCGTCAGCTTCTTCTGCTACCACTGCCATTTCTACCGTAGGTGTTGTTGCCAAGCCTAAATCCACGACGTCTATTCCAATGCTAATTAAGTTGCCAACCACAATATGATGCACCATTTCTCCGGAGATGCGTGCATCTCTTCCAACTACTACTTTTTTGCCATCTTTGGCTTTTAAAATAGTTCCGAATGCTAAGGTAAAATTGGCAATATCTACCGGCGTTAATCCACTTCCTGATTTCCCGCCTATAGTACCACGTATGCCTGATATTGATTTAATTAATGACACGATAAAAAATTATTAGAGTGGCAAATGTATGCAATTATACCTTAACTAAAATAAATAAAGATAGTAACAGTTGTTAAAATAACATTCCGGTAAGAAATAAATGTACTAAGGATAATTATTGTTGGTCGTTTTTGTGCGACACAAACACTTTAGACATGTTAGTTGATTGAGCGTGCATCCACTCGTAGGCACCGAACAACACAAATGAAAATACCATATCACCGATCCAAGAAACTTTGTTAAATGGAATTGCTAATACGTAGCATTTTATTAAGCCATCTACATCATGTGTGTACATATTTCCAAACGCCCAAACACCAAAATTCGTTAAGATGAAAAATAAGGCAGATGATAAAATAGAAAATCCGGCAATTTTTGGAACGTTCAATTTATCATTTTGTAAGAATTTACCTAAGGCAATAATCAATAGTAATGTACCGTAGGTGAACAAGATTGTTTCGTGTAATAAACTGAAATTATTTAAATACGCCAACACAGCATCTGAAATAAATAACGTGATGATTGGAATTAAAAATGCCCATTTATTGTCTTTAAATTTTGCACCTGCAAATAAAGCTACAGCAATCACCGGTGTGAAATTAAAGAAAGCCAATTGATTGGAAATTACACGAAATATAAGTGAGGCAACAATTAATGCCGTTGCCAACCAAAAATTAGAATTAGATGTTGAATTTTTCATACTGCAAATATACTAAAAATGCTATAAAGTAAACGATTATTTTTCCGGAAAAGTACCTAAATATGTATTAAAAACACCCTTTTTTCTATCTTCAAAATAATGACGTAATGCAAACGAAGAAGAAGTAAATGCCATTTCATTCCAAGGTATTTCTTCTTCCGTAAACAAGGCAGATTCAATACTCTCTTCACCATTGCGTATGATTCCATCTTTCAAGTTGGCTAAAAAATGCACATATACTTGATTGGCTTGAGGAATATTATATACCGTAATAACTTGTTGTATTTCAATTTCTGCTCCAGCTTCTTCCCATGTTTCGCGGATTGCACCATCTTCTACTTTTTCAAAATCTTCCAAATATCCGGCAGGTAAATTCCAATAACCTCTGCGAGGTTCAATAGCTCTACGACACAATAAGACTTTATTTTCCCAAACACACAATGCACCGGCAACTATTTTAGGATTGGTATAATGAATGGTATTGCAATGTTCACAAACAGAACGTTCTCTGCCTTCCACAAATTTATATACAACTTGTACACCGCAGTTACTACAATATATTTGACGTGGTATATTCATTATTTTACAAACACAAATGATTTAATCGAATTCGGGTCGTTCGCATTTCGTTCTTCTACTTCTGTCGTTTGCCAATCAATTTTTCCTTTTACAGATTCATCAACAACCACAGCTGTAGCATCTTGAATTTGTAACAAACGAACTCCTAAATTTATAAATGCTTTTCCATTATTTCCATAAGATAAAAGTGGCATATTGGGTTTCCAATTTTTAAAAAATAAATCTGCATTATACGTACAAATTCCTGAACTAATATCATAATGATAATCGTTAATTGCTACATCCAACGAAAGCATGTGTGGTGTCTCTAAACGTTTACGCAACAAGCCACCTTCATCTTTTGGCAAATGAATTTCTAAAGTATGTATTGCCGGAATGCCTACATTATATCCTGAAATGCCTTTTATCTTTAAGTTATTCAATGCTTTTTGTGTTCTGTAAATTTCATTTGGATCAATGCTTGGTCGTGTTTTAAAAGGCTTAAACCAACGATACGATTGTCGGATATTTTTATCTGTAACATGCACACCATCGTTGTATGCAATTACTTGATATGCTACTGTAAAATTGTAGTCAAACCATTCATTATCGCCTGGTGTAATATTTAAACATTCCGGTGAATCACAATCGGCACCTAAAACAATTTTCATATCAAATTCAAACGAATCATCTTTCCATTTTAATCCGTTAACTTCTACTATCAAATCAGATAATTTATCAGCTTTTCCGGTTCCCATAATTTTGCCATCTTCTGAGCTTCTACAATAAATATCAAATCCATTCAACAATATGGTTGCACGATTATAATTTTGCATTTCCTTTGGAATTTTTCCTTTAACAGAAATTATTTTAGTGGTAGAAGTTGCCTCTCTACCGCGAACAATAGCAGAAACAGTTGAAGTAAATGTTTTTATTTTGGAGGAACGCAAATAGGTAAAAAAAGTATTGTACGTTAACACATCGGCACCAATTCCGGACGCTGCAGCATGATTAAACAAACCTCTAAATTGTTCGTTTTCTGAAGGAATATTTTGAACCCAATCACCCAACCTGTTTACGCGATGATTATATGTCCAATCGTGATAAAAACCTTGCCAAATTAATGTGGAATTACTAATAAAAAAAGAATCTGTAGCGTATGTAATCTTATCAACGAGTGGAATTGTTTTGATAGATGGTTTTCGTGTATAGATAATACTGATATTACACCAAACTAAGTAAAGTGCAAATAGAAAAAATAAAATTAAAAGGATGTAACGTTTTTTCACACACTTTCATTTTAAACAAAAGTATGCAATATTTTTTTAATGTTAAACATTATTTATTTCGAGTTGAAAGTAGGTCATCTTGGAGTGATGAATGAATATGCAAGATATCCTGAATTTCATGCAAACATCTTTTACATAAACAATCTTTATAATTAGCATTTATATACTGAAAAGCTCGTTTATTTATCTGAACGGCATTGCATTGACATAAAGAAATATTGCCTGCATTGCATACAAAAGTAGTATGACAACGCAGGCAATTTTTGCTGGATGTTGGAGACATTAGAAATTAAAATAAACAGTGTTTGGAATGATACCAACACGTAAAGTATCAATAGCTGTTGCGGTAGAATTATAACGAATTACCTTTCCGGATTCATTAAAGTTTCCGGCATCTAAAGCCCAAATATCACCTGTATAAGGATGCACTTCTAAGCCATAAAAATATCCGGAAATAAACGCGGTAGTTGGTAATGTTGTAGATGCATACGGAATTTGATATACGCTACCATCTACACAAACATATAATTTGCTGCCATCACCACTGGCTGCCAAATTATCTGCCGAACTAAAATCTGCTGATACCGGAATAATTTCGATTTCTCTATCTACTGTATTCATAGATGGATTAATACGAACTAATTTAGCTGCAGATTGACGATCCGGTGCATACGTTGGCGGTGCATACGTTACATTTCCTTTGCATAAAACCCAAATATAACCTTGAGCATCTTTCACAAATTCAGTTGGATTATCACCTACCGTAATCGTTGTAGCTACTGCATCTGTAGAAGTGTTAATAACGCTAATCGTATTAGCTGTTCCAAAACCACCACTGTTCGCAACAAAAGCTTTTCCATTTGATACAAACATTTCTTCCGGTCCGTTGCCAACTGTAATCGTTTTGTCGATATTAAAAGTATTTAAGTTTAATACCAATACTTTTCCGGTTCCGCTTCCATTCGTGATATATGCTTTGTCGTTGCTGATACCCACTGCATATCTTGGATAATCTGTTCCGTTGGTAATTTCTGCAACTTGTTTAAATGTTCTAACATCTACAACAGATACTTTTTGCGAGTTGTTAACGCAAATAATTCCAAGATTTCCGACACGTGTAAAAGACTGTAAAACATCGCCAATAATTTGTCCGTTGTTAGAAATTTCAAAAATGTTATTGGTTACTTGATTATCTCTTGATATGTAAGAAATACTTCCGTTATTTTTAGTAAAACCACCTTCATTTACTACCAATGCCGAACCGGATTCTGTATAGCTATCTACTTTATCGGTTGATTCTTTTTGACAAGAAAATAAGACACTTACTGACAGTGCCATCAATAGAAGTTTTTTGTTCATTGTACTGAATTTTGAGATTTTGAAAAATTATAAATTAAAGAAATAGAATAATTTCGAAGTGGTTGTGCATACGAACGAATGGATTGGTATGCAACGTTGGTAATATTATTTATTTTAAAAATAAATTGCACATCGTGTTGCTGTTTGATATTGCCTTTAAACGTAAGGAAAGCATCTAAAATATGATATGGTTTCAGCGCAAAAAAATCAAAATTTTCTTCATCTGTAAATCGCAATGATTGGAACATATAATTTAATCCTAATCCTACATATTGTTGCTCTACATAAAAATTAGTTTTAAAAGTATGCATAGGTTTATATCGAAGATATTTACCTTTCAATTCTTCATTATTTACATCTTCTACAATCGTGGATTTATTAAAACTATAAATCGTTTTCAAATTAAACTGAAATTTACGATGCTCAGAAACTGCATAATTCAAAACTAAATCACTGCCATACGTTTGTGTAATTTTAATATTTTTAGGCGACCATAACACGCTATTAATTGGCGACCAAACAATGTTATTTTTTATTTTGGTATAATACACATCTACATTGCAATTCAACCTATGCAACATTTTTTTTTGATGTTTTAATACATTTATTTTGTTTTCAAGAGCCAACGACCAAGCCGTTTCCGGTTTTAAATCTGGATTTCCGCCCGGACTCCAATAACGGTCATTCATATCCGGAAAATGATATTTATCGGCATAATGCAATGCCAATGTGTACCATTTTTGTTTAGGTGTATATTGCCAATCTATTATAAACTGCGGTCGGATGTATTGATACGATGTAAAAGGTTGCGACAGCTTAACTGCTGCATAAAAATCATTTAATTTCCAACTTAATTGACCATAAACATCACCAACATGTTCTGTTATAGTTTTTGTATATTCTTTCACATTTGCCAAATCCATTTCGTAGGTATATCCTGTTTGAAGATGCAGATGATATTTCATAGAATCGGTATAGGATAAAGTATGTACAAGTCGATGTGTTTTATAGGATGAATTGATAAATAAGAATGTATCTGTTGGTAAACGCTTATCCGTATATTTCAAAAAATCATACGTGTGTGCAAATGAAATTTGCAATTCGTTATCCGAAAAAATTTTGCTGTAATTAGCAACTGTTTTGATTGATTTATCTTTTTGATTTCTTCCACTAATCTCATTTGTTCCCATGATAGAAGGCACTTCTTTGTGCTTTTCATGATACCAATTATGAATAGAAAAAGATTGTTGTTTTTTCATCTTAAAAAACAAGCTATTCAACGCTCCACCCGCTTTTAATTGATTGTGCTCTATCGTGTCTATCGGATTATTAAATCGATATACATCTACATAAGGAAAATTATTTTTTGCGGTTTGATAATAAGCTGCTGAATGCCATTGCACCCGTTGATTTCCTACGCGCAATTGAAAGGAATTTTGAAACGATGCAAAACTATTAAAATCACTTCTCCATTTGAATTTCACTTTATTCCACCAATCGGGCATATTTTGCCAATTTAAAGCACCACCAATGGCATTGGTATTTTTTTGTAATGCCATTACATCATTGCCATCTAACATTGCCGGAATTAAAGAGATATCCGTACTTCCCAATGTCATCGAGTTTACTTTCAAACCGTTCCAATACACCGAATTATGGTCATCATTCGTACCACGTACAGATATCGTAGAAATATTTCCTAAACCATAACTATTAATTTGAACCGGAAATAAAAACTGCAACATTTTTCCGGCATCTTGCTGTAACAATCCAATTGTAGCATCAGTAGAACGAACACTATACAACTTATCCAACATTAGTGCATTAGACTGTTTATTTGCTACAATCCAAACCGTATCTAATTGTTGTAAGGAATCTAAAGGGACACTAAAACCATTTCTTGCAAAAGTAGCAAGCAGCAAAAAAAGCAAGATATGTTGACCAATTTTTCTCATATACTTCCAATGTTTCCTCAGAACATTTTTTAGTTTTATGCATTTGGCAGGTCTTCTGACTTACACTTAACTGAAACCTTCCCGATTTAATTTATAAATCAGTGGTTGTAGCCTTCAGTACCACTATTGTGGTGTGCTTACAGCAACTGGGATTGTACAAGACTTTCACTTGTTTCCCTTTTAATCTCGGATATGAAACCGAAAACCAAATTGCGGTACAATATTACAACTAATTTGTAATATCCAATATAAAATTAAAGTTGTTGTTTTATTTCTCTTCTAATGCAGCTTTCTTCATTTGGGCAGCTAATTCGTGTCCTAAATATCGCTCTATCCAATTATGAATAAGATAGATAACAGGCGTTAGCACAACGGCAATAATAAATTTATAAATATAATTACCAATACAAATAGCTATCACCATAGCAAACGGCCATGCTTTTCCATTTGCATCACTTATATATTTTGGATAAATGTAAAAGGCAATCATTAACACGACAAAACTATCAATGAATTGCGACACGATGGTAGAGCCTGTGGCTCGCAACCAAATATATTTTTCGCCACTCCATTTTTTTATTTTTTGGAAGATGTAAACATCCACAATTTGACCGACTAAAAATGCCATTAACGAACCGGCAATAATAGCTATACCTTGTCCGAAAATTTGTTCGTAAGCCGTTTGCATATTCGGAATACCTTGTTCCACTTTTGAGCCAGACCACCAGCTTGCCGGAATTAATTGAATGGCAAAATAATACATAAAAAAAGCATACGCTAACAAACCTACAGTGAGATAAGATAAAAATTCAACACCTTTTTTGCCATAATATTCATTGATGGTGTCCGTCATGATAAATACAACCGGCCACAACAAAACACCTGCGGTTAAGTTAAACGAAAAAATAGTGCCAAATAATGGAATTTGAAATGGCGTAATTCCTAAGGTATCTTCCAGCGAAAAAATTTTCACACCAATTACTTCTGCAATAAATGCATTGGCTATAAAAAAGCCGGCTAATAAAATAAAAAGTTTGGTGGGTTTATCTTTTATTATGGTTGAAATCATACGTATTATGAAATTATCGTAAACAAGATAAACAAATTTAAACATCTAAATAAGATTCCCAAAAAGATTGGTTATTTTTGATAAAAGCACTATATGAAAAAGCGTATTTTATTTTTATTATTTAGTTGGATCTTTTTGAGTGTTACTGCACAAGAAATCGTGCATAGATGTGCCATGGATCATATCAATGCACAAGCATTCCAAAACAACACTCAAGTTTCTGAAACTTATCGATTCGGTAATGGAAATGGTATAGATAATAATGTAACATACGACACTACACTTGCTAATACTGACACTACTTACACGATACAAGTAGTGGTTCACGTGGTGTATCTAAATAATAATAAATACGAGAATGTGCCGGATAATGTGATTCAATCACAGATAGATGCATTAAACCGCGATTTTAATTTATTAAATCCGGACAGCATCAATTTAAGACCATTTTTTATTCCATTTAGAGGTAATGCAAAAATCCGATTTGAGTTGGCAAAAAAAGCACCGAATGGTGCTGCCACTACCGGAATTACGCGTACAAACGGTAGCTTAGGTAGCCTTGGTGGCTGGGATCCAATTAGCAATGTAATATGGACGGCTTTTGGTGTTGAACCTTTAAAAGAAGATTTCTTTTTATTAGCAGGCTCTAAAGGAAAATCACCTTGGCCAGCCAATAAATATTTGAATATTTATGTGTGCGATTTGAATTATGGCAATCGCAAATGCAATAGTTGCTTAACTTTATGTGACACGTGTGGTGCCTTAGGTGGTTATGCTTATCCACCATCCAATGCAATAAATTGGGGACCACTCGCATTAGATCATGGTAAAAACGATGGTGTTGTTATCGACTTCAGATTCTTTGGTCAAAACAATTGGTATGCTCAAGATTCTACATCACAACGCTTTAAAGATTTTTATACAAAAGGCAGAACTACTGTTCATGAAGTGGGGCATTATTTAGGGTTGCAACATGCATGGGGAAATGTATTACCCATTCCGGGTTTTGATAATGGTTGTGAAATAGATGATTTTATAGATGATACTCCGGAAGAAGAAAAAGCATTTGCCAGCAATTTAGTTAGAGGAGCAACCAATCCTTGCGATACATCAATCAATACGTGTACTAAAAATTATTTAGGTAGAGATTGGCCGGATATGTTTGAAAACTATATGGATTATTCTACCGACCAATGTTATAATTTATTCACCAAGCAACAAGTTAATCTAATGCGTTTTAATTTGTTGACTAGAAGAAGTGGTATTATATCCAAAAGAGAAGTGGAAGAAAATACTACAACCGCAATTCATTACACAACCTTAGAAGAAAAAGGAATACAGATATATCCGAATCCGACTAAAACCACTTTTGCCATACAAATAAATCAACCGTTCCTTAAAGAAGCTCAAATGATTGTTTATGATGTAAACGGGAAAAACATCTTACAACAAACTATTTCGAAACAAACTTCAACGGTTGAAATCAACTCAAATGCCTTTTCAAGTGGTGTTTATTTTATCAAAATTTACAATGAAGATTTCACCTCATTTGGCAAAATGATAAAACAATAATTTTTGGGTGATAGTGTAGTAATGAAGTAATGGAATAATAAAGTCTATGGACGATGGACGATATACTATAGTAAATGTCATTTCCAAGAAAGTGGGAATCTCCTTTATTATAAAATAATATCATCACTCAATACCTACTACTCACTACTCAAAAAAGTGCTATCCGCAGAAGAGT
>CAZDOT010000047.1:0-11091 GCA_964507125.1 uncultured Chitinophagales bacterium | reverse complement strand
ACTTTGCGGTATATTTATTAGTCATAAGTAGTGAGTAGCAAGTATTGATATTGAATTAAAAACAATATTACTACATTATTTCATTACTACATTATTTCACTATTTCATTACTGCATTTCGATAATTTTTCTATTTTTAATTTATGAATGCTATGAAGAAATTAATAATCGCATTATTGCTGATTGCAATAGCCTACTTTGCTGCACCACATTTTGTGCAAATGGGCTTGAAACACAATTTCGCAAATGTAGATGATTATACATTGTTTGATAAACATGTAGTACGAAAATCTACTCAACCTAAACCATGGGAATTGAGTGAAAACTATAATAAAAAGAAACCATCTGAAGATTTATTAAAATTCTTTGATGAAAGAAAAACGTGTGCATTCTTGGTTATCCAAAATGGAAAGATTGTGTACGAACAGTATGAGCAAAATTATACCAAAGAAACAATTTCCGGCTCATTTTCGATGGCAAAAACGGTGAATGCTTTGCTAATAGGTAAATTATTAGAACAAGGAAAAATAACATCTTTAGATGATGATGTCAAAAAATACGTACCCGAGCTTACACTAATTCCTGAAGGAAAATTAACCATTAAAGATGTAATTACGATGAGTGCCGATATAGATTGGACGGAATCGTATTGGAATATTTTTTCCTTGACAGCCGAGTCGTATTATGGAAATGATTTAGATAAATTAATGGGAAAATTAAAACTCAGAGAAGGCAATCATCAAGGAAAAATTTGGGAATATCAAAGTTGTTGTACTCAAATCTTGGGCTATATTATAAAAAATGTAACTCATAAATCCATTGCTGAAAATGCCAATATTTATTTATGGCAACCGTTAGGAGCGGAGAGTGATGCACTTTGGAGTACCGATAAAAATGGTGTAGAAAAATCGTTTTGTTGCTTAAATGCAACAGCACGAGATTTTGCCAAATTAGGACAAATGGTCTTGCAAAACGGCCGATGGGATTCTTCTCAAATTATTGCGGCAGATTATATTAAATCACTCACCACGTCGGCAATTTATTTAAAAGATAAAAACAATCATAACGTAGATTGGTACGGATATCAGACATGGATGATAAACTATGAGAACCACGAAATACCTTATTTTAGAGGCATTTTAGGTCAATTTATATTTGTGGTGCCGGATAAAAATGCCGTGATAGTTCGCTTAGGTAAAAAGATTAAAAAAGACGATCAAGATCCAAAATATCAAAACGAAGATATTCGAAATTACATCAAAGCCGGTTTGCAAGTTTTGGATTAAAATAAACCAACTAATACTAACAGATCGACATTACTCTAAAGAATAAATTTCCATGATATTGGTTAAAATCTCGGGAAGGTTTATTTTTAGGTCGATTAATTTACCGCTATGAATATCAAAAACCCAACCGTGTACCGTTAAATTACGTTGTTTATAAGCTTGTTGCACGGCTGCCGTTTTTATAAGATTAACACATTGTTCTAGTACATTTAGTTCCACTAAACGATTATAACGAAGCGTCTCATCGGTAATGGCATTTAATTCTTCTTTATACATTCTATATACATCGCGAATGTTACGCAACCACGGATTTAAGATGCCCAAATCTTCGGCTTTCATGGCAGCTTTTACACCACCACAATAATAATGACCACACACGATAATATGCTTTACATTCAACTGACGAACAGCAAAATTCAACACCGACATCACGCTTAAATCAACATTGTTTACTAAGTTGGCTATATTGCGATGCACAAATACTTCGCCGGGTTGAACGCCCATTATTTCTTCGGCAGTAACTCGACTATCAGAACAGCCAATATATAATATCTCCGGATTTTGTCCTTCCGATAATTTTTTGAAATACTCTTTATCTAATGCCAATTTATCGGCAATCCATTTTTCGTTATTCTTAAAAATTTGTTCTATTTGCATATTATAAAGTATCGGAATACTAAACAATAATAAGAAAATTAATCAACAACTTTATAAAAACAACGATTTAATGTGCTTATTTTGAATTTTTCAATTTATCGTATTCTTTTTGTATTTGGTCGTCATCCGTGAAATGAAACGTGCGAATATATTTCATCAATAATCCAAAACCCCAACCTAAAGAAACCCACGCCGGCCAAGGAAAAGAATGATTTGGGTCGTAGCCTTTAGTAAAATACCAAATGCCCCATAAAAATGCATTTACAGCTAAATAAGTGTACACTTGCGTTCTAAATTTTACGCGTTTCGTGGCTAATTGCCATAGTTTGTCTTCTGTGTTTTCCATCGTTTTTATTTTTTGGGTGATAAATAATTTCTGATATCGTCAACATATTTTTCAAAAGCCTTAAGGCCTTTCTTGGTTATTTTACAAGTTGTTTTAGGGTAATTATTTTCAAATGATTTTTTTATATCAATGTATTCAGCATCTTTTAATTTGGTAAGTTGCACACTTAAATTTCCATTCGTAGCATTCGTAGCTTCTTGTATATAAGAAAAATCAGCTTCCTTTACAGATACCAACAAGGAAACTATTGCTAAACGCAATTGTGAGTGTAACAAAGGATCTAAATCACCAAACTTTCTCATTTCACTGTTGAAATACGTTTTTTAAAATCTTGTTGTAATAAATATGCTGGAACAATGTAAGCAGCAATTACCGAAAGTGCTAAAATTAAAAGCTGTTCCGGACCATCAATAAAATTGATAAGCACACATAAAATAAAACAAATGCAACCACCAATAATTAATGGTGTAAATTGAATGATGCGTCCTGTGGTAAACGTGCCAATTCCGTATAATAAAATCAAAAATGAAAAAAGATTAAATGATAATTGAAACGATAAACCAACGATTATAAAAAATGCAATTCCCAATGCCATCCATATTGATTGAATGGCAAAATCATTGTGCGTTTTGCTTAATACAGATTTTTCGCGTTTTATGGCAATCCAAACATGCACAATAGCAATGATAGGCATTAGCAGCCAAACATATTGCGTTCGCGTACAGAGCATTTTTAATAAGATATATTGAGTGATAGCACAAATACTTACGGCAAAACCCCACATATAAAAATAAAGGCTGCTGTCCACTATCCGCTCTTTAGATTTATCTATCATTTGTTGTATGATAGCCAAACTTTCTTGTTCATTGATAATCTGATCTTTCATAGATGAATGTTTAAAGTAATTGCAAATATAAATTAGTTTATATTGTAAACCAAATATTTAACAAAATAATTCCTTGTTTTATATCTTTGTAGATATTAAAACTAGTGATGAACGAAATTCGTTATCAAATAATAGAATACAATTCGCCTTGGCACGTTCAATCCTTAACGTTGCGTTATAAAATATTACGCGAACCATTAGGTTTAAAATATGCGTATGATGATTTACTAAAAGAAGTAAACCAAATTCATTTTGCAGCAATAAAGGAGAATGAAGTAATTGGTATATGTTTGTTACAGAAAGTCGATGCACACCAAGCCAAACTCAGACAGTTTGCCGTAACGGAAGGCTGCCAAAAAAGTGGAATAGGTAAGGCATTATTATTATTTGCAGAAGCATATGCACAACAACAACATTTTTTTGAAATCATATTACACGCTCGACAATCAGCAATGGGATTTTACGAAAAAAACGGATACACAGTAATGGGCGATATTTTTTATGAAGTAGGCTTACCACATTATAAGATGCAAAAATTAATTTGTTAAAAATAGAAATCCGACTTGCACTTTTCAATTATTCTTTACAAATTTACTTTACATAAAAACCCATACCCAATGTTTATAGTATTTCTAATAGCGTTTTCGCTAGTGTATACTTTCTTATTTAAGAAATATACCATCAAATCTATGTTGAATGCAACACCGGCTTACGCACCGAAACGTCGTTTGCCCAAAAACAAGAAAATTCAGGTACCTGAATACATTCCTAAATTTTATTATTAACGAATAATTCCATACTTACAAGTGAATTAAATTGGAAATGGCTAAACATATATGTTTAGCCATTCACTATTTAAAAACTAACCAATAATTAATGCTTCAAATCTATCGTAAATGAACGACCATTATCTAACGTAACAGTTGCGGTATCATCACAATCTCCGGTTCCAAAATTGATGATGGAATATCTATTATTTCCGGTTTTACGAACAATTTTTAATTCACCGCTTACAAATTCTTTACAACTCACATTGCGAATTAATGCTGTTAAAGAACGGAACGTATAGTGTATTCCATTTCTTGAAACATGTGCACCTTCGGTTTCTACACGATACACATCATCTGAAAAATCAAGTGGTGTAGATGCACCTTCAAGCCATTCGCGTGTTTTAACGGCTGTGCTGGCACTCATTTTCCCATTTGGATATTTAACTGCTCTTGAAGATTCGATATGGAAAACAAAATTACCTTTGTTGTTTTTACCTAAATTTTTAATCGTTTTATCGATTTCTACTTTGTTGTCATTTACAAAATAATCTTCTGTGGTGATGTGAATAATTGTGCCTTCAGCTCTGTAACGTCCTGTATATGCAATAATAATTTTACCTTTTCTAATTACGCCGTTTGGTCCGGTGCAACCTGAGCCAAAATCAATAGTAATTTTTTTGATAGAGGCGAGTGTGTCGTGTGTAATGACAGCACAAGAACCCAAAATAGAGCCGTTAGTATTGCCATCATCGGGTGCTATTCGCATGTTCGAAAAGGAGCCGGTGGCATCTACTTGATCTGCCATCACGGTAACATTGTCATCTTCTACAGCAGCAACGCTTAAATCTTGTGAAGCAAAAGATTCTTCTTCTGTCTCACTTACATTTTCTTTGTTGCATGCTGCTAATCCAAATGTCAGTGTTGCAATTATCAGCAACGATCTGAACGAAATAAAAGTTGTTTTCATGATTAATTGTTTTAGTTGATATATAGACTCAACAAAAAAACAATGGTTTAATGAACACAAAAAAAAAATTAATAATTTGGATTATGACGAAAACGTAAGGCGAGTTTACTCAACGATTCTTGCACTAATCTGGCATTAATTTGATGAATCAAAAATCCGGTGTATGGGATACGCGGTTCAAACTCAATAATATAATCTAATCTTGTTTTATTAGGTGACAACTCGATGAAATGCATTTTGCCAATATGATTTTTAATAGGACTACCATAAGAAATGGAATATTCTATGTACTTATCTTCGATGTATTTGGTAATTGTTTCGGTAAAAAAAATGGGAAAACCAATAATTAAACGTGCCGAACCTACATCATTGCAATTTGTTGGATTAGGAGAATCAATTATCCGTTTAATAAATGCCGGATAAATTTCATTCAAACGATTATGATCACTATAAAACGAAAATACATTGCTTACAGGTGCTTCAAAATCTTGTAAGAAATGTAACTTTTGTCGTTCTTTTTGTGTGCTTAATCCAAACATTATTTATACTTTGATGCAAGTTGTTTTAAACCGTTTCCAATTACTGTTTTCAATACGAAACCTAATACACCATCAAAAACTTTTACTTTACTTTCCATTGTGATAGTATATACTAAATCTGTTTTTCCGGTTTCAGGTGTGCTAAATTCCAATCTTCCTAAATGATAATTAATAGGAGCGTTGCTGGTAATTTTATATTCAATTAAATTAGGCTCCTCAAACGTAACAACGGATTCTTGTAATATTTCTATGCCCATTTTAATGCTTCTTACAGAACCAACACCATTTGGATTTTTTCCATCTGCATTTTTTATTCTTTTGATGTTTGCTTTTAATATTCCACCTAAATTTTCATGATCACTTAAGAAGGCAAAAATTTCTTTTTGTGGTGCATTAAAATGCTGTTTCATTACAATGGTATGCATAGTATTTTTTTTACTAAAATACACTTTTTGGTTTTATTTGTAAACAAATTGAAATTAGCTTATGTTATATTTACACGTTTAATCAATTTTTTATCATTAAATTTTAAGATATGTCATTACGATTAGGAGATGTTGCTCCAAATTTTACAGCAGAAACAACTTTCGGAACCATTGATTTCCATGAATTTATAGGAGACAAATGGGTTGTTTTATTTTCACATCCTGCAGATTTTACGCCGGTTTGTACAACAGAATTAGGCTTTACTGCCAAATTAAAAGATGAATTTGAAAAAAGAAACACCAAAGCCATTGCATTAAGTGTAGATGATTTAGCATCGCATAATAATTGGATTAAAGACATTGAAGAAACACAACACGTTGCCATGAACTTTCCAATTATTGCTGATTCGGATAAAAAAGTAGCCACCTTATATGGCATGATGCATCCAAATGAATCGGAGAAATTTACAGTACGTTCTGTATTTGTAATAGCTCCGGATAAAAAAATAAAGTTAACCATCACGTATCCAGCATCTACCGGAAGAAATTTTAATGAGATTCTACGCGTGATAGATTCGTTACAACTCACCGCAAATTATAGTGTGGCAACTCCGGTAAATTGGAAAGAAGGTGAAGATGTGGTGATTGCTCCGTCTATCTCGAATGAAGAAGCTACCACTAAATTCCCAAAAGGTTTTAAAATTATCAAACCTTATTTAAGAATGACACCTCAACCGAATAAGTAATTTTTTTCATAATTTTTATTTTTATCTAAGGTCAACTTTTAGTTGGCCTTTTTTTATTTTACCAATATAATTAGTAAATTACAATATGCGGAAATCAAAAATATTAAAGAAAATTGAAACCATGCATCCTAAAAATGATGCTTGGGAAATTATTCGATTAACAGCGTATTATGAATTTCCTTGGGATATAATTAGAGGGACAGAATATGCATTGTACAAAACGTATGCCGTTCCATCCATTTCCAAAATATTAAATGGTACTAAAGAGTTTGTAAATAATCCACAGAAAAGATACGATGATACGGATTTGTTTATAAGTGAAATATTAGAACACGGTTTGTACGAAGGAAGAGGCAAACAAGCATTGGAAAGAATGAATTGGATTCACTCAAATTATAAAATAAGCAATGATGATTATTTATACGTATTGAGTACTTTTTTGTTTGATGTGTATTATTGGATAAATAATTTTGGGCATAGAAAGTTAACGACGATTGAAGAGTTGGCCGGATATTATGTGTGGAAAGAAATAGGTGTGCAGATGCATATTCAAAACATTCCGGATTCAATACATGCGTTTTTGCTTTTTCACGATGAATATGAACGAAAACATTTTAAGTACGCAGAAAGTAATATAAAAGTTGCACAAGCAACAGAACAGATTTTTTTGAATATGCATTTCCCAAAACTATTGCATGATAAAATGCGACCTTTCTTGTATGCAGCCATGGAACCACATTTGCTAAAGGCTTTGCATTACGAAGAACCGGGTTCATTGAAGAGAAAAATAGTACAATCTGTCTTAAAAGCAAGAAGTAGAGCGGAACATATACTTCCCAGAAATAAACCATTTATCCGCACAAAAGATAATATATACAAAACCTATCCCAATGGTTATAGTATAGAGGATTTAGGACCGGATAAATTAATGAAATCAGCAAAATGTCCATTCCATAAAAATTAAACAAGCACACGATATTTTATTATCTTAGTCGAATGAACGACACCTTGTTGCCGCAAAAACTCCCATTTATTCGAAAATTTGCATTTGTACTCGGTCAAACCGGTTGGAGTTTAACCGTATTTGGTTTTACAGAGCTCATTTTCATGTTTTATTTGCCACCGGATAATGGTGAAGTCCTTTTTAAACCATTTGTATTTCAAGGAGCTGTTCTTAAAGTCTTTACTATCGTTGGTATCTTATCAGCCATTGGCTATATCATCAGTGCATTTA
Organism: uncultured Chitinophagales bacterium; assembly: GCA_964507125.1. Lineage (GTDB taxonomy): Bacteria > Bacteroidota > Bacteroidia > Chitinophagales > JADIYW01 > JADJSS01. Next base: position 3,236 of record CAZDOT010000047.1, on the reverse strand, counting down.
TGGAACCCATCGTGGGTAGTTTAAGCGACAGAAGTACATTTAAATTCGGAAAACGGAAAACATTTATGGCGTTTTCTATTTTACCATTTGCTTTTTTATCGGCGGCTGTATTCTTCCCATTAAAAGATGGCATACATACTTTAAATACTATTTGGTTGAGCACTACCGTATTATTAGCTTTTTTAGTAAAATGTTTTTATACGACGCCATATAATGCAATGATTAACGAAATAACGACCGACGAAAAAGAACGTTTGCATGTCGTTATGATGTTATCCATTGCGTATGCATTAGGCATTGGAATTGGGCAAACCATCAATATATTTCTGAGTTTGTTTAAAGGTGCTATGTCGAATGAGCAAATATTTCAACTATGTGTATTAGCGTATGCTGTGGTAGCTTTGATATTAATGTTAATGCCGATACTCTTTGTGCGAGATGATTCAGGCAAGCATATTACAAAAGAAGAATTAAGTTACGACCAAAAGCATGCCGGCATTTTTGATAATATGATTGAAGTATGGAATGATAAAAACTATAGAATATTATTAATTGTAGAATTGATTTATTGGTTTCCGCAGAAAATATTTGTAGCAGCGGTACCTTACTTTGTGGCTGCTTTATTTAAGTTAGATAATGTGTACACTTCTATTATAATGTATTGCGTTGGTATTGTATCGTTGGTGCTGTATCCATTTATTGACAAATTGGTTGAAAAATATGGCAAAAAGAAAATCATGCAATCTGCATTATTTAGCTTAGTAGTTGGATTTATTTTTACAGCAACCATCGGCATGTATCCAATTCCAACCATTGTTTTTGTTATTATTTATATTTTATTGAATACTTATCCGGCGGCAGTTTTAGGCATTTTACCGATGGCATTAGCAGGTGATAATGCGGAGAAAAATTTTCAAGAAACCGGCATCGCTAAAAACGCATCATATTTTGCATTAAAAACTTTTATGATGAAAATTGGTGTTGCCATCACGAGTTTAATATTTCCATCGTTATTATTGTTAGGCAAAACACCCGAAAATCCGTTAGGTGTTCGGTTGGTAGCAGTGGCTTGTATTATTGCAAGTGTATTAGCTTTCTGGATGATGCGTAAATACCAAGATGTACATTTGAAATAAACTATTTTGGTTGGTTTTCGAATAATTTGAATTGTAAATTCAATTGTATTTGCATTGTTTCGATTTGTTTTTTCAAGTCTTTAATTTGTTTCTTTAAATCCAATACTTCTTCTTTCAAACCATCTAAATTCATGGGCGTTGTTGGGTTGGTGTAATAGATTGTAGATACGTTATTTGGCAAATTAGCAGTTTGATTTGGAACGAGTGCTTCTTTATTCATTTCTTCTTTTGTTACAACCGGAATAGAATATGCATCTGTACCTAACCATTTTTTAGAAATTAATTTCACTACTCTATATAAATAAATTCCGGCAAAGGCACTAATAGGTGCTTGTTTTAATTCTTCTTTTACGCTTAATGTATATTCAAAATCAGGCTCAAAGTTAAAATCTACAATATCATGTTGCGCAATTTGTTTTATACTTCCATTTGTTTTTACGGAATAACAAAGCATGGTATCATTGCAATTAATAGGATTGGTGTTTAAAATCCAAATCATATTGTCATCAATATTTTTTTGTTTTATCGTAGATGTATTTTTTTCTTCTGGAATTATAATTCCTTTCTGTGCCCAACCAAAAATGGGAAAAATGGAAAATATAATAAGAGAAATAATCTTCATAATAATCTAATTCGGTGTATAAGAAAAATCAACTATGGCATCGTATTTATTATCTGATTTAATAGAAAAATTAGTTGCATATTCAAGTGGTATTTCATTCGTTTCATTGGATACAAATTTCTTTACCGGACAATCCATGCATGTTTTAAGTTGAATAGGATTATTATGTGTATTAATCTGAATACTACAATTCGGAATGGTAGAAAAACTGAACCATGCATTTACTGGTGCAATATTGGGATAGGTGATTTTTTTAGTTGTAAAATTTTCTAAATTATGGGTTATTATCTCAATAATAGCAGTTGATTTAGTGCCTTCTTTATCTTCTAAATGCACTACGGCATCATAAATAGTTGCTGATTTTTTAAGTATTATTTCAATGCTTTTTATGTCATTTTCCGTGACTACATCCCAAGATAAAATGCCCTTTTTAAGTATGGTATTTTTTATTTTTTGGATAAATAAGGTGTCTTCGTTTAATTGTGCAATCGTAAAATCAGATAAATTAGAATCAGATTTTGCTAAAATAGTATCTGCATTAGAAGTTGTATTGATGTTTGAAAAAGTTTGTCGATATTTTACAGCAGCAACAACAACAAGAATAACTGTTAGAATAGGTAAAACAAATTTGAGATAAGTAGAACTTGATTTCTTTTGAATAGTCGTTTGCTTTCCGGATGAAAATTGTATTGGTGGTTTAGTATGTACCGGATTCGAATCAAATGCAGCAGTTTGCTTTTGTTCCATTTCTAAAGATTGCAATTTCTTTAACTCTACTTCTAAAGACGCTCTTTTTTTTCGTTCTTCCTCTAATTGATGTTGTAAATCTTTTTCATTTTCAAGTTTAGCGAGTAAAATCGTTTCTTGTTTTTTAGTTTCTTCTGCAATTTGCTCGGCAATAAACTGTGTAATTTCTTCTTGATTCCAAGCAATTTGTTTGGCTTCAATTTCTAATTGTTTCTTTTTATATTGTTCATATTCCAATTGTTCCTTTTCTCTTTGAATCTGTAACAATTGTTCTTTTATTTTTAGTTCTTCCTCAATTTGTATTTGTAAGAGTCTTTCTTGTTCTTCTCTTTCTTTTTGTTTCCGAATTATCTCTTCTTGTTCGAGTGCTAATTTTTCTTGTAAAAAACGAACTCTAAATTCATTTTCTTTTTCTTTGCGTTCTTGTAATTCTCTAAACCGAATTTCTTTTTCTCTACTAATTTTATCTAATATATCTGATGCATCCTTTTTATTCTCATCTAGGATAATTTCATTTAAAAAGATAATTTTTCCGTTTTCATTTTTATAAAGAAGATGAGCGCAATGCGGACATACATATTGTTCACCATTCGCAATGGCAACTATTTCAAAAGAGGTATGACATTTATGGCAATGCAAATGAATAGAGATATTTTACTACTTAAATTTAATGGATTTAAGGTTCAAATAAGATGTAACAGTGATTTTAATTGTAGACACTTGTTGATATC
>CAZDOT010000046.1:8321-11157 GCA_964507125.1 uncultured Chitinophagales bacterium | reverse complement strand
TAAAGAAGGACGTGGGAAAATTTCTTTACAATGCAATGGAAAAACGTATGAAATAAATGGCGTTTGCGGTGCAGTAACATCAATGGGAACACTAACAATTGCTGTGCCTGACGATAGTATTCCTGCAAAAACGTTTACTATCAATTTCACAACAGACAAAATGCCGGAAACAACAAGCAGTTATACTTTAGTTGGCTCTGTATATGATGATAAAGATGCTACACATGCATCAGTTTCTTATACTGATATGCGCCAAGTAAACCCAATGATTTGGGAAAGTGACAGTAAAACAGGCAAGTTAAATTTTGTTGTAAATGGAAATGAAATAAAATGTTCATTTTCAAATCTAACGTTACAACCAAGTATGATGTATAATAAAGGTGAAGTAGCTGCGCCGGCAACTATTTCAGGTGAATTAACTATCTATAAAATTTAAAATCAAAATAATGAAAAAAACAATCTTTATCCTTTCTATCTTTTCTCTTTTGCTAAGTAGCTGCAAAAAAGATAAAATAAAAGTAATTACACAATTACCGGCTGAATACAGCAATCAAGGAACCATTAATGTGGCTAACAAAAATATTTCCATTTGTATTTATGACAATAGTGTAGAAGATGGCGATATTATTGATTTATGGTTTAATGGAAATGCCTTGATAGAAAACCACGAGCTGACGATAGCAGAAAAATGTTTTAATGTAAAACTTGAAGATGGAAATAATTGGATTGGCATTAAAGTAGATAACGAAGGAACCAATCCACCGGCTTCTGTTACGGTGAAGGTTAACGATGGAGCTTCCGAACAAGAATTTGATATTGATGGCGAGATAGACCAGCCAGGCGGTTATATCATAAAATTCTGAAAACGAGTGAAAGCAAGTTAGTCAGATTTTCTATTTTTCATTTTTTTTTGGACGAAATATGTTAAACATATTTCGTCCATTTTTTTATCTATCGTCTCTTTCTCTGGCTTTATCTACCATAGGTTTGCCATTGCCTTTGTTGCGTTTATACACGGCTAATATTTGTTCTGCGTCTTCTCTGTTGGTTGCAAAAAAGGAGAAATTATCTAAGATGCGAATGTCATCAATTCTACGTGATTCAATGCCGGCATTGTTTTTTAATTCATCCAATAATGCACGCGGCGTCATGCCATCGGCTCTGCCTTTTGCAAAAAATAATCGTTGAGATGAACCACCTCTTTTACCGCGAGAGGCACCTTCTCTGCTATCGTGTCTATCGCCAAAACGGCCACCTCTGTCGCTGCCACGTTTTCCTCTATCGCCAAAACGGTCGTTTCTGCTAAACTCTTCGCGTGGTGCGGCTTCTTTTATTTGTTTGTATGCTTTCGGATTTAATTCGTCTTTTGCAAAATGTTTAAGCAATGCTGCCACAATTACTTCCGATGAATTTTCGCCGATAAGTTGAGATGCTAATTCTAAATATTCGCTATAATGTTCTGTGCCAATAATGGTTTCCACATGTTCTGTTAAACGGCGTGTTTTAATTTTCACCATATCGTTTGCATCCGGCAATTTGCCTTTTTTCATTTTTGTTTTGGCAATTCGCTCAACAAACAATAATTTTCTTTTCTCTGATGGAGAAATAATGGCAATGGCTTTTCCTTCTTTTCCGGCACGGCCTGTTCTGCCAATTCGGTGTACGTATGATTCCGGATCTTGTGGCAAACCGTAGTTTATAACATGTGTCAAATCAGAAATATCAATACCGCGCGCAGCCACATCCGTAGCAACTAACACACCATATTTGTTGGTTTTAAATTGCTTCACCACTTTCTCTCGCAAGCTTTGTTGTATGTCGCCATGCAATGCATCCGATGTGTAACCTTTGTCGTTTAAGTGGTTCGATATTTCCACTACTTCTGCTTTGGTATTGCAAAAAATAATGCCGTAAAAATCTTCTTCTACATCCAATACACGACACAATGCGTCAAACTTATCTCTATCCGGCACTTCAAAATACGATTGCTCAATATTGGTATTGGTAATTTCTTGTTTTGCAATACGCACCATCTCATATTTTCCCATGTAGCGTTTTGCTAATGATAAAATTCTGTCCGGCATGGTAGCAGAAAACAAGAGCATTCTGCGTGATTCGTTGCACGATTTTAATATCAATTCGATGTCATCAATGAAACCCATGTTGAGCATCTCATCCGCTTCGTCTAATACGACGTATTTTACTTCGTCGAGAATTAATTTTTTTCTTTCAATTAAGTCGATAACGCGTCCGGGCGTACCTACTACCACGTGCGTTCCTTTTTCCAATTCGCGCATTTGCGAACTAATCGGTGCACCACCGTACACGGTCGTTATCCAAATGCGTTTTGAGCCTTTAAAACTTTTGATTTCTTCTGCTACTTGTATGGCCAACTCCCGCGTAGGTGCTAACACTAAAGCTTGTACACTTTTTTGTGTTGAGTCAAAGCGTTCCAAAATAGGCAAGCCAAAAGCCGCTGTTTTTCCAGTTCCTGTTTGTGCTTGTCCCACTACATCTAAGTTGCCGTTAAGCAATAGTGGAATAGTTTGTTCTTGTATCGGTGTAGGCGATTCGTAGCCTTTTTTTTCTAATGCGTCTAAAATTTCCTCACTCAATCCTAACGCTCTAAATCCTTCCATGTTTAATTTTTTTAGGTTGCAAAGATACGGCGAATACAGGAATGTTTATGTTAAAGGATGTGTCTATGATGTTGTTATTGAGTTAATTAAATTCATTTTGGTGCATGATGTGAGTGAAATTCGATTTGCCGTGGATTGTGTCCTCACAAACCACATTTTTATGGATTAAGTTTCGTGAGACACGAACCATGGCGAGA
>CAZDOT010000046.1:0-8221 GCA_964507125.1 uncultured Chitinophagales bacterium | reverse complement strand
GTGAGACACGAACCATGGCGAGAACGTTGTGTTAACGTAGCTGTTTCGAAATATAATAACAAGATATGGCATATACTAAATCCGGAAAAATGTGCATCTCGTTGCATACAAACGTATTTTTTATTATTTTACCTACTCAAACCATCTATACTTATGAAAAATGCCAAAACTCCATTTTTGCGTTTGCTTCGCAGATTAGCCATCGATGCAAAAAATCAACATTCAGCTTCAGAAGAAAATGCATCGTTGTATTCGCGTAGAGACTTTATTGAAACCACCACCAAAGCTACAGCTATGATGGGTATAGCAAGTGCATTTCCATTGCTTACACAATGCAAATTGCCAACAGTCAATTCCAATAGCAATGCAGAAAATAAGATTGAACAAAAACATACCATTGCCATTATTGGTGGAGGAATTGCCGGATTAAATGCCAGCCATGTGTTGCGGAAAAATGGAATTAAATCCACTATTTATGAAGCATCGAATCGCACCGGAGGCCGCATGCTTACAGCACATAACGTGATGGGAAATAATTTGGTTACAGAATTTGGTGGCGAATATCTCGACTCCAATCATGCCGAAATGTTCGCGTTGATGAAAGAATTTAATCTGGAAATTTTGGATACTTTACCCAGTTTAAAAGATAAAAAAGTAGATGATATATTTATAGATGGAAAACACTATACGACTCAAGAGACAATTGTTGAGTTTAATAAAATTAATAAAATTATTGCAGCCGATTTACAAAAAATAGGTGATGATTATAGTATCGGAAGTTATGCAGATGCATTGGATAAATTATCTATTGACGAATATCTTGCAAAAATAAATTGCAAAGGTTGGTTTAAAAAATTTATTCAAGTAGCCTACGAAAGTGAATTTGGTTATAGCACTGCCGAATTATCATCTTTAAATTTAATTACTTTCATTGATACAGATACATCAAAAGGAGAGTTCAAGTATTTTGGTGATAGCGATGAACGATATAAAGTGAAAGGTGGCAACCAGCAAGTGGTTGATAAGTTGGCTTATGCCAATAAAAACAGCATACAGAAAGAACATGCATTAACCCAAATTGATACCGTAGAAAACCAATATAAACTCACGTTTGCAAATGGGAAAATTGTTTTAGCTGATTTTGTAATCCTAACCATTCCATTTACGATGCTGCGAAAAATAACTTTAAATATTGATATGCCGAAAGAGAAAAAAAATGCAATAGAACAACTCAATTATGGCACTAATTCAAAGTTTATGTTTGGAGTAGATAAACGGGTTTGGCGGGAACAAGGATATGGTGGTTATTTGTTCAACAATACAGTGCAAAACGGTTGGGATAATAGTTTAGCTCAAAATATGGATGAAGGATATGGCGGTTATACAGTGTTTTTAGGTGGTGATGCCGGAAAGCAATTAAATAAATCAGATTTTGAGCATTATATTGCTTCGGTGGATAAGGCCTATCCGGGTGTGCAAGCCGCACATAATGGTAAAAAAGCATTGATGCATTGGCCTACACAACCTTATGTATTGGGTAGTTATGCGTGTTTTACTAAAGGTCAAATCGTGCATGTGTTGCCACATATTGCCACTCCGGTAGGTAATATTTATTTTGCCGGTGAGCATTGTAGCGAGGAATTTCAAGGATTTATGGAAGGTGCAGCTGTTACTGGAAAAGTTGCAGCAGAGCAAGTTTTGGAAAAGATAAAGGTTGCGGTAACTAATTAGGATGAATGTTTCGTGAGGACACGAACCACGACAAAGAATTCCTTTTACATTTTACCATTAGAGGCAAAGCTGTAATATTGGTTGTGTGCGATAATAAGATGATCTAAAATGGCAATGTCCAACATCTTTCCGGCATCTATCATATTTCTCGTTAATCGTACATCTTGTTCGCTTGGCTGTACATTGCCCGATGGATGATTATGGCAAAGAATAATAGCACTCGCTAATTCTTTTAGTGCTATATGAAAAATTATTTTGGCATCTGCCACCGTTCCGGCAACGCCACCACTGCTAATTTTATGTTTAGATATAAAACGATTGTTTCTGTTCAAGCAAATTATCCAAAATTCTTCGTGTGCCAAATCTGATAAAATGGGCGATAATATTTCAAAAGCCGCTTTGTCGTTTACAATACGGTCTTGAGGTTTCGTTTCGGCGAAGGCTCTTCTTCTTCCTAATTCCAACGCTGCCGCAATAGAAATAGCTTTGGCTTCGCCAATTCCTTTAAATGAGGTAAGAAAATCCAGCGGTTTTCTGCCTAAATCAAATAAATCGTTATTGACGGATGCTAAAATGTGTCGTGCCAAATCTACAGCAGATAATTCCGCATTTCCGGAGCCAATGATAATGGCAAGCAGTTCGGCGTCTGTGAGGTTGTGTCTGCCTTTGTGTTGGAGTTTTTCTCTTGGTCTATCTTCTTCTGCCCAAGATTTAATAGTTAATTTTGTATCAAAAGCCATAAAATAAAAAATTGGTGTACTATATAGATACACCAATCATATATTTTCCATAAAAAAACCGAAGTTTTTTTAAATTATTTCGCTTTTAACGCATTCAAGTGCTTCATCACCTCTGATTTTAAGTGACTTGCCTTGTTTTTGTGGATTTGATTTCTTTTCGCTAATTTATCTACCATTGCTACTACAGACGACATTGATTTCTCTGCTTCCGCTTTTTCAGATAAACCTAAGAACTTACGCAAGGCATTTCTTGTAGTTTTACCATAGTAACGGTTTTCCAATCTACGCTTTACCGTTTGTCTAATTCTTTTCTTTGCTGACTTATGATGTGCCATTATTCTAAATTTGAGTGTGCAAAGATAATCAAATGTTTATATAAAAAAAAGTGAATTTTAGGTTAATTCTAATATTAAGTCACTTTTTATTGATTTATTCTATCAGAAAATAATCTTTTTTAATGCATTTGTCGATTAAAAAAGTACGATATTTGCGTTGTCAAATAATGTATATTTAATATGGAAGATTTATCCATCCTCTCAAATGCGCATCCAAGCTACATAGACGCACTTTATCAAGATTATTTAAAAGATCAAAATTCAGTAGATCCTGAATGGAAAAAATTCTTTGCCGGCTTTGATTTAGCCTATAAATATGGTAAAAATGGTGCTACATCCGATGCCGTATCCGCCGTAACGGCAACTGCATTACCAACGGAAGGTGCGGTTTCACCCAAAGAATTTAGAGTGTTAAAGCTGATTTCCGGTTATCGAAATAAGGGCCATTTAGTGGCAACCACCAATCCACTTCGACCACGTAAAGACCGACATGCTGATTTAGATTTACACTTTTTTGGTTTAGATGAAAGTGATTTAGACGTAGAGTTTCATGCCGGAAACGAATTAGGCATCGGAAAAGCTACGTTGCGTACTATTGTGGAGCGATTGAAGAAAATTTATTGCCGTAATATTGGCTGGGAATACAATTATATTTTAGATAGAGATGAACGTGCATGGATGCGTGAACAAATAGAACACGGTTATATTGCGTATGAACATCCAATTGAAAAGAAAAAACGAATATTATCTAAATTAAATGAATCGGAAGTTTTAGAGAAATTCTTAGGAACAAAATATTTAGGTCAAAAACGTTTCTCCTTAGAAGGTGGTGAATCTACCATTCCGGCACTCGACTCTATGATAAATGTGGCAGCCAATCACGGTGTACAAGAAGCCGTAATTGGGATGGCGCATCGTGGTAGATTAAACGTATTGGCGAACATTGTCGGAAAAACGTATGAAGAAATTTTCTCTGAGTTTGATGGCATTGCTCCGGATGATTTCTCTACCGGAACAGGTGATGTTAAATATCATTTAGGCTATTCCGCACAATACGATACAATGGATGGAAAAGAAGTGTATGTGAAATTACTGCCAAATCCATCTCATTTAGAAGCTATAAATCCTGTTGTACAAGGTTATTGCAGAGCAAAAGCAAATGCCATTTATCAAGAAGATTACGATAAAATCTTACCAATAACTATTCACGGTGATGCAGCGGTTGCCGGACAAGGAATTGTTTATGAAGTATTGCAAATGCAATCTTTGAAAGGATATACTGTGGGTGGCACTATTCACTTTGTTATTAATAACCAAATTGGTTTCACCACCGATTTTGATGATGCTCGAACTTCTAATTATTGTACATCTATTGCATCTACAATACAAGCACCTGTATTTCATGTAAATGGTGATGATGTAGAATGTGTAACGTATGTAGCTGAGTTAGCAGCAGAATATCGCCAGCGTTTTAATAAAGATGTTTTTGTAGATATGGTTTGTTACAGAAGATGGGGACACAACGAAGGCGATGATCCATCTTATACACAACCTCAGATGTATAAAATTATCAAAGGACATGAAGGTGTTCGCGATTTATATCAAAAGAAATTATACGATTGGGGAGTGGCAGAGGCAGAATTTGCCAAGAAAATGGAAGAAGAGTTTTGGTCTGAGTTGCAAGCTCGTTTGAACGACTACAAACAGCAACCGCGTAAATACACACCACAAGCTACAGAATTAGCTTGGAATGCATTGCGAAAATCTACCAATGAAGATTTTGATTCCTCTCCGGAAACAAAAATTTCGAAAGAAGATTTAGTAAAAATTATTAAAGCATTGGTGAAAACACCGGAAGGCTTCAAACCCTTGAAAAAAATTCAACAATATTTAGAGCAACGTCGTGTGTTGATGCGTGAAAATAATAGTGTAGATTGGGCTGCTGCAGAATTATTGGCGTATGGTTCCATTTTGTTAGATGGAAAAGATGTGCGCTTAAGTGGTGAAGATGTAAAGCGTGGAACTTTCTCTCATAGACATGCATGTTTGTATGATGAAGTTACCAATGAAGAATACAACCGATTAAACTTTATTGCTGAAGATGGTAATCAAGGTAAATTTAGAATTACTAACTCGCATTTATCCGAATATGCAGTGTTAGGATTTGAGTTTGGATATTCCATTTCATCACCATCGGCATTGGCAATTTGGGAAGCACAATTTGGTGATTTTGATAACGGAGCACAAATTATCATCGATCAATTCATCGCATCTTGTGAAACGAAATGGAATCGCCAAAGTGGCTTGGTGATGTTGTTACCGCACGGATATGAAGGAGCAGGTCCCGAACATAGTTCAGCACGTTTAGAGCGTTTCTTACAATTATGTGGTGAAAACAATATGGTAGTAACGAATATTTCTTCTCCGGCTAATTTCTTTCATGCCATTCGCCGACAATTAGCATGGCCATTTAGAAAGCCTATGATTAATATGTCGCCGAAATCTTTGTTAAGACATCCAAAATGTGTAGATCCAATTTCGGTGTTGTATGATGGTAAATTTAGAGAAGTAATTGATGATGAAAATACGACAGATGCCAATAGTGTGAAAAAAGTATTGTTCTGTACCGGAAAAATCTATTACGATTTATTGGCAAAAAAAGAAGCCGACAACAGAACCGATGTTGCCATTGTTAGAGTAGAACAATTGTATCCTGTGGCTGATAAACAATTAGATGCTGTTATCAAAAAATATAGCAAAGCAACGTATCATTGGGTTCAGGAAGAGCCGATAAATATGGGTGCTTATGGCTTTTTATTATTAAATTACAGCAAAGCAAAATATTTACAATGCATAGCACGACCGCAAGCCGCATCACCTGCAACAGGTTTCAGTAAGTTGCATGAGAAAGAACAAAAAGCATTGGTGGAATTGGCGTTTGGATAACATCACTAGTCATTTCGAGCGCAGCGAGAAATCTTGTTATGATAAATGATAAAAGTAAAATGGAATTAAATAATATAGATAATGATGAAATTAGTATTTACTTAACTAAATTATCAAAAGCTATTTCTGTTATTTTCTTTGCATTTTATTTATTTCTAACAGTTCTTTTATTTACAAATCAGGATATTACAGATGAGTCTAATGCTTCTGTTTATGTTTGCTATTTGATTTTCTTTGTTGTTCTATATTTGTATTTAAAGCCGTTTGTGCCTTTTAGCAGTCAGCCGCAAATAATTTTATCTAAAGAAATATTTTGGACAAAAAAAACAGATTGGATTTATTTTACCAACCTCATGTTTATAACAAATTATATTACAACAGGAGAAGGAGGCAGAATACATTGTTACATATATCTAAAAGATTTCTCTAAAATTGAAATAGACATTGACAATCCAAAATGTTTGGCAGATTATGTCTTGGAAAATCATAGTGAAAAATATATCCTAGAAAGCAAGAAATCCATATTGTCTGACTTAGAGACATTCAGAGAAAGATATAGTGTTACTGATGAAGAATTTGCAGAAATTGCAAGAAGAAAAGTAAATATTGACGTTAAATCAAATCTATCAGGCAATATAAAATTTCAACCAACAAAACTAAATAAACCACTAACTTTATATAACAATTAAAAAATGCAACCGCAAACGATAGAAGACATACGAAATTATTTTATTGAACACGATTTATTCAATAAATACAACCTCACTAAAATTGGTGTGTTCGGTTCTTTTGCACGTGGTGAAAAATTTAATGATATTGATTTGTATGTAGAAGATGAAATTGAATTAAGAAAAGCTGCTGAACTAAAAATCTTCTTACAGAATAATTATAATTTACAAATTGATTTGGTATTGAAATCAAAAGAAAACAAATTAATTATGTATTATGCAAAAAAAGACATGAAATATATCTATGCCAATTAAAGAAGATTATATCATTGTTTTAAGCATGCTACAAAGCATTGGAAAGGTATTTTATTTTACAAATACCTTTACTACTGCTGATGAATATTTTGAAAACAATAAGCAACTAAATTATTTAGCAAGCTTAACTTTATTATCTAATATTGGAGAACAGTCTAATAAATTATCAGATAATTTTAGAAATAAATTAAACGCTATCAACTGGAAACAAATAAAAGGATTGCGAAATTTTATAGTGCATAATTACGAAGGCATTGATTACATTATTTTATTTGACACCATAAAAAATGATTTACCAATTCTAAAAACTGAATTAGAAAATTATTTAAAAATTGAAATCCAACTCAATCATATCAACAAAGAAATTTTTACTGAATTAATTTCTGATAATCCATATTACAAATTTGTAGATTTTGAAAATATAATATAACATGGCAAAAGTAGAAATAAAAGTTCCTTCCGTAGGAGAATCCGTAAATGAAGTAACCCTTTCATCTTGGTTAGTGGAAGATGGTGATTTTGTAAAGTTAGATCAGCCAATTGCTGAGTTTGAATCCGATAAAGCCACCTTTGAAATGCCTTGCGAAGCTGCCGGAATTATTACACGTGTAGCACAAGAAGGCGATGATATAAAAATTGGAGGTTTGGTTGCTTATATTGAAACTGATGCAGTAGCACCTGAAAAGTCAGCAGAAAAAGTGGAAGAAATAAAGGTTGAAGAAAAAACTGAAGTCACAACCAAGCAAGAAGAAAATCTCAAATCTGAAATCTCAAATCTTACATCATCTTATGCCAGCGGCACACCTTCACCGGCTGCTAAAAAAATATTAGACGAAAAAGGCATCGACACAACAGAAGTAAAAGGCACCGGTGTAGATGGAAGAATTACAAAAGAAGATGCGTTAAAGTCTGAAAAGTCAGCAATCATTAGTCAGCAGTCATTAGAAAAAGAAAAAACTATTGACCAAAAACCAATGACTAATGACAAATTTTCACGAAGTGAAAAAGTAGAAAAAATGACGCGTATGCGTAAAACCATCTCTCGAAGATTGGTAGCAGTGAAAAATCAAACTGCGATGTTGACGACCTTCAACGAAGTGGACATGACACGCATTCATGAAATACGTGCACAATACAAAAAATCATTCGAGGAACAAAAAGGCATTGGCTTAGGTTTTATGTCGTTCTTTACGAAAGCATGTGCCATTGCATTGCAAAAATTTCCGGCAATTAACGCATACATTGACGATGAAAATATCATCTACCACGATTTCTGCGATATCTCTATCGCGGTTTCTACTCCAAAAGGTTTGGTGGTTCCGGTTATACGAAATGCAGAAAGTATGTCATTTGCAGAAATAGAAAAAGATATAAAACGATTGGCATTATTAGGAAGAGATGGCAACCTTACTATAGAAGATATGGAAGGCGGCACTTTTACGATTACAAATGGCGGTGTGTTTGGCTCGTTGATGAGTACACCAAT
>CAZDOT010000045.1:0-12104 GCA_964507125.1 uncultured Chitinophagales bacterium | reverse complement strand
TACCAACTACTCACTACTTAATACTAAAAAAAATCTACAGTTTTTGCACTTTCACATTGAAGAAATAGGCTTTATTTCCATCTTCAAATTTGATGTTTCCGGAATAATATTCTCCAGTTTGCAAGGTTAATCCATCCGTTACAACACCTGTTTTTCTTACAAACTTATTGCTGTCGCTAAAATAGCTATCATCTTCACCTATACTAATAACTTTTACTTTGGTGCCTTTCGGTATATTTTTGGAATTATCTGTTTTATTAGTTACATCACGTGGTACATCCAAAAATTCATCTAAATTAAAATCTTCATCTTCTTCATCTGATTTTATTTTGTCATCCGAAAAATCAATAGAATTGACATCTATTGGCTCTTTGGATAGTTTCACTTTGAAGAAATAATTTTTCTCACCATCTTCAAATTTCAGCTCTGTGGTATAAAAACCGGCATCATCCGGAATAGCATCGGATTCACTTACAGTACATTTCTTTCCTATTAAAATTTTCCTATCACTATAAAAGGCATCTTCTTGGCTAATTTCAGCAATATACACTGTGGTTCCAACGGAGAATACTAAATTGTCAGAATTTTTACTAATTCTAGACGAACCACCTGAAACAGCTGTTTGTGCTTGTATCAAACTAACACTACCATAAATAAATAGAATTAAACTCAATAATTTTTTCATCGTTTATATTTTGTAGTATAAAGATGCAATTTTTAAGCCAAAAAAATTGAATTGATTATAGAATTTTATGAATATAAAATGAAAATGTCTTACAACAATCCTCGACCTACTTTCTGAATCTGGTCGTTTTTCTTTAAATCTTTCATAATAGCATCTAAAACACCATTGATGAAATCTTTACTTTTTGCGGTGCTGTATTCTTTAGCAATATCCAAATATTCGTTGATAGTAACTTTTACCGGTATGCTCGGGAAATGCAAAAATTCTGCCACAGCCATACGTATCAATATCACATCTATAACGGCTAATCGATCCGCTTCCCAATTTTTCAGTTTAGGTGTGATGATGTTTGCATGCGCTTCTTTTTGTTGCGATACTTCTGAAAATAAATCGATACCAAACTGTGTGAGTTCTTTAAACTTATCTCGAATACTGCCTTTTTCTAAATGTAATTTTAGCTCATTTTTACTTTTATTGATTACTTCTTGAACGGCTTCTACTACATATTCTGCATCATCAATCCAATTGGTGAAATTTTCTTCCATCAAGGAATTAAATACATCATCTTCTAACAAAATAGAATTTAAAAGATAAGTAAGTATTTTTTTGTCGGCTTCAACATTAAATTCCAATCCATTGTTTAAGTATTCTATATACGCATCCGAAGTAAATAATATTTTATAAAATCTGCGAATGGCATCTTCATCTATCAATGATTGAATATTTGCTTTTTTTATTTCTTGGTCAAATTCTTTATCGTTATTCAAGTATTGAATAATAACATTGCTAAGTAATTTGGTGTTGAAATTTTTATCCTTTTCAGATTTTATATGTTTAGATGCTTTTACTTTAGCATCTTGCTCTACAAAATTGGCGATTTCTCGAATGATGAGCAATACATTTAAATACTGCTCTTTAACAGATAAAATAGATTTTTCTAAATGAGCTATAAAATGGGAAGCCGGTAATTGTTGGGTAGTTTCGTAGGCATACAAATACTGCATGGTTTTAATACGGACGCTTCTTCTTGTAATCATATAGTGAGAATGAACTTTTTTGCTTTGCAAAGATAATTGATATTTGCGGAATGATAGATTAGAAATTTTTAAAATGACATTAATTAATTAATAAGGTAAGTGTATTATCATTGAGTCTTATCAAACAAAAAGTGAAGACAAAGTGTTTATCATATAATTTAATGCAATTTTCCTAATTTCGCATAGATGAATGAGTTAAAATCGGTCAATAAATACTTTATAAAATATAAGCATCTATTGATATTAGGCGTGTTTTTTGTAATTACTTCCAATATTTTTGGTTTATATACGCCCGAATATATTCGATATTCCATTGATATTTTGGTGGAAAATCTTTCTATCTATCATTTAACTGACGGCTTTAACCAACAAGCTTTTTTAAAACACAATATTGGCTTATTAATCCTGTTTTTTGCAAGTATAATTTTAATTACATCCTTAATAAAAGGATTGTTGATGTTTTTTATGCGACAAACATTAATAGTAATGTCGAGAAAAGTAGAATACGATCAAAAAAATGATATGTATCTGCAATATCAAAAATTAAATACCACATTTTACAAGCGAAACAATACAGGCGATTTGATGAGCAGAATCAGTGAAGATGTTTCCAGAGTTCGTATGTATGTTGGTCCGGCTGTAATGTATCTTATAAATACGGCAGCCTTATTTGTAATGGTTATTTATGTTATGTTTGATATCAACTTTTATTTAAGTATAATGGTTTTGTTGCCATTGCCTATTTTGGTATATGCCATTTATAAAGTAAGTAGTATCATCAATATAAAAAGTGAAAATATTTCCATTGCATTGTCGGCATTAACCACACGAGCACAAGAAGTTTTTTCCGGTATTCGTGTAGTTCAATCTTTTGCTATTGATAAATTGATACAAGATGAATTTTATGAAGCAAGCGACCATTATAAAAAACAAAATATTTCATTAGCCAAAGTAGATTCCTTTTTTATGCCATTAATGGTATTATTAATCGGGCTAAGCATGCTCATGGTGATTTATATTGGTGGAATTGAAATTAACAAAGGAAGCTTTACGGCCGGAAATATTGCCGAGTTTGTTTTTTATATTAATATGCTTACTTGGCCGGTGGCTTCGCTAGGTTGGTGTGTGTCATTAATACAACGTGCAGAAGCTTCGCAAAAAAGAATCAATTTGTTTTTGAATGATAAAAATGAAATCAGAAATGATGCGACTACAACAATAGATAAAATTCAATCTATCCAATTTAAAGAGGTAACATTCACTTATCCGGATACCGGAATCCAAGCATTAACCAACATCAATCTGGAAATTAAAAAAGGCGAAAAAGTTGCAATCATTGGAAAAACCGGAAGCGGAAAATCAACTATTGCTGAATTAATTTTACGCACGTATGACATCCAACAAGGTGCTATCAACATCAATCAATATAATATAAAAAATATAGACTTGGTTAATTACAGAGATAAAATTGGATATACACCACAAGATATTTTTTTATTTTCGGATACCATTAAAAATAATATCACCTTTGGTCAAGATGCTATCGCTGATGATACCGTAGCGCAGTACGCAAAAGTTGCCCATGTACACAACGATATCCATCAATTACCAAAACAATACGATACAATAGTTGGCGAACGTGGCGTAATGCTTTCCGGCGGACAAAAACAACGTATTTCTATTGCACGTTCGTTGGTGAAAAATCCGGAATTAATTTTATTAGATGATTGTTTATCTGCGGTGGATGCACATACCGAAAAAACAATTTTGAATAATTTACAAGATACCTTACGCAATAAAACAGTCGTATTTATTACGCATCGCATTTTTGCTATTATGAATTTTGATAAGATTTTAGTGTTGGAAGATGGAAAAATAATTGAGCAAGGTAAACATGCTCAACTTATGGATTTAAAAGGTACTTATTATGAGTATTATCAACTGCAACAAGCAGAAGCCGCTGAGGTTTAATTTATATTTTATAGGTTATTAACATCCTTTTTTTATTGTTGACTACTTCTTTTCAAAAGAAAAAAAAATTAAAATATTTTGTGTCCAATAAAATAAGAAAAAAGTGGAGAACGAAAAAAACTTTGACAAGAATGGCGTATACTCAAAACGCGTAAGAGCCGGAAAAAGAAGAACCTATTTTTTTGATGTACGCACTACACGTGGAAACGATTATTACTTAACCATTACAGAAAGTAAAAAACGTGCAGATGATGACAACTACGAACGTCATAAAATTTTTATTTACAAAGAAGATTTTGTGAAATTTGTAAATGCCATGCAAGAAACAGTGGATTACATAAAAACAGAATTATTGCCGGATTACGATTTCGAAGCACACAACCACGATAATTACGACGATAATTACAGAAACGATGATACAAACACAACGGAAGTAGAAACGAAAACATCTACTTCTACGATTGCACCATCTACTTCTGAAGATGCTGAAAAATGGGATTAACGCAACCTATAATATAAAATTGTAAGTCCACTTTTTAGTGGACTTTATTTTTTAAAAGACTGTTTTACGTTTCATAAAATCATTTTCCACTTATAATTTGTCTATTTTCACTACTTTTGTTTTTGTATGGAAGTAACTAAAAATGAACTAATTTCTGATGTTTTGAAACATGAAAATCCGGATTTTCATGATTTTAGCACGACGGAATTAGTGGAATTTTTGGATGAATTTCCCGAATATGCTCAAAAAATTATCTTGCATTTGGAGCCACATCGAGCGGTTAAAACATTAAAATTCCTCGATTTAAAACTGCAAAAAAAACTCATACACACTTTGCCATCCAACAATGTGGCAACTTTAATTCAAAACATGCATTTTGATGATAGAACGGCATTATTGAGTGAGTTAACAAGTGAATCGGTTAAAAAATTAGTCTTATTTTTACCGCACGAAGATAGAATAGAAACATTAGCGTTGCTTGGCTATGCAGAAGATAGTGTTGGCCGTTTGATGAATCCGGATTATATCGAAGTAAAAAGCCATTACACTGTACAAAATGCTTTGGATAAAATTCGTCGATTAGGCAGAAATATTGAAAATATCAACTTCATTTATATCATTGATGATCACGAAAAACTCATTGATGATGTCAACTTGAAAGAGCTACTCATCGCCTCGCCCGAAACAAAAATCAGCGAGTTGATGGATGCCAAATATTTGGCATTACACGTAAACGACGATCAGGAAACGGCAACTTCTGTTTTTAGAAAAAGTAACAGAGCGGTTTTGCCGGTGATAGATGACAATGATATCTTATTAGGTATTGTTACCATTGACGATATTTTACGCGTAGAAAGTGAAGAAGCAACTGAAGATATTCATAAAATTGGTGGTACGGAAGCATTGGACGAACCGTACATGAATACGCCATTTTTTGAGTTGATAAAAAAACGTGCAGGTTGGTTAGTGATTTTATTTTTAGGTGAAATGCTCACGGCATCGGCAATGGCATTTTTTGAAGATGAAATTGCAAAAGCCGTCGTGTTGGTTTTATTTATTCCATTAATTATTTCCAGCGGTGGAAATTCCGGCTCGCAAGCATCTACTTTAATCATTCGAGCAATGGCATTGGGCGAAATTAGTTTTGATGATTGGTGGCGTGTGATGAAACGAGAAATATTGAGCGGTTTAGCATTGGGTAGCTTATTAGGTTTTATTGGTTTTATGCGTATTCTTATTTGGAATTCAGTAAGCCCAATTTATGGAGAACATTATGTGTTAATCGGAATTACAGTTTGGCTAACCCTATTATTAATAGTGCTTTGGGGCACATTGTGTGGCTCCATGTTGCCTATCGTACTAAAGCGTTTAGGCTTCGACCCGGCAACTTCATCAGCGCCGTTTGTTGCTACTTTAGTAGATGTAACCGGATTGGTTATTTATTTTGTAGTGGCTTCTTTAATTTTAAGTGGCACATTGTTGTAAACAAATTCTATTTATTGTCATTTTAGTTAGATAGTAAAACTGCATTTATGGCACACGAACATCACCATCATCAACCCATAGAATTAACGCATGTAAGCAAGGCTTTCATAATAGGAATTGTGCTTAATATGTTGTTTGTGGTAGTGCAAGCAGGTGTTGGTTTTTCCATTAATTCGTTGTCATTATTATCGGATGCCGGACATAACTTTGCCGATGTGGCAAGTTTAATTTTATCGTTGATTGCCTTTAAATTACAAAAAATAAAAGCCACTCGAAAATACACTTACGGATATCGTAAAACATCTATTTTAGTTGCCTTAACAAATGGTGTTATCTTATTAATTTCCATTGGAATTATTTGTTATGAAGCATTTTTTAGATTATTTACGCCGGTTGCACTGCCCGGAAAAACCATTGCCATCGTTGCTTTAGTTGGTACATTGATAAATGGAATATCTGCATTTTTCTTTTTCAGAGATAAAGAAAAAGATTTGAATATCAAAAGTGCCTTTTTGCACTTAGCCGCTGATGCATTAATTTCATTAGGCATTGTTATTGGTGGAATCATTATTTATTATACGCAATTATATTGGATAGATCCCGTTTTAAGTATTTTAATTTCAATTGTTATCTTAATTGGAACATGGAATTTATTAAAAGACAGCTTGACTTTATCTTTAGATGGTGTTCCCAAAAATGTAGATATAGATAAAATAAATGCAATTATATCTACCAATAAAGAAATAAAAAATGTGCACCATGTGCATATTTGGGCAATTAGCACAACTGAAAATGCCATGACAGCGCATTTAGTATTGCAAGATGGTATATCGGCAGAACAAGCACATCATATCAAACATCAATTAAAAGATACACTATTACAACATAATATTCATCACATCACCTTAGAAACCGAAACGGATAGTTATGGTTGTGAAGAGGAAAATTGTAAATAACGCAGTCTGATATTTAATTTAATAAACATTATTTTCAGTTGATTAATTGTCAAGTTGAACCTTTTGTCACTTTTTTACTTAGTCAAAAAAAGTAACAAAAAAAGACAAGGCAGAAATATCGCTCTACGCTTATAGCCACGCTTTGCTGGCGATTTTTGCCGTGCCACGCTTCTTGACATTATACTTATTTCATTTTATTCTTTACATCAAAATTCAAATCGAACAACATGTTGTAAATACTATATCATGTTACTTATCTATATGATATTGTGGTTAATATTCGATGGCGTATAGCAAAGCAATAGGTAATCAAGGACAATTTTGTATCTTTGCACTTCAAAAATTATTCAAAATATTTATTTTTTTCATTTAATATTTAAAAAGAAATGGGATTACAATGTGGCATAGTTGGTTTACCAAACGTTGGAAAATCTACCTTATTTAATGCAGTTTCAAACAATGCAAAAGCACAAGCCAGTAATTATAGATTTTGTACTATAGAACCAAATGTAGGTTTAGTAGATGTGCCGGATGAACGCTTAAAAGCATTAGCAGAAATCGTGATTCCAAACAGAACCGTGCCTACAACGATTGAGTTTGTGGACATTGCCGGATTGGTAAAAGGTGCTTCTAAAGGCGAAGGTTTAGGTAATAAATTTTTGGCAAATATCAGAGAGGTAGATGCCATTATACACGTGATTCGTTGTTTTGAAGATGATAATATTTTAAGAGAGGAAGGTGCCATCAACCCTATTGGTGATAAAAATATTATTGATACAGAATTGCAATTAAAAGACTTAGAAAGCGTAGAAAAGAAAATTGCTAAAATTCAAAAACAGGCTAAAGTTGGCGGCGATCCAAAAGCCAAACACGAATACGATGTATTGATGCAATGCCAACAATGCTTGAGCGATGGCAAAAATATTCGTTCCTTAAATTTCTCTAAAGAAGATAAATTGTTGTTTGCTGATTTATGTTTCTTGACAGACAAACCTGTTTTATATGTTGCCAATGTTGATGAAGCTTCTATTTTAACAGGTAATGCATATTCCGAAACTTTAATTAAAATGGCTGCCGAAGAAAATGCACAAGTAATTGTATTAAACAATTCCGTTGAAGCGCAAATTTCAGAAATGGAAGAAGAAGACAAGGCCTTGTTTCAATCAGAATACGGCTTAACAGAACCAGGTTTAAACAGACTTATTCGTTCTGCATATAAATTATTGAATTTAATTACCTATTTCACAGCAGGTGTGCAAGAAGTACGTGCATGGACAATTCACGAAGGCTGGAAAGCACCACAAGCTGCCAGCGTTATTCACACTGATTTTGAAAAAGGATTCATCAAAGCGGAAGTAATTGCGTACGATGATTTTATACAATTCAAATCGGAAGCAGCTTGCCGTGATAATGGAAAATTGAGAATTGAAGGCAAAGAATATCTCGTAAAAGATGGCGATATCATGCATTTCCGATTTAATGTTTAACAGCTAATCATTGTAACTATCAAATAAAATAGTATCTTTGTAAATCAATATTTTAATCATTTAAAACGCATTAATTTTAAAACACATGGGACGCGGTGATAAAAAAACTAGAAAAGGAAAAATTTTCGCAGGCTCTTTCGGAAAATCAAGACCACACAAAGTAGTAGCAAAAGTAACACCTAAAAAAGAAAAAGTAGAAGTGAAACCTAAAAAAGGACCTGCTAAAAAAGCAAAAGCTGAAACAGCAGCAGAATAATCTATACCAATATTTCTTGGATTAGAAGCCTCCGTTCGAGGCTTCTTTTTTATTTATCTCAACTTCATTTTACTGGCAAAATCCCAAATAACAATGCCAGCAGAAACCGATACATTTAGAGAGTGTTTCATGCCAAATTGTGGTATCTCTATACAGGCATTGCAATATTGAATGGCAAAGTCAGAAACACCATCTACTTCATTACCAAAAATAAAGGCATACTTTTTAGCTTTATCAGGTATAAATTCATGCAATAGCACCGATTTATTTGATTGTTCAATGGTCATTATTTCACATTTTTCATCTCGCAATGCAGCTATGCAATCTTTAATAGTTTCAAAATATTTCCAATCAACCGTTTCTGTTGCTCCCAATGCCGATTTATGAATTTCCCGATTTGGAGGCGTAGCACAAATGCCAACTAAATAAATAGCTTCTATCAAAAAAGCATCACACGTTCTAAATACAGAACCAATATTAGCCGCACTTCGCACATTATCTAATACAATGATAAGTGGTAGTTTTTCCGCTTGTTTAAATTCTTCTGTGGATAATCTATTGAGTTCGTCTAATTTAAGTTTACGCATAAATTGTATTTTTGTATGAACAGCAAAGAACGCAAAGATAACACGCAAAGAACGCTATGTATATTTTTCTTTGCAAACTTTGCGTAAAACTTCGTTTGCTTTGCAGTTAATAAAAAAAATGATGCAATCGTGGCAAAAGAAAAAGAAGTGAAAGAAACGCCTTTAATGGCACAATACAACAAGATAAAACAAAAATATCCGGATGCTATATTGTTGTTTCGTGTAGGCGATTTTTATGAAACATTTGGTGCAGATGCCATTAAAGCTTCTCAAATTTTGGGCATAGTATTAACCAAACGTGCCAATGGTAGTCAAACCGATTTAGAATTAGCCGGATTTCCGCATCACTCCGTTGAAACCTATCTTCCTAAATTAGTAAAAGCCGGTTATCGAGTTGCCATTTGTGAGCAATTGGAAGATCCCAAAATGGTGAAAGGTATCGTAAAACGTGGCGTTACCGAGTTAATTACGCCAGGTGTTGCCATCAACGATAAAATATTAGATCATACTTCTAACAATTTCTTAGCATCTGTTTTTTTTACAGATTCCACGATAGGTATCGCATTTATTGATATCTCAACCGGAGAGTTTTTATTAGCGGAAGGCGATGAAGCGTATTTAGATAAACTATTACAAAGCTTCGCTCCTGCCGAAATTATTTTTCCAAAATATCAACAGAAAAAATTCACACAACTCTATGGCAATAAATACTACACGTTTGCTATTGATGATTGGGTGTATCAAGATGATTTCTTAAAAAATAAAATACATCAGCATTTTCAAGTACAAACGTTAAAAGGTTTTGGTATTGATGCGTTAGAAATAGGCGTAAAAGCTGCTGGTGCATGTTTGCATTATTTATCGGAAACAGAACACAAACAACTGCAACACATCACCACTTTATCACGAATTGAACACGATAAATTTGTTTGGATAGATAGATTTACGGCTCGTAATTTAGAGTTGGTGCAAAGCACACACGAAAAAGGTGTTCCATTAATTCAAGTATTAGACAAAACGATTTCGCCCATGGGCAGTCGTTTGTTGAAACGTTGGATGGTATTGCCTTTAAAAGATATACATCAAATAAATGAAAGATTGGATGCGGTTGAGTTTTTATTAAAAGAACCCGACATTCATACAACCATTGTACAACACATTAAACAAATTGGTGATTTAGAACGATTGATTTCTAAAGTGCCTTTAGGAAAAATAAATCCAAGAGAAGTAATCCAATTAAAAAGAGCGTTACAAGCCATACAACCTATAAAAGAAATTTGCCAAACCTCTCAAAATAATGGTTTGCAAAAAATTGGCGAGCAATTGCAATTGTGCCAATTTATAAAAGATAAAATAGAACGCACGCTTAATGAAGATGCACCTGTTGCCGTACAAAAAGGAAATGCCATTAAACAAGGAATTTCTGCTGAACTAGATGAATTGCGTTCGTTATCGTCATCCGGAAAAAATTATTTATTAGAAATTCAAAATCGTGAAAGTGAACGCACACAAATTCCAAGCTTAAAAATCGGATTTAATAATGTGTTTGGATATTTTTTAGAAGTACGCAACACGCATAAAGATAAAGTTCCGAATGATTGGATTCGCAAGCAAACACTCACCGGTGCAGAACGATACATCACCCCTGAATTGAAAGAATATGAAGAGAAAATTTTGGGTGCTGATGAAAAAATTCTGGCATTAGAAATAAAATTATTTGAAGCACTCATAAGCGAAATGCTTGATTTTATTCAGCCCATACAAGTCAACGCACATTTAATAGCTCGTTTAGATATTTTGCAATCGTTTGCTACAATAGCACTCAAACAACATTATCGTCGTCCTATATTATCGGAAGATACTGTTTTAAAAATAAAAGAAGGCCGACATCCGGTTATTGAAATGCAATTGCCATTAGGTGAACAATACATACCAAACGATGTGTATTTGCATCCTAATGAGCAGCAAATTATCATTATCACCGGCCCTAATATGTCCGGTAAATCTGCTATTCTACGGCAAACAGCCTTAATTGTGTTGATGGCACAAATGGGTTGTTTTGTGCCGGCTCAAGAAGCACATATTGGTATTGTAGATAAAATATTTACACGTGTTGGTGCCAGCGATAATTTGAGTTTAGGCGAATCTACTTTTATGGTGGAAATGATAGAAACAGCCAGCATTGTAAACAATATATCAGAAAAAAGTTTGGTGTTGTTAGATGAAATTGGACGTGGTACAAGCACGTATGATGGTATTTCAATTGCTTGGAGTTTGGTAGAATTTTTGCATAATAATAAAATTGCCAAACCTAAAACTATGTTTGCTACACATTACCACGAATTAAACGAATTAACGGATAAATTTCCTCGTATAAAAAACTACAATGTAGCTGTTAAAGAAAGCGGTAACAAAGTATTGTTTATGCGTAAATTGGTAGAAGGTGGTTCGCAACATAGTTTTGGTATTCATGTAGCAAAAATGGCTGGCATGCCGAACGAAATTATTAAGCGTGCCAATGAAATATTACATGAGTTGGAATCGCAACGAAAATTAGCTACCGACATATCTTCTACGCTAAAAAACTTACCTGCCAAAACGGAAGAAATACAATTAAATATGTTTGCAATGGACGACCCACGTTTGTTGAAATTGAAAGAAGTATTGGAAAAAGTAAATGTAAACACCATGACGCCTGTGGAAGCCATGATAAAATTAGATGAGTTGAGGAAACTATTATAATCTATGATATGTTTTCTTTAATACACTAAAAGATATCTATTAATTCTAAACAGTTATACAAAAAAGAAAACTATCTATAGAGTGTATAAGGAAATTGTTATCAATAAAAAAAAAAATAGCAAGGTATTGACAAAAATAAAAAGATTACTATCTTTGCAATCCGTTAACGAAAGGTAACAACGTTCTTTAAAATATGCGAAAGTAGCTCAGTTGGTAGAGCATCACCTTGCCAAGGTGAGGGTCGCGGGTTCGAGCCTCGTCTTTCGCTCCAAGAGGAGTTTTTTTTAACTCCTTTTTTTATTTAAAGTTGCGCCCGGGTGGTGGAATGGTAGACACGCAGGACTTAAAATCCTGTGGCCATCGCGGCTGTGCGGGTTCGAGTCCCGCCCCGGGTAC
>CAZDOT010000044.1:7621-12493 GCA_964507125.1 uncultured Chitinophagales bacterium | reverse complement strand
ATTATTTCATTCTACAATGCTTCATTATTGATAGCTTGTAGTAATTGTGCTGTAGCATTTTTTGTATCTACTTTATCGATAATGGTAGTGATGATTCCTTTTTCGTTGATGACAAAAGTGGTGCGTAAAATACCATCGTATTCTTTACCCATAAATTTTTTTCTACCCCAAACTTCATACGCCATTGCAATGCTTTTATCGGTATCCGGAAGTAACTCAAAAGGCAAACTATATTTTGTTTTAAACTTATTGTGCGATTTTTCATCTTGCGGTGAAACGCCTAGAATAGTAAATCCATTTTTTGTCAACGTTTCATAATTATCTCTAAAATCGCATGCGTTGGCGGTGCAGCCCGGCGTATCATCTTTGGGATAAAAATATAATACGGTGGTTTTTCCTTTAAAGTCGATGCCTTTTATTTTGGGTGCTTTGCTGCCTACTGTTAACATGATTTGAATTTTATAATTGCTAAACTACAAAAAATAAGATTATTCGTACTGAAAGTTTTGTCGGATGGTTTGTGTATTTCCGACTTTATCGGTTGCAATAATTTTTAATTGATGTGCACCTTTAGTGCAATATGCATCGATTGTATAGATGAGTTTATCGTTCTTGGCATCGTAATAAAAATTCACCCATTGCTCATCTATATAACCTTGATAAGTTGCCAATCCGGCAATATCATCTTTTATATATGCTTGAATTGTTGTTTTCCTTACACTATCATTTAAGCTTGATATGGATTCCAATTTTATTTCCGGTGGCGTGGTATCACAACGCACATAAAACGAACCTAACTCTTTGGTTTCGGCCGTTAATGAGGTGGAAGTTCTTTTGGTAGTTAGTGCCGTTTCTGTTCCATCTTTACTGCGACGCACAATTATATTTTTTGGAATGTTTTTCAGGTTGGAAGTAGAAAATGAAATAGTTGCAGACAAATGCAATGGAACATATTTTTTAGGATTCGATATTTGCCAAACATCGGATAGGATGTTGGTATCGTTGTTTTTGATATGTTGGTAAGACAGTGTTGTTTTTTCATAAAAACATGCCGCCGGAAATTGCATACGCACCGGATGAGATGCCAAAGTAAATGCTTTTGAAGTCGCTGAAACGGTTAATGTTTGCTGATGTTTCGTCAATTTATAAGTCGATTTATTTTTTGGTATAACATGTATAAAAAGTCGGATGTTTGTTTTGTTTTTATTATAATCATACGCCAATATATCTACATAAAAATCCGATTTATGTGCTTTTAAAAATCCATTTTTATTAGGTGAATAAATGGGCAAACGATTGCCTTCTAATCGATAACAATTATAAAAATAGCCCATATTATTTTTCATTTCGTCATAATCAACAAAAGCGTTACAATAGCGTGTTTTATCAAAATCAATGGCTGATAATTGATAAGAAAAACAGTGGCTATCCTTCATAAACATGTCGATGTGTTGAATACCATTCTTTCCGGAATTGTCATCTTGTTTATCGTAGCCTTGTAACGAAAAAAATATAGTTTCATTTTCTTCCACATAAATTGGTGTATTCGTGGTAGCATATTCCTTTTGATACATGAGTGGTAACACGGTACTCGAATCGGCTTTTTTGAAATTTATTTTTACAGCAGTGAGTTGTGGTGGCAAGGTATCAGGATAAGCAGATGTTGGATAAAAATCTAACGGATTGAGAGCGTGTTCTGTCTTGGTATCTCTTATTTCGAAATGTAAATGCGGTGCCGAGCTGCCACCGGTGTTGCCTGAAAAAGCAATGGTATCACCTTGTTTTACGGGCAATGTTTTCGCTTCTAACAATACATCTATTTCTGATTTTTGTTGAGCATATTGTTTTTGTTGAATGTATTGTTCGATATTGGAATAGAACACACTTAAATGGCCGTACACGCTCGTGTATCCGTTAGTATGTGTGATATAAATTGCCTTTCCGTAACCATAAGGCGACACACGTATCCGTGAAATATAGCCATCTGCAATGGCAAACACAGGCTGACCTTCGATGCCGTTCGTTTTAATATCTATACCGGAATGGAAATGATTTTCTCGTGGTTCTGCAAAGGAACCGGCTAAATGAAACGGCAACTGCATTGGTGGAATGAAGGTAGATGGTGGTGCATTTTGTGCATACGTATTGATG
Source organism: uncultured Chitinophagales bacterium (assembly GCA_964507125.1). Classification (GTDB taxonomy): domain Bacteria; phylum Bacteroidota; class Bacteroidia; order Chitinophagales; family JADIYW01; genus JADJSS01. The sequence goes on along the minus strand of CAZDOT010000044.1, from coordinate 10,342 downwards.
CAAAAAAAAGAGCATAACATAAATAAGTAAATTGCAGTTTGACACAGCGGTTGCATGATATAAAGGTAAGGTATTTTGATTTCAGATTTCAGATTTTAGATTTAGTGAGTTTATGAGTTTATGAATGATATTTTTTCTTATTTTTCAACACTAAATACTCTTTCTTGCTACTCATATCTTGCTTCTTAATACAATAAATAGTCCCTTTTCCGTTTCTTTTGCCCCTTTAAAGAATTTAGATTTAAAGTAACAATCTTACTACTTATATCTTATTTCATACTACACAATTAAACACTAATAAAAAAAATAAGCTCCGAAAAATCGGAGCCTCTGAGAACTAAATTTATGGAAAATGAGGGTATTTTATAGCTTCATGGTATTTGTTTTGCCTAGTATTTAAATTGATAATATAAAGTATCAGTACTAAAACGCACATTGCGTTTCATGATTAATGACTGACTGTTGTGTGTATATCCGTAATGATAGGTTTCGTAAACTTGTCCGTTAGTTGGCTTAATATCTGTTCGTTTAATCAATTTATTGTGCGAACTCAATCCGGCGTTTAATCCTAATTTTGTGAATAGGTCCAAACCACCGATATACATAAATTTAATTTCTTTGGTAAAGAAGCGGCTATCAAATTCTGATGTTACCACATCATTGGTATATTCTAAGTTTGCTCGAATAATTAATTCATTATTATCAATCAATTCGTATTGCAATAAGTTGTTATTGGCATCGTACATAAAGTTTACATATTCAGCACCGATTGGTAAAATCTTAATACTAGAAATACGATCATTGAAATAAGAAATGTACAATCCGCTACTATCTAACTTCGCAATAGACGTTACTTGTTTTTTATCGTTGTACGTAACTTTATACGTAATATCTCCAATAGAATCTAAATACGAATTTACGAGTACATATCCATCGTGGTAGCTAACATTAATTTCTTTCAATAATGTTGCTCTCGCAGTTGTATCACTATACACCGTGGCTTTATTTAATGTACCATTTTCGTTGTAAAAAAAGTTTGTTGCTTCTATTACATTGTCCGGCGGTGGTACTCTGCCATTCACATTGTCTTCAATAAATAAAATAGACTTTTTTATACGTTTTGCTTCTCCATTTTTCTGACAAGAGACAGCAAAAAAAACGGCTAATATAAAAAAAGTATATAAGTAATATTTATTAAACAGGTTCATGTTTGTATAAATTTTCGTTCTCTAAGTGCTAATATCTAACAAAAATATGTAACTTTCAGGTACAAATTTTAGCCTTTGTCATACTTTTCAGGAAGCAATCTAATTAAGATATAATGTATAATACTAAGCTAATTCACTTAATATCAACGTTTTCTATCGAAGACAAACGCAAGATAAAGAAATGGATTAAGTCAGAAATTGTCAATAAAAACAACGACATAGTAAAGTTTTATGAATTTATAGACAGTAAAAAAACACTCACCGAACGCACGCTTAGCAAAGAAAAAGCATTTGAATATCTGTATCCAAATGAACCCTTTAACGATTTACGCATCCGACATTTAATTTGGATGACTACAGAAATCATCGAAGAATTTATTGTGTACAATAGTTTGAACAACAATAAAGACATGAAAAATTTATTGCTGGCAAAATATTATTCGATGCACGAATTATATCCATATGCGAACCAAACCATTGAAGAGAACAGTGAAAAATTAGATAAGCTACAACAGAGAAATGCGGAACATCATTTACAGCATTACAATTTGAATGCGTTGTACTTTCAAATTAATTCTAAGAACGACCGCAGCAAAGATTTTAAATTTCAACGTACCATCGACCATGCAACTATGTATATGTTGATTGAAACATTAAAGAATGCGTGCGTTACGTTAGCGTTGCAAAAAATTTCAGAATTCAAATTTGAACATCACTTGTTAGAGGCTGCATTAAAGTTGGTGGAAAATCCTATTTTTTTAAAAGATACCGTGGTACGTATTTACTATAATATTTTCTTGGTATTACGCGATGAAAACGAACAAGCTTTTCACACTTTTATTCAGGATTTAAATGCGAATAATCACTATTTCACGCCAATGGATTTAAAAGAATTGTACTTATTAGCAATCAACTTTTGCGTAAAGAAATCCAATCAAAATTTACCGGAATATACGAAGCTTACTTTTGATTTATATATCTATGCTATCGAGCATTCTTTCTTGATTGAACGTAATGAAATCAGTAGGTTTAGTTTTACCAATGTTGTTACATTAGGCATTAAACTTAAGGCATTTGACAAAACAGAACGATTTATTCAACGATTTTCAAAATACATTTCTAAAGAACATCAAAAAAATACGGTAGATTTTAATACCGCTAAAATGTATTATGCAATTGGCAAAACCGATGAAGCACTAAGACTGCTTTTATCTATAGAATTGAAAGATATTTTATGGGATTTGAATGCGAAATATATCAGCTTAAAAATCTTATTTGAGAATAAAGACATGCAAGCATTTTCCACCTACTTAAAGGCCTTAAACAACTATATCAAACGCAAAAAAAATATTGGATATCACCACACCTACTTTACAGATGTGGTAAAAAACTTAGCGTTATTGAAAGAGATTTATAAAAAACCGGAATTATATAAAGCGTTCCGGTTTAGTCCGGAAACGCCGGATATTGATTGGTTCAATAAAGCATTACAAAGTGTTTTAGTAGAGAGTAG
>CAZDOT010000044.1:0-7521 GCA_964507125.1 uncultured Chitinophagales bacterium | reverse complement strand
GCGTTCTTCGTAGAAGTGGTTGATGTATTTAATCGCTTCTTCTGTGTCATCTGTTACCAAGAAAAGATTAAAGTCATCAGCATTGATATTATGTTGGTTATTCAATACTTCTGCACGAATCCAATCTAACATACCTTGCCAAAAAGATTTGCCCATTAATACAATCGGTACTCTATCAATTTTTTTGGTTTGCACTAATGTTAGCACTTCAAATAATTCATCGAAGGTACCAAAGCCACCCGGCAAATACACGAAGCCTTGTGCGTATTTTACAAAAACCACTTTGCGCACAAAAAAGTAATGATGCGAAATTAATTTATCGGAATCAATATATGGATTATGTCCTTGCTCAAACGGCAATTCAATATTTAAACCTACCGATTTTCCATCTTTATTTTGAGCACCTAAATTTCCGGCTTCCATAATGCCTGGCCCGCCACCTGTAATTACGCCGTAACCTTCTTCTACTAATCGCTCTGCAATTTCTGTAGCCAATTTATAAAATGGACTATCCGGTTTGGTACGTGCCGAACCAAATATTGAAATACAAGGACCAATTCTATCTAACTTATCATACGCATCCACAAACTCACTCATAATGCGAAACATGCTCCAACTATTGGATGCATTTACTTGTGTCCAACTGCGTTGTTTGTATGCTTTTTTCTTTTTAAAATCATCTAATGCCATACTTTCAAATTTTATAATTAAGAATTAGGATTAAAAATATTACTTTAAAATCCGACCTGTAAAGATACATATTAGGCTCGATTTTCAATGCGTGGTTTCTGATTACCCAAACTGATTATCCACAAACCGATGAATGTAATAAATCCGTTTATTATCAATAATTCTTGACCAAATGCATAACCATTTAACCACGCTACTTTTTGCTTTGTTGCCGAATATAAAAACACACAAATACCGGCACTCACTAAACACACCAATGGCACCAAAGCATCTTTCGGATTTTTATTGGTGAAGATGCCAAAGGCAAACAACCCTAACAACGGTCCATACGTAATAGCAGCTATGTCCATTACTAAAAATATCATGGATTGATCACTGAATAATTTAAACAACAAAACCGTTATTAATAACACCACTGCAAATCCGATGTGTATCACTGTTCTTAGCTTGGTGTGCTCTTCTGTATTGTCGGTGTCTTTGCGTAGAAAGTCGATGTAAAATGATGTAGTGAGTGTGGTTAATACCGAATCGGCACTATTAAATGTTGCCGCTGTTAAGCCGATAACAAATACTAAACCTGCAAACATTCCTAAATGATTGAAGGCTAAAAATGGAAATAGCTCATCACCTCTTTCCGGAATTGTAATTTGTTTGCTATTGGCATAAATGTATAATAATGCACCCAATGCCAAGAATAATAAATTTACCAACACAACAATAAAACTAAACGCATTCAAGTTTTTTTGTGCTTCGTTTAATGATTTACAACTTAGATTTTTTTGCATCATATTTTGGTCTAAACCCGTCATGCAAATAGCAATAAAAGCACCGCCAAAGAATTGTTTCCAGAAATAATTTTTAGCTTTCCAATCCCAGAAAAAAACTTGTGCATATTCTGATTTTTTCACTTCTGCAATCATATCACCTAAAGACAAATGCATCTCATTACAAATAAAAATAATGGAGCAGATAACGCCTAATAATAAAAAAGAAGATTGCATCATATCCGTCCAAACCAATGTTTTAATACCACCTTTATACGTATAAATCAACATTAATAAAATAATGACAGATACCGTAATGGGAAATGGAATTCCGAAACCATCAAACACGAAACGTTGCAACACGATAGCTGCTAAATACAACCTTGCTCCGGCACCAATAATTCGCGATAACAAAAAGAAAAAAGCACCGGTGCGTTGCGATACACTGCCAATTCTATTTTGTAAGTACGTGTAAATGGATGTTAATTGCATTTTATAATAAATAGGCAACAGCACATACGAGATTGCCCAATATCCAATTACATAACCCAATACCATTTGGAAATAATTGAACTGTGCTGCTTTCACAGAACCCGGCACCGAAATATACGTAACGCCGGAAAGTGAATCGCCTATTAATCCGAAGGCTACAACAAACCAAAGTGATTTTTTATTTCCTAAGAAATACGATTCACTGTTGGCATTTTTCCCTGTGAAATAGGCTATTCCAATAAGTAAACAAAAATAAATGAGAATGCAGAGTAAAATAATGCTTGAAGACATACGTATGATTGCGTTAAAAACTGAATGAAGTTAATAAAATAATTCTAACTTACCCTAATCGACTTTTTAATATTCCGTATCTTTGCGGTATGCAATTTCCGTCTAAACTCATTGAAGATGCAGTAAATGCATTTGCTACTTTGCCGGGCATCGGTAAAAAAACAGCATTGCGTTTGGTGATGCATTTATTGCAAAAAGACACAGAAAATACGCAATATTTTACGGATGCTATTTTAAAAATGCGGATAGAAATTCAATTTTGCAAAACGTGTCATAATGTTTCGGATGAGGCATTGTGCAGCATTTGCACCAACTCCTATCGAGATAAAAGTGTGGTGTGTATAGTAGAAAATTTCAGAGATATTATTGCTATTGAAAACACTCGACATTACAACGGTTTGTATCATGTATTAGCCGGATTAATTTCTCCGATGGACGGCATTGGACCGGATGCGTTGAATATACATTCTTTAGAAGAACGTTTGAAAAATGGCGAAATAAAAGAAGTCATCATGGCATTAAATCCTACAATTGATGGCGATACCACCATTTTTTATTTATCAAAATTAATGGCATCGTATCCGATTAAAATCACCTCTATTGCTCGCGGTATTGCATTTGGTGGCGAATTAGAATATGTAGATGAAATTACGTTAGCACGCTCTATTCAAGCACGTTTGCCCTACGAAAATTATCTTAGCAAATAATACATTAATGAGCACATCAACTATCTACAAAAGAAAGAATACGGTGTTTCTATGTGGTTAAAATAGTATCTTCAATGTAATGAAATTATCCATCGTCATAGTAAATTATAATGTTCAATATTTTTTGGAGCAATGCTTGGCGGCTGTTTACAAATCTGAAGTGGATTTTGCATACGAAGTATGGGTGGTGGACAATCACTCATCGGATGATTCTTTGAAGATGTTAGCACAAAAATTTCCGATGGTGCAAGTAATAGCCAACACACAAAATGTTGGCTTTTCAAAAGCCAACAATCAAGCTATGAAAATGGCAAAAGGTGCGTATGTTTTATTATTAAATCCGGATACAATAATACAAGAAGACACTTTACAAAAGTGCGTTCATAAAATGGACAGCGATGTAACGATTGGTGGTTTAGGTGTAAAAATGGTGGATGGTGCAGGCCATTTTTTACCGGAAAGCAAACGCGGTTTTCCATCACCGATGGCGGCATTTTCTAAAATGACCGGATTGGCTAAGTTGTTTCCATCTTCTACTTTATTTGGTCAATATCATCTCACTTATTTAGATAAAAATAAGACGCATGAAGTAGATGTTTTAAGTGGTGCGTTTATGTTATTACGCACGTCTGTTCTGGAACAAGTAGGCTTGTTGGATGAAACGTATTTTATGTACGGTGAAGATATCGACTTGTCGTTCCGAATCCGGAAAGCGGGCTTCAAAAACATATATTTTGCTGATACTTCTATCATTCATTTCAAAGGTGAAAGCACCAAAAAAGGCAGTTTAAATTACATCAAAACATTTTACAAAGCCATGCTTATTTTTTGCGATAAGCACATCGGTGGTGCCAATGGTGCCGCATTAAAAATGGTGTTGTATTTAGCTATTTATTTGCGGGCATTTCTTGCTATTATTCAAAAAATAATTCAACCATTTGGCTTGCCTTTGTTGGATGCAAGCATTATGATTGGTGTACTTTACAGCTTACATATTTTTTGGGAAAAAGTAGTAAAAGTAAGTGAGCACACGCTGTTTCCTTCAACGTTTTTTTATGTCAATATTCCATTGTATGTGTTAATATGGTTAGTTTCTATGCTGGCATTTGGTGTATATAAAAATGGAAATAAATGGAAAAATTTGTGGAGCGGTTTGTTGGTCGGAACTATTTTTATTGCGGTTTGTTATGCTTTTTTTCCCAATTCATTACGCACTTCACGAGGCATTATCGTGCTTGGATTTTTAATAAACACCAATTTACTTTCTTTTTATAGAGGCTTGTATCACTGGCAAAATAATAGTGTAATGTCGTATTTCAAAAATGAAAAACGATTTATTATTTTGGCTAATTTTGAACAAGCAGAAAATGTTGCTACGCAATTACAACAAGCAGATTCCAACTATCGTTATATCGGATTTATCACTTTAGATTCTATTGAAAAATCTGCGAAATGGCTCGGCAATCTTGAGCATTTGCACACTATTATTGAAAGCTACCAACCCAATGAAATCTTATTTTCTACGGAAACAATTAGCACGCAAGTAATGATAGAAACGATGGCTGCTATACGAACACCGATGGTTTTTAAACTCATCACCAAAAACAAAACAATCATTAGTAGTTCGTCTAAAAATACGAGTGGTGAAATTACAACGTTAGATATTAATCTTTCACCAACTACCTCTTGGTTAGACAGATGGAAACAATGGTTTAAATAGCTAATGCTAAACTAAAATTTCTACTTTTATTATTGTGGCACTACACCATTGCCCACTACTTTTGGTCCTTTTGATTTCTTGGATTTATTTGGGTTATTCGGACTTTTAGTTTGTTGTTTACGCATTGCTTCAATCTTTTTCCAATCGTTATATTGATCAGCCGGACAGCCAACGCCTTTATGGCAAGCATTTGTAAACACGACGCTCAACAACAAAAGTGCGACAAGGTATTTGTGATGTTTCTTCATAAAATAAAGATAGAAAACAAAGCGGAAACTTGCAACTATTCGCTTAAGATGGCAGTAGCTTCTATTTCTACCAACAAATCATCCGATATCAATTTACTAATTTGATACATACCGGTTGTTGGTTTTATTTCGCTGAAAAATTCGCCGTGTGCTTTTCCTATTGCTTCCCATTGAGTTATGTCTGTGCAAAAAATTCGAGTACGAACAACCGCGTTCATTGATGTACCGTATTGTTTCAATACGTTTTCAAATTTCTGCAAGATGCATTTAGTTTGTGCATACACATCACCTTTGCCTACCACTTCACCATTTACTGTTGCCGTGGTGCCGGAAATTTCGATGATATTTCCAATTTTTACTGCACGAGCGTAACCAATAATAGGTTCCCAAGGTGAGCCTTCTGTATAATTTTGACGTGTCATTTTTTTAGATATTTAATTGATTTAATACTTTTAAGATTAGGTCTAATTCATACCCTTTCTGTTGAGCAAAGTTGATTAATTTTTGTCTTCTTTTAAAGTTATTCTCTTCATTTAATAATTTATTCTTTTTTAGCAAGATGGTTTGCAATTGTGATAAATACGCCGTTTCATCTATCTTAGATAAAGCATTTTTTATTTTTTCTGATGGGATATTTTTTGCTTGTAAAGATTGTACAATCTTATTTTTTCCCCATTTTTTTATATTTGATTTACCGCGTACAAATGCCGAAATATATCGAGATTCATTTAGGAAATTTTGTTCTATTAAATACGCAAGATAATTATCGTGTTCTTCTTTGGGCACTTGAAGCGTCCAAAGTTTCTGTATTATTTCATTGGTGCATCGCTCTCTGTATGCACAAAAAGATTCTAACTTTTGTGTGATTTGATCAGGTGTAAGCGGCGTTTCTTTTGTTGGCATAATGGAATTATATTAAATATCCCAAACCGGATTTCGTTTGTTTTTTATCATGTATCTCAAATTAAGCACAAAGGTGAGAATAAGATAAATGATAATAGGCGAACCCAACGCAATGAATGATGTATAAATAAAAAACAGGCGCACTTTTTTGGATGGTATAGAAAGCTTACGTCCTAAAAATGCACACACACCATACACGTGCATTTCTATCACATCTCGCAGTGATTTATAGCGAAATAATTTGGAAGGCTGCTCTAACATCGCATTAAAATTACACAATATTTTCCAATACCGTTTGCGGTGACTTACTCAATATCGCATGACCGACAGCACATTCTAAACAGCGATGTTGCACACAATAATTTGTAGATAATTCCAATAAAGCTTGTGAATCAAAGGCGGAATATTTTTGCCAAAGTTTCTTCTCATACGATGCTATTTTGGTATTTTCTTCACAGTCGGCTTGTGCCAAACAATCTAATGCTCTTTCGATGTGCTTTTCGGTATCGGTATATTTTCCATAGGCATACAAAATAGGTGCTACCACATTTATTAAAAGTATGGATTGGAATGATGTACCAAATGGTTTGGGTTTGCACACACTAAATTTATCAAAGGTATAATGGGTTTCCCAATAGGTTGAAGGCTGTAAATTGGCAAATAAGGTAATAAAATCTTTCGTTTCTATTATCTTTTGGAAAAAGGGCATTTGCTGCATAATTTGTGCAAACCACGCTAAACGAATAGTAGGAAAAGAAATAGGACGAATTCGTAAAAATTGCCAATCTAATTCATTGAGTGGTTGCAATGCGTATTTGTGTTTTAGAAATGCATATTCTTGTTTTAACGTACGCGGATAAATATCTACAAAGTCTTTATTTAAGAAACCGGCAGTACCAAATAATAAGGTTTCGATTTGTAATAAATTATTTTGATGTTTCAGGATAGTTTTGAAATCGAGGCGTTGGGTGAGTTTTTCAAAAATGTCGTTATTAATATGACTGCCAAAATATCTTCCTAAAAGCTGATAGCAAGTTTGTTCCCAGTCGTTTTGATTTTTTGATAGTGTATATAAAATCTCATTTGATTTGCGTTCTAAACGTTCTATTACTAATCGTTCTTTCCATTTGGATAGTGTGATAGTATCTATTTCGCTTAAAATATGTTTACAAGGTAGCACTTGTTTAGATTGCCTCATGGATTCATATTTATCCAATAATAAGCGTGGAATTCTGCTGTTTAATTCTAATGTTGGAATGCTTGGATGCTGCCAGTCGTTTATAAATACGACATGTAAAATTACGTTGTTATATTTTTGGTCGGTTGTGTGTCGATGTAGTTTCCAATCCGATGCCCGCACATGTAATTCTATATTTCCTATCAATAAAATATCATCTATTTTGATTTTGGCATTCAAAAAATCCGGACCGCCATTCGTGTTTATTTTTCCTACGTCTAATAGTTGAATTGCACATTCATCTGTTGTTTTTAAGTCAAGAAAATTAAACAACTTATTCTGCCAAATATATTGTAACAATTGCTCTTTCATAGTGATACGTTTTAACTATAAAGAGTCATTTTTTCCAAAATTCCATAAAAAAACCTTCCTCTTTTGGAGGAAGGTTCGTTACTTATTTTGGTTTTATTTTAGAACGGACAAGCTCTGCATGGATCCACCATCATATCGAATCTTTCTAATGATTTCA
>CAZDOT010000043.1:5565-14501 GCA_964507125.1 uncultured Chitinophagales bacterium | reverse complement strand
ATAATTGTATGTCTTATTAAGATTATTATCTAAAGTATCTCTTGCACCTATATAGCCATAATTCAAAGCGGCATTAGAACGTCCTATTTTTGTTCCATTATAGGAAACTGAAGTAGGAACATCTCTCACATATCCCAAAGGAAAATTACTTTTTAACGCATTTGTTTTTCCATCTGCCGGCCATACAAAATGCATATCATTTCTAATATTAGGATCAGCATTAAACCAAGATGAAGGGAAAGTATGTTCTTTAGCATAACAGCCACAATAATTAGCTGGTGTACCACCTTGAAAACAAAAGCTACGAACTCCCGTAGTCGTGTCATTATATCTATAATTACAAGAATCTAAAGCATTTGGAATATCGGAGCAATATCTATCCACAATCACCATTCCAGTAAATGGTGCTTCTGCTGGTTTTAAATCTGTTCTATTGTAGTTCTCATCTATTTGACCATAAGGCAGATGAATATCTATTGAAATTAAATTCGTTAAGGCTGTTTTAAAATTACTACAACTGGAGTTGCTATCAATTCCATTATAATATGTACCCGGACCGGCAAAACTGTAAATGGTTGCTGTTAAACAAACTAATAAAGTGTAAATATATTTCATACAATAAAAATAAAAAAACTCGTCTTTGAAAAATTGCGGGATGCAAGTTACAAAGACGAGTTTATAAAAACGTATTTTATTTATTGTATTATAAATGTGCTAACATGATTAACACCTTTATATACGATATTCATTAAATAAGTTCCTTTAGCAATATCATTTACATTTAACGATTGTAAATCAGTACCTGCTTTTATAGTTTGAGTAGCTAATTTTCTACCGATGATATCAATAATTTCTACTGTAGCTTCTTCTTGAATTGCTTTTTTAAATTTCACATTTAAGAAACCATTTGATGCCGGATTTGGATACAACGCATATTCTGTTTCAGATTGTTTGTTTTTGATACCTGAAACGACACCTGTTTTCACCGTTTTAGTTGCTAAGCCGGAATAGTTTGGTCCGTTTGAACAGTTCGTATTATTGATAGTCGCCACAAATAATTTGTACACTGTATTGGCTGTTAATCCGGTGATGGTAACAGAATCGTCCACACCTCTATAATATACGGTTGCCGGTGTTGCCGATGAAGAAGCAATCGTGCTACCAACGGCATAGAACACAGAATCTCTGATGGTTAAAAATCCGACAGAAATTGGAGCAGCTAAAACCATTACACTATCAGCATTGGCAGGCATTGTAAACTTAATAGTAATGGTTGATGCCGTTGAATCTAAAACCATCGATGTAGTAGAAATACCGGTTGGTTGAATACAATCTGTTAAAGGTGGTGTACCTGTTGTTGTGGTATCATCTTTACTTACACCATTTGTTGTAGTACGTTTGTAATTTGGAAAAGCACCGCACATATTATATCCAATTACTGCAACATAATATTTTGTTCCACTTTCTAAACCTGTGATAGAGAAAGCTGTGTCTGTTGCAGATGTTGAAATATCTGCTACTTTTGATTTAAAGCTTGAGTATTTAATAGAGTCACCTACATTGTAAGTTACACTATCTAATGGATAAGCGATATTTGAGCTTGTGCTGTATACAACTACATAGCCATCCGCTACTGGAATTGAATTATTGAATTTACCAGTGATAGCATGATCGCCTACTGTTTCAAATACTAAGTTCGTTGGTGTTTGAGTTGGTTCTGGACAACCATCTAGCAATGTTATGGCGGTATCATTTCCCGGGGTTGTCGTTAAATACATTGGACCACCAGTACATCCTGAATTATTATAAGGGAAAACATGAACTTTGTAAATAGTGTTTGATACTAATCCATTTTTGAAGAAAGTAGTGCTTGTTCCATTTCCGATTACAGTTGCGGTACCTATTACATCACCAACATTATATGTTGTACCGTTTGTTAATGCAGGTGCTGTTGCATTGCTGTCTATTACTATTAAGTATGCATCCGCAGTGACACCGGTGAATGAACCGGAAACAGTTGTAGTGTTTACTCCATTTGCTGTTACTACAGAAACAGGTGTACTTGGTGTTGTACAAGCCGGAACGGAACCACCTGTAAAGCTTACCGTCAAATCGTCCACTGCTAAACCATCATCTGAACCTCCGACATTTATTTCTGTCCAACGAATCCAAAAAGTATCATTTGGTGCAATTACCAAACCGGAAATTGTATGATTAACAGCCGCTCGATTCAGTGCTAAATTACCATCTAATGCACCAGATGCTGTAGCTGATGTATCCGGTGTTTTTGTATTTAATTCATTTACGTTAACCCAACCTGAACTTGCTTCTATAGTGCCTGCACCAACATTATAAGAAAAAACAGTTGAGTCTAATCTTTTTGCTGGTTTCTGACCTAATCTCCAGTTCTCTGTAGTATAACTAACCGTAATTGCTGTAATATGTCCACCAGTGTTGTTAATGAATTTCATACCATAACTTGGAGATGCAGAACTAGAACCTAAGGAGCCTAAAGCTCTATCGGTTGCTAATGTACTTCCATAGCTATAAAGTGCACCAGTATTAGATGCTCCGGAATCTGCTCTATATGTAGATGCCGTTGAATACCATGCATTGGGCAAAGTAGAAACCGGATTAGTTGTACCCGTATTTGCTAATGAATTAAAGTCTTGTGTATAGACTTGTGAAACGTTTGTTACAGATATATGTTGTGCTTTCAAAAAAGCCACCATAGACAAACAAATGGTAAAAAAGAGTGTAATTTTCTTATTCATCGTTATTGTTTTAATTTAACAGTGTATTATGTACAAAAATACAATATAATTTTCTAAAAAAGGAATAAATAAATCGTTACGAAGTTAAATAGTTAAACAGTAAAATAAACTATAAAATTAATTTTTAACAAATGTGCCGACATACGTTTCTTCATTATTATCTAACTGGATAAAATATCCACCGAAAGGCAACATTGATACATCAATTTTAATTACATCAGATAATTGCTTAGGTAAATTTTGATGCAATACTTGTTTACCTTCTGTATTATAAATAAATATATTTAAAGATTGTTTTGTCAACAAATTTGATGAAGTAATAGTGATAAAATCTACAGTTGGATTGGGAAAAATATCCAACTTATTTGTATTGGATTTTGAATGTATTATTCCGGTAGTGATGGAAGTTGTATCATAATATATATCTAAATAAGGACCTTCGAATTCTAATGTGTCACCATTAAAGAAAGTAATTAGATTATCATCATCGACAGACAATCTGAATTGAGTAATACCGCTTTTGTTTATGTACTGCAATGCATCAGTATGTAAATCAGCACGTAATGCATAATCTACACCTCTTAATTTTCCGGCAAAACAAGCTACATCATTCATAGAAGCTAGTTCGTTGTAATCACTTGCTTCGATTGTTTCATTTCCAAAAGTCCCTTGTTTAATATCTAATTGAAAAGTTTGAGGAAATACGTTTCCAAGTGGATACAAAGTTTTAATATCTTTACATTTGAAAAACACAGATGCACGCTTAATTATTTTGTTGTCAGGTATAGATGCTGTATTAAAGCTAAAAATCCCATTTGTTTTTTGATTGTTTCTTTTTCCAACGAAGACTTCTCCACTACCCAAAACACCATTTTCTGAAACCCAACCATCTTTATTTTGGCCACTAGAATAAAAGGTTGTATCTCTATCTCTTCTAAAATAATTACTGATAAATTTTCGCATATAGGCTTCTGCCAAATAAGTATAGCTTTGTGGTCCTAAATGATAAGTGTCATTTTGCCACAAACCCATTGCCGGCAACGGTGAAGGATAATCTATTTTACCATACGGCAAAGGAACAGTTCTAGGTGGATAGGTTCCATAAGGTGGAAAACGCAACGGAGTGGTTTGCCCATAATACCATTGCATTAAACCTAAGCAATTATAAAAATGCATATAATCTTTGCCGGCGTTTCTGTAACCTTGCACTACAGTATCTTGATAATCGGTCATATACGCCATAAATCGGTTTATTTCATATGGTGATGGATAACCACGTCCTTCCCACAAATCACAATATGGATTCCATGGAATATTCAAACATGGATCATTAAAATTCGGATAATCATAGCTTTGCCAAATGATTTGTCCGTTTGGATATGTTTGATGGATATAATCAAAGATGCTATCCATAAATAATCTTGCTTTATGCAAATTATTATCGAGTACATTTAAAGAATCACCTTTATGAATTTTAAAAGCGACATCATTTCCGCCCAATGAAACCATAATAATCTCAATAGGCCGTGTGGCATCGGAAGCTAAAGAAGTTTCCAAAGCAAAACGAGCTAATGGAAATTGCCACCACGTTTCGGCGGTCATACTTATCAGTACACTGCCGTCTGAAACAGAAAAATAATCTGCAAAACCATATTTCGCTAAGGCAGAATCATACGCTGCATATAAGGCTGGAAAGTGAGCCCAACTATCTCCTATTAATCGGATTTTGGCACTTTGTTTTTGTGAACAAGCATTTTGTGCTTGACAATTAAATCCTCCAACAACAAGGAAAAAGATTAAAATTGTAATGATATTTCTCATAGTTCTTTAACTAAACTACAAAAAAATGTTTACAAATAATATACTAAAAGTTAAATTTATGCGTTATAACATAAACGCCAACTATATGAAAACCATTCTTAAATTCTCCTTTTTTACTATTTTATTCATTTCATTCTCTTTATTAAATGCTACCACGATTTCCTTAGCGGATGCTTTACAACAGAAAAAAATAGCCTGCAACTTCAAAGGCAATGACAAGAGTACACATTATTTAGAGCCAATTTTGATAGAAATCACTAATCTTGGAAACGCACCCATTTCACTTCAAATAAAGAGTGGCGATATGTTCATTCCAACAGATGCTAATCTTCAGAATATAGTTACCACAGAAAATAGAATAATAGCATTAAAAGCAAATAGCAAACAAACGATTTCATTAAAAGGCATGTGTACCGAATCTTCTAACTCGAGTGGAAATGGAAAAACTGTTTATTCATATCAACCCAATACCAATGATAAATTAGTAAAATTAGCCACATTCATTGCAGAACATAAATATCAAACATCTACGGCACAACATGCGGTTTGGGCATTGATGAATAATGAAGATGTCAATAATATTTATGGTGCAGATAGCACGGAAGAAAAATTACTCAGAAAATGCGTAGCCTCCATTACAGGCAAAACTTTCGAGGTTACATCAAAAGATTACAAAACCAATTACTATGCACCACCTAAACAAAAAGTAGGTGGAAAATTTGAATATAATATTGTAGTTCCAAAAGATGTGCAAATAGCCATGTTCAACACCAATGGAATTTTAGTAAGAGAATTATTTAACAAGAAAAATGTTGCAGCCGGCAATCATCAATTCAGTTTTGAGTACGATGCTTCCGTTTATACAGATGATGTTTATTACTTTAAATTGATAGCAGCAAATAATGTAGTGGTGAGTACAAAATGGGATGCTAAATCAATGCGTGATAAATTCAAACAAAAAATACAGAATAGAAATTAAGTTTGATTTCATTTACATTGTGCTTACTTTTACAAAAAAAATTGTAGGCATGAAATATTGGCTCATGAAATCAGAACCGGATGTGTTTTCTTTTGATGATTTAATTAGAAAAAAACAAGAAGCTTGGGATGGCGTTCGGAATTATACCGCACGAAATAATATGCGTGCAATGAAGAAAGGTGATACCGCACTTTTTTACCACAGTAATATTGACAAAGCAGTAGTGGGCATTATGGAAATTGTAAACGAATCCTATCAAGACCCAACCACAGATAACGAAGCTTGGGTTTGTGTAGATGTTTCTCCGATTGAAAAATTAAAAAATCCGGTTACTTTAGCTGCTATAAAAGCGAATCCAAAATTAGCTGAAATAAAATTAATTAAACAAAGTCGATTATCGGTGTGTGATATCACCAAAGCAGAATACAACGAAATAATCAAAATGAGTAAATAGCTTATTGAAGCGAATAATCTGTTTGCTTATAGTTACCTTTCATTAATTGCACAGCAATTAAATCTGCGGTTTCTCTACCGGAACGCAACGCTGATTCCATGCTACCAACAGATAAACTATCACCACAAACATAAATAGAATCGTTTATTTTTTTAGTAAAACGAACCTCGTCTAAAATTGGTTTAAATGGCATTGCATATTTAATGTGATAGGTTTTTAAATGTTGCCAATCCATCACTTTTAAGCCAAACCAACTTGTTAATTCCGACAAACATTTTTCCATTAATTCATCATCATCTAAATCGTGTTCTTTAACAATGTTTACCGCTATTAAATGCTTGCCTTCCGGTGCATATTCCGGATGCAAAAGTGATGGAACAAATACATGGTTCACCAATGTTGTTCCATTATCGCCATTCAACATCACAACTGGTTTGCTCACCGGTGCTTTATCTGTAGAAAAATAAATAGTTGAAACATGAGAACATTCCGCATCTATACTTTTGCTGTTGGTAATCTCATTTGCATTGATGGCATTCGTTGCAATAATCACAAATTTAGATTCTAAAAACTCACCGTTCACTAATTCCACACCATCATCTTCTACCCTTTTCACTCTTGATTTATATAAAACAGTATTCGGTTTAAGTTTCTTTTCAATTTCTGCTGCAATACTTCCAATTCCGTTTTTAGGAAGTGCAACATGATCTTGAAACAACGATTTCAAATACACTTTGGAAAGACGTGATGATGATTGTAAATTATAATCAAAAATGCTGGCAGCAATCATTGGTCTAAAAAATGAATCTATCAACTTTTTGCTAAATCCATTTTTAGAAAGATACTCAAATGTCGATGATTCGGTTTCTTTTACCAATTTATTATACGGTGTCGTTTTAAGTTTTGCATACAAACCAAACAAACGAATCTTATCGGTGAAGGTTGCATTTTTTGCTAATGCAGTAGAAATAGTATCTACTGTTTGGTACAATGGATTGGTAAATAAATTAAAAGTATCTTGGTATTTCAACAAATAACCCGGATACGTATTTTTCAATTCTAAGTTGCGAAGATTAATTATTTTAGATAACTCCGTAGTAGAATGATGATAAAAATGAACACCTCTATCTAAAGTAAAACCATTCATTTTATCTGAACGCGCACGACCGCCTACTTGTGAGGCTGCTTCTACAACTTTTACCGATATTCCTTTTTGTTGCAGATAATAAGCTGCAGACAAACCTGAAAAACCGGCTCCAATTACAATTACGTCTGTGGGTTTCATTCTTCACAAAATTACCGCAAATTGCATGCGAAAAGCATTCCCAACAGATTAAGTATGTTTTAAGAGAAGTTTATGATATTGAGCATACAATGATAATAAATTAATTATCAAAGTTTTACAACTATTGGTGGCGTAGTTATCACGTTGCTTATATTATTAGCTCTGTCCGTTAAATATATTTCGTATGTAAATGTATCAATAGAAATTCCTTTGTCAATAAAATACGTTTCATAACTATTAAACAAAGCATCATTTAATTTTATTTCTATTTTTCCGCTAATAGCACTGGTAGTTCCTTTTTTAGGAATTATCGGAATCACATAATTACGAACTCCAAAAAAGGCCGTATCGCGCAAATTACGATACACTACAAACGAAGAAGAATCAGCATTATTTAGCTTTCCCAAATCGCCGTCACCATCCGTAAAACTCAAAATTAAATTACCACCTTCACCGGCATTCAAAGTATAAACATCGTTGGGTTTGTCAAATGATTCAAACTTAACGGATGGCACATCCGGATATTCCGGAGTTTTATAACATGCCGATATTGTGATTATGCTAAAAATAAAGATTATAACCGATTTAATTTTCATTTTCATTTACCTTTGCTACGTGAATCAAATTACTTCAAAAATACAAGAAAATTTGTTTTTAGAAGACAATTTTAATTTTAACGAAATTGCGTTAAAATTATTTGACTATCAATATGAACATAACAGCGTATATCGTCAATTTGTTGATTTATTAAAAATAGATAAATCAAGTATTGATTCTTATTTAAAAGTCCCATTTTTGCCTATCTCCTTTTTTAAATCACATAAAATTATTTCCGGCAGTTTTAATGAACAAAAAATATTTGAAAGCAGCGGCACTACCGGACAAATAAACAGCAAACATTTTGTTGCTGATTTAGCTTTATACGAACAAAGTTTTTTAAAAGCATTTCAGCAGTATTATGGAAATATTGAAGATTGGATTGTATTAGCCTTGTTGCCATCTTATTTAGAACGCGATACCTCGTCGTTAGTATATATGGCAGATGTATTAATCCAAAAAACAAAAAGCGAACATTCTGGATTTTATCTTTACAACTATGCTAATTTAAAAGATAAATTAGTTGAACTGCAAACAGAAAAAAGCTCGAATAAAAAAATACTTTTACTCGGTGTTACATTTGCTTTATTAGATTTTGCAGAGCAATATCCGATGAATTTATCGGATGTTACCATCATGGAAACAGGCGGCATGAAAGGCAAACGACCGGAAATGCTACGTGAAGAAATTCATGCCATTTTGAATAAAGCATTTCAAAATCCAAACATACATTCTGAATATGGAATGACCGAGTTATTATCGCAAGCATACTCTTTTGGAAATGGGATTTTTCAAGCACCCAATTGGATGAAAATATTAAAAAGAGATATTTACAATCCGATGTTGGTTTCTGAAAATATTGGACGCGGTGGTTTGAATGTGATAGATTTGGCAAACATCCATTCGTGTGCATTTATTGCAACAGAAGATATTGTGCAGTTACATTCCAATAACTCATTTGAAGTGGTTGGCAGAATAGACAATGCCGCAATTAGAGGTTGTAATTTGATGGTTTCTATGTAGATG
>CAZDOT010000043.1:0-5465 GCA_964507125.1 uncultured Chitinophagales bacterium | reverse complement strand
CAGAATAGACAATGCCGCAATTAGAGGTTGTAATTTGATGGTTTCTATGTAGATGATTTCCACTCAGCAATTTCATGCATCACCCGTTGAATAGGTAAGCCCATTACATTTTCAAACTCACCTTCTAACTTCTCGATGCCATTATATTCCTGAATATTATACGCACCTGCTTTATCTAATGTATTATAATGTTGAATGTACTGCCAAATTTCTGCATCAGAAAGATGTTTAAAATGTACGATTGCACGTTCCGAAAAAGATATTATTTTTTGTTGCTTACTCATGCAAACACCTGTAATTACTTCGTGTTTGTTGCCATTCATCATTTTTAAATACTCAAAAGCTTGTTGCTCATCTTTGGGTTTACCTAATAATTGTTGTTGAAATAATACAATTGTATCAGCACAAATAATAAAGCGATTCTCTTGATTTATTTTGTTGGATATTGCTTCTAATTTTTGTTGGGCAATGTATTCTGGTGCTTGATAGATGGATAAATCAGTTGGAAATTGTTCATCGGTTTTGGGAACAATGACTTCCACTTCAAAACCGGCTTTCTGTAAAATTTCCAATCTTCTCGGCGATTGTGAACCTAAAATAATCTGCATGAATTACACTAATTTCTTTAAGAAATTGACATATTGCACAAACACATACGGCCCATTGCCACTATAAAAATAGAGTAAGGTAAGCGTGCCTAATAACATAACAACTTTTATAGCATTACTAATAAAATGAAAATGCTGTTTAGTGGTTGCTTTTATGATTAATATAAGAATAACGATTAATGGTAACACTAATCCACCCATAATACCATACGATGCAATTTTCATATTTAATGAGGGAAAAAACCATGCGAATGAACCTAACATCATCAATAAAAACAAGATTATACCTATTGAAACAAGTTTCGCAATGTTTGTTCCAAATACAATCGGAATCGTTTTACAATTGTATTGTTCATCGCCTTCTTTATCTTCTATATCTTTTATTATCTCGCGAAGAAATGTGGTAAAAAAAGCAAACAATCCATATACAATAGCTGCAATGGTAATACCACTTTTTATATAGAGTGCATTGGCTGAATTAGCTGAATTAGCTGTATTTCCGCCACTTTCGTACAATGCCATTAAAATAAAAACAAATGCAGCACAAAGAGAAATCATGAAGTTGCCGACAATCAATTGCTTTTTAAATGTATGCGCATAAAAATTCAACACCAACATGATTAAAATAGGAATCATGGAAAGTCGATAATTTTTAGTAAACAACGCCAACAACAGTGTGCTTGCAATACCTAAAAAACAAAGTATTTTATACATGCGATAAGCTTCATCTTCCGAAACTGTATTTCCAATAATTTGCGTGTTGTTTTTGTTTTGCACATCTATATCTACATCAAAAATATCATTAATAACATAACCACCTGCAGCTGTAAAAAGTGTTGCCATTAGCAACAAAATAAATTGTGCATTGGTTAGCACCGGCTCTACGTAAAACAAACGATACGGCGATGCAGCCACCATACAAAATCTAAACAAACACATCATCAGCAATAACATCACCAAATTAATCGGACGTAGCAATTTAATCTTATTCATTATCTTAAAATTTATACCATTTATCTTGAATCTTCAACACCATTTCTATTACTTCACGTACACATGCATCACCACCATTTCTATTGCAAATATAATCGGCTAAAGTTTGTATTTCTGAAACAGCATCGTGCGGACTGCATTTTAAACCACAAGTTTTCATGGCTTCATAATCCGGAATGTCATCACCCATATACAATACCTGATTGGCATCTATGTTTTCAATTGCTAAAAACTCTTGTAGCACTTTTAGCTTGTTATTTACTTTGTAATAGTTATGCTTGACACCTAATAATTCAAATCGTTTATACACGTTCAAAGAGGTTCCGCCGGTGATGATGCATACTAAATAACCTTTCTCTATAGCAGTTTTCACGGCAAAACCATCTTTCGCATTAAAAACACGTTGTAACTCACCTTGATCTGTAGATATTAATTGATTATTCGTAAAAACACCATCCACATCAAATACAAACGCTTTAATATGTTGTAATTTTTGGAGAAAATGTTGGTTTTCCATGCCGCAAATATACATTTACATTCATATTTGAGCAAGAATACCACGCAATGGGTAGATACATTCTTCAAAATTGGTATTATATTTGATTAATTAGAAATAAAAAATTATGAAAAACATTAGCTTACTGATTATTGCACTCATTACGATGAGTATAAATGCAATTGCTCAAAACGGAAAAGTAGTACTTTGTGAAAAGTACGATAAATTAACAGGTGAGGCCACCGGTATCTATCAAAAATGGGATATCAATAAAAAAGATGGTGGATTTATTTATATTGTATATAGCCAAGATAGAGCTATCAAAGATAAATTGATGCTTTATGTAGATAAACTAAACGACAAAGGCGAATACGTTGCATATGATACTCAAAATTTTGAGAATGAGGTGAACAATGGTAAAAAATGGGCAATGTATGATTTTAAATTTACAGAAGAAGGCTATTACAAAATTATGGTAATGGGTAAAGGAGATAATCCACTTGCTACTGTAACCACAAGTATTGCTTACATAAAAGATGATAATACAACAAGCAGCACTGATGATGATGACGCTGATGAAGATGCTAAAGACACTTATTATTATGAAAACTCCATTATTAAATTTGGAACAGATATAAAAGATGGTGAAATAGTTGGTGAAACAGAAACATTTAAACTTAAAAATGGCAAAGTAGATATCGTTTCTTTATTAACTCAGGATGATGCACTAAAATCTAAAAAACTTACAGTTAGTATTTATGGCGGAAAAGATTATGCTGATAAAATTGATGAAATTGAATTCAGTTTGTCAGACTTAAGTTGGAATTGGGTAAAATTACCATTCACCATCAAAACAAAAGGAAAATTTGTGGTTGATATTTACAATGAACACGATACCTTTATTAACTCCGGATATTTTACAGTAGAATAAGAATTTAATTAGATATAAAAAAAGGCTGACTCATTCAAAGTGATTCAGCCTTTTTTCATTTAAATTGAACCTATTGTGCTGCTGAATTTCGATATAATAGCAGAATAAAAAAAGTAATAAATGGCTCAACTTGAAAAATAGTCAACTGAAAAAAATTGACTAGTAAATTAAACTGTACAGTCGCTATATTTACTTCAGTGCTTCCTCTTTAAATAACTCTGCTAGTTTAGCTTCTAATTGACTACCACGTAAGTTTTTCGCGATTACTTTTCCTGTTTTATCTAATAAAAATGTTGCCGGAATAGATTGTACTTGATACACTTGTGCCGGAGCCGAATTCCATCCTTGCAAGTCGCTACCATGGTTTTTCCATGACAACTTATCTTTGGCAATGGCTTCTATCCATTTATCTTTATTTTTATCTAAAGAAACAGAAAATATCTCAAATCCTTTTGCATGATATTGGTTGTACAATTTCACCACATTTGGATTTTCATTTCTGCAAGGTCCACACCATGATGCCCAAAAATCCACCAAAACATAATTGCCTTGTAAATTCTTTAACTGAATAGTATCTCCATTTGGTGATTCTAAAATGATGTTTGGAGCTTGTGTATTCAATGCTACGCCTCCTTCATTTTGTTTTTCTATTTCTTGTTGATATTTCTGTGTTTCAGCATACCAAAGATTAATCATTTTAGAATTCGGAGACGATGTATGTAATCTATCTACCATATCTATAATATACGTAATCTCATCTCCTTTAAAATCTCCAAAATAATTTAAGGCAAAACATGCCACATCATTATTCGGTTCTTTTTCAATAAAATCTTTTAAAAACGTGATGTAAGTATCTTTAGTTTGATTAAAAATTTTGATTATTGAATCGCGTTGATTTTCCGGTGCACGGTTAATTTTTGATACGACTGAATCCATTTGCACAAAATGTTTTTTTGCATCCGTTTCTAATTGTTTTATGGAAGATGAACCTTTACTTCCTGCTACTGTATATGCTTCAATTTTATCTAAATCGGCCGTGATGGTAATTTCATCTTTCTTTTGAATATATAAAAAAATAGACTTCGCCATATCATCACCCAATCTCAATCTGTAAATTCCATCGGATGAATAATTTTTAATTTGAAACGATCCACTCTTTACGGTCGTCGTATCAATTATTACGGCATTAACATCCGAAATATCTTCTAGATAAACCTTCACACCTTCTGCTTGTTTGATAGTTCCGTTTATGGTATAACTATTCACATATTTGCATCCGGAAAAAATAAAAACGCTAAGAATAAATAATAAAAAGGATGTTTTTTTCATGATAAATGCTTTATTCGACTATGTAATAATAGATTGCAAAGATAAGTTTATCTGATTTTATAAATTGAAATTGTTGGATATTTTACATTATTTAATAAAAAAGGCTTCCTTGCGGAAACCTTTAACATACATTATTTCTATATTTATCTTAGAATCTTTCTAGTTGACTGAAGAAGAAATTACCTTCAATTTCTGCATTTTCATCTGAGTCAGAGCCATGAACTGCATTTTCACCAATAGATTTTGCAAAACGTTTACGGATAGTACCTTCTTCTGCTTGTGCCGGATTGGTAGCACCAATTAATTTACGGAAAGCTTCAACAGCATTTTCTTTTTCCAAAATAGCAGCAACAATAGGACCTCTGCTCATAAACTCAACTAATTCACCATAAAATGGACGTTCATTGTGTACTTCATAAAATTTTCCGGCTTGCGCTTCAGAAAGTTTCGTGTATTTTAAAGCCACTACTTTAAAACCGGCTTCTGTAATCATTGCTAAAATAGAACCGATGTTATTTGCTTCTACTGCATCGGGTTTAATCATTGTAAATGTTCTGTTTGTTGCCATTTTTCTGTATAATTTGGTGCAAAATTAGGCATTAGTTATTAGTTATCGTATTGATTACTAAAAGATTTACCATTAATTAACGTTCTTTCAGATAGTTAAATAATGAAGCAATGTAGTAATGTAGTAATGAAATAATGTTGAATATCATTCCCACGAAAGTGAAAATCTCATTTATTACAACAAAATTATCATTCTCCATACTTGCTACTAACTACTTATGTCTACAAATGTGCCGCAGAAGAGTTGGTTTTTTGAAATACACAGCAATAGCTTTAAAATCAACGAAGCAGAGCCATTAGCATTTGCGTTGATTTTACAAGCGGTTGATGTGAGGAACGAACATCAAATTGCCTTGTAGTTCAAAAAAAGCTTTTGTTACTTTTGGCTTCAAAAGTAAAATAATGAAATAATGTAGCAATGAAATAATGAAGCAATATAGTAATATTGAATGTCATTCCCACAGAAGTGAAAATCTCATTTTTAACCGCAAAGCACACAGAGTTTTTATTGATAACTATCATTCCAACTAAAGTGGGAATC
>CAZDOT010000042.1:0-15491 GCA_964507125.1 uncultured Chitinophagales bacterium | reverse complement strand
CGTTGGCTTGGTGGCTCTTTTGCTGTTTTTTGCTTTGCTTTGTGCGGTTGTAAAAAATAAAATGTGCTTGCATAAGGGTAGGCTATTTCACAACAAATATTATGTCTGTCAATGCGGTAAATGTATGAGGTTTACCTTTAAAGTTGAAACTTACTTTTAGGTCGTCAATTTTTTTAGTTCCAAAATTGTCCAAGTATGTGATAATGGTTGGCTTTAAAAGGTCAAGGTTTCTTTTCAGTTTCCAAGAACTATTGAAGTCATCCGTGTCCACAAGCACAAGGAATAAACGATTTTCAGAACCAAAACGCATTTCGCCTTGATTTTCGTAAAGCCAAGTAGCAAGAATTTTTGGATTAGCCTGAACTTCGTTTAGAATTTCAAGTTTCTCGTTTTTTAGCGTTGTCAAAACACCGTTGCAGAAAGCATCGTTTCTGTCTTTCATCTTTTCAACTATTTCATAAAAGATGTCGGCAGGCTTTGCCTTTTTATCAAAAACAATTTTTGCTTCTTCGGCTTTCTTTTTTAGAAAAGTTAATTCAACTGGATAGCCTTTTTCCTTGCGTTTATCTTTGATGTATTCAGCAGGTAGATAAGTTACTTTTAGGTCAAAAGGAACGTTGTTAATGAAAAAATCAACACTTTTAATTTGTCCAACAGTTGGTAAAACTGTTGAATGAGATTTGAAAATGTGTTCTATTAAAATACTGCTCCAATGGTTATACCAACTGTTTAAAACATATCCTTGAACAGCAACATTGATTTCTGTTTCAAACTTTGAAATGAGTGTGTCGTAAGATTTGTGAACCTTCACATAATGGCTCACTAAATATTTGTCAAGCGAATTTTGATAATCGCCACCCCAGTCGAAATTTTTAAGTTTGTATAGTTCAGAAACTAATTGAACAGTGTCCAGTTTTACAACTTGCTTTCCGTTTTCATCTTGGATGTAATCGTTTAGGATTTTATGCGAATTTTCAGGGTCTTTGCAAAGCAAGTCGAACAGTTCAATGAATTGTTTGGCTAATGCTGTTTCTTTTAGGGTGATTTTATTGCTTTTGAGAAATTCTGCAATAAGTTCTTTACGAACTATAGACTTTGTTTTGAGCCATAATAGCCCAATAGTATCATTACTAAACTCTTCAAGTTTTTCGCTTTCGTGTAATTTTTTCCAATAGTTAAAGTCTTTCATTTACTAATTCTTGTTGATGATAGGTTGATACAAAATGCTTCTTCTTGGGTTTGCAGACAAATAATATTTCCTGACTACCTGCAACGCTTCCTTTTCCACCTCTGCCGTTATGATAGGTTTTTGCTTCTACCTTTACATCTCTGTATTTTGAAATTAATTTTTCAAATTCTTCAATTCCTGGATAACTGCGATTGTTGTAGCTTATTAACCAATTTGGAATTTCTTCTGAAAGTTCAAAGAGTTTTTCAAATGAGTTTATTACGTCTCGCTTTTTATCAAATCCGCTAACTCGTTGTGGTTCGTATCGTTTTATGCCGTTCACAAATTCTTTGTCTTTCCAGTATTCGGTGTAAGTTTCAAGAAAATGGTAGAAACCTTGATAGTCTGCGTGACTGTCGCAATAAGGTGGGTCGAAATATGCTAAATCAACATTTTGAACTGTTGGCAACAACTCTAAAATATTTTTGTGAAAACTTTGATTGTCTTGTTTGTTGTCGAAAACTGCGTTGTTGTACTTGGGAAGTATTTCTTCAAAGATTTCTTTGATTGGTCTAACTAAACTTCTGTTACGTTTAATTCTTTCAGGGTCACTGGCATAAACCAACGCTTGAGTATGTCCAAAATGCCCCATTGTTATTTTTCTTGTCATACTGCGGTTAATAACGGCAAAGGCTATTGCTTGCTTTATTGGATTTTCAAGCAAAGGAATGTTTGCTCTGAAATTGTCTAAAAATTCCGCTTCCTCTTTTTCAAAAAACACATTTGTAAATGTGTTTTCTATTAGTTCAAAATCACTTTTGTTTTTTGCTGGTTGAAAAAGGATTTTTAAATCTTCATTGGTCAGTTTAGTCTCCTTGTTTTCAATTAAAGCTAAACCTATTTGATTGTTGAAATTCAAAAAGTCGTTTGTAATTGTTTTATATCCAATTTGTTTGAATAAGAAAGCAACTGATTGTGAACCAGCAAAAGCGTCAATTGCAGTTTTCACATCGTCAGGTATAAACTTCTTTATCCAAGCTAAATGAGTGTGTTTTGCACCCAGATATTGTGGCTCAGGAAACTGATAATTGAAATATGTATATTCTTCAAAAAGCATTTTTATCTGTTGAGTTTTTCAGGTCGGCAAGTTACGATTTTTAACTCTTTTATTGACGATTATCCTGTCCAAATTATCAACCGTCCACTTGTAGGGTGGTGGGTGGGCTTGGGTGTGTCGGGCAAAATAAAATGTGCTGCAATTCGTGTCGGCTTGTGGGTGGCATTGCAGCTCTTTTTATTTTGCGAAGCGTTGGCATTTTTCTGTTCGTTTTTTGTCGGTCGTGTCGGTCTTTTAGGGTGAGTGCTAACTATATAATAAAATCAACTTATACTTGAATAACACCAACGTTGAATTTCTCAACAGGAGCGTTGTTTGCTGCTTCAATTCCAAATGAAATCCATTTGCGCGTTTCTAATGGATCAATAATAGCATCTACCCAAATTCTGGAAGCGGCATAATATGCAGAAGTAGTTCTGTCGTATTTATCTTTTATTTCCTTTAGTATGGCTGCTTTTTCTTCGTCTGTATGACTAGCACCTTTTGCTTGCAAAGCAGCTTCTTGAATTTGTAAAATTACTTTCGATGCTTGCTCGCCACCCATTACAGCAATTTTAGCACTTGGCCATGCAAGCATAAATCTTGGATCGTATGCTTTGCCACACATCGCATAATTACCGGCTCCGTATGAGTTTCCGGTTACGATGGTAAATTTTGGAACAGTGGAATTAGAAACAGCATTTACCAATTTAGCACCATCTTTTATAATGCCTCCGTTTTCGCTTCGGCTGCCTACCATAAATCCTGTAACATCTTGCAAAAATACTAAAGGAATTTTCTTTTGATTGCACAACATGATAAAACGTGCAGCTTTATCAGCCGAATCAGAATAGATAACACCACCTACTTGCACTTCGCCTTTTGCACTCTTTACAACAGAACGTTGGTTGGCAACAATTCCTACACTCCAACCATCAATACGTGCATAGGCACAAACAATGGTTTTGCCGTAATCTTCTTTGTATTCGGTCATTTCGGAATTATCTACGATGCGTTTTATTATTTCTTTTACATCATAAGGTTTGAAAGTTGAGAAAATGCCATAAATTTCTTTTTCATTTTCTTTCGGTTTTTTTGCTTTTATTCTATCAAATCCGGCACATTCAAATTTTCCAAATTTCTGCACTAACTTTTTTATAGTATCAAGGCATTCTTTATCATCTTTCACTTTATAATCGCACACACCACTGATGGCAGTTTGTGCAGTGGCTCCGCCTAATGTTTCGCTATCAACTGTTTCGCCAATTGCAGCCTTTACCAAATAAGGTCCGGCTAAGAAAATGCTTCCGGTGCCATCTACAATTAAACTTTCATCACTCATAATAGGCAAGTAGGCTCCACCGGCAACACAACTACCCATAATTGCTGCTATTTGCGGAATACCCATAGAAGACATCTTTGCGTTGTTTCTAAAAATGCGACCGAAATTTTCTTTATCTGGAAATATTTCATCTTGCATCGGAAGAAAAACTCCGGCACTATCTACTAAATAGATTATAGGTAATCTGTTTTCTAAAGCGATTTCTTGTGCTCGTAAATTCTTTTTTCCCGTAATGGGAAACCAAGCACCGGCCTTTACAGTGGCATCGTTGGCAACCACCATGCATTGTCTGCCCGAGATATAACCAATCACTACCACCACGCCACCACTTGGGCAACCACCTTGTTCGGCATACATATCATCGCCTGCAGTTGCCGCAATTTCTATGTGATCTGTGTTTTTATCTAATAAATATTCAATGCGTTCTCGTGCGGTTAATTTTCCTTTTTTATGTTCGGAGTCAATCTTTTTTTGGCCACCACCGAGATATATTTTTTGCAATTTAAGTTTTAATTCATCTACGGATAGACGCATAGCGTCTTCATTTTTATTAAAGTCAAAATCTGTCATAGTGTAAATGTAAGAAGAAAAATATTTTTTGATGTTGTAGATTTTTTATTTGTTTTGAATTTAAAATTTATATATTTAACAAGATAATTAATTTATTGACTGATGGCAATATGGATTTTAATCATATTTATGATGTGTCACCATGGCCAAGTAATCAAGCATTTAATGGAGAAAGTCCAGAAAAAATTAATCAATTACCATCGCCTCGTATTTTAAAATCGCATGATAATTATGATATGTTCGATGAAAAGGCTAAAAATAAAATCTTATTTGTGTATAGAGATGGTAAAGATGTAGCCGTTTCTTTGTATCATCATAATAAAGATTATTTAGATTCCAATTTATCGTTTGAAAAAAAAATTGAGACTTATTTTATGGATGATAAAAGAGAAGTTAATTACTTTAAATTTTTGAACTCATGGTTTCGAAATAAAAATAAATTAGATATTCTGTATATATCATACGAAGATTTAAAATCTAATTTTGATGCTACTGTTCAGAAAATAGCTAACTTTTTAAATGTAGATTTAACTGCAACTATTTTAAGCAACGTAAGAGAACATTCTTCTTTTGATTATATGAAGAAAAATGAAAGTAAATTTGGTGAAGTACCACCTAAATCGAAATCACCTCAGGTTTTTGATAATTTTATACGAAAAGGAGAGGTCGGTACTCATTCAAATTATATGAATGAAGAGCAATTAAAATACTATACTAAGCAATATAAATTGCTGGTAGAACCTTTTAAACCTAGAAATTAATTAATCAAAAAATCTTACTTAAAATTCTTCCACATCATGCTTTCCATAGGCTTTGGTGTGCGTTCATTGTATTTGGCTGATGCTTTTTTGTTATATGCATTTTCAATATCACCTTCTACCATAAAATAAATTAACTGACCCACAGGCATGCCGGCATAGATGCGGACAGGCTGAATACAAGAAATTTCTAATGTCCAGTGATTGCAAAATCCAACATCGCCTTTGCCAGCTGTTGCATGTATATCGATTCCTAAGCGTCCCATCGAGGATTTTCCTTCTAAAAATGGAACATGTGCATGTGTTTCGGTATATTCCAATGTAGATCCCAAATATAAAACACCTGGTTCTAACACAAAACCTTCTTCCGGAATTTCAAAATGATGAATGGTATTATGCATTTTGGCATCTAAAACAGGTTGTGTATAAGTTGCTAAGTGTTTACTTAAATGTACATCGTAGGAGTTGGTACCTAAATAGGTTCTATCATAAGGCTCAATTAAAATAGTGCCTTTCTCTATTTCTTGTAAAATTTGTTTGTCTGATAAAATCATGCCGCAAAGATACTAAAGCATTTTAGATTTTTTTTATAACAAACGTTTTGTTGAGTATTAGGTAGTGAGTATTAAGTAGTAAGTATTAAGAACAAAATAGAATCATTCCTTTATTTAACTTTGTAAACTTTGCGAAAAACTTTGCTTCCTTTGCGATAAATCTTCGTTTACTTTGCGGTTAAAAATGAGATTCCCACTTTCGTGGGAATGACTCAGCTTCATTACTACATTACTACATTACTAGCTTACCATTTCGTTTTCGACCAACTTATAACCTTGACCGTGTATGTTGAGGATTTGGAGATGTTCATCTTCCTTAATGTATTTTCTAATTTTAGAAATAAACACATCCATACTTCTTGCTGTAAAGTAGCTATCATCTTGCCACACATGTTTGAGTGCTAATTCGCGTTCTAATATTTGATTTTTCTTTTCAAAAAACAATCTTAAAAGTTCATTCTCTTTGGTCGTCAATTTAATTTCACTGCCTTTTACACTTAGCTTGTGATTTTTATAATCTAATACACAGTCGCCTGCACGATATTCATCTAAGGCTACTTGCACTTCGTGCTTCTCGGTTCTACGTAAAATGGCGTGCATTTTTAGCTCCAAAATTTCCATGCTAAATGGTTTCGTGATATAGTCATCCGCACCAATGGTTAAGCCTTTGATTTTGTCTTCTTTCAACGATTTTGCAGTGAGGAAAATAATTGGAATTTCTTTGTCTTCTTTTCGTATCTCTTCTGCTACGGTAAAACCATCTTTTTTAGGCATCATGACATCTAATAAAAGGATATCATATTTGTTTTTGCGAAAAGCAAATAAACCTTCTACGCCATCACGTTTAAGTTCTACATCGAAGTTTTTATGTTTTAAATATTCTTGTAAAAGCATACCTAAATTTGGATCATCTTCTACTAATAATACGCGTTTTTTAATTTCTGTGTTCATGTTTATACGTTTAGTTTGTGATTAATATTAATTATTGTTTTCCGGTAATTGAATAATAAATTTTGAGCCTTCTTTAGGTTTGCTTTCCACCCAAATTTTTCCGGCATGTTTGTCGATAATGGATTGTACATAACTGAGTCCTAACCCAAATCCTTTAGTATCATGTACGTTTCCTTTGGTTACCCGATAAAATTTTTCGAATATCTTTTGTTGTTCCACTTTTGACAAACCTACGCCATTATCTACTACTTCAATTTGTATGCCTGAAGGAATATTAAAAGTGTTAATTTTTATTAATGGCACTTTATCATTGTATTTAATGGCATTGTCTATCAAATTATTGATAGCCGCCGTAAAGTGCATCTCATCTAACTTAAATATATAATTTTTGGCGTTTAAATGCAACTCTATTTTTCCGTTTAGTTCTTCTAATATCAAATGGAAGCGTTTAGCAGATGCCTGAATAATTTCGTGGACATCGCGATCTTCTAAGTTGAGTTGCAATTCACCTTTCTCTAATCGTGCAATTTGCAATACTTGTTCTACGTGGTTATATAATCGTTTATTTTCATCAAAAATAATTCCGGCATATTTTGCTCTGTTTTCTTTTGATTCTGAAATGGAATTATCTTTAAGCATTTCACTGGCAATAGATATGGTAGCAATCGGTGTTTTCAGTTCATGCGTCATGTTGTTGATGAAATCCGTTTTCATATCCGATAATTTTTTTTGTCGGAAGATGATTTTAAATGCCATATAAAATGCACCAATCACCATTAAGAAAAATATCGTTGAAGATAATATCATCGGTGAAATGGACGTGTATAGAAATTTCTTTTTTTCCGGTAGATATAATTTTAATGATTTGTGATCATCAAACATGTTACGCTTAAATAATTTTACACAATAAGGTGTTTTGTACAATTCTGCTAAAGGTGCATTTTTGGAGAGTAATACAAAATTATTGTTGGTATATTCTGTAATTCCATATTTGAATTTGGTTTGTATGCCATGCGATTGCAATGACTCGCTAATAATTTGGTTTAATTTTGAAGTGTCTAATAATTCGGAAATGGGTTGCAAATTGGTCATTTGTTGCACCATAAATTCTTGCAAATTATCTACTTCAGTTGGGAATGCTTCTTCATCAGGATGATGGTAAAATGAATTGCCCTCTACATGCGGAAATACGCGATGTTGCATCGGAGGTTCTTCTTTATTTCTGAAAAAATTGGCATTTTCATCTTCATCCATGTTCGACATTTCGATGATAATTTCACCATTTTCATCCACATGTATTTTTTGTGTTTGTATTAATTTAGAAATAATTGGCTTGTATGATAAATCTTCTATCTTCTTAGAAATTTCATGCATACTTTCAAATACCGCTTTATCAAAATCTTGTTCTCTTGATTTAATAGCACCTTTGAGCCAAAATATTTGCACCATCCCAATTCCTAACAGACCGAGAATTAATAATACAGAAGTAAACAGGATAATCTTCTTATTCACCATCTAAAATTACAACGTGTTCGCATTGCAAAATGTTAAGATTGCCTAAATAGTTAATTTTTTAATATTAGATAAGAAATTCAGCCATTTCTATGCCTGACTTTGAATCGTTTTATGAGCTTCTTCTACTTTTTTATCAATTTTCCCGGTTAAAAAATGAAAATACATCACAAAATCAGAGCCTAAGCTATATAATGGATATTGAAATGTAGCCGGCTTATTTTTTTCAAATACAAAATGACCTAACCACGCAAAACCATAGCCAACAACAGGTAATAAAAACAAGATTTTTGCATTGCTATAATAAATAGCGGCAGCAACTACCAATATCAAACCACTTGTTCCAATATAATGTGTTAATCTACAAATAGGGTTGCTGTGCTCTGTTAGATAATATGGATAAAAGCTCCAAAATGTTTTGTATTTCTTTTCCATTGCGTTCGTTTGTGTTGATTAAAGATACATATAAATAAGATATAATAGTACATACATTTTTGTTTCGAAATTCTATTCTGTAATTTTGTACAATGGAAATACGCAGCAAAGCTTATCTGCAAATGAACATCGCCACGTTTCTTTGGGGCTTGACTGCCGTATTAGGAAAAGTAATTTCCATACAGGAATTTCCATTGGTTTGGTATCGCGTTTTATTGGTGAGTCTTAGCATGTTGTTTTTGCCTAAATTACTCACACATGTAAAGCGATTGAAAAAAGAATCGATATTAAAAGTGAGTGGAATAGGTGTGGTTTTGTGTTTGCATTGGATCGCTTGGTATGGTTCTATCAAACATTCCAATGCGAGTGTTGCTGTGAGTTGTATTGCCGGTGTGAGCTTATTTGTAGCTATTTTAGAACCATTTATCAATAAAACGAAATTTGATACTTCGAATTTGTTGTTAGGTTTTATTGTGATTCCGGCTATTTTATTAATCAATCATTCCTTAGATATACATTATAAAAAAGGTTTTTTATTAGGCATTTTAGCAGCATTTTTGGCCGCCATTTATAATATTTTAAATAAGAAATACACACAAGATATTGCACCCAATTCGATTACATTTATACAAATGGTGAGTGCTTGGGTGTTTATGACTATTTGTTTGCCGTTTTATATGCATTGGAATCCCGAATCATTTCATTTGCCAAATTGGACAGACTTTTTTTATTTGCTGATACTGGCGGTTTTTTGCACGGCAATTCCTCAAAATTTATTTTTATATGCACTTAAAGCCAGCGATGCTTTTACGACATCACTCATCAATAATTTAGAGCCGATTTATGGCATTATTTTGGCAGCAATCATATTAGGTGAAAATAAAGAGTTGACTTGGCAATTTTATCTCGGAACACTTATTATTCTATTGGCTGTCTTTATGCATGCTATGTTGCACGGAAAGCGTAAAACTACTTAGCACTTTTTTTAGATGTTGAACTGTTTGATTTTTCATTGTTTCTATAAAATTGTTTGCTTTTTACATAAAGCACTTTTTCTACGGCAGCAACAATATCACCTTGTTCATTCACAACATTTGTATGGAAAGTAAATAATCCTTTTCCATTTTCATCTACGTATTTCTTTATTTCTGCTATTTTTTCTTTAGATATTTCAAAAGTAGCCGAAACCGTATTTTTTTCTGCTTTTATAAAATCAATAGAAGCTGATTTGTCCCAAACAATATAATCCAATCCCAAATGTTCCATTAAAATAAACATATAGAAAGGATCGCACATACTATATAATGATCCACCGTAATGCGTGCCAACCGCATTTCTGTTATACCAATGCATTTTCATTTGCGAAATAACTTGCGTAAAATCATCGTTAATGGATTTTACCGTAATTCCGGCACCCATAAAAGCAGGATAAAATTTTATAAGTTTGGCAATCGTTCTTATACGCATTTTAAATATTTTTCGAGGCTAAATTAACTTTTGGAGTGAAGTTTTTGTGCTTTATCTATTTTATTAAAAATTAAACAATTATTTTAGCAAACGATACGGTATGAGAAAACTCCTTACATTCATTTTTTGTAGCATATTTATTTCAGCATTTGCACAGCAACTTAATTTTCCGTTGAATTATGAAATGCAAAACCGACTGGAACGTTACATTGCTACATCTTCAAAATTTATTACCGGTGCTAAACCTTATAATATGGCGGAAGTTACGGCTGCTATTGGTGATTCGGCATTGCAAGAATTAGGTTTTGATACAGATTCCTCTAAAGATGGTTTTAAATTTGGATTGTTAAAAGGAGATATGTTGGCTGCTTCTGCTAAGAAAAAGAAATTTTATTTTGCCATCAATCCTGTTTTAGATGTTCAATTTGGATACGATATTAATAGTAAAAAAATGAGATATACTGTTGGTTACGGTGCTCGTTTTGATGCAAATATTACCAAAAAACTATCTTTATCATTTACTTATCAAGGTGTTACGGAAGATTATTTACAACAAGTAGATTATTATGCTACGCAATATGGTGTGCTTCCGGGTTATAGAAAAGCAACGTTTAAAGGCAATCGAATCAATTCACAATTATTTTCAGGCTATTTGTCTGTTTCGCCCAATAAATATTTCAATTTTCAAATTGGAAACGATAAACAATTTTTTGGAGAAGGCTATCGTTCTTTGTTTTTGAGTGATAATGCATCCAATACACCGTTCATAAAATTGACGGCCAATTTTTGGCGTATCAAATACACTTGTTTATATAATTTAATGCGTTATGCACCGATAGATGGATTTAATGTAGGAAACGATGTGTCGAAATTTAGAACGAAATATGCCACTTTTCATTTAATATCTGTTGATGTTGCAAAATGGATGCAGTTTACTTTCTTTGAAGGTGTTACTTGGTATAAAGGCGATTCTACTCGTACTCGTGGCATTGAATTTAGCTATATGATTCCGATGGCATTTATTCGTCCGGTTGAGTTTGCTTTAGGTTCTCCGGATAACGTGGTGCTGGGTATTGGAATGAAATTTAAAGCATCGCCTAAAAATATCTTCTACACGCAAGTGATGTTAGATGATATGGATGTAGCTGCGGCACGCAAAGGAAAAGGATTTTACAGAACCAAAGTAGCGGCACAATTCGGCTTTAAATCGTATGATATTTTTAAAGTAAAACACCTCGATTTCCAGACTGAATTTAATGTAGTTCGACCATTTGTATATGCACACAAAGCACCGGAACAAAGTTATACCAATTTCAATCAGGCATTGGCACATCCTTTAGGTGCTAACTTTTTGGAGTCTATCACATTTTTAAATTTCTGGCATAAACACTGGACGGCTTCCGCAAAAGTGCAATATGTAGCCCAAGGTTTGGATAATCCGTATCAACATCAAGGAAGCAATATTTTTGTATCAGATTATTTAATTGCACCTATATTAGGAACAGCTTACAGCAATTATTTCTTACAAGGCAAACGCACTCAAATTGTAAATGTGGAAGCTCGTGGTGGTTATTTAATCAATCCAAAAACAAATTTATCAGCAGAAGCATTTATCAATTATAGATTTCAAAAAACAGATAATTTGAAATCAAATCGTGCGTATTTTGGTATTAGTTTGCGTACTAATATCACCAATCGTTACACAGATTTCTAAGTTGTTTTTATAATTAAATTGGTGGATGATAGAAAATAATATCCATACATCTTTCCCAAAAGAAATAAATGTTTTCACCAATGGTGATGCTTCTAAACCGAGCACATGGTCAAACGTGCCGTACTTTTTTACCGAAACTTTACAACGCAAAGAAATTAAAGTAAACCGGATTAATATAGGCACTAATCGTATTGTAAAAACCTTGTATCGCTTTACTATTTGGCAAATTTTAAAACGATTAAAAAATCATGATACGTATGATTATTATAGAAGTAGCATCCATCATTTTTTAACGCAATTTTCTATTCAGCGTGCCATCAAAAAATATCCCAATGCAGATTGGAATTTATTTTTGTCGTTTAGTTTTTCTGCTAAGGAATTTAGCACTAAACCAACTATTTTATTTGGAGATTGGACGTATGAATACTTCTTTGATTATTTTAAAAAAAGGAAAGCCGGTTGCTTAGAACTAGGATTTTTAGAGCGAGAAAATTCGCATATAGAAAATGCTGACAGCGTTTTTGTTTTATTTCCCAAAGTGGCAGATTATATGCAAGAACGCTATGCAAATAAGAAAATCCATTATATCGGAAATGTGATAAATGCAGATGTACAAATTGCTGCTGAAGAAATGATACAACGCAAATCTGCGTCTAATAAAGTGTTGTTTATCGGCGGAATTAAATATAAACAAGGAGCGGATGCATTGATACAATCCATGGATCAATTACAACAAATTCTTCCTGCAATACATTTAGATATTATTGGAATGAAAGCCTCGGATTTTGATACATTGCCGCATTTTGTACATTGCCATGGTTATTTAGATAAAGGCAAAGATGCTGATAGAAAACGCTATTACGAATTAATGCAAGATGCAAAAGTGTTTGTTAATACCACGCCATTGTGGAGCGCATTTTCTGCTACGGTAGAAGCGATGTATTTCTATAATCCAATCATCATTACTAAATATGATGAATTTGTAGCAACGTTTGGTGAGAAATTAACGATGGGAACGTATCATGAAACATCTAATTTAGCTCAAGAAATTTTGGATATTTTTCAATCAGCTAAGTATGGCCAACTTTGTATTGAAGCCCATCAAGCTGTTCAAAATTTTACTTGGAATAATTATATTGATACGTTTTTAAATCAATGTAATCAAGATCTTCAAAAATAATTCCTAAAATTTTTATGGAATTTTTAAAAATCAGACTCTATATAAAAAATGATAGAAGAGATACACTACGGAATTGCATTGCGGTTACTAAAAGGAATAGGTGATGCCAGCGCGAAAGTTTTAATTAGTCATACAGGAAGTGCTACCAATGTATTTAAAACATCGATAGCCAAACTTCAAAAAATAAATGGCATTGGACCTAAAACTGCTGAGATTTTTAAAGATACTAAAGAGGCGTTGTTACGTGCGGAAGAAGAAATAAAATTTATCGAAAAAAATAAGATAGACGTGTTGTTTTATTTCGATAGCAGATATCCAAAACGGTTGTTGAATTGTGCAGATGCACCCTTATTTATTTTCAGCAAAGGTAAGGTTGATTTTAATAAAGAACGATTTGTCAATATTATTGGCACAAGAAATAGCACTTCGTATGGACAAGAAATTACTGAAAAATTAGTGGCAGAATTAGCTCTACACAATGTTCATTTGGTGAGTGGTTTAGCGTATGGAATTGATATTTGTGCCCACAAATCAGCCTTGAAATACGATATGCAAAATATTGCAGTATTAGCACATGGTTTGGATAGAATTTATCCGTCACAACATGAAAGAATCGCAGTTAAAATGCAACAAAATGGTGCTATCGTTTCCGATTTTTTGAGCAATACTATTCCGGATAAACAAAATTTTCCGAGTAGAAATAGGATAGTTGCCGGCATGACAGATGCTACCATTGTGGTTGAGTCGGCGGTTTCCGGTGGTGCACTTATTACAGCTGATATTGCTAACTCGTATCATCGCGATGTATTTGCATTTCCGGGAAAAATAACCGACGAATATTCAAAAGGATGCCTTCAATTAATTCAAAACAACAAAGCAATGTTGATTACAAGTGCATCAGATATAATTGCTTGTATGAATTGGCAGCAAGATGAAAAATTAATAACTAAAAATGATGTTCAAACGCAATTATTTATTGAGTTAACTAGTGAAGAAAATCAAATTGTAGAATGTTTAAAATCATCAGATAAAAAATCAATAGACGAATTGTATTTACAAACCGATTTACCACAAAGTTTAGTGGCAACACATTTATTGCAATTAGAGTTGAAAGGAATTGTAACTACTTTGCCCGGAAAATATTATAAGTTAGTTTTATAAAAAAGCAAAAAAAATCTCATAGATACTAAGTACCAATTAGTTGGTATTTTTATGATTTTCAATGTATTCTGCGTTAATGCAGTGCTAAATTTAACTTTTGCTATGTGTTAGCTCGTTATTCAAAATTACCTTTGCGTATTAATTCATTTTATGCAAAAAAGAAATTATAAACGCGTAGATAAAAATCAGGATGGTAGTTTTGCTTATAAAACTATCGATATAGATTCGTATGATATTTTTGAAGAACCGTTAGAAATTATTGTAACGAATATCAATTATCTTCCACAAATGGGCGATATCTTAAATAACTTAGGATACGTTCCGGATACCTCTTATTTTTTCCATCAATGTAGAGATATAATTTCTGTTCCGGAAAAGCATATAAATAATAAAGGACAAGGTAAGTTTGCTTTCCAAGCGTATTTTCATAATTTTCCAAATTCCGTTTTGTCTATCAATAAAGATGCATTGGTGGTGATTGTTTTGCATCCGCAACAATTGAATGAACAAGGACAACGTGAGTTTAATGTAGTAGGTTATATACACGTCAACTTAATGGATGT
This sequence comes from uncultured Chitinophagales bacterium, assembly GCA_964507125.1. Taxonomy (GTDB): domain Bacteria; phylum Bacteroidota; class Bacteroidia; order Chitinophagales; family JADIYW01; genus JADJSS01. The sequence goes on along the minus strand of CAZDOT010000042.1, from coordinate 1,020 downwards.
GCATTTAGACGGTGAACGTTACGATGCGTATTATTATAATATGTTGCGTGTGAGTGAACGAGTTGAAAATAACAAGAAAATCTATCGACGTAAAAAAATATTTACACTCATGTTTAGCATCATGCATAGCATAGTAGGTGTTGAAGAAAATATTGCATTTACGTATGGTGCAATGGGAAAAGAGAACCAAGCTATTAATGAAGCGTTGGAACTCAATACAAAATTATACGAAAAACATTACGAGAAATGGGCTTTTACCAATAATACTAAAATTAATAAATTTTTTGGAAGCAAAGATGCATTTAAAAAGTGCGTAGATATTTCTGAAAATAAAGAATTGCTAATAGAATTTTATAGAAAATTAAAAGCACAAAAAGAGCATTATACATTCTACCATTTAAAAACGGAAGAAGATTTTTTAGATACCTTAGAAAAAATATTTGCGTATTCTAAATCATCCAGAGTGTATATGGTTCCGGATGCAAATGGTAATATGGATGCCGCATGTTTTGCTTTAAATTGGGGCGAATATTTTGCCTTTCAATTAGAGAACCCGCAAGGGTTATTTAAAGCATTGGCAAAAATGAAATTAACGGATAATATCTTATATCCGATTATGATAACCGGTACACCAGCCAATGTGAAAATACTCTTGAAAGGAATTGCTTCGCACTATAATAAAACACATAAATGCAAAGTAACCAACTTAAATTCTTATGCCGGAGATCCGTATCACCAAATTAAGAAAAGTGCATTAAATGATGAATATTTGTTTTTAATTATCTGTAATGATGTAGATAAATTAAATGCGATGAAAGAACGCTCCAAAGGAAACGATGGAAATGTGAAGTTGTTTATTGATGTTCCGTTATTGTAAGCTTGTTAAATAACCATTTCAGGTATTTCACCTTCAATAATTAGTTTGCCTAAGGTTGCTTTTCTGATGTCATCTACGCTTACACCTGGTGCACGCTCTAATAATTTGAAACCTTCTTCGGTCACTTCTAAAAAAGCTAATTC
>CAZDOT010000041.1:0-15548 GCA_964507125.1 uncultured Chitinophagales bacterium | reverse complement strand
TTTTATATTTTGATGATCGCATAAATAATTGCGTTGGTGTTAAGTACTTTTTTATCATCATCAAAAATATATTTAGAATTGGTGAAATCGACTAAGCCTTGTTGTACTCGTGCACCTACGCCAAAACCAGCTTTAGAGATAAACTCAAAACCTACATTCACACCGGCATCATACGGTCTGAAAGGTCTTTCACCATTGATATCTTTATCATTATGGTCTTTTAATAAGTGTTTAGTAGTTTCATCATAATCAGATGGTGGATTATTTTTAAAGTCTAATTTAAGTCTATTTTGAACTTCTGCAGAATAAGCCGCATAACCACCTACGTTTAAGTTAAATATTTTCTTTTTTCCCATATAAAATTTCATAATTACCGGCACTTCAATTGTGTGGAAATTAAGACGATTGAAAGAACGTTTTTCTAATAATGGGTCAGAGATTTTTTGTTGTACACCTTTATTGGCATAGTTAGCACCAATTTCTAATCCAAATACTTTGGGTGCTCTGAACTCATAACTAATACCTACCACACCACCGGGTTTAACGGAATTTTTGCTGTTTTTATATGTTGAGTTTTTATCTAAACCCATTGTATTAAAAGAAAATCCTCCGCTAACTCCGAATAAATGTTTTTTCTCAGAAATATCTCTACCAAAAATAGAAGTAAGGGTTAATGTTGTAATCGTGAAGAATGCTGTTAATTTTTTCATAAATCATTTTTTGAAAGATAAACAAATTTAATACCAAAAATAGAATTCTATATGTGCACTTCTTAAAATACTTATTAATCGGTAGTTCTTAATTAGAATTCGTTATTTTTTTTCAATAATCACACGTTCTCCTTTGGAATGTGCTTTAAATTCCGGTGCATACATACTTTCTATAGAGGTAATTCCATTTGAAAAATTGCCGGTTATCGTTGCTCGCATAGCATATTCAAATACATAAATTCCTTTTTGCATCCAGTCCATAAAAAAATGTGTGGCTACATCTTTAGTGCTTTCGTAATATCCTAATCCATCTTGGTATTTATATTGTGACAACACATTTATTGGTTCAAAGCCGGATGCACGCATATCTTTCAGATGCACGTATTCTAAGTTTCTGTCTGTGCGTAATTCTATACGAACTTTTACCACATCGCCTACTTGAAGTGGTGTTTGCTCTGTAATAGAAATTAATTTTTTACCGGAAGCGGTATTCACTTCTTTAAATAATTTTTTGTTTAATTGTAACGCTGTATTGGCTCCGGATATTTTGTCTAAATCTTCAAAATATTGCCAGTATACTGCACCAAATGCCGGACCGTTATCAGATTTAGATAATTCTATTTTTCCCATTTCCGGTTTTATATCATCACCTTTCCAATTAATTTTATAGTAACCGGTTCCTGGCTCTACAATGGCTTGTAGTTGTTGTGGATCTATATTGTTTTTATTCATTTTCACCGACACTAACTTATCGGATTTTGTCCAATCTTTTCCTTGTAGTAATAAGGCATAACAAGCTTCCGCCGTTGCTTTTGTTGATTTCCAGGAGGTTGTTTGTTTTTGTTTCAGCAACCACACTTTCATCGCATCTACAGATTTGGTATCGTTGGCAACTTCGTGGAAAGCTTCAATTAAAACAGCTTGTGTTTCAACCGGAGCTTGATACCAATACCAACCAGCATTTTCGTTTTGTTTCCAATACATTCCTAACTCTTCACTGTTGATAGCATTTTGTTTGAGTGCTGTAACAATTTTATCTGCCGTTGCTTTTTCTTTATTGCGTTGCAAGGTTAATGCTATCAATGCTTTTGAATATAAGCTTTGTTCTAAAGCATATTTTTTTTCTTGATTTATAAAATAATCATACGCTGCCTGATGTTGTTTCTCTATTTTATAATCAAAGAAAGAACGTGCATACAATGCATGAATACTATTGTAATACAAATGATTTTTGGTTAGATAGTCTTTGTCATATTTTTTGATATTTTCAAAATCTTCTTGTAGTCTTTCATCTAAATAACGCACTGCTTTTTGCAACATCTTATCTATTCTGGATTTGTTGGTAATATCTACCACTTGCAATTTTGCCAAATGCCCTAAGCCTGCCACAATATGTTGTGTGATATATCGATTATCCGGCATTCCGGCAAACCACATAAAACCACCATTTGGCGATTGCATTTGCTCTAATTTATCTAAGGCTTTTTGTTGTTCTGTTGCCATCTTCGTTAAATCAAACAACAAGGCAATACGTTTTTTCTGTTCTGTTTCATTTTGTGCATCACGTACCCAAGGTGTTTCTTCTAACAATACATTTTTTAATTCTTGATTTTTTTCCAAATTAGAAAGCAATGCATCTGTATTTTTCCATTTTTCAAAAACAGTTTTGATTTTTGGATTTTCGTTAGCAATATAGGTTGCCAAAGAATTGGCATAATAGCGAGAAAACAATTGCTCTGCACACTCGTACGGATATTCCATCATATACGGCAATGCTTGCACGGCATACCAAACCGGCTGTGAAGATAGTTCTAAGGTAAGGTTATAATTCTTCGCTGTTTTTGATTTGTTTTCTACTAATTTTTTAAATGTAAATGATTTTTTAGATTTTCCATTAATCCATAACGGCATGGTTTCTGTTACCAACATTCTGTTTGGCAACACTACACATGAAGCTTGTTCGCCATCGCTGAAATTATCGGCTTGTGCTACTACTTTATATACAATGGCATCAACACCTTGTGGCACATGTAACTGCCAACTTACAGCAATATTTTTTCCTTTCTCTACTAAAAAATCTTTGCCAAAAAGAGTAGCCTTTCCACCATTTACGTTCATAAATTGCATGGTGATATCTTTCATCGTAGCGGCATCATATATTGTAATATTGGCTACGCCGGATAAATCTCTATCGGATAAATTGCTGATTTTAGAAGTAAAATCAAGGACATCACCTTCACGCAAAAAGCGTGGTGCATTGGGTGTTACCATTAATTCTTTTTGTGTAACCACCGACTTGGTGAAGTATTGATAATTCAATGCTTTTGTATGTGCCAAGCCTAAGAAATTCCATTTCGTTAATGCTTCCGGCATTTCAAAATTCATTATAATATTTCCATCTTCATCTGTTTGTAATTGCGGAAAGAAAAATGCTGTTTCTTTTAAGTTAGTTCGCGGTGCGATTTCTTTTTTTGTCGGTTTATTGGTGTTGCTATCGCTTGCTTTATCTGATACAGCACCGGCACTGCCTTCTTCCATTGATGGTGCTGAGGGTGATGGTGGCGCCATCTCTGCTTCGGATGCTGCATCCATTTCTTTTGCACTATACGCAACTGATTCCGATTTCATCATGGTGCTTTTCATCAAGGCATACTTATAATATCTTGTATAGCCAAAACGCAATCCGAACAAATTCAAATTATCATAGCCGTGATGTGCCGCATTTTTGAACTCATCCCAATTTTTGGAAATATATAAGTTGCTGCCCACAGTGCCAAATGCATCATTGGAATATGCTTGTAAATAGCCGGAATAATAGGATTTTGGCAATAGGAAATTAAAGCTATGTGGCAAAAACGCATCTAACGATGCATCGTACATTGTTGCCAATAATTCGGCACTCACTTTTTCTTTTTTAGGTCCGGATATTTTTAATTTCCATTGCTCTTTTGAACCCGGCAACATCTTATCTCTAAAAGAAATCCATTCCACATTTAAATCAGTATTTTCGTATGGAACATCTACATAAACCTTATCAGAATAGATTCTATTTTTTTGTACGATAGAATATGATATTTCCACACCACCTACTAAATTCTTTGTAATAGGCAACTCGAATGATTTTATTTGATTGGATAATTGCACATATTTTTTATCCAATATTTTTCCTTTATATGCAATATCAATAACAGCATATACATTGTGGATGGATGAACCAATTTGATAATACAACGTCTCACCTACTTTTGCTGATTTTTTATCTACATTAAAATAAGCAAATGCTTTGGGTTTAAGCACTTCATCTTGTGAAGAGAAGGAGATAATTGGTTTGTTAAATTCTATTTTATTTCCATTTTTATCTTGGCAAGAAAAGGCAATTAAATACGCACCACTTCTTATTGTAAACTCTCGCAAGCTTATTACTTGTTCTTTACCGGTATTAATGAAATATTTTTTTATTTCGTTTCCTTTTTCCCATTGACTGCGTTCGTCTTTCTCATTGTATGCGTCATACGGAAAATATTGCTCGTGCTCTTTTGGTGTTAATACAAATTTATCCGGCGTGTTCCACAATCGTTCTTTTTTCGGATGGGTTGGCTCTTTTAGTTCATAAATGGTGATAGTAACATCCGTAGGTTCGGGCTGTCCGTTTAAATTATTTGTAGTAATTGTGATGTTATTATCTTGCTTATAATCTATTTGATCATCAACATTCATAGTGGCATCAATAGCAATATATCCAACTCGAACAGACGTAGTGCTGCTATGTGTTTCACCATTAATATCCACCACATCTGCTGTGATTTCATAATTAAAATAAGGTTTAAATTCTTTAGATACCGACAAGTCTGGAATAGCAGCAAAATCTATTGCAAACGCACCATCTGCATCGGTTGTAGTAGTGCCATACGTAATTATTTTTTCGGATGATGTTGGCATCCACGGGCGACGCCAACCCCAAAAACACCATACCGGAAATTGTGCTACACGACGAACAGTATATTTTACTTCTGCATTATCAATTGTAGCACCGGAATATGAAAGTGCTTTACCGCTAACATGTATGGTATCGTTTAAATTGTACGATTTTTTTATATCATCAAATAATACTTCAAATTTTGGTCGTTTATATTCTTCTACTTGCACATTCACAGAGCCGTATCCTGTTTCCAATGTCATGTTGCCTAACAATCCGGTGCTTGGTGCGGTAAATGTTCCCGTAAAAGAGCCGAATTCATTGGTTCTGAAATCTAGTGCTTGTATATCTTGATAGTTAACATCTTTAAATGTTACTACCACAAAATTATCAGCAAGTGTGTTATATGTTTCATTTTCTCGCTGGGTTACGATGCCTTTAAAATAGATAGTTTGTCCCGGACGATAGATACTTCTATCTGTAAATAAATGCACTTGTTTGTCGGGTTTAGTTGGTGCCACATCCGGTGCGTAATACTTATAATACGATTGTTTACTTGGCAAAAAATCATCTTTATATTTTATATCAAACTGATAATTTCTTGAATGATAATCATACGAATTAGCTTCAATTTTTTTAGATACAAGACCATTTGCATTGGCTTTAGCACTACCTAAATCTTTACGTATGTATTTTCTTTTTTGATAATCATAATCGTTGATATAAAATTGTACAGTAGCATTTTGCAAAGGTTGTCCACTGTTTCTATCTAACACAAACAATTCCACATTTTCAATAGTAGAATTGCTTTGTTGCGTAAAACTAATATTAGAGGCAAACAACGTAGAAACGGCAACAGCATTTGCACCGGAAGCAATAGAAAAATCTGGATTGGTAGCAACCATCACAGCATAAAACCCTTGTTTAATTCCATCTACTTTTATTTCAGTGCTGTGCACATTATAATCTTCACTGCCGGGCAAACTCACATTCCATTTTTTTATAGGTTTTATTGCATTCAAGCGAGCAATAATAGTTGCTTGTGTTTCTTTATTTTTTAGTTCAAACAGTTCATCTTTTTTGGTATAATCTATCGGCACAATTTTTACATAAACTTTTGCTATATTGGTATATTTTACTAATGCTTTGAACGGTTCGTTCGGAACAACGGTTTCTTCGGTTGTAATTTGTAGCTCTTTTTTAAGCACCAATGTTTTCAGCACTTCGCAGTTTGTTGCACCTTCTGAGTTTGGGTACGCTTGTTGTGTTTTTTGGATTAATGCCAATACATCACTTAAAGTAAATTTAGAAGTGTTATTTGGTTGTTTGGCTTGTTGGTAGATGTATTTAGCCATCTCATAATTTACCATTGCGACCACCTTGCTTTTGGCATATCCCGATTGCAATCTTTTCAAGGCATCGTAATACAAAGCTTCATTTTCATCTTTATTAAAATAATGTTCTTTGATATATTGTACGCGTTTCAAATCGGCATCTGCTAATGCATCAATATTTGATTTTTCCTTCAACCTAAATGACAATAAATCTTGAAATATTTTTAATGCATGAAAGGTTTGTGAACTTGCATCTTCTGGTAGTAATGGTAATGTAATAAAGGAAGTAGCTGTGGTAAAATAAATTACTTGATTAATAGAAAAAGCATTACTTGGTTCTGCCAAATTACTTTTATCGTGATTAAAATATTCAATAGCTCGGAATGCCAATAAATCATAGAGTGTTGGGCGATATACAACAGAGCCTTCTTGTTTGGTTAAGATAGGTGTAAGTCCATCTAATTTGGTTTGTTGTAATACATTTTTGTCAGCTAAAGAAGCTACATAATTCGTATTAATTTCCTTTATCAACGTTTGCAAATCCCATGTTCTGAAATCATTGCTTTGTAGTGTATCTGTTTCTGTTCTGTCAGCAAATCGCCATGTATTTTCTAGATAATATTGATAGTACAATTCTGCTAAGATACTTTGCAATACGGCCTTTTCCACTACATCTGCTTGTTGTATTTCTGCTTTTAATTCATGGATGATTTTATATTCAGCATCTTCTTCCAATGTCATCATGTATTTGTATTTATACATCAATGCTTTTACGGTTTGTGCGTTGTTCTTATCTTTTTTAGACTGTTCTAAAATGAAAGAAACTTTTTGTAAGGCATCTTTTGTTTTGCCTTCCGATTCTAATTTCACAACACTTTTCCAGTTGGTTTCATAGTTGCTTTGTGCCATAATTTGTTGGTTTATCAAGATAAAAATCAAGATAAAAAATCCTGTTTTATTAAATATTTTGCTCATACTTTTATATTTTATATCCTCAATAGGATTGGTTTATTGTTGGATTGAATCGAAATATTTTTTTATTCTGAGTGCCACATTTTCTCGTATATTCATGTAAAACAAACTATAATCGTGTGTGTGATAATTTTTCATCACCATCGGCACAAAATTTCCTTCTTGCGGTTTCTGAATTTCTAAAATTCCGATTCCATTTTTTGCACCAAAATAAGTGTGTATTATTTTGCCCGTTTTGGGTTGCAACACACCTTTGTGTTCTTTGCCTGTAACAAAGAGTTTATCGGTTGACCAGCTCAAAGGATTTACAGACACTGCCGAATTATAATCCAGTGCAATAGTCGCAATTTTAGAATCTTGTCCGAAAGTGGAATAAGAAACGTAACCGCCGAAAGTGTCTGCTTTTTCAGATACTTTCAAGAATTGGAACTGAGTCGCCTTGGTTGGAAAACCGACAATGTAGGCTTCCACTAATTGTTTATGCAACGGCTTGCCATCAAAAAATTCTTGCAGTAATCGTTGTGCATGTTTACTACCTTGCGAATGTCCGGCAATGATGATAGGACGACCATTGTTGTAATGTTTTAAATAGTATTCAAATGCTGCTTTGATATCGGCATAGGCAACGTTAAATGCTTCTTGAGCACGTTCCGTATTTTTAGTAAAAAAATTATTGAGTACCGCTTGTCGGTAACGCGGTGCATATACTTTACAACTTTCATTGTAAACACTTGCCTGATATTTTATGGAATATTTATCGGTTTGTTTGTTTACCAAATTATCGTTTATGTCTGCATTGCCTTTAAATCCGGTAAAAGCAGAAGTTGGATGCAAAAAAAACACATCTACCAATGCACTATCTTGCTTGTTAATTAATCCTTCGGGTGTCCAATCGGCATTATCTTGCATAGTTGGCAGCGCTGCCCAATTTTGTTGCAACGAATAATCAATTGCATTTGCTACATTAACACAACACATCACAATAAAAACAGCGAGTAATCTCATCTTATCCATTTATTTCAACTTATAAAAAATGATATATCGTATCATTTACCTTCACATCATTTTCTACAACGCAAAATACATGCCTTTTGTATGTTGCGTTACATATTTTTCTATTTTTATGATACGTCTAACGACTATTGATTGCCGCCAAGCCTAAATCCTACGGACTTTCTAATGGTATTTCCTTGAAATACGAACTCGGCAACATCTTCCAAAATAAGTTGATGAATAGCTTGTTTTTGTCGTTCAGCAGCCGGAATATTTGCCATTCGCAAGTTCTGATTTTTGATGGCTTCACTGATGGTTTGTCGCACGGTGCGAGCATTTCCGAAAAACTTATCTTTGTTTTTAAACAAGGCTGTGAAATACGTTTCGAGGTGTGCAGTGGCTGCTTCGTCTAATTGTAAATCTTCTTGTTTTAAAATAACCTGTGCAATTTGCATCATTTCTTCCGACGTATAATCTTCAAAATGTAATTTCTTATCAAAACGAGAATTTAATCCCGGATTAGCTGCTAAAAAATCATTCATATTATCCGGATAACCTGCCACAAACACTAAGAACTTACCTCTGTTATCTTCCATGCGTTTTAGAATAGTGCTGATAGCTTCTGCGCCAAAATCATTTTGAGAAGAGCCTCCACTGCTGAGTGCATACGCTTCATCAATAAACAAAACACCACCCATCGCTTCATCAATTTTTGAGGCTGTTTTTATGGCTGTTTGTCCAACAAATCCTGCTATTAAACCTTCTCTATCTGTTTCAACGGTATGCCCTCTTTCTAAGATGCCGAGTGCTTTAAATATTTTTCCTAAGATGCGTGCTACGGTGGTTTTTCCGGTACCCGGATTACCCGTAAAAATGGAATGTAGCGAGAATTTATTCAACACATCTTTTCCAATTTCATTGTAATATCGAATTAACCGAACCAATTCATCTATTTCTGTTTTTACATTTTGCATTCCGATGAGTTCGTGCAATTCATCGAGTGCTAATTTTAACTCTGCTTCGTTAATAGCTAATTTCAATTCTTTGCGTTTGGTATCTGCAAAAACATTTTTGATATCCTCACTGGTAATGGTAGATAATTGTTCTTTGGTCAATATTTTCTGATCCTGCACATTCATCAATCGCAATGCCATCAGCATTTTAGATTTTTGAATAACACCTTCGACAAAACGGGCATTTCCAAAGTTTTTATCTCTATTTCTGAATGCTTCTGTTAGCTCTAATTTTAATGCTTTGCGTGCATCTTCATCTATATGTAATTTAAGCTTATCAGCAATGGATAAACTAATATCATACAATTCTTCCGGCAGATAATCATCAAAAATAAAATACTGTGCAAAACGAGATTTTAATCCCGGATTGGACTCGATAAAAGCATACATTTCTTTTGGATAACCGGCAACAAAAATAGCGATATCGCCAGGCCCATCGCTCATTTCTTTTAATAAAATTTCTATTACTTCTTTGCCATAATCTCTGCTATCTTCACCACTGCGTGCTAGGGAATAAGCTTCATCAATAAACAAAATACCACCGCGAGCTTCATCGATTTGTTTTTGAGTTTTAGGTGCTGTTTGTCCAATATATTCTCCAACCAAATCTACTCTATCGACTTCCAACACATGCCCTTTAGAAAGCAAGCCTAACTTGTGGTAGATTTTTCCGAGCAAACGCATTACAGTAGTTTTCCCCGTTCCAGGATTGCCAATTGCAACACTGTGTAGAGAGAGCATGGTATTGTCTTCCACACCTTGCTCTTTGCGTAGTTTATTAAAGTTGATGAGTGTTATTTGGTCCTTGATGTGTTTTTTCACATTTTGCAAACCTATCAACTTATCTAACTCGGCTAATAATTCATCCAAGGTTTTCGTGTCAAATTGATTGGCCGTTTCCTGTTCACTTCTCGGACTCAAAATCGTTGGTGCAATGGTGGATTGCGTTAGTTCTACTTCGCCTTCAATAAAAGAATCGCCACAAGTAAATGAAGCAGCAGCGACCAAAACATCCATAAAAACTAACTCAATGGTGTATAGGTCGTCTTTCCACGAGCCACCATCATCGGTGCCCCAACCAATATCGAAAGTGTATGTCCATTCTTTTTTTTCGGCTTCTATTTTTCCAATTCTGGAAGTTACTGCTTTGTGCTGCCCTGCTTCATCATAATAATTGAGAAAAAGTTCATAATTCCAATCTAACGATGTTCGGTTCGTTATCTTAATTTCTGCCCATAAATAACGTGTATCATTTTTTGAAATTTGTTGGTAGTAAACTCGTGTGCTTGGATCTTGTTTCCAGCCATAAGCATCGCCATTAAATAGCTTTATATGTTCTACAGTAAAATACGGATTGTTGTTTGCTGTAACCAATCCAACTTCATTAACGAAGAAATCTCGTTTTCCAACAAGAACATCATCTATATAAGCTTCCCAACAATAATCTCCTTTAAACCAAAAGGCACCGATATCTTTATTGCCCCAACCATCTCGCGCATATACGATATTATCTTCTTTGGAAACAACGATGTCTTTATCTAAACTGCATAACTCATCGCGTTTTCCGTTGGTGATATCAAATGCTTTTAATGTTACTTTGCATTTCCAATCTTCTTCATCAAAAAGTTTATTATAAAAAGAGATTTCACAACGGATATACGTGGTTTCAGCTTTATCAAAAACGTTTCTGTATTTTTTTACAGAATTTGCCATCCACTCATCCGAGCTATACACGAAGATGTTTTTGAATTTGTATTTTACAAAATCATCCTTCTCACTTTTTTTATCGTTATCGTTTCCAAAAAACATAGAATAAAGCTATGAAATATTTTTTAATGTATCGTTGGATTTGATTAATTTGTAGTGAAGGTAATTTTCTTGTCGTATCTTTGTGGTATGGAAAAAGCTAAACGTACTGAGATTTCCTCTTTAGGTGAATTTGGGTTGATTGATAGAATTACACAAAACATTGAACTTCATCATGCATCCAGCATAAAAGGCATTGGTGATGATGCTGCCATTATACAAGCAGAAAAAACACAAGTGGTAACCACCGATATTTTGGTGGAAGGTATTCATTTTGATTTGGTGTACACACCTTTAAAACATCTTGGTTACAAAAGTGTTATTGTCAACCTTTCGGATGTGTATGCAATGAATGCGATTCCGAAACAAATATTAGTTTCAATAGCTATTTCCAATCGTTTTTCGGTAGAAGCTATAGAAGAAATTTACGAAGGCGTGAAGTTGGCTTGTAAAAAATATCAGGTAGATTTAGTTGGCGGAGACACCACGGCATCACAAAAAGGATTGATAATAAATGTGGTGGCAATTGGTGAGCAAGAACGTGCAAAAATAGTACAACGCAACACCGCTAAAGAAGGCGATTTATTGTGTGTTTCCGGCGATTTAGGTGCGGCTTATATGGGTTTAACACTCTTACAGCGAGAGAAACAAGTATTTTTGAACGCGCCGGAAGCCAGTATTGATTTAGCAGGAAATGATTTTATTGTAGGCAAACAATTAAAACCGGAAGCACGCAAAGATGTGATAGATTTTTTTGCAGAACATCAAATTGTGCCCACCTCCATGATTGATGTTTCGGATGGGTTGAGCTCTGAAATTATGCATCTTTGTAAACAAAGCAATGTAGGTTGCCAATTGAACGAAGAGCACGTACCAATTGCCGAAGAAACATATAACAAAGCATTAGAATTTGGGATAGACCCGATTAACTGTGCGTTGAGCGGTGGTGAAGATTATGAGTTATTGTTCACCATTGCCGCAGAAGATAGAGCAAAAGTGAAACAACATCCGGACATCAGCATTATAGGTGAAATATTAGATGCCAATTTGGGTGTGAAATTATTTACCAAAGGTGGTAATTATCACGATATTATCTCATTAGGATGGAATAGTTTGAAAGACGAAGACTAATTGGATGATTTGGTAATTTGATGATTAGCTAATCGTATTTTTCGATAAATTCATCTAACAACTTGAACAATAAATTCTTGTTTTCATCAACGTAATTTTTCATTTCTTGTTTGATATTTTCTTCTGTTTGAATGTATTCAGAAGGAATTAATTCTGCTCTGCAATTATCAATAATCGTACAGATAGAAGTTTCGTCCATTTCCACATGAAATTGCAAACCCAACACTTTATCTTTATATAAAAAAGCTTGATTTACGCAAGCTTCTGAAGAGAGCAAACCCATTGCATTTTCGGGCAAATGGAATGTTTCGCCATGCCAATGAAATACGGTTTGGTTATTTAACAACGATACAATTGCATCCGAAAGTGCGGTGGAATTTATTGAACTATTTTCCATTTTTTGCAATGGAAACCAACCTATCTCTTTTTGGTTATTTTTATAAACAGTTGCCCCTAATACAGATGCTATAAACTGTGCCCCTAAACAGATACCAATTACCATTTTTCCGGCATCAATAGCTTGTTTTATAAATGCTTTTTCCGTTGCAATCCATGCAATTGTTGTATCATCATTTACACTCATTGGACCGCCCATCACAATCAACACATCTATTTCATCTACTTTAGGTAAAGTTTCATTTTTATAAATATGCGTTTGTGTATGAAGATGTTGATGTAGGTCAATCCAAGAAGCTATTAAACCTAATCCTTCAAATGGAACATGCTGTATGTGGTGTATTCGTAATGGTTGCATCTCTGAAAAATTAAATTCAAATTTACGTTAAGCCCAAAACTTGGCATAGATTTTTCTGTTTACATATTGTTACAAATTTTTAGAATTAATAAAATCAATTAAAATGAAATCAATCAAAGCGGTATTATTTGTATTAGCGGTAATGGGATTATTTTCAACCGGCTTAGCTTGTAAAAGACACAAAAAGAAAAACAACAAACACCAAACAGAACATGTAAAAACTGATATGAAGACAACATTAAACAAAAAATGGATACTAACCGAAATGGAAGGTGCTGAAGGTAAAATAAGCGGAATGAGTGGCGATGTATTTATGCAAATAGATACTAAAACCAACCAACTCAACGGAAAAGCACCTTGCAACTCGTATTTTGGTGGTTTTGAAAGTAATTTCGCTTCATCTTTTAAAGTAGGAAATGTAGGAAGCACTAAAATGTATTGTGAGCCGGAAATGAAAAATGAAGATTTATTTTTTGCTCATTTAAACAAAGTGGATGCCTTCAAAATAGTAGATGGTAAACTACATCTTTTGGTAGGCAACCAAGTAGTATTGAAATTCAAATAAGCTAGTAACTTCTTTGTATCTTTGTGGCATGTCATTTATCTATGCCATAGACCTTGCAGGAACGTTTATATTCACCATTTCCGGTGCATTAGCAGCATCTGACAAGAAACATCATCACGATATTTTTTCTGTATTCTTTACAGGTTTTATAACAGCAATTGGTGGTGGCACCATCCGTGACGTAATGCTTGGTGCCTACCCTGTTGTTTGGATTGATGATATGAATTATTTGATGGCCATTTTTGGCGGTGTGTTGTTCACACTTTTATTTAGAAAATATATTATTCGCATTTCCAGAACGCTGAGTATTTTTGACACTATCGGAATGGCTATTTATGTGGTTTTGGGTGTACAAAAAAGCATTGCATACGATGTCAACCTTTTAGCAGCCGTAGTTTTAGGTATGGTAAGTGGTATTTTTGGTGGTGTTATCCGCGATACATTACTAAATGAAATTCCATTAATTTTTAGGAAAGAAATGTACGCAACACCTTGTTTATTGGGCTCTACGCTGTTTGTGTTATTATACATTTTAGAAGTAAACACCAATATCAATTTTATGAGTTGCGTGGCGTTTATTGTATTGTTTAGATATTTTGCCGTACGTTATGAATGGAGCTTACCGAGATTAAATTTTAAAGAATGATTTCCTTTTGTCTGAACAATAATTTGTGTAATTCTTTTAATTTATTAGATTAATAAAAAATCAAAACAATCATCTGAAATATAATAATCAAGTTTTAGATATTCAATATTCCACTTTATCTAATTTATTATTCCATTCATCAAAAACCAACTTAGCAGTATCTCTGTTCAGTTGTAGCATCGGAATTTTTCTTGCCGTTATTGGCAAAGGAATTTCATCATAAATAAAGGAATCATCAAAGCCAATATTTTGTGCATCTTCACGCGTGTTGGCAAAATATATTTTATCCGGTCGAGCCCAATAAATAGCACCCAAACACATTGGGCATGGCTCGCAAGAAGTGTAGATTTCACAACCGTCTAACTGAAATGTATTTAGATTTTTACAGGCATCACGGATGGCGGTAATTTCGGCATGTGCGGTTGGGTCGTTGGTAGAAGTTACTTGATTATAACCTTCACCAACTATCTTTCCATCTTTTACAATAACACAACCAAATGGACCACCTTTTCCACCTTGCATTCCAAGTTTAGACAACTCGATGGCACGTTGCATAAATACGTTTGCTGTTTCCATTTTTTTGGATTTTTAAATGAAAAAAATCGGACTCTTTACGAAGTAAATTATACCAATTCCGAACAAATAGTGGAGATGGTTTTCACATCGCCCATCGTATAGTAATGCAAACAAGGCACGCCAAATTTTACTAAGTCTTTGCTTTGTTGAATACACCATTCAATGCCTACTTGTTTCACTTCGTTATCATCTTTACACTTGCGAACTTCTTTTACCAAATTTTCCGGAAGGTTTATGAAAAATGCCGATGGAATGCTGTTTAGTTGTCCCATTTTAGTGATAGGTTTAATGCCCGGAATAATTGGCACATCGATACCAATTTTTCTACAATCTTCCACAAATTTAAAATAGGCATTATTATCAAAAAACATTTGCGTTACGATGTAATCGCCGCCGGCATCAATTTTTTGTTTTAGATATTGTAAATCTTGTTCGTAGTTGGCTGCTTCAAAATGTTTTTCCGGATAACCTGCCACACCGATACAAAAATCTGTTTTCACCGGATTGATTAAATCATGATCGAGGTATTTGCCACAATTCATATCGTGAATTTGTTGCACCAAATCCAACGCAAAAGGGTGGCCATCCGGCTCCGGAACGAACTTTTTTTCCAATTTACGCGCATCGCCACGCAATGCCAAAATATTGTGAATGCCCAAAAATCCTAAGTCAATTAACGCATTTTCTGTTTCTTCTTTGCTAAAGCCTCCACACAAAAAATGAGGCACCGCTTCTACATTATATCTGTATTTGATAGCAGCACAAATACCTACTGTTCCGGGACGTTTGCGTACAGCCACTTTTTCGAAATAACCTTCGGTGGTTTGTTTGTATTCAAACTCTTCGCGATGATAGGTAACATCAATAAATGGTGGTTTAAATTCCATTAAAGGGTCTAAAATTTTGGTAATAGCATCAATGCTTTTACCTTTTAATGGCGGTAATATTTCGAACGATACTAAGGTTTTTTCTTTATTAGCAGCTAATATGTCGGTTACTCTCATATACTTATTTAAAATAGGAAACGAAATTAGGAAATTGGAAACGATTATCCTAAAATTTACCGAATACTCATTAAAACCGCCCGAATACTAATTACATTTGACATAAATCAAAAGATTATGTAATATTG
>CAZDOT010000040.1:12615-18054 GCA_964507125.1 uncultured Chitinophagales bacterium | reverse complement strand
AAAATTCACTTTACAACCTTCACTACAATTTTTGCAGATATCTATTTCCTTTCTGCCTTTTACTAATTGTGTTCTAAAATTTTGATACAAATCATTCTTCCAAATTTGCTGAAAGCTATGTGTATTTAAATTGCCTAATTGATGGTCGGCATCTTTATCAAAACAACAAGGCACCACTTTACCATCCCAAGTAATCACGCAGCTGTGCCACAATTTCCAACAACTATTTTCCAATTCATTTTTGATGGAATAGGTGCCGTCTTTATTTTTTTTGTAGCGAGAATATTTTTCATTTTCCGGTATCAAACTATTCCCATTTTCGTAATCGTACACTTGGGCAGTCTTTAAAATAATATCATCTACACCAATTTCTTTTGCTAACTTTTTCAAGTCTTCAATTTGATGTTCATTATGTCGTACTACTAAAAACTGGAAAATAACATACGGCGTTGGAGAATGTAATTTCTGTTTCCAATGCACTATATTTTTTGTACCTTCAATTACTTTGCTCAACTGCCCACCCACACGATATTGCTGATAGGTTTCTTGCGTAGTGCCATCTATTGAAATAATTAATCTGTCTAAACCACTTTCTATTGTTTTTTTAGATGTTTCATCGTTTAAGTAATGGGCATTAGTAGAAGTAGATGTATATATATTTTTGGATTTAGCATACGCTACCATTTCCAAAAAATTTTTATTCAAATATGGCTCGCCTTGAAAATAAAAAGTGAGATATACCAAATGGGAAGAAAGCCCTTCTATTGTTTTTCTAAAAAATAAAGGTTCTAACATGCCAATTGGTCGTGTGAAAGAACGCAAGCCACTTGGGCATTCCGGACAACGCAAATTACACGACGTAGTTGGCTCTATAGAAATAGAAAATGGTTTTCCAAACTGAATAGGCTTTTTTAGGTATTTGGTAAGATAAAATGAACTATACACCAATGCCATATTCCATACTCTGCGAAACGTAAGTTTAGAAATAAAATTGAGTGTATTTTGAATAGTATTGTTCACTGTGCTAAAGATACAATATTATTCATGTTTTACTTATTGGATATATTTCATTACACTTATGAATTTCTATTTTCGGTCGTATCTTCACTGACCGATTGTGTAATAGTTGGTGAAGACGTTCAACTATCCATTAATAAAAACTCTTTGAATTTAAATTTCTAAATAATAACTGATACGTATTCAAAAAAAGAGGCTGTTTTTTGTTTAAAGACAGCCTCATTAATATTTTATACAGATGTTTCACTCAATAAAAAAGACAAGCAATGTTATTTCTTCTGGATTGGTTGTGGTGCTGCTTTAGGAATATGTCGTTTAAAATATCGAATTACAAAAAACAATAAAACTACAATTACCACACATACAATTGCTGCTACCACAAAAGGAATTATCAAACTAAAGATACTTCCAACAATAGCTAAAATATGTTCAATGGTTGCCACTATCGGATTTGCTGTTCCGGCAGTAGATACAGTAGACGTTGCTCTAGTGAGCGCCGTTCCTGCTTGTATAATGCCGGCACTGCCTCCACCCACAATAATTCCTAAACCCCATTTTAGCATCGGGTCAATATCCGGTATGATAGCGGAAGCCGTAAGTAACGTACCTGCAATAACGGATGCCGGTGTCATTATCGTATCCAAAATATTATCAATAAATGGAAGATAATAACCGCCAATCTCAAAGAGTGTGGCTGCACCAAAACAAATGATAGCAGTTGTGCTACTCATCCATTGGAAACTATCGCCCAAATGTAAAATGCCCATTTTGGAAGCAATACTTGCGGCTAATAATGGCACAAAAACACGAAATCCACTACACGCACTTAAACCTAAGCCCATCACAAGACTGAGTAATACTTTATTGTCTGTAAAAAATTGCAATGCATCTTTAGAAACAAACTGCATAATTGTAGTATCCATAGTTAAATGTAGTATTTTTTTTGTTATAACATCAAAATACGCTCCAAAATTCCCTTAATCTGTTTTGTATTAAAAAAAAAGAGAATTAATGGTGGTGGTGTTGGTAATTTTATTTTTCCTGTATAAAAAATTGAGGCTACATTTTTCAAAGTACTCTATGTATTTTCTACCTTTGTAAAAAATATATAAGATGGAATTAAGTGGTAAAATATTTAAAGTATTACCGAAAGAAACCGGTGAAGGAAAAAATGGAGCTTGGACAAAACAATCTATTGTAATTGAAACACCACATGAACGTTATCCTAAAAAAGTATGTGTGGCACTTTGGGGCGATATCGTTAACAACAATACGTTTGTAGAAGGTGCGGATATCTCTGTAGAATTTGATGTGGAAAGCAGAGAATATATGGGAAAATGGTACACTGATGTGAAAGCGTGGAGAATTAACAAGACAAATGCAAATACAGGAAGTACACAACAAGCTGTAAGCACACCTGCAACAAACAATACGCCGGCATACACCGAAGCAGACGCTCCGGCTATTGCAGACGATGATTTACCATTTTAATTGCTGAAACTACCAAGGACTTCTTTGGTAATAGGTAACATAGGCATCGCCATCAAGCACAATCATAGGATCACCCGTTTTCGGGTGATTTTTCTTTTGGAATGAAAGCGTTTGTGCACCTTCGTTTTGGGAAACTATACTAATAGTGTTGCCATTTAATTTCCAAGTTCCTTGATCTGAATTTTGACTGGTAGAGCCTCCATAATAACCGCCACCGGAGCCACTAATAGCACCTTCATACGTATATTGATAGGTACCATTTGCATTAATAACAATGCAACGTGTATTGCTCGAACTTGAAGTGTAAGTAGAAGAAGCATTTGTCCAGCACCACGTACCTACTATGGATTTATCATTTCCATTTGTGTTAGATTTATTGCTTGTTTTAGCAGCATTCGTATTGGCACCCGTAAAAACAACTGGACCTTCAAATATGCCACCGGAAAGTTGTAATTGGCTATTACTAATTTTATATGTATAGTAAAAACTTTCGCCATAAACATCGGTTGCTATAATTTTAGAGGCAGTTTTAGTGAAAGTGAACGAAGTTCCATCCAAGGAACCTTGCCCATTGGATTGCAACACCAATGTGCCGTATTCATCATTTTTCCATGTACCAAATAAGGATTGGGCTATAGTTGCTTGCACAAAAAGGAGAAAAAGCGTACTCATTAAAATTCTCATAGTCTGATTTTATGATTAAAAATAAAAGAATCACACCTAAAAATCAAGCGGAACTATATGAATATAGCAGGAAAAATATTAAAGAAAAATGAAAAGATTGGGAATTGATATAAAAAAAAGAACGCCTGTCATCCTCTGATAATCAAGCGTTCGTGGTTTGGCACCTGTGATCCCGCTGGGACTCGAACCCAGGACCCATACATTAAAAGTGTATTGCTCTACCAGCTGAGCTACGGAATCATTGCTTTTTTATAAAAGCGAGTGCAAAGATAGTTTTTTTTCGTTAAAAGACAATATATTTTTATATTTTTTGGTCTGTTAACGCTTATTTAAACATCAAGCCCTTTACTAATAGGTTGAATTTTTGGTCTGCCGTGCTGTCCACCTCGGCATCTGCCAATACAATCGCCGTTTTTCCCGGACTGTTAGTTGGCACTTTAAATTTCTTGTCTTTTATATCAAATAAGATTTCTGTGCCTTGTGCATCTTTAATTGTAAACCAACAACCTTCTCCTTTGCAACTTTTATCAATGATGCCTTCAATTTGTACAGCTTGGAGCGTTGGTTGCGATTGTAACTGACTGGCAACTTCATCTACAGAAATTGTTTTTTGAGCGGTAAATTTCTCACCTAATTGTTTCGGTGAATTATCGCAGGCTACAAAGAATAACACTGCGAAAAATGATAGCATTAGATATTTCATACTTTGTATTATTTTATTTCTTCTTTGGATATTTGACGTCCGTTTTCAAATAACAATTTACGGATTAATTTGTTGCTTTGGATGGAATCATAAATTAATACTTCGCCATCAAACACATCTAAATCATCCATAATTTCTTTTTTATTGCCCACTGCAAAAAGATTTCCGTTCGGATAATATTCCTTATACGTTCCGTTGATATGGTTGTCTTTTAAAGTGATTTCTTCTTTTACTTTATTCTTCGGTTCTTTAAAATAATTTTTCCAAATGCCACTCATCATGTTATCTACGTATGTACCTTCTTGTTGCAAGCTTCCGTCTTCATTATAGGTACTAAATTTTCCGTTAAACTTGTTATCTACATAATTTTCTTCTTGCATAATTTTTCCACTCGGATAATACAAGGTTCGTTTTCCGTTTATTTTCCCGTCGGTATAATTAGATACTTCTAATATCTTCCCATCATCATAAAAACGTTTGTATTCTCCTATTTTGGCAGATGGATTTTTCTTATCTACATAAAAACTCTCAATCACTGTACCTTTATTATTTTTCACTTCTACTAGTTCTTTATTACTACAAGCCACAAAAGTTGTCAACAGAAACAAGTATAAAAACCATTTTGTTACAACATTTAATTGAAGATTAATGTTATTCATGTCTATTAATATTTATTTTTGAACATCAAATTTCGGAATTTTATGCACGATTTACAACAAATAATTGAAAATGCTTGGAACGATAGAAGCCTGTTGCAAGATGGAAAAACCTTAAATGCTATTAATGAAGTAATTAACCATTTAGATTTGGGAAAATTACGCGTAGCCGAGCCAACAGCAAACGGATGGCAAGTAAATGATTGGGTAAAGAAAGCTGTTATCTTATATTTTCCGACACAAAAAATGGAAACCATTGAAGTGGGTCCATTTGAGTTCCACGATAAAATTCCGTTGAAAAAGAACTATGCCGATTTAGGTGTGCGAGTAGTGCCTCATGCCATTGCGCGCAAAGGTGCTTTTTTAGAGAAAGGTGTTATCATGATGCCCTCTTATGTAAATATTGGTGCCTACGTAGATAGTGGCACGATGGTAGATACTTGGGCAACTGTTGGTAGCTGTGCACAAATTGGAAAAAATGTACACTTGAGCGGTGGCGTAGGTATTGGCGGTGTTTTAGAGCCGGTGCAAGCAGCTCCGGTAATTATTGAAGATAATTGTTTTATAGGTTCTCGTTGTATTGTAGTAGAAGGTGTTCGTGTAGAAGAAGAAGCCGTATTGGGTGCGAATGTCGTGTTGACGATGTCCACAAAAATCATAGATGTTTCCGGCAGTGAACCGAAAGAATATCGCGGTGTAGTACCTGCCAGAAGTGTGGTTATTCCGGGAACTATCCCAAAAGAATTTCCAGCAGGAACGTATCAAGTTCCATGTGCCTTAATCATTGGAAAAAGAAAAGCATCTACCGATACAAAAACATCACTAAACGATGCATTGAGAGAATTCAATGTTTCTGTTTAACTATAAAAAATAAAATAATGTAGTAAT
>CAZDOT010000040.1:0-12515 GCA_964507125.1 uncultured Chitinophagales bacterium | reverse complement strand
AAATAATGTAGTAATTACCTATTGTGCGGTTTAGATTACGATGTAACAAAATAAAAGTAACAAAAGGTTCGACTTGACTAACCATTAAATAAAAAAAATGATGATCAAATTAAACCGCTCAACACGTTTGTAATTATTTATTAATTTCAATATTTCATACTACTCACTACTCAACGCTTGATACTATTTAAATCAACTATACCCAAAAAAATGATAATTGGATTTGACGGAAAACGGTTGTACGACAACAAAACAGGTTTGGGAAATTATTCCAGAACCTTGTTGCATCGTTTACTCGAATTTTATCCAAACGAACAATATCGAATTTTTGTACATCAAAAATATTTTGAAGAAAGTCCATACAAATATCCTTCTTTCGTAGAAAACACCATTATTTCCGAAGCATTTAGCTCCGATTTATGGCGATTTAAAGGCATAGAAGATGACATTGCCCATCACGGAATCCATATCTATCATGGGTTGAGTAACGAAATTCCGGATTTACCTGTCAATATTAAAAAAGTGGTCACCATACACGATGTCATTTTTCATAAATTACCCAAAACATTTCCGTTTATTGACAGACAGATGTATGCGTACAAAACGAAAAAAGCTTGTCATATAGCGGATGCTATTATTACCGTAAGTGAACAAACGAAACAAGATTTAATGGAGCTCACCAAAACTCCGGAAGAAAAAATTCATGTCATCTACCCAACTTGGAACCGAGAATATGAACACGAGTGTACGTATGTTTTGAAAGATGAATTTTTTGCAAGATATGGCTTGCCACGAGATTTTGTTTTGTATGTAGGTGCTATCAGTAAGCGTAAAAATTTTCTACGTTTATTGGAAGCAATGACCTTGCCGGAAAATCAAGACAAACACTTAGTGGCTGTATCTAATGGTGGTGATGAATACGAAAATGCGGAAGAATATATTTATGAAAAACATCTAGAAGGACGAGTTTTCTTTTTAAAAGAATTGCCTTGGTATGAGTTGCCTATTATTTATCACATGTCACAAGGATTAATTTATCCAAGCTTATACGAAGGCTTTGGCTTACCTATTTTAGAAGCGTTGCGATGCGGAAAACCCGTAATCACCGGCAATATTTCATCAATGCCGGAAGTAGGTGGCGATGCTTGTATTTTCATAGATACATCCAATGTAGAAGAAATTTCTGCTGCTATTAATTTCATCTACTATAATTTAGATTTGGCTCAAGAGATAAAAGAAAAAGCATTGCATCAAGTACAAAAATTTAATCCGCAGAAAATGACGGAACAGATGATGCAAGTATATAAAAGCTTAGTTTAAAAAAGTGAAAAATCACTGCACGTATAATGGAGAAAATAACAACAGATATTCCAAGAATTGTGGCGTATTTACAAGAAGGAAAAACACTCTTGTATCCTACAGATACTATTTACGGAATAGGTTGTGATGCTACCAACGAGCAAGCTATAGAGCGTGTTTTTCAAATTAAAAATAGACCTAAACATAAAAGCCTACTCGTTTTAGTGGCTGATTTGGAAATGCTACAACAATATGTGGACATAAACGATACGATTGCAAACTTAATTTCTAATTTCTCTGAGCCAACAACGGTTATTTACAACCATCCTAGAAAATTGGCAAAAAATGCAGTGAATGCAGATAACACCATTGCTATCCGAATTCCAAAACATACATTTTGCCAATCCGTATTAAAATCATTTGGCAGACCAATCATCTCTACATCAGCGAATCTTTCCGGAGCTGAAAATCCAATTTCTTTTGAGACGATTGCAAATTCCATTATTGAACAAGTCGATATTATTGCCGACAAACAATTTGACACTTCGACATATAAAAATCCATCTCGATTAATAAAAATCCATCCGGATTTCTCTATCCAATATCTACGATAAAGACATTTTTGTATAAATTCTATTTACCTGCCTCAAATCCCATTCTTAACAGATGTCAAAATGATGTTAATTATAGTCGTTTTAATATAAAATGATGTATTTTTATACATTCATCTTAGCCGTATGAAATCTCTATACTTTTTTTTACTAACGCTAGTAATTAGCACGTTTGCAACTTCATCTGTTTTCGCTAACATATATCCGAATGACCGTTCCGATTTAGACTCTACCATACAACCCTTTTATCATGGTGTGGCTTCCGGTGACCCACTCAACGACCGTGTAATTATTTGGACACGCGTAACCACTGACCAACCATCTGTTTCTGTAAAATGGAAAATGGCAACAGATACCGGTATGCAAAATATTGTAGCACAAGGAACCACTACGACAGATACGTCTAGAGATTATACGGTAAAAGTAGATGTTACCGGATTACAACCTAACACCTACTATTACTATGAGTTTGAGGCTTTAGGTAGATTATCTCAACGTGGCAGAACTAAGACTATGCCGACCGGAAATGTAAGCAGTTTACGTATTGCGTTTATGAGTTGCTCTAATTATTCCTTTGGTTATTTTAATGCGTATGATATCATCAAAAACAGAAATGACGTAGATTTACTCATTCACTTAGGTGATTATATTTATGAAGATGGAATGCGCATTGGCGGCATAGACACTATCCACCGAAGACCATTTCCGGAATACGATGCTTTTGATTTGGTAAGCTATAGACAACGCTATGCTTGGTATAGATTAGATCCTTCTTTAAGAAATTTACATCAACAATTTCCGATGGTCGTAATTTGGGACGACCATGAATTTGCCAATGATGCAACAAAAGATACTGCGTTAAGACACGACCCTGCAACCCAAGGTCCTTGGGCAATACGAAAAGCCAATGCCATACGAGTATATAAAGAATGGATACCGATGCGTGAAGACACCTCGTACACAAACATCATCAATTTCACCCAAAAAATTGGAAATTTAGCAGACATAATTTATACGGAAAACCGAATTGAACGGGTGGATGCCAACGACTTTCAACAAGCATATGATTTGGTTTCTCATATCGATAATTTGGCATACGACACACCCAACAGGACAATGCACGGATTTCGGCAAATGGAATGGATGACGGACCAACTAAAAAAATCAACGGCAACATGGAAAATATTAGCCAATCAAGTTGTATTTGCTTCTTTTGTATACAAACAAACTATCTTAGGTGTTGCATTCCCATTTCATAATGCCGCCGGATGGGATATCAACCCATTAGATAGAAAAAAAGTATTAGATACTATCAATCATTATGGACTCAAAAATTTAGTAGTGTTAAGTGGTGATATTCATATTGCAATGGCATTTGATTTACCCGGTGGAGTTATTCCATATAATCCTACAACCGGAGCCGGCTCTATCGGGGTGGAATTTGTATGTGATAATACCGTAAAAGGGAGCATCTTTGGCGGTCAACAAAGTTATATGTATGCCAACAACTCTCACTTAAAATATGTGAATCCAAAATCTCAAGGATTTAGTGTATTAGATGTTACACCGACTTCTGTTTGTTGTGATTTTTGGGAAACCGATACGAGTTTTTTATTGAGCAATAATTATTCATTGTTAGGAACATGGTGTACGGTTAAAGATGAAAATCACCTAAAACCATACGCAGGACCTACTTTTACAGCACGCACCTTTCCGGCATTGATACCGTATAATCCAAGAAATAATGGCATTGTAAGTGCAATCAAAAACCATCAGAATTTTATGGAGATAATGAGTATGTATCCCAATCCAACACAACATTATTTACGCTTTCAATATTTTGTAAAAAATCCTCAATTGTTTCATGCCGTTATTTATGATGTGTTAGGAAATGAGATAAAAACCATTGAATTGGGTTATAAACAAAAAGGATTAAATGAAGAATCCATTGATATATCATCTTTAGCAAATGGTAATTACATCATCTCTTTCCAAACAACGAATGGTACAGTTTCTAGAAAATTTGTGAAAAATTAATTGAACGCGTTATCCCGTTTAATTTAATCGTTATTTTTTTTAATGGATTGTCCATTTCAATCTATTGTCACATCGAAATCTAAACCGCACAAAAGGCTAATTGAGTTAAGTTTGATAGGTGATAACACTTGGAAAAAACAAGAAGTTATTACTGTTTTGATATAGAAATTGACATCAATTTTTCATAAACTATTTTCTTTTTATCTAAGATATGTTTTTCAACCAAGTGCCATGAAAGCCAGCCAAACAACAGCGTGAGTGGCAATGAAATAAGTAATAAGGATACAATATCAAAAGAAAAATAATGCATTAGCAATTGCTGTATTGGAAAGCCATAAATATACGTTCCATACGAAATATCACCCACCTTTTCACCAATAGAAGATAATCCTTTGGTAGCCGCCGCTCCAATAATTATTACAATCGGTGGTAAAATAAAATATTGGAGAATTTCATAAAATGAAAAAGGCATACAAACAAAAAATAAAATTAAGCATAGCATCAACACAGCATTTCTAAATTTATATTTTTCAATTTGAAGGATTGACAATAATGCACCGGACATAAACAACACGGCAAAATGAATCCATTGTCCGAATGACAACGCACCAATATGCCAATCTTTATATTCATGAAGCGTTAATCGGGCAACAAAAAGCAGTAGCAATACAATTAAAACAATAAGTTTCTTTTGGGTTTCACTGAAATGTTTTATCCATAGAAATGGAATTAAAAAAAGATACATCGAGAATTCATAAATGATAGTCCATAGTGAGCCGTTTATCACTGATTTAAATGGTACATCCTCAAACACACCTTGAATACTCAATTGTAATTTTATCAATAATAGATTGATGGGTACATACGTCCAAGTACTTTTATTTTTAAAATAATCTATTACCGTACCATTATATGCTGTAACACAAACAAGCATACTTAAAACAAGCACAACAAATAATGCCGGATAAATTCGTAACGTTCGTTTTACTAAATAATCTAGGATATTCTTACTTCTATACAAACTTTGGAAAATCAGATATCCGCTAATTACAAAAAAACCACGAACCCCTAAATAGGAATAGGAAAGTGTATGATTACTGAAATAATACAATGGATCTTGTTCAGAAAAACCGGATATCGGATAACAATGATGCACAACGACCAACGCAGCAAATAAAAGCCTTAAAAAATCAAAGTTATTCTTGTGCATAGCGTAAAAAAGTACAAATTCTAAAGATAGGATATTTACAATTTTTATTTCTGTTTATTTTCTATTTTTGTATATCTCATGCAATTCCAGCAAAAAATCAATCAGCTACAAGAACAGAACCAACTACGTTGGAACACTTTTACTTGGGTGGGCATTTTATTGATAATTGTATGCGGAATAAAAGTTACATACGGATTAGAAAATTACATGGATATTCTGTTTTGGGATGAATCTGTTTACCTTACTCGCGGTGTAAATATGTTTGATTCTATTCCACGCGATTGGGGTCCGGCATATTCTCTTTGGTATAAATTCTTATCTATTTTTATTTCAGATAAAATTGAATTGTACTATTTCAATTTCAAGCTAACCACTATCCTAATTTGCATTGTACTTTTTTTGTTTTTGATGGCATGTGGTGTGCAACAAATATTAGCGTTTTTGTTTTCCGTTTTATTTTTAGCTTCCTTCATTAATTTGCCTTTGTGGCCTAGAGTATCGCATTTTTGCATTATAGTATTACTCACCGGATTACTCTTTGCAAAATATCAGCAATCCTTACTATCAAAGACAATAACCATTGCATTCGCACTGTTTGTTTGCTCGTATGCACGACCGGAATTATTTTTAGCATTTCTGCCATTTTTTATTTTGAGCTATGTGTTGTTTTTTATAAAGATAAAACTTAGTTCAACAGTAGAAAAGCTACAAATAGCAACACTTTCCGGCTTGTTTGTGTTTATGTATATCTTTTTTAAAACACCTTTAAATGGTGGCGATGCCAACAGAAGCATCGGTGTATTTCTGCAACATTTTGCTATGAACTACAGCCAATGGCATCACGACGACAGCATTTTTTGGTTGGATTTTTGGGATATCATCCGCAAAAACTTCACCGATTCCGTTTCTTTATCTGCTATCATAAAATCCAATCCGGATTTATTTGTCCAACATATCACATCTAACATTACAAACTATTGTGTGCAAACGGGCAAAGTCATCTTTAGTTTTTTTGCACCAATTTTTACTGCAAAAACACATTGGCTTTGTTTAATGGTTAGTCTTATTTTATTTTTCATCTATTTTACATTTACAAAAACATCCCAGAATAAACGATTACGATTTTTTACTTTATTAAAAGCAAATTACTTTACACTTTTCGTGGTGTTTGTATTTATGGCACCACCTATTTTTGTTTGTATTTATGCTTATCCGCGCGAGCATTATCTTATACTGCAAGTGCCATTTTTATTATTGTGTATTGGCTTAATCATTTCATCTATTACTGTTGAAATTGAAAAACCCATCCACAAAATTATTGTAATAGGTGTTGTTTGCTTTTTCACTATTCCGGTTGCCGAAGATTTCGTTTATTTTAATATGTTTAGAAGAGAAGAAAATTTGAGCAACCTTAAAACAATCCAATACATAAAAGCAAATTACAAAACGAATGATAGCATTCGAGTTTTTGATTTAGAAGGTGGCATGACCAATTTGTTGCCGGCAAATTTCACAAATTATAATTATTATTATTTAAAAGACAGAGAAAAGATTTCATTAAGTTCTTTTTTATTATCACATCCATTTGATATTATTTATAATACACCGACGTTACATAAAATAAATGCGGTACAAAACGACTCTATCCTATTTGATCTTTTGAAATCGCCGGAGAAATATGGCTATTTTTATCAAAAAACGGGTAACTTTACGCCTTCCATTCTAATAAGAAAAAAATAGTGAATTTTTTTTATAAAACATTATACACCAGAGACCAACCTCTATTTGAGGTGAAGGTAATTATGCTGTTTTTGTTCAGTCTATTTTTTGGAAGTAATATTTTAATTCAGTTTAAGTCGGCAAGTTCGGTGGCAGGTATTGTCATCTTATTATTTCTACCATTTATTTTAATTATTTCCGGTATTTATTATTACTATAAAATATTCCAATTAAAAGAAGTCAACCCAATTGATATTATCATCTTCTTATCGTTGTTATTACCTATTTACAACGCTGTTACGATGTATTTCATTTTCGATATGAAATTAATGAAAGCACTTTATACCGTAACCGGAAGGTTTTATGTGGTCATGTGTAGTCTTTTGTATTATTATATCCGCGCAGATAAAATAACGCTCAAACAATATGCTTACTCCAATTTAGTGTTATGTTGGTTTTGTTTTGGCGTGTACACATTTATTTCGCTAATGATTCCGCCACAAACATTCATAGGTGGTTTAGAAGATGGACTTGTAGGCTATAATCCATCAAAAGGTGGCTATTTGTATCGTTTTTCGAGTGCGTTCCTCACGTTTGGGATGATTTACTATTTCCTAAAATTCGTACTTAAAGATAGTTTTGTTGGATTGGTTTTATGGATGGTATTAATGGCTTATCAAGTATTCATCGACAAAGGAAGGATTGAGTTAGTATCAGAAGCCGTGCCGATGTTTATTTACATGTTTTTTATTTTAAAATGGCCTCAATTTTTTAAAAAACTATTCATCATTTTTGTTCTCATTTGTGTAGCCTTACTAATTGCTTATTTAATCGACCCAAAAATTCTTACGTTTACTGCTGACATGTATTGGATGTTCATTAAATTCTTTTTAGGGCAAAAAACGGGCGAAGGTTCTGCGGATATGCGCTGGACAGAAATGGCAGATGTTTATTATTATCTAATGAAACATCCGAGCTATATTTTCTTCGGTATTGGAACACCAAAAAAAGAAATATTACAGTTAAATGTTGGCAACGTAGTTTTTGGTGATATCGGCATTGTAGGTGGTTTATTATCACAAGGAATAGTAGGTTTAATTTTTGTATATTCAATTTTCTTATATCCTATTTTTATTTGGTTTAATGTAAAACATTATAAAAAAGATTTGTTATTCAATGTCGGAATATTAAGCACCGGAACTATCTTTATCCAATCGCTTTTTAATGGTGCTATTTTCTATTCTTTTCTGGGTATTATGCCCTCTCTCATCATCTTGGAATGTTACAGGGTGAAAGAAAAAGTATATTGGAAAAAAGTGAGAAGCCAATTAAATGCTCATGCATAAAAAACTTAAAATAGGAATTATTTTAATCGTGTTGGTTTTCTTAGGTAGAGTTTGTCTATTTAAAGAAAAAAAAGATACGCATGCCACCATAAGCATTTCCCAAAAGGCAATTGATATATATATCACCCCTAATTTTGATGATGCAGCTGTTGCAGTCAATCCCAAAATTTTTGGTGTAAATATTGGATTCGCATTAGGACGAGAATTAGACAAAGATTCTGGTTTTGTGCAATTATTAAGAGCCATGCATCCAACTTCCTTGCGTTTTCCGGGTGGCACTGTAGCGAACTATTATCATCCCAACTTGCCGGTGTATGGTTATATAAAAAAAGAAATTCCATTTGGGTTAGGTGTACTTTATAACTTACAATCTAAGCGCAGTGAAAACATCTTATACAATTACATTCGATTATCAAAATTAGTAGGCTCCGGTGCCGTTTTTTGTGCTAATTTATTGACAGGTACTTTAGAGGAAACAATGTTTGTTTTGGATGCATTAAAAAAACAGCATATTCCAATTTTGGGTGTAGAATTAGGAAATGAATTTAATTTGTTGCCTTATCGGGAAAAAGAATTCAAAAGTGGAAAGATATATGCCGACAAAGTGAAAGCTACTGCAGCAGCTATTCGCCATAAATATCCGGAAATAAAAATAGCAATTGTTGGAGCAGATATTGTTCCGGACAATGATAAAAACCAACGCAGTCAATTTATGCGTTCGTGGAATCAACAACTAAGCGAAGAAAATTTTTATGATGCGTATGTATGGCATTTTTATGCCAATTGCAACAGCTGTGATAACAACAAAAACTTCGACCAAGTGTATGTAAAAAACTTGCAAGAATTAGCACCTTTTAAAACAAAAAAGTTAGATGCAATCAGCGATGGATTTCAGAAAATTTATGGCAACCAACATAAACTTTGGCTAACCGAATGGAATATTAGTAATACCACTTTTTTAGAAAACACATTCACACAAGCAGCATATGTATATGAAAGTTTTTTAAAGATGATAGACATCAATATACAACAAAATAACTATATAGAAATTTCGCATTTACAGGCCATGGATGCACTCATCAATCCATACAAAGGAAAGATGAAGGCATTATATGCTATAGATGGTGAAAATGCAACTATGCAATATTTTGCTTTTAAATATTTGGCGGAAACTTTAACCGACGATGTGTATGCAGCAGCACAACAGATATCGTGCTCCGACAAAGCCGTTTGCGATCAGTTTCTTTCCAAAACATTTATTCGAAAAAAGGACAATACCGTTTTCATACATTTTATCAATCGCTCCGGAAATAAAGTACGTTTACATTTAGCTAACAATACCCTTCTCAACGGCACAATTACGAGCATAGAAGCTGATGTGCCGTATGCTACTATCGGGAAAACGGTGTACGAAAAAGATTATCCGCAGAAAGTAAAACCAGCGAGATTACAACAAAAAAACATCACCCAAAACAACATAGAAATTGCTCCATATTCATTGGGTTATATCGCTTATAAAATTGAACAGAAATAAACAAATCAACCCAACGATGTCGTTTTGATTTAATAGTAATTTTTTTAGGTAATTATCTTATTTCACCCTTCAAAAAAGTCTAAAACAAAGATTATTTATTTGCTTTAATACGCTATAAAATACAGCGTGCTTTTTTTATTTCATCACTTGTTTTACTAAAGCTAATTTACCATTGTATGGCGGATAACGCAACGGCACATCCGGCCAAGTAACTTTATGGCATACCGATTTTTTATGTGTAAATGTATCGAAGCTGAATTTACCATGATAACCGCCCATACCACTGTTTCCAATTCCACCAAAAGGCATTCCGTCATTCACAAAATGCGACATGGTATCGTTTACACAGCCTCCACCAAATTGCACCGTGTTTAAACATTTCTGTTGATTTTCGTAGTTATTAGAGAAAATATAAAACGCAAGCGGTTTCTCAAACTGTTTTACAATGCTGATAGCTTCATCTATAGAAGTGATAGTAAGCACCGGCAAAATCGGTCCAAAAATTTCATCTTGCATCAGTGGATGATCGAAAGAATCTAACTCTATTAAAGTGGGTGCTATATATCTTGTTGCGGCATCGCATTTTCCACCTACAAGGATAGTTCCATCTTCCAACATTGATGATAAGCGCTTAAAATGTTTATCATTGATAATTCTCGGATAGTCGGCACTATCTTGAGGATTATTGCCATAAAATATCTTCACATGTTTAGCAAATGCTTTATAAAATTTTTCTTTTACGGCTTCATGCACTAACACATAATCTGGGGCAATACAAGTTTGTCCACCGTTTAAAAATTTGCCCCAAGCAACTCGCTTCGCGGCCATTTCTATGTCCACTTGTTTATCAATAATACATGGACTTTTGCCGCCTAATTCTAAAGTAACCGGCGTTAAATGTTCGGCTGCAGCTTTGGCAATTGTTCTACCAATTTCTACACCACCTGTAAAAAAGATATAGTCATAACGGTTGGCAAGCATTTCTTGGTTATCAGAGTTTTCATCTAACACTGCAATATATCGTTCTTCAAACGTAGCTTGTATTATTTGCTGAACAACGCGATACGTATGAATAGCTGCACGAGGTGGTTTAATAATACACGTATTTCCGGCAGCCATCGCTCCGATTACCGGTGCTAAGGTTAATTGCAACGGATAATTCCACGCACCTATCACCAAACATACTCCATACGGATCGTGGTAAATATAATTGCGTGATGGAAAATTCACTACATTATCTTTGACCAATTCCGGTGTTGCCCATTTTTTGGTATGCTTAAGCATACAATTTATTTCTTCGTATAAAACACCAATTTCTGTAGCAAAAGATTCAAATTTTGATTTTTTAAAATCTGCCTGTAAGGCTTCATAAATTAAATCCTCATGAGCTTTCAAAGCTTGTTTTAATTTGCTTAATTGCTCTAATCGAAAATCAACATTTCGTGTCGCATTACTTTCAAAATAATTACGTTGCTTATCTATTAAAAGTTTAATACTTGAAATTGTTTTAGTTGCCATATTCTAAATAGATGAAATGGTGAAATATAAAATTACTGAAAAATTAAGATAAACTATTTTACTTTACTTTTTTTATCCGGAACGCGTTCATTTTCAGGTCGGCCTTCAAAACTCGACATCGATGTATAAACACCCAAGAAACTTGCTACTTTGTCGAATATTCGGGTTGGTACTATGCCTTTCAAGAAAGGAACAATATTCGCACGTTCCGGCAATAAAAGAATTATCTCATTTTTTTTAACAGCCGCAATGATTTTATTTGCTGAATCTTCCGGTTGTAATAATGGGAACAATAGTGGAGCTTTAACACCTTTAAACATGCCGGTGTCTATATAGCTTGGACAAACCGTAGTAACGTGCAAGTCGCCGCCTTCGTCTTCTAACTCTAATCGCAAGCTCTCACTCCAACCAAAAACAGCCCATTTGCTACTAGCATAAACGGAACCTTTAGGCAACGAAATAAAGGAAGATGCCGATGCGATATTTACAACATGTCCTTTGCGTTGTTTTATCATATCTTTCAAAAACACGCGTGTTACATGCATCACGCCATTCACGTTTATAGCAATTGTTTTTTCAATTTCTCGGGCTGAGTATTCCCAAAAAGATTGTTTTCCGGCAACAATTCCGGCGTTGTTAAATAGGATATCAATATTGCCAATATCTAATAATACTTCCGTAGCTGCGCGTTCTATATCGCCCACATTCGCAACGTCTACTACAAATGTGCTTACATTTTTATACCCTTTAGAAGAGAATTCTTTTTGTGTTTTAATCAGATTCTCTTCATTGATATCCCAAATAATAAGATTAGCCGCACCTTCTTGCAAGCATTTTAAACCCATTAATTTCCCGATTCCATTGGCTCCGCCGGTAACCAAAACATTCGTACCTCTTATTTGTGACATATTCGTTTAGATTTAGAATTTTAAATTTAATGTAAAAACCTTAAAATTTGAAGAAGGCTGGATTTTATTTAACGTATGTTTAGATGTATTCATA
Source organism: uncultured Chitinophagales bacterium (assembly GCA_964507125.1). Taxonomy (GTDB): domain Bacteria; phylum Bacteroidota; class Bacteroidia; order Chitinophagales; family JADIYW01; genus JADJSS01. Next base: position 239 of record CAZDOT010000040.1, on the reverse strand, counting down.
TTTTTCACTGTCTCGTTTTGAAATCAAGGTTACAAGAAGTACATCGTCAGCAAAACCCGAAGCCGTTTGATATTCTCTTACTGCAACGTCTCTACATGTTCCCAAGTTCGCTTCATTTTTGGTTGAACAATCCAACTCGCCTTTTTCAAGATAAAGTCGATTTTGTCACGGACTATTTATTCAGGATTTTGAGTTTAAACTCATCGCTGAAAACCGTAGGTGGATGAGGTCGTTTTTTG
>CAZDOT010000039.1:17094-18152 GCA_964507125.1 uncultured Chitinophagales bacterium | reverse complement strand
ACATTTTCTTCTATCATGATAGAACCAAAGTCATTCGCTCCGGCATACAAACATGCTTGTGCAATTGGTTTGCCAACGGTAAGCCATGAAGCTTGTATATTTTTTATGTTTGGCAACATCATACGTGAGATGGCCAACATACGTACATATTCATCTCCGGTAACTTGGTTTCGGATATTGCGCATTTTCTTTAGCAATGTGCCTTCATCTTGATATGGCCAAGGAATAAACGCTAAAAAGCCATTGGCATCATTTGGTTTTTCACTTTGTACTGTTCTCAACCACACCAAATGCTCCATTCTTTCATATATAGTTTCTATATGACCAAACATCATTGTAGCTGATGTAGTAATATGCAATTGATGTGCCGCACGCATGATATTCAACCACTCTTCTCCACTACATTTTCCTTTTGCTAATAATCTGCGAACTCTGTCATTTAATATTTCTGCTCCGGCACCGGGCAAAGAATCTAAACCGGCATTTTTTAAGGCAGTCAGCACTTCTGTATGCGACAAACCTTCTAACTTACAAATATGTGCTATTTCCGGAGGTCCTAAAGCGTGCAATCGAATTTGTGGAAATAGTTTTTTTAGAGATGAAAATAAATCTACATAAAACTGTAAACCCAAATCCGGATGATGACCGCCTTGTAGTAATAATTGATCGCCGCCGTAACGGATGGTTTCTTCAATCTTACGTTTATATGTTTCTATGTCGGTAATATAGGATTCTTCGTGTCCGGGCTTTCTATAAAAATTACAAAATTTACAATTGGCCACACACACATTGGTTGTATTCACATTTCTGTCAATTTGCCAAGTTACTATATTGTCCGGCTTTTGGATTTTGCGCAATTGATGGGCAATCGTCATCAACTCTGCCGTAGGTGCATGTTCAAACAAGAAAATACCTTCTTCGATGCTTAAAAAGTCGAAGTGTAATGCTTTATCGTATAAATTTGAAAGTTGCATGCAAAAAATCGAGGGCAAAGTTACTGATTAATATATAAAAAGACAAGGACTGTGTGGAGTGTAGAGATGTATGTTGAGTAGAGA
>CAZDOT010000039.1:0-16994 GCA_964507125.1 uncultured Chitinophagales bacterium | reverse complement strand
TGAGTTTATGAATGATTTCATTTCATTAATTGGGAACCAATCTCTACTCAATGCTCCTTCTTACTACTCATATCTTGCTACATAATTCAACAAACAATCCCTTTTCCCTTTCTTTTGTCCCTTTAAAAATTTCAGATTTTAGCAATCGTACTAATCAACTCAACCATCTCATGTCTTGCCTCTCGCCTCGAACTTCTAAATCAAGATTTAAACATTAGATATAAATCTGTATTTTCGCACCATGATTGAATATTCCAAAGTGATATTAGAAAATGGGTTAACTGTCCTTCATCATTACGATGCGACAACGCCCTTTGTAGTAGTGAATACATTATATAAGGTTGGTGCAAAAGACGAACAAGAAACCAAAACCGGATTTGCTCATTTGTTTGAACACCTAATGTTTAGTGGCAGCAAACATTTTAAAGATTTTGACAAACCGCTACAAGAAGCCGGCGGCGAAAACAATGCGTTTACCAATAACGATTATACCAATTATTACGACATCGTTCCGGCAATTAATATAGAAATACCATTAGCATTGGAAGCCGACAGAATGCAACATCTAAACATTAATAAAAAAAGTTTGGAAGTGCAACGCAAAGTAGTGTGCGAAGAATTTAAAGAAAACTATATCAACCAACCGTATGGCAATACTTGGCATTTATTGAGAGCCTTAGTATATCAAAATCATCCGTATAAATGGCCAACGATAGGTAAAGAATTAAAACATATAGAAGATGCTACATTAGAAGATGTACAAGCATTTTATAATAACTACTATCAACCTAAAAATGCGATATTGGTGGTAGCCGGAAATATGGAAAAAGATGCTACCATACAATTGGTGAATTCTTATTTTAATTCGATTAAAACGACTGACATCAACCGTCCTACGTTATCGGAACCAGAGCAAACACAAGCTACCGAAAAAACAGTGTATGATGATGTGCCCTTAAATGCCATTTATATTGCGTTTAAAATGTGCGACCGCTTGCATCCGGATTACTATGTAGCTGATTTGACATCCGATATTTTATCTAACGGCACTTCGTCTCGTTTACATCAACGATTGGTAAAAGAAGCCAAAGCATTTGTTGAAATTGATGCATACATCACCGCAAGCAATGACATTGGCATGTTTGTGTTTGAAGGAAAAATAAGCGATCAATTTTCAATACAAGAAGCGACGGATTTGATTTGGAAAGAAATCACGCTTTTGCAACAAGAATTAGTGCAAGAAAAAGAATTGGAAAAATGCAAAAATAAAGTGTTGACGTACCAACATTTTTCCGAATCGAGTTTACTAAATAGAGCGATTAGTTTAGCCTACTACGAGCTTATAGGTGATGCGAATCTCATCAATACAGAAGATAAAAAATACGAAGCCATTCAGGCACAAGATATCCAACGTTTTGCCCAAAATACTTTACATAAAAACAGAAGCAACACTTTGTATTATTTAAAAAAAGAAGTACAAACTAACATACAGAATTAAGCAATAAGCAGATGCAGATGCTTTAATATTATACAACTCAACATACATGAACATACCTAAGATACATACAATTGAGAAGATTATATTTCCGCATCCGGAAAAATGGGAATTAAAAAATGGAATTTCGGTTTATGGTTTTAACGGTGCAAAAAATGATATTCTTCGAATTGATTTAGTTTTTGATTCAGGAAGATGGACAGAACCGGCTCCTTTAGTTGCTGAATCTGTAGCTAAGCTTTTCAAAAGTGGCACAACGCAACGCACTGCTTATGACCTAAACGAAGCGATAGACTATTTCGGCACTACCATTAAATGCAATGCCGGTCACAATACTTTTAATGTGTCATTGTATTGTATGCATCGGTTTTTAGAACCTTCCTTACAACTATTAATTTCTTGCTTAACAGAAATCATTTTTCCGGAACACGAGGTTACATTGATGCAAAAAAATGCACTTGCTAAGCTTAAAGTAAACATCGAGAAAAATGATTACGTTGCCAATATGTTGTTTAAGAAACAACTTTTTGGCGAAACACATCCATATGGTTACGATGTAAATGAAACAGCCATACAATCTATCCATAGAGATTTATTGTTGGCGTTTTATGAAAAAGATATTCGACCGGAAAATTGTACGCTTTTTATAGCCGGAAAATACAGCCAAACCGAATTAGATTTAATTGATTTGTATTTAGGAAATTGGTCGAGTAAGCTAAAAAATAATCTTGACTCTAAGTCGTATATTTCGAGCAATAGCACACCTCAACATCTGCATATAAAAAAGGAAAAATCGGTGCAAGCATCTATTGTCATCGGTAAAGAATTTCTAAATAAACATCATGAAGATTACGCTTCGTTTGTGTTGCTCAACACCATCTTTGGCGGTTATTTTGGTTCAAGATTAATGAGTAATATCCGAGAAGAAAAAGGATTAACATACGGCATTTATTCCAGTCTTTCCACTTTAAAACATACCGGTATTCTTGCCATACAAACAGATACGAATTTAGAGAATCTAAAAGTATGCTTGCAAGAAATATATTTTGAAATGGAGCGTTTACAAAAGGAACAAATTTCTGTCGATGAAATAACATTGGCACGAAATTATCTTTTAGGAAAATATTTAAGTAGAACCGATGGCGTTTTCAACCAAATTGATGTATTTAAAAGTTATTTTGTGGAAGGCATAGATATTGCACAATTTGAACAATTTGTTTCCATCATAAAACAAACAGATGCTGTAACTTTGCAACAATTAGCTCAAAAATATTTTACAAAAGAAAGTATGTTTGAAGTAGTAGTTGGATAAACCATAGAACAAAAACGAATGCAAGTAAATACTAAACATAAACGCATTTCCTATTGCAAAGTAAGCAACCTCTTTTTGCTTATCTTTTTTAGCCTACTGCAACTTGGCTTGATGGCACAAACTGCTTACGAACCGCCCAAACTCACCTGCGTTCGTCCTATTGCCAGTCAAACCGAATTAAATTGGGATTTACCGCTGAGTGCAAATCCGTGTTTTAGTGCATACGAAATTTATGCATCTGCCGGAAACAAAAACGGACCTTATACTTTGCAAGGAACAGTAACCAATCCATTACAAACCAGCATCACGCTTAATTTAAGTACCGGAAATCCGCCGTATTATTATTTCTATATCGTAAACAGAGGCACATGCAACAACCCGACACCGCCGGCAAAAGCAACCTCTGATACTTTATTTTCTGACAAGCCAACAGCTATCACTATTCAAAAAGTAAGTGTAGTAAACAACCAAATTGTGGTAACTTGGGAACCCTCTGCCAGCCCTGAAGTAATTGGTTATTTTATTTATAATAATGCCGATGGTTCTACCGGTGGATTTAATGTTCCGGACACGGTTTATGGTAGAAACACCACCACTTTTACGGATAATTTTCACAACCCGAAAAGTGCCCCTGTTACCTACGCTATACGTGCATTTTACAGTTGCCAATCTGCGTTGCCAAATTACTTAGAAGGCAGCATCACACCGCCCGACAAACGACATGCTACGATGCGATTAAACAACCAAACACAACCGGATTCGTGTTCACAAACAGTATCTATAAATTGGTCGCATTACTTAGTAGGTACCACATCGGATAGTGTGTTGAATTACGAAGTACAAACCAATAACAACAACGCCGGATTTACCACACAAGCAACGGTTATCCATACCGTAAACACACATATTGTTCAGCAAATTCCTTATTTGGTAAAATATTGCATTCGCATCAAAGCTAATTTGAAAAATGGAAATACCTCTTTCTCCAATGAGCTGTGTTTTGACAGTTTAAAAGTAGTGCAAGTTCCTAAAAAAGATTACGTTCGAAATGTATCTATTGAAAATGGCAATATGTATATCGAATATGTAAAAGATACGTTGGCTTCGCCACCGATTGGCAATCCTATTTTATACAGAAGTGCGGATGGTATTGTTTTTCTACCACTCAATAACACACCGGATTTTGCCGATGCATATCGTTTAATTTATTCGGATGTGGCGAATGAAAATGTCAACCCTTCGAACAATTCATTCTCGTATATGGTGCGAATGAATATGCCATGTGGTACGTTTCATTTCTCGGATACGGCGACCACTTTGCGTTTAGGTTTAAAAGATAAAGGCAATAACAAAGCCGAATTAATTTGGACTGGTTTTGATATTCAAAATATCCAATTTCAACATTTTACATTAGAAAAAATAGTGGGAACAGATACCTTACTTATCGGTACTTACAACAGAAACGAAACCAAATATTCCGAAGCACAATTATTTGATTACAGATTGGATTCTATTGATGAGGTTTGTTATCGCGTAACAGCATATTTTTATAATAACAACGATGCTACACCGAGAGTTTTATTGCAAAGCCATTCTAATATAGTGTGTGTGCAACCAACACCGAAAGCCTTTGTTCCGCAAGCTTTTGCTCCGGAAGGACACAACAAAACATTTAAGCCATTTTTAATTTACACGGTTCCGGATAATTATTCGTTCCAAATTTATGACAGATGGTATCATCTTGTGTTTTCTACCAACGACCAAAATGAAAGTTGGGATGGAACGTACAAAGGTGCTCCGGCTCCATTGGATGGTTATTTATATTTAATAAAATATAGAGGAAAAAACGGACAAGACTATGAAGCAAACGGCACAGTGATGTTGATTCGCTAAATAAGATTAGCTGGGAATTTTCACTTCAAACGTTCTGTTTTCTCTATTTGATAAATTATAATCGCGAATCCAAGGATTATACAGACGCAATAATTTATACGTGGTTTGGTTTTGTTTGGCAAAACTTACCCAATTAACACTGCTTTGTACCGTTTGAATTGTATATTTTAATTCCGGATACAAATCTTCTTTCGTTAAATAATATCCAAAATCTTTTTGGTGGAGATGAATGATTTTTAAAGCCAAAATGCGTTGCACATATCTACTGGTTTCGCTGTTTAAAAACAAATTATAATACGATGTATCAGCTTGTTTTATTTGTTGATTGATGATGCCTGCTGTTCCCATATTATAGCCGGCAGCTGCAGCCGTCCAAGAGCCTGTTTTTACTTTAGCATCTCTTAAATATTGACATGCGGCACGCGTAGCTTTTTCCAAATTATATCGTTCATCTACTTCGCTGTTTAATAATAAGCCATATTGCGTTGCAGTGGTTTTCATAAATTGCCAAAAGCCAGCTGCACCGGATGGCGAAACCACATTATCCAACGAGCTTTCAGCCATGCACAAGTATTTGAAATCGTCCGGTATATTTTCTTCCTTTAATATTTTCTCAATAGTTGGCAACCATCTGTTTGCACGTTTCAACATAATAAGCGTTGAAGATTGAAAATAAGCATTCACTGTTAATTCTCTATCCAAACGTTCTCTCACTTCTAAATCGTCTAAAGGCACTTGTTCGCCGGCAAACGTGAGTTGCTCCGGAATTTTTACGGCAAAGGTTGTTTGCACCGGCAATGCTAAATTTTCTTTTTTTTCTTTTGATTTTAGAAATGGAAAATAACTGCTCGAATTATCTATTGTTGCATTTATAAATAATGCCATCCAAAGCAAAATAGCAATGCTGATGTAAAAATACAGTGTGCGATTTTTCATAGCTTTTTATTTTCGTTTATAAACAGGAACAGTTGAACAAGGCTCACCAAACATCAACGATTTCACAACCGGTTGTAATTTTTGTGTGATTGCCATATATGCATCACTATGTACAATTTTTGTACCACATCCTTTTATCACCACACGTGCATCCGTAAATGTTTCGACTTGAATTTGTTCAATATTTTTTAGAAAGATTTTATATGCAACTTCTTGTTGGTTTCCAAAATATATTTGCTTGGTATAGGGCAACAAATAAGTGGTCATTAACATCACCGCCCATTGTGGTAATATGGCATCCGAGCTGCAAAAAATGGCAACCGTCTTATCTTGATAAGCTGTCCAATTTTGTTGTTTGAGTGCTTCTCTAAATTCTTTTTCTTTTAGTATCAATCCACGGAATAAAAAATCTTTGATGTCAATTTCAATAATATCATTTGATGGATAATAATTTTCCAAATCAAGAGTGATGATGCCACTTTCCGCTACTTTATTAATGAGTTCCATGGTTGTAATAATTAGTAAGATAAAAAAATAATCTAGAAAAAATGAAACAAAAAAAAAGCGGAAAACTATTTTCCGCTTTTCTGTTTATCTATTATAAAATATTAATAGAATTTATAGCGCATATCTTCCACATCTGCTTTCTTTTGGATAGCATCAAAAATGCTTTTGAAATTCAAACGAGAGATAAACATCAATTGCATTTGTTTTTTATATGCATTAATATCACCAGCAATTTCCGGTGTAGTTTCTTCAATAGATTTTGGTTTCACCATAAAGGCTGCTTGCTCGCCAGCAACTGCTTTAGATACTTTATCAACCGGAATACCGAATACAGTTCCTACTAATTTTGGCTCGTTGCCTAAGCCTGCTACATACGCAGAAGAAAAACGCACTAAGGCAGTGTCTACCACAAATGCATCTTTTACTTTGGAAGCAATTGTTTGTAAATCTGTTGTTCCTGCAGCTGCTTTATCTAATTGTTGCACTAAATCTTTTCCTTTTTTCTCATTGCGTACTAAGATAGTTACTTCCCCACGAACATCTTCTGCTTTTTGCAATCCTTTTGGTGTTACTTTGCTCAATTTGGCAATCATGTAACGGTTGTCGTTATCAAAAAACTCTACTGCATTCGGTTTATCTTGTTGGAAAGCCCATTGCACTAATTTACGTGCACTACCGATTTGTGGCACATCCACCATATTTTGTGATAAAACAATATTTTTAGCTAAGTCTTCTGTTTTGGATGCTTTGTCGAATTGCTCGGCTGTTTGATTTTTTTGCTGGAAAGAAACCGCTTTGTCGTATGCTAATTTCTCTGTTTCGTCGCCCGGTGTTAATTCCACTACGAAATCAGCAAATTTGGTAACTATCGTTGGTGCTTTTGCATCTATCAATAAAATGATATGTAAACCATACGGTGATTCTACTTTGGCAATTTGGTTTGGCATCATGCCTTTGTAGAAAACTTGATCATTAAATGCTTTCACCATTTGACCACGTGAGAAATAACCTAAGTCGCCACCTTTATCTTTAGAACCTTGGTCTAATGAACTTTCAGCTGCAATTTGTCCAAATTGTTTTTGGCCGCTTGCCATTAATTGAATAAGGCTATCTGCCGTTTTGTTAGCAGCTAATTTATCTTCCTCTGTTCCTTTATTTAAAGACAATAAGATATGTGCAGCACGAACGGTATCCGGTGCCATACGTCTATCTTCAATTTTAGTAAACATATAGTAGGATCCTTCTTTGTAAACGTTCGTTAACGTTCCTATTGGCAAAGAGAAAAGTGTATCTGCATTTCTGTTAGTTTGTGCCACTTCTTGCTTAGAATAGAAATCTACGCGGTCGCCTTGTATAGAATTGCGAGCAACAAATGCTGAGTCGTTTGGTAAAGAGGCTAAATAATCTGTTCTAAGTTGGTTGATTTTAGAAACAGCTTGTGCGGTATCATCTGAAGATGGAATAACTTTAAAAGAAACGATATCTACAACACGAGAAGCTTCTTGTTCGAAACGTGCTTTATGTGCTTTAATGTATTCTGTAATTTCTGCATCGCTTACTTTGTATTTTTCATCCGAAACTGCTGAATATGGAACGGCTACAAATGCTGTTTTTGCGGCTCTTCCGGAGTTTACTACTTCTTTTGCCATAAAAGTTGGCATATAAAAAGATTGTGCCACTAAAGCTGCGTATTTTTGTTTTACTTGATCGTCTTTAATTAGGTTTTCAATATAACCTAACATCTCGCGGAAGTTTGTTTTATTTTGTTTATCGATTTGGTCGATATTAGTAATAAACTCGCGCATTTTAGCTTGATCTACTTGTCCTTCTTTGGTGATAACATCTGGTTTTACTTCTCTCACTTTCATGATGAAATTTTGCGCTAAAGGATGCGGCATTCTGCCCCACATTAAATCGCCCATTTCTGCTTCGGAAACAGACAAACCTAAAGACGCATACGCATCTGCTAAAAGCTTGTTAGAAGCGATAGTGCTCCAAACTTCTTCTTGAATTTGAGCTTGAACTTGATCGTTTACTTGAAAGTTTGGGTTCAACATTTTCAAACCTTCTTCGTATTGTGTAATGCTTTTGCTGTATTCGTTGAGAGAAATTTTAGAACCATTTATTTTTGCAATGGCATCTTTACCATTTCCGCCTCCACCAAAAAGTGAATTTTTATCTAAAGCTGCTTCTAAAATGAAAATAAATAACGCTATCGCAATAAATCCAAATAAAATCCATGAGCGTTGTCTAATTTTTCCTATGATTGCCATATTCTAATGATTTTTTAAAGTGTGCAAAGATACGATTAAATTTGAAATCGTGGTAATTTGAGTACGAAAGAAAGATGGGATTGGTTTTTGTCAACTTATTGATTTTCAGCTTCCTTTTTAATTTCTAATTTGACTGTTTCAATTTTTGTTTCAGAAACATCTAATATTTTAAACAGAAATTTGCCAATTTCTATCTCTTCATTTTTTTCCGGTATAGATTCGTGGTGGTCGATGATGAAACCGGAAATGGTATCGTAATCGCCTTCCGGAATTTCCAAATCAAATTCTTCGTTCAATCTATCAATCTCTAATCTTCCGGATAAGATAAATTCATTTTTGGAAAGTTGATTGACAACCAATTCGTTTTTATCGTATTCATCATCTATCTCACCAAAAATTTCTTCTAAAATATCTTCTAACGTGATAACACCTGCTGTGCCACCATATTCATTCACCACCCACGCAATGCTCTTATTTTCTTTAATAAATTCATTGAGTAATTGTTGGATGTGCAAGGTTTCGGGTATTATTTTTATCGGTATCAAAATAGATTTGATATCGCTTGGTTTTTTATGCAAATCAAAATGATGAATATAGCCTACAATTTTATCAATAACATCATCATAAACCAACACCCGTGAATGGTTGGTTTCGATGATTAATTTTTTCAAACTATCCAAGCTACTATGCACATCGATAGATGTGATTTCTCTGCGTGGCACCATGCAATCGCGCACGCGAAGTTTCTTTAAATACAAAGCATTTTCAAATAATTCCGTATCTACTTCTTCTTCGTCTTCTCCTTCTTTTTTGCCATGTTCTTTGATAAATTTTTCCAAATCAACAGAAGAAAATTGAATATCTTGTCCGGCCACTTTGATGCCGAATAGCTTGAAAACGAGCGTGGATAAACCGGTTATTAATAGTACGCCCGGCGCTAAAACAATATCAATTAATTTATAGGGCAAAACCATAACCGGCAAAATAGAATCGGCAAATACTTTAAACAGTACTTTTGGGATAAACTCGCCTAAAAGCAAGATAATACTTGTAGAAATGATGGTTTGCGTAATGAATACAAACAATTCCGGATTGCGAACATACTGTTCAAATAAAGGCTCTAACAGCGGTTCTAACAACATGGAAGTGAGTATACCAAATGCAATTAATGCAATGTTGTTTCCCAAGAGTGTAGTGATGATAAACTTTGACGGATTTTTGATATAATCGTTTAATAGTTTCCCTGAATACGTGCCGCGTTGATAGCTGAGTTCTATCTTTAATTTATTGGCAGATAGAAAGGCGATTTCAATTCCGGAAAATATGGCGGAAAATACCAAAGCCACCAACATCAATAATAAAATAGTTCCGACGCTCATGCTAGTACAAATATAGGAAAAAGGAAACGATATGCGTTATTTAAAGTCGTTACTATTGCTAACGGACACAATGCCTGTTACTCTGTGAATGGTATAATTAGAAAAATCTTCATCGGCATAAAAACCAATTCCGCTAATGATATTATCCGGTGTTTTGATTTTAATAGCTTGATCGGTGTACACTTTTTTGGTTTGCATATTCCATGTTAATGAAGGTGTCTGCAAAATTTCGTGTTTGTAGTTTTCCATATATACATCGCCCGAAACAACAATCATTTGTTTGGCATCATCATTTTCGGCATATTTTGCTTTTAGCACCGAAATAAGATTGAGTTCTTGATAGAATTTAACCAATAAACCATCGGGAAAAACAATTTTGTTTTGTGCATTTACATATCGATGAATGGTTTTTCCGGTTACCACTGCACGAATGTAAGCACCTTCTTTATACGTAAAAGTGGCACTGTCTGCTTTTTCTATTTGCGCTTGAGTTTCATCAAACAAGGCTTTCACTTGCGTAATGTCGTTCTCTTTACACGCGGTAAATGCCAAGCATATCATACCAATAACAACGAAATGATTCTTCCATTTTAATACAATAGAATATGTTTTCTGCTGTTTTCTGATGAAGATGAAACGATGGATTTTTGGCATACCAATTTCGTTTATTTCTTATAAATCCACGATTCCGGATCGAGCTTAGAGGCACCTTTCCACACTTCTAAATGCACTTCTGTGATGTTGTCTTCATCTGTATAAGCCGAACCGATTACTTGCTTAGTAGATACTTTTTGACCTTTACTTACATTCACTGACTCTAACTTGGAATACACTGTAAAATATGTACCATGACTCACAATAACTGCATTTTTAAATGTAGGATTATTTAGGATGCCCACTACGCTGCCTTCAAACACGCAACGCACGCTACTATTGGCATCTGTGCGAATATCAATACCATTATTTTGCATTTTGATATTGGTTTCTGCGACAGTATATGGCCCAAAACCTTTGCTGACAAAGCCTTTTTCCACCGGCCAAGGCAATTTGCCTTTGTTGTTCATAAAGCCGGAAGAAAGCTTATCATATTCCGGTGTGGTGGTTAATTTCACCGGTGTGGTTTCTTGTTTTTTTACCGTTTCCAAATCTTCTTTGGCAGGTGCTTTACCTTGTTCTTTTGCTTTTTGAATTGCTAACTCAGCGGCTTTTTTCTTTTCAGCGGCTTCTTTGGCGGCTTTGGCTGCGGCTTCTTTTTGTTTCTTCTCTTCTGCTAAGCGAGCTAATTCTATTTCTTTTTTAATGATGGCTTCAATTTGAGCATCTAACTTAGCCGCCGCTTTTTGTTTGGCCGAAATATTGCCTTGTAATTCTTTCTCTTTTTGTTTTAATGATTGCACCACCACATTTTTCTTTTTCACGGTTACATCCAATTCCTGTTTCTCTTTTACTTTGCTGTTTAATAATTCTTCTTTTGATTTTTTCTTTTCATCAATAGAAGCAATCATGGTGCTGATATCCGATTTTTTAGAAACGATTTGCGTTGCTTGTTGCTCGCGGAAATTGGCATATTTCCGAAGATAATTTAAGCGTCTCAAGGCTTCAGAAAAAGAATTGGCATTTAAAATAAACAACAATTTATTATTGAATCGTTGTGACTTATAAATTCGCACCACGGCATCTGCATATTCTTTTTTGAGCGCATCTAAATGGGTTTCTTCCGTTCTGAGTGCGTCAATATTTTCATTTATTTTTTCCGAATAATTGTTCACTTCGGATTCTATTTCTTTAATTAATTTTTTTCGAAGTTCCACTTGCTTTGTCAATGCTTGCACATCTGCCAAGCTCGATTTTTTATTGGCTTTTGTTTCCGTCAGTAATTTTTGTGTGTATTCAATTTCTTGCAATAACTTTTGCTTTTTGGCTTCCAAGGTTGCTTTTTTATCTTGCGCATTGGACGATATGGAAACGAACAAGCACAAGAAAACAACAAGCGCGGAAACGACCATTCTATTCGTTGATGAATACAACAGTTTATTTATTGAAATCAATTTTTGGATACTATTTTCTAAAGACGACAACATGAATATTGGGCAACAGATTTCTGCTTTATTTTTCTATTTTATAATTTGGGTTAATGGAAAACGGATATTCTAAATTTTGTTTGGCTTCTATATTTTGGAATTTAAAAGTAAGTTCTACTGTTTCCTTACTGTTTTTCATCGTCAATACTCTATCCATTGCAAATGGTTTTCCCAATTGGGTTTGATAGTTGCTATACGTGGATTCTAAGGTTTGTGCATTCTGTTTATCCGTAACAAAAATGGAAGTAATATTTTTGGAAGATTTATCAAACAGAACGTTTGTTAGAAATCGCGTAGCATCTGAATGAATCGTGATATTAGTTGGGTTGATGGCATATTTTGCCTTTGTTGAATCAACAAAAACTAATTGACCTAAAAATATATTTTCAATATCAGCGAAAGATAAATCAACCAACGCTTTTTGCTTGATATACGATAAAGGTTTTAAGATATATCGGTTGTTTAATTTATCCATGATTTTGATACTGTCTTTTGTAATCAACACGCGTGCTCCTTCGATGCCAATAATAGACATAGAAAGCCATATTTTTTCGCCTTTTTTCCAACGAATGTTAGTTGTGAAACTTTGATTGATGGTGGAAGATGCCATTTTGGTTTTCATTTTGGCACTCAACTCTTTAAATGGCAAAGCATTGGAATGCACTTGTTTTATTAATGCCAATGCATTTACATCTGCTGCAGGTGCAATTTTTATCGGCGTTTGGATTGGTGTGGGTTGCGTGGTGGCAGGCTCTTGTGCAGTAGTTTTCTTTGCTTTCTGTGTGTGCTTACACGCTGACAATATCATCATCAAACAAACAATATATGCGCTGTATTTTATCTTCATTTTAGTTTTTATTTTTGGTGTTGGGTTTATGCAAACAGCATCGATTTCTATTGGAAATCATTCAATTACAGCATTATTTATGCCAAAACAAGTTTAATTGATTTTACTGTTTTTGATTCTGTTTTCCAATGTTATTTTATCACCACCTTTTCCCATTGCTTTTTCCCATTGTGAAATTGCTTTATCCACTTCGCCTAGTTTAAATAAGATGTCGCCGTAATGTGTAAGCAACTCCGCTCTATTTTGTGCATCGGGTAATTCTAATGCTTGTTCTATCCAAACCAAGGCTTCTTTGTAATTCTTCATTTTATACATAATCCAAGCATAAGTATCCAAGAATGCAGAGTTATTATCTTCCAATAAATTGGATTTTTTACTCATCCTTTCTGCCTTTTCTAACTTCGTGTTTCTTTCAGAAAGATAGTAGGCATAATTATTAAGTACAGTGGCATTATTTGGATCAATTTCTAAGGCTGCTTCGTAGCTGCTATCGGCACGTTCATAGTTTTTTAGTTGGAAGGAAACATCACCTAATGTAATCAACATTTGCAACGTTAATTGTGGTGTGTACACGGTTAAGTCATCCGCCATTGCTCTTTTAACCTCAAATGATTTCAACAAGACATCTGCTGCTGCTTGATTGTTGTTTTTTTGTTGTTGTGCCAATGCATGGTAGAAATAACCAAACGGATCATTCGGATTTTTTTGGATGCCTTGTTTTGTTATGTCAATTAAATGGTCGTAATCTTCTAATTCAGCATCTAAAATATACAACTGAATCCACACGGTATTGGGCACATCATTTAATGCAATCGCTTTTATGTATGCGGCTTGTGCTTCTTTCTTTTTACCAATATTATACAAAACATCGGCTCGTGCGGTGATTGTTTTTACATCATTTGGATACATTTCAACCAACATATCTGCCATCTTTAACACCTCTTCGTTTGAGCTTGTATCTTTAGAAAGCCGTTCTATGTATGGAATAAAGGTCAATATTTTGGTATCAATGTCGATGTGTTCATTTTTAAAGATTTTTTGAATGAATTCATCGTGTTTTTTAGTGTCGCCCATTTTGCGATACGTTTCCGCAATAGACATTAACGCTTCTGAATTATCTGCATCTTTTTCTAAAATTCTATTATACGATTTAATAGCTTTATCGTACATCTTATTAGCTTGATATACTTCGCCAATTAATCCGATATATCTAAGTTCTTCCGGATAAGCTTTTACCAATTTTTCTATATCTTGTACGCTTTCTTCTATTTTTCCTTGTTTAATAAATAAAGGTTGTTTTTGGAAAACCAATTCTTCTTGAACACCAATCTTACTTTCTAATAAATTATACACGTCGATGGCTTCACTATATTTTTCTGCTTTCGACAGCATATATGCCCAATCGTAATAATAATCGTATTCTTTGGGTTTTAATTTTATCAATTTCTCATAAATTTTGGCTGCACCAGCGTAGTCATTTTTCTCTCCTTTGGCTTCTGCTAAATATTGATAATAAAACTCGTTATTCGGATTAATTTCGATTGCTTTGGTAGCAAACTCAATTGCTTTATCCATATTTTTCGATTCAAATGCTATTCTGGATAATTCATATAAAGCAGCATCGTTTTTAGGATTCATCCTTAATACTTCATTGAAACGCGTAATGGCTTCTTGTGAATTGCCCAATAAATACGCTTGAACGCCGGAAATAAAAATAGCTTGCTGTTCTACATCTTCTTTTGTAACAACATTGGAAATTTCTGTTGTTTTACTTTTCTTCTTTTTCTTAGCGAATACTGTATTTGTATCCACTAATAAGAAAAGTGATAGCAACAAAAATGAATAGCAAAATTTATTTCTCAAAACATTTATTTTAATGGATGAATGCAAGGTTAATTCCTTCTTTTCTAAAATAACGAAATTAACTATTTTAAAAGGTTAACAAGGTGTAGAATTAACCTTTTTTAGCATGAAACTACTTTACGCCGGTATGTCCAAATCCTCCTTCACCGCGTTCTGTTTCGTTCAATTCATCGACTTCTTTAAATTGTACGCGTTCATATTTGGAAACAATCAATTGTGCAATTCGTTCGCCCGTATTGATCACTGTTGTTTCATTGGAAAGATTAATCATGATTACTTTTATTTCTCCGCGATAATCCGAGTCAATGGTACCAGGCGAATTTAAAACAGTAACGCCTTTTTTTAATGCTAATCCACTTCTTGGACGCACTTGTGCTTCGTAACCATCAGGCAACTCAATATACAATCCGGTTGGAATTAAAGCTCGTTGTAATGGCTTTAACAAAACAGGCTCTTGCAATTGTGCCCGTAAATCTACACCGGCGGAGCCAACTGTTTCGTAAGCCGGTAATGGATTATCTGATGTATTTACGATTTTTAATTTCATAGAAGTATGATCTAAAATTTGAGCAATAAGATATAGGTAACGTCCACCTTGAATCTCTTACAAATATAGTGAGTTTTTTATTTACACTCTTATTTATTTCGCTCTAAAAAATAGGCAAGCAAACCATAGAAAGTCAACATCAACATGGCGATGAGTGTATTCATAAACAAAGAAAATTGCAGTGGTAATATTCCAAATTTTAATACAAGATATAAAGCAAGAGCAAAACCTATATAAAACAAGATTTTTTTGTACTCATAATTAATTGGATAATATTTTTGTTCGGTGACATAGCCCATTATTACCATCGAAACATAACAAATTAATGTTGCCCACGCTGCACCATGATAGCCCATTTTAGGTACTAAAATTAAATTGGAAATTACTGTAATAAAAGCACCGACAATGGCAATAATAGCACCAATGTAAGTTTTGTCGGTAATTTTATACCATGTAGAAATATTGAAATAAATCCCTAAACAAATATTCGCCATCAACAAAATGGGAATTATATCTGCCCCAACAAAATAGGTGGCCGAATTAGGCGAATACAAAATGAAAAGTGCTTGTATTAATGGTAAAAAAAGCACGATTGCCAAAAATAACATACACACCGATATAGTGTAATATTTCATGGTAGATGCCAACACTTGCTTGCTGTCTGATTTTTCTGCATGTTTAAAAAACAAGGGTTCTGCGGCATAACGGTATGCTTGCAAAAACATAGAAACCAACATAGCAAATTTATAATTGAAACCATAAATTCCTAATTGAATTT
Source organism: uncultured Chitinophagales bacterium (assembly GCA_964507125.1). Taxonomy (GTDB): domain Bacteria; phylum Bacteroidota; class Bacteroidia; order Chitinophagales; family JADIYW01; genus JADJSS01. Next base: position 1,083 of record CAZDOT010000039.1, on the reverse strand, counting down.
TGTTTTCTAAATCGCTTCCGGTTAATAATCGTGTCATGATAATTCGGTCTAACACTTCATTTATCATACCGGCAAAACCTACTAACATAATTGGCATAGCATACACCAACATTTGTTTGTAGAGTGCTGTATTTACTTGCAGTTGCAATTGTTTGAATTGTTGCAACAACAAGATAAACGTACATACACTGGCAATAATATTGGCAATAAAAATATAAGAGACTTTGCTGAACGGAATTTCTATCTTAAACAAAGGCAATACAATAAAAAATAAAAGATTAAACACTATAAAGAATAAGATATTGCACACTTTTAATGCAGCAAATAAGATAGGTCTGCCTTGTTTTCTCAACGATGCAAATGGAATGGCCGACAAGGCATCAAACGCCATCATCCAAGCAAAAAACTGCACATACAAAGTGGGTTCTTTTACATACGCAGCAATGGGTTGTTGGAAAATGTATATCATCAACACAAACAAAAAAACCACCAAAGCGATGGAAAAAAAGGAAGTGGTAAATGCTGTTTCTGCACTCTCTTCTTTATTTACAAAACGGAAATAGGCGGTTTCCATGCCGTGTGTGAGCACCACCAAAATAAAACCGGCATAAGCATAAAAGTTTGTAAACGTGCCAAACTCAGCCGGTGTAATGTAACGGATAATAAGGAAACCGAATAAGAAATTTATCAAGCGGGCGAGAATGCTACTCACGCCATAAGCTGCGGTGTCGCCGGCTAAACGTTTTATTATTGACATAAATTTACAAACACAAAGGTATTTCTTTTTTTGTATTTCTATATTCAACATTCAGATTGGCTACTTTCTTTCTAAGCGGAGTATCTTGAAAAGAATTCTACGTTGTTATTATTCGCAGAGTCCACGATGTGAGACGCTGCTTATAAAAAGCGAAATCCGATACACTGTCTCGGAAATTCAAAAGCGTGAATAATTTTTAAATTTTTGTTTGGATTGAATAAGTTGGATGATTAGAAAGTATAAAAAAAAGGTTGCAAAAATTTGCAACCTTTTCGTGGTGTGGGGCGGGATCGAACCGCCGACACAAGGATTTTCAGTCCTTTGCT
>CAZDOT010000038.1:0-18700 GCA_964507125.1 uncultured Chitinophagales bacterium | reverse complement strand
CGCATTTTATTTCATCGTGATACAGAAATTCAACATATACAGCTTATTGTTGCTCTTGTCAATCTCTTTTACAAGTATTGCCAATACTGCACATTCGTCAGCACATACCACTGATTCAACCCAATCAGAAACTAGAGATGTATCTGCTGAAGTGGTAGAGCATATTATGAACCACGTTTCAGATGCCAACCAAAATCACATCGCAACGATACACGAAGAAGGCAAAGAGCCAAAGCATATTAGCATTCCATTGCCTTGTATATTGTGGAATAAAACAACAGGTAAATTAGATGTGTTTATGTCATCTAAATTTCACCACGGACACGAAGAGTATAATGGCTATAAATTAGATGCACATACGGGTCGTGTATTAGATGCAACAACCGGAACACGTGATACATTTTATGATTTCTCTATTACTAAAAATGTATTCAATATTTTGATTGGTTTCTTTATTCTAACCATCTTGATTTTTGTTATAAAGTCAGCTTATACTAAAAGACAAGGACAAGCACCAAAAGGATTACAAGCGTTCTTAGAGCCAATTATTGTCTTCATCATAGATGATGTGGCAAAACCAAACATTGGACCTAAGTATGAAAAATACCTTCCATATTTATTGTGCGTGTTTTTCTTTATTTTAATTAACAACTTATTAGGTTTAGTGCCGTTTTTGGGCGGTATTAACTCATCCGGAAATATATCTTTCACAATGTCGTTAGCTTTCTGTTCTTTATTAATAATTAACTTGAGCGGAAATAAACATTATTGGCAACATATTTTTGCTATGCCGGGCGTTCCAAAATGGGTATTAGTTATCCTTACTCCGGTGGAATTAATGGGTGTATTGTTAAAACCTGCTGTATTAATGTTGCGTTTGTTCGGTAATATTACCGGTGGACACATTACCGTATTAGCAATTGTAGGCTTAGTATTTATCATGGGTAAATTGGGCACAAATGTAGGTGGTGCCACTGCCGGTAGTGCTATCATGTTTCCAATTTTATTATTTGTGAATGCAATGGAATTATTCGTGGCATTTTTGCAAGCATATGTGTTTACTTTATTGACAGCTATCTTTATTGGAGCTGCTATTGAAGAACATCATCATTCAGAAGAACATCATTAATAATTATTATAAACCAACTTAAAAAAATTAAATTATGACAGTATCAGCAATCGGAATCGGTTTAGCAGCTATTGCTGCAGGCGTAGGAATTGGAATTATCGGAAGTAATGCAGTTCAAAGTATTGCACGCCAACCGGAAGCTTCAAACGATATTAGAGGTGCTATGATTTTAACAGCAGCTTTAGTGGAAGGTGCAGCTATTATCGGTATGGTATTATCTTTCTTGAAATAGTATTTATTGTTCATTACTCGCGATGAGTGAGTGTAAAATCTAAGCGTATGCTATTAGGATTTGATCCAATGTTACTATTGACACCGGATTTAGGATTAGTTTTTTGGACGACAGCTGTTTTCTTGGTGTTTTGGTTCTTGGTTGGAAAATTTGCTTTCAAACCAATTGCTAAAGCTATCAAAGATAGAGAGCAAACTATTACAGATGCATTGGCAGCAGCTGAAAAAGCAAAATCAGATGTGCAACAATTGCAAGCTGATAATGCAACGCTCTTAAAAGCAGCAAAAGAAGAAAGTGCTCAAATTTTGAAAGAAGCAAAAGATTTAAAAGCATCTATTGTTGCTGAAGCACATAACTCAGCAAAAGAAGAAGCCGCTAAAATAGTTGCTAATGCCAAAATGGAAATTGATGCACAGAAAAAAGCAGCTTTAGCAGAAGTTAAAAACGAAGTAAGCAAGCTTTCTTTAGAAATAGCACAAAAAGTAATCGGTCGTGAGTTAGATAGTACAAAAGACCAACAAACTTATATCAATTCATTGGTAGATAAATTGAACTAATGTCAGCAGAAAAAATAGGTACACGTTACGCAAAATCTTTGTTTTTGGAAGCAACCGAAAAGGCTGTTTTGGACAAAGTTTTTGCCGATTTAAATCTCTTGCAAAATACATTGATTGCAAGTAAAGATTTAAGAGCTGTATTTAACAGCCCTGTTATCAAAAGCTACAAAAAAGAAGCAATTACAAAGCAAATTTTTAGTGGTAAAATAGATACTATCACAGAAAAATTCTTGCAAATTGTTATTCAACAAGGTAGAGATGCTTATTTAAAAGATATCATTTTAGCATTTACTAAAATGTATAATGATAAAAATGGAATTTCTGAAGTAAATGTAACTACAGCCATTCCGTTAGATGCTGAAAGTGAGCAAAAAATAGCTGATTTTATCAAAACAACATCCGGTAACCCAAATGTGAAAATTAACAAGAAGGTGGATGCTGCAATTGCCGGTGGATTTATTGTGGATTTTGGTGGTAAAATTTATGACAATTCTGTTCGATATAAATTGAATAAAATAAAAAAAGAAATTTCTTTAAACTAAATAGAGAAGAATTATTATAACGCGTAATTCTTAAATTCATAAACTCTAAAAATATAACAATGGTAGAAGTAAGACCGGATGAAATCTCAGCAATTCTTCGTCAACAATTAGGAAACGTTTCTACAGAAGCACAACTAGAAGAAGTAGGAACCGTATTGCAAGTGGGTGACGGTATCGCACGTGTATATGGCTTATCACAAGTAAAAGCAGGTGAGTTAGTAGAATTTGCAAATGGCATGAAAGCCATCGCCTTAAACTTGGAAGAAGACAATGTGGGTGTCGTGTTGATGGGTTCTTCTGACGAAATTAAAGAAGGTGACAGCGTAAAACGTACCGGATTAATCGCCTCTTTGAAAGTAGGTGAAGGTATGTTAGGACGTGTGGTAAATACACTTGGACAACCAATTGACGGGAAAGGTCCTATTGGTGGTGAGTTGTTCGAAATGCCATTAGAGAGAAAAGCTCCGGGCGTTATTTACCGTCAACCGGTAACTGAACCATTACAAACCGGTATCAAATCTATCGATGCTATGATTCCAATTGGACGTGGACAACGTGAGTTAATCATTGGTGACCGTCAAACTGGTAAAACTGCTATCGCAATTGATACCATCATCAACCAAAAAGAATTTTACGAAAGAGGAGAGCCTGTTTTCTGTATCTATGTTGCTTGTGGTCAAAAAGCTTCTACGGTTGCAAATATCGCTAAAACATTAGAAGAAAACGGTGCAATGGCCTATACTGTGATTGTTGCGGCTAACGCATCCGATCCGGCTCCAATCCAATTCTATGCACCATTTGCCGGTGCTGCAATTGGTGAGTTTTTCCGCGATACAGGTCGTCCGGCATTAATCATCTATGATGATTTATCCAAACAAGCTGTGGCATATCGTGAGGTTTCATTATTATTAAAAAGACCTCCAGGACGTGAAGCATATCCGGGAGACGTATTCTACTTACACTCACGTTTATTAGAGCGCGCTGCAAAAATAATTAACAACGATGAAATTGCCGCTAGCATGAACGACTTACCGGAATCATTAAAAGGTAAAGTAAAAGGTGGTGGCTCTTTAACAGCATTGCCGATTATTGAAACACAAGCTGGTGACGTTTCTGCATATATCCCAACAAACGTAATTTCAATTACAGATGGTCAGATTTTCTTGGAAGCAAACTTGTTTAACGCAGGTGTTCGTCCGGCTATTAACGTGGGTATCTCCGTATCGCGTGTAGGTGGTAACGCACAAATTAAATCCATGAAAAAAGTAGCAGGTACATTGAAATTAGACCAAGCACAATACCGCGAATTAGAAGCGTTTGCAAAATTTGGTTCTGATTTAGATGCTGCAACAAAATCTGTATTAGAAAAAGGAAAACGTAACGTGGAAATCTTGAAACAACCTCAATATTCTCCGGTTTCTGTTGAAAAACAAATTGCGATCATTTACTTAGGAACAAAAGGTTTGTTGAGAAATGTAGCAGTAAATAAAGTAAACGAATTTGAAAGCAATTTCTTAGCTGCATTAGAAGCAAAACATCCGGAAGTATTAGCAGAGTTTAAAAAAGGTGGTTTAAGTGACGAAGCAACCGGAAAAGTGGAAGCATTAGCAAAATCAATGGAAGGAGCTTACGCTTAATTGATGAATAGACGTGAGAGTTGAGATAAGAGCAATTTTCTAATCTCAAATCTAAAACACTAAATAAAAAATGGGAGCAAATTTAAAAGAAGTACGTTTAAGAATAGCATCTGTGAAGTCAACTACACAGATTACAAAAGCTATGAAAATGGTGTCTGCTGCTAAATTAAGAAGAGCGACAGATAGAATAGTGCAAATTCGCCCTTATTCAAATCAATTAAATAAAGTATTACAAAATATTGCTGCTAATTTAGGTGAAGAGATGAACAGCTCATTTGCCGTTCAACGTCCCATTCAAAAAGTATTAGTGGTTATTATTACATCCGACAAAGGTTTGTGCGGTGGTTTTAATTCTAATTCTGTTAAGTTGGTTAAAACTTTATTGAATGAGAAATATGCTGATTTAGCTGCAAAAGGTAAAGTAGATCTTTTAACTGTTGGTAAAAAAGGATACGATGCGTTTAAATCGTCAAAAATAAAGATTAACAATGATTTTGGTAATTTGTTTAGCCATTTATCTTTCGAAGATGCGTCGCAAGCAGCAACGTACATTATGTATGCCTTCGAAAAACAAGAATATGATGTGGTAGAAGTAGTGTACGGTCAATTTAAAAATGCCGGAACTCAGATACCAACGGTGGAGCAATTCTTACCAATAAAATCAATACAAGCAGAAACCTCCAACAGTAAATTAAAATCGGATTATATGTTTGAACCATCTCAAGAAAAAATCTTGAATGATTTGGTTCCGAAGATATTGAAAACACAATTTTTCCGTTATTTATTAGATTCTAATGCATCCGAACATGGCGCTCGTATGACTGCGATGGATAAAGCAACAGAAAATGCCAATGAGTTATTAAAATCATTGAACATTATGTACAACCGTGCTCGTCAAGCAGCCATCACAACTGAATTAACAGAAATCGTTTCCGGTGCAGCAGCATTGAGTAGCGAATAAAAATACAAAAACCTGTAAGCTGAAAATCCTAAAAAGCAAACAGGTCTTGAAACCGAATCCGAACTAAGTTTTATTAAAAACCGAATACGCAAGTATTCGGTTTTTAATTTTTATAAGAAATTATATTTAGGATGTTATTAATAGAAATCCATCTACAAATGGATAATCTTTTATTTCTTTCCCATTTTATTTAATGTTTCTAAGAAGTTGGCCAATTTGACCAAGCCTTTTCCGGGTGCCATAAAATTATTGGCAATTACCGGAGCTGTTTGTCCTTTGCTGTACGGAACAAAAGTTCCATCCATACAAGTAGACGTAATTTTATCTAATGTGCGATTGATTTCATTGCTATTGGGATTTTGAGTATAGCATTTCGCAGCTTTTTCTATACTTAATTTTCCGATACTATATTGATAAAAAATAGTGTTTTGGATGCATTTCGGTTCTACATAATTTACAGATGAAGTCGGTATGGTATTCGTAGCAATGGCATTAAAATAAGCGGCCGTCATCTTTCCGGCTTCATGCATTTGTGTGTTTTCATATTGATACATCAACAAATTAATCATGTTCGCTTTTGCATAAGTATCTGTACGTGAAGCACTGATTTTTTCTTTTTCGCTTACATTGCCACGCATTGAAGGCAAGCTGCCCCAAGTTTGCTTAAAAGAGGGTGTTTGAAATACGTGTGTACCATAAGCATTGATATAAATATTGTATTTAATGTTATTGGCGTCGTATAAATCTTTTAATGCCAATGGTCCCCAATTTTCCGGTCCAAGTATGGTCGTTTTGTTCGGATTTACAACCCAGTCTAAAGAGCCACTGAAATAAAATGCTGGTGTTTTATCTTGATTGTCGATGATGGCACCTACACCTTCATTTGGTCCGGGCAAACCACCACCAAAAGCTGCTACACCAACCACGCCATTATTATTAATCGATTGATTGAAATTCAATCTATTTTTTACTTCATTAAATAAGCTTTGTTTGAAATTATTTTCATCGGCATAAGTGAAAAATAATGAAGCATTCGCACCCAAACTGCCACCAACAGGATAAAATTGTGTAGTATCCACGGAAAATTGAGTGCTATTATCTACTATAAATTTACGAGCAGCATTGGTTAAAAATAAATTGATATACATCGTAGCCAAAAATTTATCTTTGGCAGAAATAGCACTAGTTTGGTTGATTACTTTATTGATGTAATAATTAGAGGTGTTTCCTTTTCCATCAAATCTTCCGGCTACGCTACCTGCATTTTCATAATAGGCAACCACATAACCACGCATTGCATAATCAATTGCTGTTCTATTGGATTGCGACCAACTAAAATTTTCGCCATTTCCATTTGTTAATAAAATACATCTTTTTTTATTACTCGCAAAAACCGGTTCAATAACAAGCATCTGACTATTATCCGGTGAGTATAAAACCTTGGTTACTTTTATCAAGTTATTGATGCTGTATTCTTTATTGCGCTCTCCTAATTTATAAATATCAGCTAAACGTTGTGCCATATCTAACACAGAAAGGTTGTATGCATTCATATAATTTCCGCCCGTTTGTGAAAGTGGCACTGTAAAGGCATCTTGATTGACATCTACATAATTGAAATCGGTATATTGTTGTGCCTTGGCAACAAAAACGCTACAAAAGGAAAGTACGACAAAAAGTTTCTTCATAATCAGTTGATTGAATGTTATTATATGAGAAGGTTTACAATAATTATACCATAAAATTAAACTTATTTACTCAAATCAGATTTTTTTTTAAGTCATTCTATTCAATTTCGTATCTTTGTTGCGTGGAAACAATACAAAAAAATATAGAAGCCATCATCTTTGCTGCCGAAAGTCCGGTTAAATTAGAAGAATTGCTTACATATTTGAACAAAAGTGAGGAATCTTCGTTTACACAAGAAGAATTGGAAGGTATTTTATTTGTAATTAAAGAAAAATATGCCAATGAGTTATTTCCATTTGAGTTAGGAGAAGCCGGTGGTGGTTATCAGTTTTTAACGAAAGCGGATTACCATGTGGCCGTTTCTGCATTTTTAAATAGAAATACAGTAAAACGCTTAACAACAGCAGCATTGGAATCTCTGGCAATTATTGCCTATAAACAGCCGGTAACCAAAAGTATCATTGAAACGATAAGAGGTGTAAATGCCGATTATACGATTCAAAAATTAGTAGAAAAAGAATTGATAGAAATTGCAGGAAGAAGTGAGGAGCCGGGACGACCATTGCTCTATAAAACATCACAGCAATTTTTAGATTACTTTGGTATTAATTCATTAGATGAATTGCCGAAATTAAAAGAATTTGAAGAACTTCAAAACCAAATAGGTGAGAAAGAGAATATCGAAAGTGCCGATACAACCGGTGACATCATCCAGCAAAACTAACTTCCATAAAAGCAAGAAGCAGTTTGTTCCCAAAAGTGATCCTTTTGCTTATAAAATTGAGCAATCGGTAAAGAATTTTGTGCCACCCAAAGAGGTGCTCACACAAGATGAAACACGCTTAAATAAATTTATTTCCAACGCTGGTATTTGCTCTCGCCGCCAAGCGGATGAATACATCAAAGCCGGATACGTTACCGTAAACGATGAAGTGGTATTGGAAATGGGTTACAAGATAAAACCTACGGATACCATCAAGTTTAAAAACAAAAAAGTACAAAACGATAAGAAAGTTTATATACTTTTAAATAAACCCAAAGGCTATTTAACTACCGTTTCGGACGACCGCGAACGCAAAACTGTGATGGAATTGGTGAATACCGTTAAAGATGCACGCATTTATCCGGTAGGCCGTTTAGATAGAAATTCAACCGGCATCTTGTTGCTAACAAATGACGGCGAATTAGCACAAAAATTATCGCATCCAAGTGGCGAAGTAACCAAAGTATATCAAGTAGAGTTAGATAAACCTTTAGATCAAAAAGATTTATTGAAAATACGCGAAGGCGTTGTATTGGAAGATGGAAAAGCCAATGTGGACCAAGCAGATTACACTTTGCCGCGCGGCGACGACAGATTTGTTGGCGTTGAGTTACACAGCGGAAAAAACAGAATTGTTCGTCGTATTTTTGAAAGCTTAGGTTATGAAGTACAAAAACTCGACCGAGTATTATATGCAGGTTTAACGAAGAAAAATTTACCGCGTGGTAAATGGCGTTTCTTAGCCGAAAAAGAAGTTATCTTCTTAAAGTATTTTATCGCCAATAAAAAAGAAAAAAAGAAAGCCTAAATTCTTTTACCAGAATTTAATTTTTCCGGCTGCAAACCAGCACATTCGCAACAACATCCAACCGTTGGTGAAACGAGAAATATTGGTGTCGCCATACGTTCGTTCGCGATAGCGAATCGGCAAATCAATAATTTTTAAGTTGAGTTTGTAAGCACCAAATAATAAATCAAAATCGCCGAACGGATCAAAATCGCCAAAAAATTTTCTGTTTTCGATTAGCTTCAAATAATCTTCTCTAAACATCACTTTGGTGCCACATAAACTGTCTTTAATTGGTTGCTCTAATAACCACGAAAAAACCCATGAGAAAAATTTATTGCCCAATGTATTTAAAAAACGCATGGCTTCTTTATCCATCGGATACACCAAGCGCGAACCATTAATAAATTCGCCTTTTCCGGTAGCAATCGCATTATAAAATTTGGGTAGTTCTTCCGGAGGCATGGTTAAGTCGGCATCTAAAATCATCAAAATATCTTGCGTTGCCATGGCATAACCTTTGCGTACGGCATCGCCTTTTCCTTTGCCGGTTTGTTGTCCAATTTTTATATCGTGTGTGTCTTTGTATTTTTGTTGGATGTCTTGAATTTTTTGCCAAGTATCATCGGATGAATTGCCTTCTATGAAGATAATTTCTTGATGTTTTCCAAATTTTGGTAATCGCAAAATGGCATTTTCAATATTGCCGCTTTCGTTGCGAGCCGGTATGCAAATGCTCACCGAATATTTTTCGGCAACTGCTTCTTCTGTATAGTTTAATAACGGCCGTGCAAAGGTAAATTGATTTAAGCACATTGACTTAAACAACGGCAATTTGGCAATATATTTATTCACCAACCAAGATAAAATGGGAATGTAAACAGGCAATAATAAACGCTTATTTGCACGATACGTTTCAAAACCGGATAAATAAAGTAAGTTGGAAATATCTTTCGTATCTAACCAGTTTTGTTGTGGAGATTTCTTTTTATATCCAACAGATTCACCCAAATTTAAAATGGGTTGCCAATAATGATTGTAATACGAAATAATAACGCGTGTATGTTCGTGGCAATTTTTTTTGATGGCATAAAATACATCTTGTACATTATCTAAATAGCCAATAATATTATTGAAAATAATGACATCATATTTTTTTTCAAGGGTGATATTTTCTGCATCTATCACATAAAAATCCACATCTTTAAATGTAGTTTTTGCCACCCCAATCATCTTTGGTGAAAAATCAATACCTGTTTTTTCTTTTCCTTTTAAATGATGAATTGTTTCGCCATAACCACAGCCAATTTCTAAAACAGCATCGGATTCTGAAATAAAAAAATTGAGGTAATCAATAATGTCATTACCATAATACGAAAAACGTTTTCGGTAGGAAAGATAGTTCGAAGCTGCGTTTTCAAAATGCTGAAATATTTCTTGTTTGCGCGTTAATGACATCATATTATTTTTGAATGATAGTTTGTTTTATACTATCGATAGATGAATAGTTGATTTTATAAAGTTGTGCTTTTTCCAAGTCGCCTTCTTGATGTATAAATTGAAATGCTGTTGGATATTTTTGTGCAATATAATAAGCATAGCGGTGCATCGTACTGATAAATTGACCTTCGATATACATTGCAGGATTTACGCGTAATTCTGCAAGCACGATATAGTTTACTTTGTTGGCTCTAAATGGCATAAGCAACGAATCGGCATCAGTAGATGGTGTGTTGTACACCGGATAAAATTCTTTTCCTTCCGAGAAAATAAACGACATGGGTGCTTTGCGTACTGCAATAGATTTTGTTTCATTCGGAAGATTTTGCGCACACCACTTCATCATTTTAATATAGTTTTGCCAATCCGGAGTATAGCCAAAAGTGGCATCACCTGAAACATTTTCTTTAAAAACAGGATATCGCTCGCTGATTTGTGTAAACGTTGATTTTAATCCGGTGATGAGCAAAATAAAAAATACAAACGGATATATTACTTGTGTAACGCTGTATTGCTGACCTAATAAATACAACAAATAAAAGAAGGCAAATAATATAAAGGGCAAATACAACATAATTAAACGTGTTTGTCCCCAAGATGTATGCAATGAGATGAATGTAGCAGCAAGTAAGCCCACAAAAAACAATGTTGTGAACAATAAAATGTAATGCTTTTTTTTGTGCATCATCCATAAGGATAAACCTACTAAAGCAATTGTAAATAAAGTTAATGCAACATTGTTGGGCGACATTTCTTCCGGTCTAAATCCGAGAATATAATACAAGCGAGATGAAATATAAATTTGACAATTTTCCCAAAAACGAACTACTAAACCCCAAGTGGTTTCTTTTCCCAATTGAGGATTGTAGGCATCTTTGTTAAACATTTTACTGCCTTGTGATTTGAATTGAGAGGCATCTAAATGCCAAATAAATTTAAGTGCCGTTTGATATAAGAAATAAAATATAGTAAATGAAACAGTGATGATAATTGGCTCAATGTATTTTCTTCTATAAATAAAAAATACAATCAAAATACCAACCGTTGCTAAGGCTACGTTTCTGGATATCATTAATATCAAACAACAAAAACCAATTAAAATTAAATAACCAAAATTGGATTTTAGTTGATAATTGTTGTCGTCTAATTTATCGAAATATCGGAAGATTAACCACAATGCAAGGCTGAACATCATAAGTGAAAATGTTTCCGTATAGGTTAAACTAGCATACACCAAAAATTGGAAATTAATGGCAGTTAATAATAAACTTGAAAACAATATCAAATAAGGTATTCTGCCTTTAAAAGCTTTATAAATAAAGAACAGAGCCAAGATGAAAAATGCGATAGAAGTGCTTTTTAACCAAAATAATTTAACACCAAAAATCTTGATGAAAATGGATAATATCATTGGATACAAAGGTGCAGTCTCTGTATAATAATAACCAAAGAAATTCTTTGCATAATTGTAACCGGATTCTATATACAAAGCATCGTCATTCGCCGTTGATATTTTATTGTCAAAACTTAGAAACGAAAACAATCCGGCTAATGCCAATATAAATGAAAGTATATACCCAGCATTATTTGATAAGAAATTTTCCATCATTGCAAACAAAGAAATAGACGGTGTAGAGGCTTCTTTTGTTTTTTTAAAAGATGCTTGAACTTTTGTTTCGTTCGTTTTTGGAATATTTTTCTTCGGATGTTGTTTTGCCATAGTTTTATTTTTCTAAATACAAATTAAAATATTCATCTTTTCCAAAGTGTGCGTATTGCTGGGCTTTTTCAGGAGTCAATAATTCTAAATTTCCGTCGTTGTATAAATTAATTCTGAATTGATGTTGCTGAAAAGTATGCAAGAAATCGGCAATGGCGATTTTACTTTCTTGAATGCCATACGGATAAAATTCTGTAATAATCTTCAATTGCTCATTTTTTCGCAATACTTCTTTCATCCCTTGAAATGCAAAATACTCGTAGCCTTGAATATCAATTTTTATAAAATGCACTTTGTGTTCCGGAATAATATCATCAATTGCGACACACTCAATTTCAGTTTTGGAGGTATAGTTTTCCGTAGCATATGTTTTGTGGTCCACATTCAATAAATCGGAGTGATACAACGTAATAGTGCCGGTTTTATCACTTACCGCTTTATTTATAAGTATCACATTTTTTAAATGTCCGGCATTTTGTTGTAGATAGGTGAAATTTTTTTTATCCGGTTCAAACGCATACACTTTTCCTGTTTCGCCTACTAACTCGGATAGTATCTTGGTATAAAAGCCAATGTTTGCTCCAATATCTAATACAATGGCACCTTGTTGGATATTTTTTTTCAGTAATTCTATTTCGTATTTATCTTGCCTTCTTTTAAAAATTGGATAAATAATATTGTAAATAGGAAACGCATTCTTGTATAAGAAATCGCCTAGTTTTATAGAAAATGTTGATGGCATACTGCAATAATTAGCTGCTTCGCTAATGGATTTATAAAATTATTTTTTCAATCCGATTTCTCTTAAACGTTCATCTAAGTATTCGCCGGCAGTGCAAGGCGGATAAGCGATAGGGTGCTCTTCCGATATGCAATTTTCCAAACAATCCAATCTTACTTCACTTCTTGGATGTAAGAAAAATGGAATAGAATAACGATGAGTGTGCCATTTCTCTCTTGGCGGATTCACCACGCGATGTGTTGTTGATTTTAGTTTGTTATTGCACAAGCGTTGTAACATATCGCCTACATTCACCATTATTTGATGTGGTTCTGCTTTGGCATCGTGCCAATTTCCTTCCACATCCATTACTTGCAAACCATCGGCACTTGCACCTACTAATAATGTAATTAAGTTAATGTCTTCGTGTGCTTCTGCACGAATGGCGCTCTTCGGTTCTTCGGTAATAGGCGGATAATGAATGGCACGCAAAATGCTGTTTCCATTGTGAATGCGACTATCAAAATAATGTACATCCAAACCTAAATATTCTGCAATGGCACGCAATAAATGACGACCACTGTTTTCAAAACTTTTATAAAGTTGTCTGCCGGTTTCATTAAATTCAGGTAATTCGGCTACGTCTAAATTATCCGGATAATCTTCTGTCGGCATTACTTCGCCATCTTCAATATATTGCCCAACTTGCCAAAACTCTTTTAAATCGGCTACTTCGCTTTGTTTGGCTTTCTCTCTACCAAACGATGTGTAGCCGCGCTGGCCGGCATATTCTATTTTCTCATAACTTTTTTTGCTTTCTAACGGCAATGCATAAAACTGCTCTACCAAGTTGTAATATTTATCAATGATAGACTGTGGAATGCCATGATTATCAATAGCAGCAAATCCAATTTCTGAATAGGCTTTTCCAAATCCTTGAATAAATTTTTGTCTTCTTGCTTCATCGCCGGATAAATAATCCGCTAAGTCTAATACCGGAATATAACTCATAATTCAATTTTGATGTAAATATAGTATTTATTGCAATTGAGAGTTCGTGTTGTAATCGAAGTCTTACGTGATACCTCTAAAATTAAATTCTTTTTTAATCGAGATAATTTCGATATTCGTATAGTACAAAAACAGATATGGAATTTTTTCAAAATATAATTGTAGATTTTAAAGCACATTGGTATATCTATGTGTCGATGCCCATTATTGCTGCATTAATCGGATATGTAACCAAAATAGTAGCGATAGAAATGATGTTTAAACCATTAGAATTTATTGGCATTAAACCTTTTTTAGGCTGGCAAGGAATTATCCCAAGAAAGGCAGCCATTATGAGTTCTATAGCTTGTGATACCTTAACTTCCAGATTAATCAAACCCGAAGAAGTTTTTGATCGTTTAGATCCGAATAGAGTAGCTCAGGAATTAGAAAAACCCATGCTGCCTATTGTAGAGAAAATTACGCACGATGTAATGTCGCACTATCAACCCGGCTTGTGGGAAAGCATTCCGGAAAATGCCAAGCGTATGCTCATCAAACGCATCCAACAACAATCACCGGATATGGTACGCCAGCTAATGCAAGAAACGAAAGATAATTTAAGTCAGGTTTTTGATTTAAAAGATATGGTGGTTACCAATCTTACAAAAGACAAAAAACTATTGAATAAAATATTTTTAGAAAGCGGCAACAAAGAGTTCCAATTTATCAGAAATTCCGGAATATACTTTGGTTTCGCTATCGGTTTGGTGCAGTTGGTCGTTTGGTTGCTAACGCATAATGTTTGGGTAATGCCGATATTTGGTTTATTTACAGGTTGGTTCACTGATTGGTTGGCACTTAAAATGATTTTTGCACCACAGCAACCTAAAAAATATTTTGGTTTATTTACTTGGCATGGTTTATTTTTTAAACGTCAGCAAGAAGTTGCTTCTGCGTATGGTGCTTTAATTGCTAAAGAAGTATTGACACCACGAAATATGATAGAATCTATCTTGACCGGAAAATTATCGGATAATTTATTCAATATGATTCAGAAAAATGTGCAACAAATGGTAGATGAACAAGCCGGTGTGTTAAAACCAATAGTAGTGTTTGCTGTAGGTTCTGAAAAATATAAAGCCATGAAAAATGCCATTACCGGAAATATGGTGCTGCAATTGCCGGTAGCATTAAGTCATATCGAAAAATACGCAGAAGATGCCATGGACATCCAAAATACATTGGTAACAAAAATGAAAGAATTAACGCCGGAAGAATTTGAAGGTGTGTTACGTCCGGCATTTAAACAAGATGAGTGGATTTTAATTACCGTAGGTGCAGTTTTAGGATTTTTAGTCGGCGAATTACAAGTGGTATTGATGGAACATTTTGTATTGTAATGTACTTATTTTGCGATATGTATATTAATTAATGCCTTTCTTGTTCATTTAAACAATTCTTAACTTCATTCGCATAACACGCACACATCCTTTTTTGTAATTTTAATGTTATACTTTTTCCTGAAAAATTCTTACTTCACCAAAGTATCTTTTTTTAGATTGATATTTTGATGGTATTTAATTTGAAAGGATATTAAATTTTAAATAAAATGAGCAACAACAAAGTCTTTATTTTCGACACTACACTCCGCGACGGCGAGCAAGTACCGGGCTGCCAATTGAATACAATAGAAAAAATTGAAGTGGGTTTAGCTTTAGAAGAATTAGGCGTTGACATTTTAGAAGCCGGATTTCCAATTTCTTCACCCGGAGATTTTAATTCTGTAGTAGAGATTACAAAAAATATCACTCGACCAACCATTTGTGCATTAACACGTGCTGTAGCTGCCGATATAGATTGTGCTGCCGAAGCACTAAAACATGCCAAACGTGCCCGAATTCATACCGGAATTGGTTCTTCTGATATTCATATCAAAAATAAATTAAAAACCACGCGAGAGAATATTTTAGAGAAAGCAGCTTGGGCTGCCAAATATGCACGCAACTATGTGGATGATGTGGAATTTTTCTGCGAAGACGCCGGCCGTGCAGATTTAGATTTCTTAGCAAAAATGGTGGAAACCGTTATTGCCGCAGGAGCTACCGTTGTAAATATTCCCGACACAACAGGTTATTGTTTGCCGGAACAATACGGTGCAAAAATTGCTTATTTGATGAACAATGTTCCCAATATTGATAAAGCAATTATCTCGGCACACTGCCACAACGACTTAGGTATGGCAACGGCTAACTCGATGGCGGCATTACAAAATGGAGCTCGCCAAGTAGAAGTAACCATGAATGGTATTGGCGAACGTGCCGGAAATACATCGTTGGAAGAAATTGCGATGATTTTAAAATCACACGAAGCCAACTTAAAATTACAATGTGATATCAACGTCAAAAAAATATATCCAACATCTCGTCTCATTACGCGTTTGATGCGTATGCCGGTTCAACCCAACAAGGCAATTGTGGGTAGAAATGCTTTTGCACACTCTTCCGGTATTCATCAAGATGGTGTATTGAAAAATAGAGAAAATTACGAGATCATTGACCCAAAAGATGTGGGTGTTCCGGAGTCATTAATTGTGTTGACAGCAAGAAGCGGTCGTGCAGCACTTAAACACCGATTGGAAATCATCGGCTATAAATTGGAACAAAAAGAATTAGACGAAACGTATAAAAAATTCTTGGATCTTGCCGATACACGTAAAGAAATTTACGACGAAGATTTAATGGATATGATGGGACAGAGCAGAGAAGGAAGAATTTATAAAATTGATTATTTAGAAGTACACTGCGGTAAACGCTTAACAGCAACCGCAACAGTAGCATTGGAAAAAAATGGGGTACGTACTGTAGAAATCGCAGAAGGTTGTGGTCCTGTTGATGCTACATTGAGAGCCATTGATAAGATAGTTCAGCAACCGGTACGCTTAGAAGAGTATTTGGTGCAAGCCGTAACCGGCGGAAGTGATGATACCGGAAAAGTGCATATTCAAGTATCTAAAGAAGGTGTATATTATTATGGTTTCGGCAATGATACGGATGTGATTTATGCTACCGCAAAAGCTTATGTAGATGCTTTGAATAAACTATAATAACTATTGTAGAATGGCATCGGCTGCTATCCAATAAAGATTGTTTTTCCCATTTTGTAATTGCCCAATTTCTTGGATGAAAGTATCTAAGTTCATTTGTTGTGAATAGGATTTTTTAAGTTTGGAGTGATTGCTTGTAAAAACAAAAAATTGACGGTCAGCACTTATAAATGGGCAAAAATCTAAACTACTGGAGTTAATTGTAGCACCTGCGTTTTTTGCCATCTGCCATTCGCCTTGTTTATCTTTTTTGCTGATGTATAAATCGCATCCGCCCAACTCATCTTTCCTGCCACAAGATGTAAAAATTATAGCCGATTCATCCGGTAATATAAAGGCATTAAATTCATATTTATCTGAATTGATGGCATCGGGTAAATTTATAGGTGTTGAGTAAGCACCATTTATAAAGGCACTTTTCCAAATATCTTCTTTTCCTTTTGAATGTGGATAGGCTGCTGTAAAATAGATACTTCCATCATTTGTTATGCTTGGATAATATTCATCCTTATCGGAGTTGACAGTAGTGCCTAAGTTGATAGGTGATTGCCAAATACCATTTATTTTTTCTGTTTTCCAAATATCAAAATCTTGCATTGTTGTGGAATCGTTTTTGGGTCTGTTAGATGAAAAATAAAGGGCATTTCCATCCGGAGCAAAGCTAGCTTCTAAATCATAATATTTACCGGAAAAAGGAGCGATGTTCATCTTCCATTTTCCATTTATCTTTTCCATTTGAACAATAGTCGCAATGGTGTTTTTATTGCTTTCTATTGTAAAAAATAATTCATCATTTTTAGGTGACACGGTAAAATCTCTGATTGAAAATGAATGTAGCTTTTTAGAAATCGGAAGGAGAGCAATAGTATCTTTAGAGAAATGAATCGGAATGGTAAACGTTTCTTTCTGTTTTGCCCAACAATTTATGGAAGTTATACAAAGTAGCCAACACAACGATATTTGAATAATACTTTTCATTTAATAAAATTAAAAGAAATGTCATTAAATTAGCAATATCATGTTTCAAAAGATTTTAGTCGCTAATCGGGGAGAAATTGCTTTGCGTATTATTCGTACTTGCAAAGAAATGAATATAAAAACGGTGGCAGTTTTTTCTACTGCGGATAGAGAAAGCTTGCACGTAAAATTAGCAGATGAAAGTTTCTGTATTGGGCCACCTGCCGGAAAAGATTCTTATCTTAAAATAGATAATATTTTAATGGCAGCAGAAATTACTAAAGCAGATGCCATTCATCCGGGTTACGGTTTCTTGGCAGAGAATGAAAATTTTGCACGTAAATGTTCCGAAAAAAATATAAAATTTATTGGACCCACACCGGAACAAATTCACGCCATGGGCGATAAAATTACCGCAAAAGAAACAATGATTCGAGCCAAAGTGCCTGTTATTCCAGGTTCTGAAGGTTTGATTACGGATGTTGCTAAAGGGAAAAAATTAGCTCAAGAAATGGGCTATCCGGTTATATTAAAAGCAACGGCAGGCGGTGGTGGCAAAGGAATGCGTATCGTGTGGAATGAATCAGAATTTCAATCTAATTTAGAAAATGCACAAGCAGAAGCCGGTGCTGCATTTGGAAATTCCGGCATGTATTTAGAAAAATATATCGAAGAACCAAGACATATAGAAGTACAAGTTGCCGGAGACCAATATGGCAACGCAGCGCATTTTTCGGAACGCGATTGCTCCATACAACGCCGACATCAAAAATTAGTGGAAGAAAGTCCAAGCCCATTTGTAGATGATGCCTTGCGTAAAAAATTAGGAGATGCTGCTAAGAAAGCTGTTAAAGCAATTAATTATGAAGGTGTTGGCACAATAGAGTTTTTGGTGGACAAGCACCAAGGATTTTATTTTATGGAGATGAACACGCGTATTCAAGTGGAACATCCGGTAACAGAAGAAGTAATAGGATTAGATTTGATTCGATTGCAAATAGAATTAGCGGCAGGAAAAAAGTTGGAACAAGATGCTTATTTCCCGAATGCTTGTGCCATTGAATGTAGAATCAATGCAGAAAATCCGTATGATAATTTTAAACCATCTCCCGGAAAAATAACGAACTACCAACCAAGCGGTGGCTATGGTGTACGCATCGATTCGCATGTGTATAATGGATATATCATTCCACCATTTTATGATTCGATGATTGCAAAACTGATTGTAAAAGGAAACACTCGATTGGAAGCCATTGAGCGAATGAAACGAGCATTAAATGAAATGATAATAGACGGCATAAAAACAACCATTCCATTTCATTTACAGCTAATGGACAATGCAGATTTCCGAAGTGGAAATTTCACAACCAAATTCTTGGAAGATTTTGAGATGAGTGAGGAAGAGTAGG
>CAZDOT010000037.1:17401-18793 GCA_964507125.1 uncultured Chitinophagales bacterium | reverse complement strand
ATTTATTTTTCTAACCGCAAAGTGCACAAAGTATTTACGCAAAATACACAAAGTAAATCTACATATAAAAAAAATAGGTTGGATTTTCCCAACCTATTATCTATTTCGTTTCAAGTATCTCTACTCAAAAAATCTACCATTAATTACCTAAAGCCTTCGCTTTTTCCAACATATTCATACTAGCATACACTTTTTTCAAGTTGGATTTATAATCGATATTATTAGGATCAATTTCATACGCTTTTTCTAAGTAAGGCAATGCTTTTTGGAAAACAGCATCACGTTTTACTTTTAATTCATTGTATTTTTTTCCTAATGGATCATCTTTATCGTCAATAGCATTCATGCTTTTATTAATTTCAACACCTTCGTTAAAATACATTACACCAATGTTGAAATAAGCATCGCCATAATCCGGTTTAATAGCAATTGCTTTATCATAGGTTTCTTTAGCTTTGTCTGTTTGTTTATTTTTATCGTACAATACAGCTAAGTTGAAAATAATAGAAGCATTTTTTGGATCTTTTGCTACTGCTGATTCAAATTTTGAAATGGATTCAGAAAGGTCGCCGGCATCTAACGTAGAGTTTAACTCATAAATCTGTAAGTTTTTATTATCCGGATATTTAGCTAAACCTTTTGTAACAATAGCTTTTAAGTCGGCATCTTGTTTTTTATTATCATAAATTTGAGCCAATGTTTCATACACTGCAGCATTGTTGTAATTCATATCTACTAATTTTTTAAGATACGGCAACGCAGCATCTAAATCGTTAGCATTTGCAGCAGCAATTCCGGTAGCAAAAATATTATTGGTATCCAAGACAGATTTATATTGTTTTTCATTTAAGAAAGCGTCAATATCTTGACTTGCTTTAAAGTGTTTGAAAGCATCATCATACTTTTTAGCATTGAAACGCTCAAATCCTTCGTTAAACAAATAGCTGTATAGCATTTCCATACTTGGGAAATTTTTCTTTTGTTTTTTAGGATTTAATTCTAATTCATACGCTTTCACGTAGGCATCTTTTGCATCAAACAAGCAATTGGGATTTTGCGCATAAAACAATTTACCTTCATAAATTTGTTTGTACACATCACCTTTAGTAGTCCAAGCATCTACCCTTTTTTGTATTTCAGCATCGCTCAATGCTTCATCAATAGATTTTTTGGCTTCCATTATTTTTCCGGCTTGTAGCGACAATTGTGCATCTACAATTTTACCTTTTTGTGCGATAGCATTTTGCATAAAAAATAATATGCTTAAAAATGCAAGAGTGAGTTTAATTGATTTCATTGGATGAATTTTATTATTCTTCTGTTTGATTATTTTCTGAAGTATCTAAATTAGTAGGTTCTTCAGTCGTTGTATTATTTTCAATATTATTTTCA
>CAZDOT010000037.1:0-17301 GCA_964507125.1 uncultured Chitinophagales bacterium | reverse complement strand
TATTATTTTCAATATTATTTTCATTCTCTATCACCTCTTCTTCCTCTTCTTCATGTTCAATTTTAGAAACGGCTGCGATAGCATCATTGTCTTTTAGTTTAATTAAACTAACGCCTTGCGTATTTCTACCCATTGTTCGCAATGAACTTAAAGAGATACGAATTGTCAAACCGGATTTATTGATAATCATTAAATCGTTTTCATCGGTAACAGAATCAATCGCAATCATATTTCCTGTTTTTTCTGTAACGTTTAAGGAAATAACGCCTTTGCCACCTCTGGAAGTGATTCGGTAATCATCCAAAGCGGAGCGTTTTCCATATCCATTTTCAGAAACCACCATAATATCATCTTTTGTTTCAGATGTAGTATCTGCACAAACCATGCCAATTAACTCATCACTGTCGCCACGCAAAGTGATACCACGAACACCGGCACCGGTTCTTCCGATTGAGCGAACATCTTCTTCATTGAAACGAACTGCATAACCATTTTTAGAACCTAAGATGATTTCGCATTTTCCGTTGGTTAATGCTGCTGTTACTAACTCATCTCCTTCACGAACTGTAATAGCATTTACACCGTTAGAACGTGGTCTGGAATATTCGCGAATCGATGTTTTTTTCACTGTTCCACGTTTGGTTGCCATCACAATAAAATGCGTATCCAA
Source organism: uncultured Chitinophagales bacterium (assembly GCA_964507125.1). Classification (GTDB taxonomy): domain Bacteria; phylum Bacteroidota; class Bacteroidia; order Chitinophagales; family JADIYW01; genus JADJSS01. The sequence continues at coordinate 16,631 of CAZDOT010000037.1, read as the reverse complement.
GAAAGATTCATTTTTTAAATTCTCTACATTGATGAATGCTTTTATTTTATCATCTTGAGAAATATTGATGATATTTTGGATAGGTCTTCCTTTGGATGTTTTATTACCTTCCGGCACTTCATACACTTTTAACCAATAGCATTTACCTTGTTCAGTAAACAATAAAAGATAATTATGTGTGGATGCAACGAACAAATGTTCAATAAAATCTTCATCTCTTGTTTTACCACCTTGTGAGCCTTTGCCACCTCTGTTTTGTGTTTTGTATTCAGCTAAAGAAGTTCGTTTTACATATCCTAAATGAGAAATTGTAACCACCATATCTTCTTCCGCAATCATATCTTCATAAGAAATATCATCGCCGTATAACACAATTTCGGAACGTCTGGCATCGCCGTATTTTTTCTTTATTTCTGCTAATTCTTCTTTGATGATATCGAAACGCAAACTTTCATTTGCCAATATTTCTTTTAAACGAGCTATTAAATCAGAAATTTCTTTATGTTCTGCTCTAATTTTGTCTATTTCAAGTCCGGTTAAGCGCTGTAATGTCAATGCTAACACGGCTTTTGCTTGTATTTCTGACATACCGAAATTCGACATTAAACCATCTTTCGCAGCTTCCGGATTTTTCGATGAACGAATCAATTGAATAACTTCATCTAACGCATCTAAAGCAATTAAATAACCTTCTAAAATATGTAAACGCTCTTCGGCTTTACGCAATTCAAATTGGGTTCTTCTTGTTACTACTTCTAAACGGAATTCCACAAAATATTGAATCATATCTTTTAGATTCAATAACTGCGGACGACCTTTTACCAAAGCAATATTGTTTACACCAAAGCTCGTTTGTAATGGTGTATGTTGATATAAATTATTTAATACCACATTTGGAATGGCATCTCTTTTTAAATCAAAAACAACGCGCAAACCATCTCTATCCGATTCATCTCTAATTTCGGAAATACCTTCAATTTTTTTCTCATTTACTAATTCAGATGCACGAGTAGTAATCATTTTTGGTTGCACTTGATACGGCACTTCCGAAATAATGATTTGTGTACGTCCTTCTTTATTTTCTTCGATATGAGCTCTACCTCGCACGCGAATTTTTCCTCGTCCGGTTCTGAATGCATCTTTCACGCCTTCATAACCATAAATTAAGCCACCTGTCGGGAAATCCGGTGCTTTCACGTGTTGCATTAATTCGTCAATCGTAATATCTCTATTTTCGATATAAGCATTGATACCATCAATCACTTCCGTAAGATTATGCGGCAACATATTGGTTGCCATCCCAACAGCAATACCAGATGCACCATTCACCAATAATTGTGGAATTTTGGTTGGTAAAACAGTCGGCTCTTCTAAGGAATCATCAAAGTTAAGTTGGAAGTCAACCGTTTCTTTATCTAGATCTTCGAGCATTTCTTCCGCAATCTTTTTCAATCTTGCTTCTGTATAACGCATTGCTGCCGGTGAGTCACCATCAATAGAACCAAAGTTACCTTGTCCGTCTATCAAGATATAACGAAGCGACCAAGGTTGAGCCATACGCACCATGGTATCATAAACAGATGCATCGCCATGTGGGTGATATTTACCCAACACCTCTCCGACGATACGTGCTGATTTCTTAAAAGGTTTGGAGGAAGTCATCCCCAATTCATTCATACCAAAAAGCACCCTTCTGTGAACCGGTTTCAAACCATCTCTTACATCGGGTAAGGCACGAGAAACAATAACAGACATCGAGTAATCGATGTAGGCTGCTTTCATTTCATCTTCAATGTTAATTGGAATAATTTTGTCGTGTTGTTTTTCTTCTAATTCGTCTGACATTTAAGCTAAATTTTCGTTGCACAAATATACCTAATTTAAGGCAGTTTTTAGGCAAGGAAAGTCGGTATCTTATCCACATTTATCTATAAAAAAAATAATAAAAAATAATAAAAAATAAACACCTAAAAACAGTAAGAAATAACAATAAAAAAGGGCATTTTCATTAGAAAATGGCACGCAATTGTGCTCTTCCGGTGTTGACCAATTTTGCCGTTCCGGTTTTTCGTCCTTCGTAGCCCAAACTCAACTCTAAATTTTGAGAAATATTTCGTGTATAACTAGCACTCCAAATGAAGTTTTTTCCAGGCTGTAATCCTTCCAAAATCGTATATGCCTTTGTGGTGCCATTTTCACCATTAAATTTCATCATTACAAATGAAAATTTAGACTCGAGTGTATTTTTTGCTGCTTTGGTATAGCGTAATTCAAATTCTAATTTATTGGCTAATGTATGCTCACCACCTAATGCAGCATCGTTCTTTTTACGCGTAAAACCATAATTGATAGAAGTTCGCAACATGGTTCTGAAATTATACGTGAACTTAGGTTCAAAATAGTAACTACGAATGCGATAATCATTGCTACTAAAAAACTGCGAAGTAAGTGCCATTTTAGATTGTATAAATTTAAGATTGAGATTAAATTTCTGACTTAAATTATAATATCCTTCCAATATATTATCTATTCGTTTTCGCGTATCAAAACCATTTACCAAAAGCACTTTTTCATTGACTAATTGATTGGTAAACGAAAAGGAATAAATCGGATCGCCGGAATTAAAAATAAAGCTATTTCGAATATTGGAATTAAGTGTAAGTGTGTTGGTATCATTCGTATTAAAGACAAATGGATTGAATGATTTTCCGATATTATTTTTATACGTTTTTCTACTTACTTGCATATATGATTGCAAGGTAATTTTGGACATAAATTTCTTAATTCCCGAAGTAGCATTAAACCAAATTACTTTAGGTTGAATGGTGATATTTTGTGTATATGATGTAGAATTAGAATTGACATATTCATTCAAATCTGTTAACACACGTATGTATTGTGCACTATCAATAAATTGTGCCGGAACAAATTCGTTCAACTCTCTAATTCCATTTCCATTTTGATCAATCCATTTATAATAACCTAAACCAGAAGCAACTTCTACATACGTAAACTGGCGGACGCGTTCACGACCACCTCCAATTTCATAAATAAAATTTAAACGCAATACACCGCGTTTAATTCTTGCACCATATTCTGTTCTGGCTAAAAAAGTTTGTTCCGGTTTTTGCGTAATACTGGTATCTTTCGTTGATAAATTTCGATAGGTAAACGTCCAATTAAAAGTTTGATTTTTTAATTGATTGGCACTTCCTTTAAACTCCAACGTGTGCGCTAATGTTGAATCAGCAAATTGGTTGTTTTTCACAGCTCTATCTTCTCGAAATTTATATTCCAACATAAAATTCCATTTTGCAGAATCCGGTAAAAAAAACTGAAAATTAAAGTTGTTGTTTTTATATGAATTGGATAAAATTTGCTGCGTTTGTTTTTGTTTAAACACATTATTTTCTTGATAAAATCCTGCTCCCAAACCCAATCCTTTTGCTTTAGCAATGGAATACGAAACAAAAATTGAAGGTCGGAAAAATAAGGACTTGTTCAATGTATCTGATGTATTTAAAACACGAGCATTGGCATCTATTTTTATGTTTTTATAATTCGTGGTAAAGGTTAGCCAATTTTCAAAACCTTGATATTTTTTTTGCTGTATAAAAGATGAAAATTTATAACCTGTCGAGATATTATGTTTGGTATCAATTAATAAAGTTTGGTATCGTGTAATATGTTCTGTTGCGTTGGTTTGCGAATTGGACACATTCCAATCTCGAGTAAATTCTGTGTTTCTGTATGGTTCTAATGGCACAAATTGAGCTTGCTTAAATTCATAATTCAACACATTTAAAAATATCAAATTGCGTTTCAACGAATCTTTACGATTGAGTTGCAACGTTGCAGCCCAACCTTTATTTTCTTTCTTTCCAATCGGAGAAAATAAATTTTTATCATTATTGGAAAATGCCATTTCGGCTTTAATTTTTGTTTTCGTATCAATGTCATACGATGCACCGAATGTAAACAACAATTGATTTTTTGGCGTAACAATTAATATTACCGGTTCAAACGTTCCTTGAGGCACGCCACCCACCGGAGCCACCCATTGATACACCCGCACATTATTGGAATTTTTTACCGCAACATAATTTCCTTTTCCGGCACCTACATATGAAAAACTCAACGAATATCGAGCACTATCCGGATTGGTATCATACACAAAAACAGAATCAAACAATACACTATTTACCGTTGAATCTGTCATTCTATATTGCACTAAATTCGGATCAAAAGTAGTTTGTTTGATGCCGGATGTGAACGCGCTTGAAATATCATTTCCAATGGTAGATAAATACGCTTTTACACTATCTGTAAGTGAGTTAATAATAGGTCGTTTTTTGGCATCTTGCTCGGAATAGATTTGCGTATATACTTGCAATTTTTTCCACTTAAATTGTATCGCTTGATGTGCCGTTGTTCTGAAATAATTTCTATCGGAATATTCGAATTCCACTACAATTCTCGAATCTTTCGTAATAAGAAATCTCGGCATAAAAATAATTTCGCCACTGTTGTAATCCATTACATAATCCAGCAACTCTCCTCTTTGCAACAATACACCATCTACATATACTTTCTCACTTCCGGCAAGAACAATAATAAACGTTTCATTGTTACTTCCAACCAAACGATATGGTCCTTGATTGCCTTCACTTCCTTGAAAAATATTTCGGGTAAACTTGCCTCTGCTCACTGCCATTGAAGTAGAGGTGAGCAATTGCATGCCTTTTTTAAATTTAAAATCGCCAACATAATTTATTCCTTGTAGTTGCTTCGCGAATTTCATAAAATAACTATCATAACTTTTTAAGTTATAATCGCCTGCAATAATGCTGTGTGGTGCTTTTTTAAGTTGAATATATACTTTGTCAAAATCTTGTAATTGTTGCGTAGTGCCGTCGGGTTGTAATGGAATATTGTTATCGGTTAGTGATGCAGTAATTTCAATTCCATTTCCAATTTTTCCACTTAATCTTAAATCTAAAACAGAATTTAAAGTCAAATCTTGATTTGAACCAAATTGAATACCACGTGCAAAATTTCCACTATAATTTAAACCACCAAAATCCAAGAAAGAGGCGGTTTGTTCTTGTTTAGGTTGAAAATAAAATCTATCATAAAACAAAGAATCCCCTTTTCGAATTAACACCGGATTTTTATGTTGTGTAATTTGGAAAATGTTTACTGGAAATGTTCGATAAGAAACTAAAATAGAATCCAATTGTAATCCATTTTTAAATTTTATTTTTCCGGTTGATACATCAATATGATACATCGAAGTATCAAGCAATGTATTGGTTGCATAATGACGAATGTTTAAGGAATGTGGAATTATCGACAATGTGTCTAATGACATGGCATTTGTATCAACACTCAATACTTTTTTGTGCAAATTGGAATATACAGCATAATCTATACCATGCGTTTGGCTGTTGACAGTTAGAATGCTCAACCATAAACAAAATATGAAAATTGCGTGTTTAAACAACATGTATTAATAATGGTAAAAATAAAGACATTATTGTATTATCTCGAATTTATTTAAATTGTACAACAAAATAAACAGAAAAGTGCATACGACTGAAATCATTCAATTAAGACGTTCCATTGATCCGGATTTATACAACGGTGAAATAGTGGATAAAAACATAATTCAAGAAATGTTGGAAGCTGCCAATTGGGCACCTACACACGGCTACACCGAGCCATGGCGATTTATTGTATTTGAACAAGCACAAATACCGGCTTTTGGCAATTGGCATGCTTTATTGTATAAAGAAGAAACTCCACCGGAACATTTTTTAGACAAGAAATTTGAGAAATTAAAAAATCGGGCACAACATTGTTCGCATATAATTGTGTGTGTAAACAAACGAGGCACCAAAAACAACATTCCGGAAATTGAAGAAATTGCGGCTACAAGTGCTGCTATTCAAAATTTATTATTAGTAGCTACTGCACACCAAGTGGCAACATTTTGGAGCACGGGCGGCATGTGCTATCATCCAAAATTTAAAGAACAATTAGGATTTGAAGCAAACGACAGTGTACTTGGAATTATTTATGTAGGAAAACACAAAGGCGAAATTCCAAAAGGAAAACGCACTTCAGATTGGGAATCGAAAGTTAGCTGGAAATAAATTCTGCTTTTATCATTCTGTTTCTTTCGGATAAATCTTTTTTTAGTTCAATGGAAGTAAAACCTTTCTTTTCTAAAAGTTGATACACATCATGTGCGTTAAACTCATTGAGTTCAAAATATAATTTCCCATTTTTATTCAAATATTTTTGAGCAAAATCAGCAATGGCATCATAAAATAAAATGGGATTTTTATTTTGTACAAACAGTGCCAAATCCGGCTCATGTAAAACAGTAGACGTACTCATTAACAATTTTTCAGCATAAGGAATATAAGGCGGATTGCTCACTATAATATCCCATTTTTGTTGCACTAAATTGTCGTCAAAATTCAAAATATCACCATTAATAAACTCAATGGATGCTTGCAAGTTGTGTGCATTTTTTTGAGCAATTTCTAACGCTTGTAAAGAAATATCCAATGCTTGAACTTGCCACTTAAGTTTATTTTTTTTAATAGCAATAGGAATACAACCACTTCCGGTACCAATATCTAATAAAGATAAATCTGCTTGTTTATTGTCTGTCAAAATCCAATGCACTAATTCTTCGGTTTCCGGTCGAGGAATTAATACAGATTCATCTACATAAAAATCAAAACCATAAAAATGAGCTTTATTAAATATATATTGAATGGGATAATGATTGGTAATTTTCTCAAAAATATAATTCAATTCTTCGATTTCAATCTCGTTTAAATTATATGAACGCACATCCAAATAGCGTTTTTGAAAATAGTCTTCTAACGTAATTTTAAATAGATTTTCGGATTCTCTTTCGTCAAAATCTTCTTGTAATAAAGGAACAATGATATTTTTATAAGCTTGTACGTTCAATTTATTATTTTTGTACCGTTTGAATAAAGCATAAAGATGCTGAATAAAATTTAGCTACACAACAAATGGAAAAACATTTTGGATATATGCGTCGCTGCTTCGAGTTGGCAAAACTTGGAAAAGGTTTTGTTTCGCCAAATCCGTTAGTAGGTGCCGTATTGGTGCATGATGACATCATTATTGGTGAAGGTTATCACGCGCAATACGGCGAAGCACATGCCGAAGTAAATTGTTTGAATAGTGTAGAAGAAAAAAATAAGCATCTTATTTCAAAATCTACTTTATATGTAAGCTTAGAGCCTTGTGCACATTATGGAAAAACGCCACCTTGTGCTGATTTAATTGTACAACATAAAATACCTAATGTATATATTTCTGTTGTTGATAATTTTGATTTGGTAAATGGAAAAGGCATCGAACATTTACAAAAAAATGGTGTGCAAGTAGTGAGTGGAATTTTGGAAGAAGAAGGAAAAAACATCAACAAACATTATTGGTATTTTTTAAAAAACAAAATGCCATATATCACGCTTAAATTTGCACAAACAAAAGATGGATATATTGGAATTCGCAATGAAGCGATTCAAATTTCTGATAGTTTAGCACAACGATACACACATCAATTAAGAGCAGAACATCAAAGTATTTTAGTTGGAAAAAATACTGTTTTATCAGACAATCCAAAATTAGATGTACGATTTGCAACCGGAAAATCACCATTGCGTTTAGTGCTTGGCAATGCCACCAACATATCCAAAGATTTCCATATTTTAACGGGTGAACCTTCTACAATTTTTATCGCAGATAAAACAAAATTAACGATACAAAAAGTACTTGAAAAAATAGCACAACAAAAAATAATCTCAGTTTTAGTAGAAGGTGGCTCGAAGGTGTTGCAACAATTTATCGATCAAAATTTATGGAATGAAGCACACATCATCACCAATAAAAATATGCTTCAGCAACGAACTCCAAAAATTGAAAATCCTACAAAAGCACCTTGCATAAAAGGCATCGAAACGGATTCCATTATGTTGGACACCGATCATATTCAAGTATTAAAAAATCCGCATGCTGTATCTTTTACTTAGTATTTTCTGTGCCACCTCATTGGTCGTTATTCTACGTTATTTCGAAAAATGGAAAATTCATGCACCGCATGGCATTGTGTTTAACTATATTTTTTGTGTTATAACAGGCTTGTTGTTTGTAAAAGATATTTCTCATTTCAAAAATATAATACAATGGAATGGCTCTTATTATGCCATTGGATTAGGAATAGCATTTATTCTTATTTTTCTTTTAGTTGGCAAAACCACCCAATTATTTGGTGTTTTAACAGCGAGCATTGCCATGAAGTTATCGTTTGTGATTCCGGTGGTGATGGCAATTTTCTTATACAACGATTCTATTTCTTTCATTAAAATTATTGGAATCATTGCTGCTTTTGTTGCCGTGTATTTAATTGCTTATGAAAAGAAAAATGAAATTTCAAATCAACCCAAACGAAAAATTGAAATATTTTATCCGGCATTGATTTTTATTGGAAGTGGCTTTTGCGACGCAACGTTTAATTATATTCAAAAAAATTTGGTGCATGCTGATTGGGCTCATCCTATTACAATCATCGTATTTGCTGCTGCTTGCACGTTTGGTATTATATTGCATGCTCGAGAGCGGGCATTATATCAATGGAAAAATGTATTAGGTGGTATTGTTTTAGGCATTCCCAATTATTTTTCTTTGTATTTTTTATTAAAAACATTAGATACATTACCATGGGAAAGCTCTATCATTTTTCCTATAAATAATTTAGGTATAGTTGGTTTATCTGCTATTGCCGGAATGTTTTTATTTCAAGAAACATTAGACAAACGCAAATTAATTGGATTTATATTAGCTATTACAAGTATTGTATTTATTGGGTTTTTAGCTTAAACAAATGTCGGTTTATTATACCATAGAAAATATTGAAAACATTTTACACAAAGATAAAGCAAGTAAATTTATCGGGTTTGCGTATTCCGTAAAAGATGAAAATGAGATAAAACACGCTTTACAACAAGTAAGAAATTGGCATCCAAAAGCTACACATCATTGTTATGCTTATCGCTTAGGTTTGGATAAAAATAATTTTAGAATGAACGATGATGGCGAGCCCAATGGCACAGCAGGAAAGCCCATTTTAGGTCAGATAGATTCTTTAGGTGTAACCAATTGTTTGGTCGTTATTGTTCGATATTTTGGTGGCACCAAATTAGGTGTTTCCGGTTTGATTGCTGCTTATAAAGAAAGTGCCAAATTAGTATTATCCGAAACAAGAATAATAGAACAAAGAATTTGGAATTATTATCAAATTCAATGTGCCTACGAAAATTTAAATATTGTTTACAGAATTATACAACAATCCGGAGCTCATTTGGAAGAACAATATATTGATACAAATTCCCGTTTTGTGGTAACAATAGCACCGGAACAAGCATTAAAATTGGAGCAAATTGCAAAAGAAGCACAATTGGAATGTAGTTTCTTAGAAACGAAATAATATTATTTGAGTTTTTTCGGGAAACGGAAATTAAATTGTGTCGTAACACCTAATTGAAAACTCATTGGCTTGTTGCGTTTCATCGGCGACATAAATCCGGTACGTGCACCAATGGTCATTGCCACATTTCTCGTCATAAATAAATCAAAATCAAAACCACCTAAAAAGCCAAGTTCAACTTTACTGTACGAAGGTAAATTTGTGATTGCTATGCCATCTAATTTTCCGGATTTTTTTACTAAAAAACCCAATTGCGGACCGAACACAAAACTAAGTGCAATTGGTTTGGCATTATAATTATTATTGAATGTTTGCTTGTATTTTGCGACAATCGGGAATTTCGTGTACAACAAATTAATGTCTTTAACATGACTGCCATCCGCTTGTTGAATCTTATATTTCTGACCTTGCTCAGACATTTGCCATTCTAATTGCATGCCCCAACGATCTACAAAATCATAACCAATATTTACACCATAAGCTTTACCAAATGTCAACATTGGTTTAATAGATTGAGTGTTTTCGTCTGCACTGAATTGTTTTTTATTCAACCAGATATTATTGATTAAAATAAATGCACCGAAATGGAAGCCTTTATTGATATCATAACCGGAAAACTGCTTTAAGTTTTTCAGCATTTTATCCATGTTCGGCGATAGGTTATCGATACCAACCGCTTGAGATTCCAAGTCGATTTCTTCTAATTTTTCAGGATTTACCAATGAACGTAATACATCGCGACTGCTCAACGGTGTATAATGTAATTTTACCGGCACAGCAGATGCTAACAATGGTGTACTAATGGAATTACGTATTGGCTCAGAAATGGGTTCGGTAATATCTTGTTTTTTAGATGGTTTAGATTTACTGTTTTCTTTGACAGCATCTTGTTTAGAATCTGATTTGAAATGCTCTTTAGTTGGATTGATTTTAGACGAACTTGAATTAGAATTCGAAGATGCATCGCTTGTTGTATTATTAGCAGAAGCAATATATACATCTGTTGCATGCACTTTTATATTCTGAGCCGTTTTTGATTTTTTGCTACTGTTTTTGTTAGACGATGGAACGCTTGTGCTTTCAGCCAAAGTTGATGTTGTTGCATTAGTATTATCAGCCGAATTGGTAACATCTAATCGTTGTAAGCGAGCTTCTTTTTTAGCTTGTTTTTCTTGTAATTCTTTGGCTACAATTGTAGCTTTTGTTTCAGTACCGTTTTTATCAGCTTGATAGAAATCACTGACGGTTGTTTTAGATGCTGATGTATTGTTTGGTTCATTTACATCTTCATTGGTATTACTTCCCGATTTTATAAGTTGTTTTGAATTGGAATCAGAAGCAATAGACGAAGCGGATGATGATTTCTTAGAAAGTTTATTGTATTTGGGTGATACCTCATCTTTAAATGTTCTTTTTTGGAGAGCAATTTTTTTATTGGTATCGTTACCGATATTCGACTTATAAATATAATAACCACCGGAACTAATAAAAGTTAATAGCAATAATAGAATTGCATATCTGCGTTTTTTATGCCAAGCTGAAGAATTGGGTAATTTTTCTTCAATTTCGTTCCATAAAAATGCAGGTGGTTCTACGCTTGCATCTTCAAGCATAGATTTTACTTTTTTGTCAAAATTATTATCTGGTATACGCTGCACTTAACTTTGGTATTTCTGATTTTTTAATCATTTCCATTAAAATATATCTCGCTCGAGCTAATTGCGATTTCGATGTTCCTTCAGTAATATCTAACATCTCGGCAATTTCTTTATGCGAGTATCCTTCTACCACATATAAGTTAAAAATAGTACGATAACCGACGGAAAGGCTGTTTATGCATTTCATCAAATCTTCCATTTCTAAACTTATATCTTCTGTTGTTTCCGGAACGTCCTCTCTTATGTCATCTGTACTCACTACCGGAAACATTTTAGTTGATTTTCGATAACTTTCTATGGCTGTATTTACTATTATCCTACGCACCCAACCTTCAAAATGTCCTTCACCACGATATTTATCCAAACTAGTAAAAACTTTCACAAATCCATCTTGCAATAAATCCTCGGCAGTTTCTCTATTTTTAGCATATCGAAGGCAAACTGCAAACATTTTCCCCGACAATAAATTATACAACCTATACTGAGCTTCCCGATCGTTGTTTCTACAACGTTCGATTAACTGATTATATAGAATTGATTTATCGTCTTTTGGTTGCATGTGCAATTAAAAAGATATATTAAATAATTTTGTAGTGCGTATATAAAATTACTGAATTTTATTTAAAAATGCTATCAACTGCTGCGTAGCCAATGCTCTGTGGCTTATTTTAGATTTTTCTTCCAACATCAACTCGGCCAATGTTCTTCCATTATTTAAAATAAATATTGGGTCATATCCAAAACCGTACAATCCTTTCTTTTCAAAGCCAATTTTCCCTTTCAGTATTCCTGTAAATTGATGTTGCTGTCCGTTTAAAATTAAAGTGATTACGGTTTTAAATTGTGCATTTCTATTTGTTATTCCATTTAATTCTTCTAAAATTTTATCCATGTTTTTATCAGCATCTCTGTCGCCGGCATAAAAAGCACTGTCCACACCGGGTTTACCGTTTAATGCTTCCACTTCTAAACCGGTATCTTCTGAAAAGCAATTCACATGGTATTTTTCATAAACATATTGTGCTTTTTCTAAAGAATTAGCTTCAATAGTAGGATGTGTTTCCGGTAGTTCTTCCACGCAATTTATATCTATCAATTTTTTGAGTTGATATTGTGCATTTAATAAAACTTCAATCTCTTTAATTTTATTACTATTGTTGGTTGCAAAAACTAAATCTATTTTCATATAAAATATTACAAAAATAATTGTTGAATAGGTGTCCACAATTTTGCTTTTAATGCATTGGATGCATCAATCACTTCTGGAGCATCTGCTTTGATAAATTTCCATGATGAGAATAGCACTAATTGATATAATGGCAATGAAAGATGCATGCCTAAATCGGCTTCCTGCACACCATACAACACAACAACTTTAATAGATGAATGTTGTAAATAATGCAATAATCTACCTTTGTGTTCACCAATATCAACTATTAAAAATTGTTCGATATTTTGTTTTAATCCTTTTTCAATTAATCGTTTAAAAAAATCTTCTTGCAATGCTGCAACAGAAGTATCCTTACTTTTTTTATAAAAGAAAACCACAGAACAATCCACATTATCAGATAAATGTGTAGTTGGATGCTCGTTTAAAACAAAAAATGTTTCTCTTTTCAATTTTAAATTAAATTTTCCCAAAAATAAGTACCTTTTTCCGTAACTTTGAATAAAATATTTTTTGATAAAGATTAAGTGTATGGAAGCGAGTGCATTACCCACAATTACAGTAGAGAAAACAGCCGTTAGTAAATTATCCAGCATTGATTTCAACAATTTAGCATTTGGGAAAACATTCTCAGACCACATGTTTATTTGTGAATACTATGATGGAAAATGGCAAACTGCAAAAATTCAACCGTATCAAAATTTATCTTTATCACCAGCTTGCAATGTCTTTCATTATGGTCAAGCCATTTTTGAAGGAATGAAAGCATACTACAAAGAAGATGGAAGTGGCGTGGTATTATTTAGACCGGAAAAAAATGCAGAACGTTTGAATACGTCTGCTAAACGTATGTCAATGCCACAAGTTCCGATTGAGTTGTTCTTGGATGGCTTACAACAATTAATCAACTTAGATAAAGATTTTATTCCTAAAAATGCCGGAGGCTCTTTATACATTCGTCCATTTTTAATTGGTACAGAGCCATTTATTGGTGTGCGTACTTCTGATAGATATTTATTTTGCATCATCACCGGACCAACGGGCTCCTATTATGGCGATGCTATTTCTGTTTTAGTATATGATTCTTTTATTCGCTCTACTAAAGGCGGCTACGGAAGTGCAAAAGCAGCCGGAAATTATGCAGGTACATTGTATCCGGTAGAATTAGCAAAACAAAAAGGATACAAAGATGTATTGTGGTTAGATGGTGAACACAAAAAATATATCAGTGAAGTGGGCACCATGAATATATTTTTCGCGATAGATGGAAAATTAATCACACCACTCTCCGATGGAACCATATTAGAAGGCATCACACGGGATAGCGTTATTACAATTGCAAAAGATTTAGGTTACGAAGTGGAACAAAGAGACATCTCGATAGATGAAGTGATTGAAGCTTTAGAACAAAAACGTTTGACAGAAATATTTGGAACAGGAACTGCGGCCGTTGTTAATCCGGTAAATAGAATTGGATATAATGACAAGGATTACGTGTTAGATGAAAAAACATATAGCATCTCCCAAAAAATAAAAGAACGTTTAGTAGGCATTCAAAAATGCACATTGGAAGACAAGTTCAATTGGGTGAAGCAAGTCATTTAATTTAATTTTATTAAATTTATTGTAGAAACCATCTACAATGAAAAAATCGCCATACAACTATGCATGTAGATTAGATTTAATTAAACATTTTAATTTAATCTTTTTCACGCTGTATATTTTTACAACAACATTTGCTCAATCCTTTAATTGTGCCAATGAAGTAATACATACACACCAACTTAAAGACACAACATTTGTACAACAGCTTAAAAGCATTTACCATACCAACAATACTATCTTAGAAAGAAATGCCAACACGATTTTAGAAATTCCAATTGCAGTTCATGTGTTGCATCGCGGCGAAGCTATCGGTGTTGGAAGTAATATTGCAGATCAAAAAATATATGACGCCATTGATGCTGCTAACAAACAATGGAGCAATACGTTTGTAACAAATAATGCATTAGGAAATGACGTAGAAGTACAATTTTGTTTAGCACAATTTGATCCCAATGGAAACCCAAGTACCGGAATAAACCGAGTAGATGCAAGTGCAATTCCTAATTATTTAACTGTTGGAATTGGATATATTGGAGCTATATTAAATGGAATTTTTGGCTCAGACGAATTACAAACAAAAAACCTAAGTAATTGGCGTCATGATCATGTATTAAACGTTTGGGTGGTGCACAGAATTGCCGGAAATTGGGGTGGTTATGCATCATTTCCACTTCCCAATGGTGATTATGCAACAGATGGTGTAGTAATTATTGACGATTTAATGAATGGCTTTTTCTTTACATTGGCACACGAATTAGGCCATGCTATGGGTTTATTTCATACGTTTCAAGGAGATGATAACGGTTGCCCAGCAAACGATTTTTGTTTTATTCAAGGTGATTGGATTTGTGATACGCCGCCACATCGGCAACGTGACTGCAGCCAAACAACATGCAATAATAATCCGGATAGTATTTTATCATTCAGAAATATAATGAGCTATTGTAGCAATGAATATATCTTTACAAAAAATCAAAAAGAGCGTATTCGAAATACCATTCTCACTTCAAGCAGAAAAGCACTTTTAAATTCAACTGCGTGCACGGGAATTGTAAATGCAATTCCAACATCTAAACAAGAAAAAGAGCGAATAAGAATCTATCCAAATCCGACAAAACAAGATTTCATGATAGAATTTCCTATTAATATAAATGAAGAAGTGCAAGTACAACTCATTAATATTTTGGGTGAAGTTGTATATTCTTCTTACTTAAATTCCGGATTAACACATCCAATTCATATCAACCAGAAACTTCCTTCCGACTTATATCATTTACAGTTAAAAAATAAGGAAGATATTGTTGAGTCAACCAAAATAATTATACAATAAAAATAAAAAACATGATACCAGCAAAAGCATACGCTACACACGGACCCACTGAAAAATTAACACCTTGGAATTTTGATAGAAGAACGTTGCAAGCAACCGATATTCTAATAGACATACTCTATTGCGGTGTTTGTCATTCCGATATTCATCAAGCAAGAAGTGAGTGGAGTAAAGGAATTTATCCGATGGTTCCGGGACATGAAATCGTGGGAAAAGTAGCTGCAATTGGAAGCGATGTAACTAAATTTAAAGTAGGTGATTTAGCGGGTGTTGGGTGCATGGTTGATTCTTGTGGCAATTGCCCAACTTGCCAAAGCGGATACGAACAATTTTGTAAATCAGGTGCTGTATATACGTACAATGCTATAGAAAGAGATGGCATTTCACCAACGTATGGTGGATATTCCAACAAGGTAGTTGTACGCGAAGCATTTGTATTACACGTTTCCGATAAACTTGAATTAGCAGGCGTTGCGCCATTGTTGTGTGCCGGAATTACCACGTACTCTCCTATCAGAAAATGGAAAATTGGAAAAGGACATAAAGTAGGTGTTTTAGGTTTAGGCGGATTAGGACACATGGCCGTAAAGTTTGCAGTTTCATTTGGTGCTGAGGTAACAGTGCTCAGTACATCTATTAATAAAAAAGAAGATGCTCACAAATTAGGAGCACATCAATTTTGCCATACAAAAGATGAGATGCAAGTCAAACAATATTCCGGCTATTTTGATTTTATAATTGATACTGTATCTGCAGAACATAGCTATGATATGTACCTCAAAATGCTGAATGCTCACGGTGTTCAAATATTAGTTGGTATTCCGGATAAACCTATTTCATTAAATCCATTTTCATTATTATCAAACGGCAGAACCATTACAGCTTCTTCTATTGGCGGAATTCCGGAAACTCAAGAAATGTTGGATTATTGTGCAGCGCACAACATCACATCTGAAGTAGAAATTATTCCAATTAGCTACATCAATGAAGCGTATGAAAGAATGATAAAAAGCGATGTAAAATATCGATTTGTAATAGATTTAAGTACGCTATAAATTCTTATTCTTTTATAAATCGTAGCGTATTTCTTTCTTGATTATATAGTACCGAAATTAAATAAATGCCTTTCGGTAAATCATTCACATCTAACGAAAGTGAAGCACTTGGCATTTTATATTGATGAGATTTTACAATATTTCCAAGCATATCTACAATATCTACTTGTAAAGGAGCAGCAATAGTACGCTCAAAATTTACGTACAAAGCACCACTATTCACCGGATTAGGATACAATGAAAATTCAATATTTTTAAAATTAGAAATAGCCGTATTAAC
>CAZDOT010000036.1:0-19975 GCA_964507125.1 uncultured Chitinophagales bacterium | reverse complement strand
CAACTAATACCATACTGCATGCCGATGTACTGTGCTAATTGTTGTTCAACTGTATGAATCAAGTTTCCACCCACATATTGTGCTTCGTGCAGACAAGATAAAACGGCATTATCTATTTCATTTTGTATAGAGAGATATTGTTTTTTTAAATCTACAATTGGAATCGTTGGCATGTGGCACAATGTAAAAAACTTTCAAGATTAATGTTTAAATTTACGCAGAAATACGCACTATTTTATGCAGTTCCTGCAGAAACCAATTAAGATATTAGAAAAAAAAAGTACTTATTATTGCCTACTCTTGTTGGTAGGTGTGGTGAGTTTGTCTTTGTGGTGGTTAAATAAAGAAGTTAAATCCGGTGATTATTATACCTATCTATATTACATCAAAGGATTGGCAAAAGGTGAATACTCTTATTGGTATTTTTTAAAAGATTATATTCCGGACACCTTCCGAAATCCGGGTTATCCGTTTTTCTTGTATGCATTGCATGCCATACATCCATCTATATATTTTGTGCAGTTAGTGCAATGGTTATTATTGATGATTGCGTTGTTGCTAACGCTTCGCATTATCGACTATTATGAATCTTCGTATTTGCTCAAAAATATTTTTTTATTATTGGTATTGTTCAATTTTGTAACCTTATCATATAGTGCTTATATATTTCCGGAGAACTTGGTACTTTGTACCATTACAACTATTTTATATGTTGAATTAATTTGGAAAAGCAGCTGGAAAAGAACCATCGTATTAATTATACTATATGCATTTTGTTTCCAATTAAGACCTATTATTTTATTTATTCCATTTCTACGTTTTGCATACTATCTCTTTAATACATCCAAAGAAAAAATACAATACAATGTGGTATTTCTTGTATTGTTTATTGCTTCGTTATTGCCGTATGCATTTTGGAATCAGAAACAACATGGTGTATTTAAAATTACACCATTAGAAGGTGGTGGTGGCGTGATGTATTTAAGTTATTGGAGTCCAAAAATGTTGGATGTGGTAGAAACACGTTATTGGAGAAATGTGATGAACGAAGATGCACTGATTAATTTTGTAGATAAGAAAGACGTACCACACAATGTGCAATTATTTAATAATGAGTTCGACAGCATAGAACGAATTTGCAGCCAATATTTAAAGGCAAAAGATACACTTGTATTGAATGAAATGAAACAGCATCCGTATTTATTTGTAACCTACAATTCAAAATATACATTAGAAAGAGAACGATTATTAAAAGAATTAGCCGTACAGCATTTCTTACACGATATTAGTTACACGATAAAAGTAAAAGCATATACCTTTTTTAGATTGTGGTACACCGGGCTCACCAAAGCACAACTGCATTCTACTAATTCAATATATAAAACAGCTTCTATCTTAGCATTTGCTACTACATTCAGTACATTACTGCTTTTACTTTTTTATTTTTTATGGGCTCTAATACGATACAGAACAATCTTGTTTAAAATAGCAATTCCCATCTTGCTTTGTATCTATTTTGCCGGTATTCATGTTCCTTTTGCAATACAATCTAGATATACGATTCCGACTAGATTTCTATATTTATTTGTCATTGCTTATTTAATATATTCGATACATTTTAAAAAATCACCGACTCAAACAAACGCATAAATGTCTTCCAAAAAAGTTTTATTTCTTTCACCGTATCCTATTGGTCAAGCAGCCAGCCAACGATTAAAATACGAACAATATTTCGATCATTTTGAAGCCAATGGTTTTGTATTAGAAACGAGCTCTTTTGTAAACCAAGATTTTTGGGAAATCATTTATAAACCCGGCTTCACCCTCCGAAAAATAAAAGGTACACTATTCGGTTACTTCACTAGGTTGAAAGATTTATTTCGATTACATCAGTATGATATTATTTATGTTCATCTTTGGGTGACACCATTAGGACCGCCTATTTTTGAATGGTTGGTGCGTAAGCTATCCAAAAAAATAGTGTATGATATTGATGATATGATTTATAAGTCAGAAGATTCTGCGATGAACAACCTGATTTATTTATTAAAAGGAAAAGAAAAGTCCATTGCGTTGATGAAATATGCCGACCATGTAATTACCTGTACGCCGGATTTAAACAAATTTGCTCAGCAATATTGCAAGCATTGCACCGATATTTCTTCTACGTTAGATACGGTTCGGATGTTTCCGGTGAATACGTATTCTAACGATAAAACGGTGGTGATTGGTTGGACCGGCACACACTCTACTGTTCCGTATTTATATTTATTGACCAATGCCTTGCAACGATTAGCCAAACAAAGAACATTTAAACTTCGCGTTATCGGCAATTTTTCGTTTCACATGGACGGTGTCGATTACGAATATTTGGATTGGAATAAAGAAGAAGAAGCCCAACAATTGCAAGGGATAGATATTGGTGTATATCCTTTACCTACAGATGATTGGGTGATGGGAAAAAGTGGTCTAAAAGCATTAACCTATATGACATTTGCCTTGCCGGTAGTAGCAACCAATGTAGGTGCTGCCATCAACAGAGTGATAAAACAAAATGAGAATGGAATATTAGTAAAAACAGAAGAGGAATGGGTGGAAAAGTTGATGTACTTAATAGACCATCCGGAAGAAAGAGCTCGTTTGGGAAAGAATGCACGCCAAACCGTTTTAGATAATTTTTCCATAGAAGCAAACAAACCTTTATATTTGCAAGTCTTAAAAAGTTTGGTTTAAGCTATTAATTATTAATTTAGGAATCCAATTACAATACGAATGAAAAAGAAAATATACATAGCCGGTTGCGGTGGCATGTTAGGCGAAGGTTTTTATAAAGTTTTTAAAGAAGAATTTGATTTAAAATGCACCGATAAAGATGTAAATGATACGTGGCTTTCTTTTTTAGATTTTAGAGATTTTGAAGCTTACAAAAAAGACGTGTTTGATTTTAAACCGGATTATCTTTTTCATTTAGGTGCACACACTTCATTGGAATATTGCGATACCAACATCGACGATGCATATCTCACCAATACTATTGCTGTTGAAAACGCCGTGCATATTTCCAATGCTTTAAATATTCCATTATTATACATTTCTACAGCCGGTATTTTTGATGGCTCTAAAGATACATTTGACGATTGGGATATTCCGAATCCGTTAGGACATTATGCGCGTAGCAAATGGGCAGGTGAAGTATATGTGCAACAAAATAAAACGCAACATTTAATTTGCAGAGCCGGTTGGATGATGGGCGGCGGTCCTAAAAAAGATAAAAAGTTCATCCAAAAATTAATGCAACAATTAAAAGATGGCAAGAAAGAATTATTTGTGGTGAACGATAAATTAGGAACACCAACTTTAACGTATGACTTTGCAAGAAACGTGAAATTATTACTTCAAAATGAAGTTTGGGGTTTATACAATATGGTTTGCGGTGGCATCACCGGACGATTGGAAGTGGCAACCGAATTAGTGAAATTACTCGGGAAAGAAAATGAAATAAAAATTACGCCGGTAGATTCTGATTTTTGGGCAAAAGAATATTTCTCTCAACGACCACCGAGCGAACGACTCATCAATAAAAAATTAGATTTACGCCAATTAAACAATATGCGTGATTGGAAAATCTGCTTAGAAGAATATATTCAAGATTATTATCAAGGTTATTTAGATTAATTTATTTCCTTTGTGAAGTGGATTTATTTTGATGGTGTTCTTTAGCAGCATACTCTAATGTTTCATAAAATTCTTTTCCAAATTTTCGGATAAGTGCATCTTTTAAAAAAACATACAACGGCACTTTCAAGCTTTTGCCTAATTTGCAGGCATCACTACAAATATCCCAAACATCATAATTTACCGCAGTAATGGTATCCATATTTTTTAATCGGATTGGATACAAATGACAGCTAATAGGTTTGCGAAAATCCACCACGCCATCTTTCCACGCTTTCTCTATGGCACAAGAAATCGTTCCATCTTTCTCATAGTTAACATACGCACACGCACCACCATCAATCAATGGTGTGGCATAAGCAGTGTATTCGTCATCCGGTTCATCTACATACGTTCCTTGTTCTTCAATGGCTTTGATACCTTCGGGCAATAAATATTTTTTTATTTTCGGATAAATTTTCTTCAAGATTTTAGTTTCCGATTTTTCTACCGGAGCACCACTATCGCCTTCCACACAGCAAATACCTTTGCACTTTTTTATGTTGCAAACAAAATGCTGTTCTACCACATCATCACTGATTAATTTATCATCTATTAAAATCATCCAAAAATATTAAACGGTTATTTTCCCATTACAAAGATAGTGGGTTTTTTGTGTATGTCGGGCAAGCGTTTTTTCCAATCTGCCAATGGTAGCGTTTTAATAAATTCGTCGGTGGCAGTAAGGTTACATGCAATGCATAACATAGAGTCGTATTTACAAAAAGCAATAATTTCTTCTAAGAGTTTTTTATTGCGATACGGTGTATCCATAAAAATTTGTGTATGCCCTTTACGCGCCGCTATTTCCATTTGTTGTAGCTTATTTTTGCGTTCCGTAGCATCAATAGGCAAATAGCCGTTAAAGGTGAACTGCTGTCCGTTGAAACCACTTGCCATTAACGCCAATAAAATAGAATTAGGACCCACCAAAGGCACCACTGGAATATTCATTTCGTGTGCCATTTCGGCCACTTTATTTCCGGGATCAGCAATGCAAGGCGTGCCGGCTTCGCTCATTAAACCTATATTTTTTCCGTTGAAAATTTCTGTTAAAATGGCATCATCAAATCGGTAGTTTTCGTGTTTATTCAGCTCTACAAAAACACAGTCATCTATATTTTTTTCTTTATAAATAGATTTAATAAAACGACGTGCTGTTTTTATATTTTCCACAATATAAATATCCGTATTCACTATTGTGTCTTTCACATAAGACGGAATGGTGGCAAGAGCATGCTCTGCCAACACAATTGGAATTAAAAAAAGTTTTCCTTGTTGCATAAGGTAAAGTTATTAGTTATTAGTTTTGGAAAAAAGAAATTTAATGAAGATTTGTGATGAAAATTAAATCTACCTATTTCCAACAGGAAGATGTTGTTTTTTTGGCGAAAGACTTATTAGGTAAAATATTGATGACCGAAATAGATGGTGTAAAAACCGGCGGCATCATTACGGAAACAGAAGCCTACAGCGAAATAGAAAAAGGCTGCCATGCTTATAATAAACGCAAAACCAATCGCACACAAATTATGTTTGAAAATGGTGGTGCTGCTTATGTGTATTTGTGTTACGGCATGTATTATTTATTCAATATTGTAACCGGAAAAAAAGATACAGCACAAGCAGTACTTATTCGTGCCTTACAACCTACCGTTGGCGTAGAGGAAATACTTAAACGCAGAAATAAATCCAGTGTAAACAAACAACTTTGCAACGGACCCGGAAAAGTATGTCAGGCATTAGCTATCAATAAATCGCATTATGGAATTTCTTTAAACGAAAATACAATTTGGTTAGAAAATTCAACTATCAACATAGATGAACAAACAATTTTAACCACACCACGCATTGGTATTGATTATGCCGAAGAAGATAAATATTTACCTTGGCGATTTGTACTCACAATTTAATTTTCTTTAAGATGTTTATTTGGTGCAATCCTTATCTTTACAATACCAAATAAAACGATGAACTATCTTGAATGATGATGTAACAAAATGCCATTTTTGAAACATTCATCTAAACCATAATTCAAACAAAATGAAATCAACTTACAGCAAAAAAATTGTGTTCTTACTTGTTCTACTTATATGGAGCATGGTGTCTGTATTTGCCGCCGCCGGTGGCGGCGGCGGCGGCTCTTCCAGTGGTGGTGACGGTGGTGGAAGTGGCGATGGTGGTGCTATCTTTTATTTAATTTATATGCTGTTTCGGTTGATTATGTTATTGCCGTTTCCAATCAACGTAATAGTATTAGGTGTTATCATCTTTCTTATTTATAAAGCATCCAAAACCTACCAAGCTGTTAGCGGATTAAATACTATTCCAAATACACAAACAGCAATGAGCAACAAACAAGAAATCATTCCGGATGAATTTCAACAACGAAATCCGGATTTTAATAAAGAAGCATTCCGACAAAAAGTGCGAACCGCTTTTGTTGCCATCCAAAATGCTTGGATGATGCAAGATTTATCTAAAGTGCGAAAATGGATTTCCGATGGCGTGTATCAGCGATTTAATACACAAATTATTATGATGAAATCATTGGAGCAAGTAAATGAAATATCGGATATTTTTATTCGAAATGTATTTATTGATGAAGTGGAAAGCGATGGCAATTATGACATCATTCATGTTGGCATCCAATATTCCATGTATGATGCATTTACATCCAAAAAATACACACGACTCAATGATGGTGGCCCTTTGCACGCCATGGATTATTGGTCGTTTATAAAAAAATCGGGTGTAAAAGAGAAAGATTTATACCACACTACTAACTGCCCGAATTGTGGAGGCAACTTGCCGGATGATGGTGGCGAAACCGCTAAATGCCCGTATTGTTCTACCATTACATATTTAGGTGATTACGATTGGATTTTAGCAGAAATTACGCAACCGGACGATTATCATAATTCCAATAAGAAATACGATAAACAAGGAAAATTCTCACAAAAAATACGTGAACAAATTGGAGAAAAACAAGATTTTTCTTTACAACTTTTAGAAGACAAAGCCAGCAATGGTTACATGCAAATGATGACGGCATTGGTAGCCAAAAAGCCCGAAATTACGCGTCGTTTTGTATCGGATAGTTTGTATGAAAAAATAGAACAACGCATCCGAGCAGAAGCACCTTTTGTATTTAATAGATTGTACCTAAACCACGTAACCGCATTTGATTATTATAAAGAAAACAACAAAGACAATATTGTTGTAGCACTTAAAAGATCATCGCAAAAAATAAAAAATATTCAGAGCACATCACCTGAATTTGATTATAGTATTATTGCACAAGATGAAATTTTAATTTTAAGTAGAGATGTGGATGCCGCTAAACCACAAGGTGCATTGTATGCACACAGTTGTCCAAATTGCGGTGCACCCATAAAAGATACCGTAGAAATAAATTGTACATATTGTGCCGCTCCGCTCAACAGTACAAAATATGAATGGATTATCAGCGATTGGATGAGTGCTAATGAATACGATGCATTTAAACAAGCCAATACAGCATCTTTTGTGATAGACAAAAATATTGGTACGTTAGACGATTTATTCGAATCACGCGATTATGCTTTGAACAATGTCATTATGATGATTGCTGCAGATGGAAGAATCACACATCAAGAAATGAAATTTGTAGAAAAAATAGCCAAAAAATGGAATTACGATTTGAATAAAATTCAAGGATTTCTACAAATGGCACAGAATAATAAATTAGTTGTACGACTTCCGCATGATGCCAAACAAAAACAAAAAATCATTGCATTAATGGAAAAAGCCGCTCATTTAGATGAAGAAATTACGGCAGAAGAAAAACAATTATTACAACAAGTAAAAGCTATGTAATTACGGATGCGCTTGTCCGTTATGGCAAGTCATGCAACTGATGGTTCCGGAATCTTTACCAAAATATTTTTCATTGATTTCGTTGGTCATCACCAACATTCTTCGGGCAATAATTTTTTCTTCTTTATCATCAGCTGCCATATTTCCTTTTACATGGCAATGACTGCAAGAAACACCTAATGCCGTTGACCAAGCATCCATTATGGCATCCATATCTACACGCGTAAGTGTTTGCGGTAAAATTTGCACATTTCGCCATTGTGGTTTTTCCTCATCTTTAGTAGATAATGTACGGAAAGAAGACAAAACTAAAATGGATAATAACAAGGTGAAACCTGCAAAAATTTTATATAAACGCATTGTGTAATTTTTTATGAATCTACAAAAAACAAGCCAATCTGATTTTTGTTTATGGGTTTTAAATTATTTCTTTAAAAAAGTAGTTGTCCTTTTGTGAATTTTTGGTGAATGTAGATTAGGTTATATGTGTTCAGGAACATAAATAGCTATATTTACGTTATACTTTTTTAGGATATCCGCACTTTTATGTCACTGCCAATTCCAATTATCAATCGAGAACTTAGCTGGCTTTCTTTTAACGAACGCGTTTTGCAAGAAGCTGAAAGCACCGATGTTCCTGTATTGGAACGCTTGAAATTTTTAGGCATCTACTCTAATAATTTAGATGAATTTTTTCGCGTTCGAGTGGCAACCATCAAACGCATGATTGACTTCAACAAAGAAGCAAAACAAGAGTTTGGCTACTCACCTACTAAAGTTTTAGAAGCCATACAGCTTAAATTAAAAACCTTACAAAAAAGATATACGAAAGCGTACGAAGCTATTTTGAAAGAATTAGCCAAAGAAAATATTTTCA
Source organism: uncultured Chitinophagales bacterium (assembly GCA_964507125.1). Taxonomy (GTDB): domain Bacteria; phylum Bacteroidota; class Bacteroidia; order Chitinophagales; family JADIYW01; genus JADJSS01. The sequence goes on along the minus strand of CAZDOT010000036.1, from coordinate 11,526 downwards.
TTTTGGATGAAACGAAATTAGATAAAGAACAAGGCAATTTCGTAAAAAAATATTTTCAGGAAAAAGTGCGTTTGGAAATTTTTCCTATCATGCTTGATAAAGCAAAAGTGTTTCCAACGTTACAAGATGCTTCTATTTATTTAGCCATTCGTTTTTCCAAAAACAAATCCAAAGAAATTCATTATGCCTTAATAGAAGTGCCAACTACAGCACTTTCCAGATTCGTGGTTTTACCATCGAAAAACAACAAACAATATATCTTGTTTTTGGATGATGTTATTCGATACAATTTAAAATCTATCTTTCAAATTTATGATATTGATAAAATAGAAGCATATACGATAAAGTTTACTCGAGATGCCGAATTAGACGTGGACAACGATGTATCGTTAACCTTTATGGAATCAATGGAAAAGAGTTTGAAAAAACGAAAACATGCCGAAGCATTGCGTTTTGTGTACGATGCTCAAATGCCCAAAGATTTCCAAAATTATCTCATTAAAAAAATGGGATTAGACAATGAAGTGCAATTATATTCCGGTGCTCGTTATCACAACTTCAAAGATTTTATTAAGTTTCCATCGCTCGGAAAAACACACTTATTAAATCCTGTTCAACCGCATATTCCACATCCGGATGTAGAAAAAACGCGTTCTATTTTGAACAAGATGAAAACGAAAGATATCCTATTGTATTTTCCATATCATTCGTTTGATTATTTTTTGGATTTATTACGTGAAGCGGCCATCGATTCAAATGTATCGCATATTCGAGTTACGTTGTATCGAGTAGCTTCCAATTCTCATGTCATTAAATCCTTGATTACGGCATTACACAACGGAAAAGATGTTACGGTGTTTATTGAAATTAGAGCACGCTTTGACGAAGAAGCCAACTTGGAATGGGCGACAAAATTACGCGATGCCGGAGCTCGTGTAATTCCGGGTATTTCGGGCTTAAAAGTGCATTCTAAATTATGTGTCATCACGCGAAGAGAAAAAGGAAACAAAGTGTATTATGCCTGCATCGGAACAGGAAATTTACACGAGAAAACCGCACGCATTTATACCGATGCCATGTTGCTTACTTGCAACCAAACCATCACCAAAGAAGCACGTCAACTTTTTACCTTTTTTGATAAAAATTATTCGGTACCTAAATTCAATCAGTTGATGGTGGCACCATTTAATTTACGAAGCAAACTATACACACTCATAAATAGAGAAATAAAAAATGCCAAAGCCGGAAAAAAAGCGGAGTTATTTTTTAAGCTCAATAATTTAGTGGATGAAGCTATGATTGAAAAATTATACGCTGCCAGCAAAGCCGGTGTACAAATAAAATTAATTGTTCGCGGCATTAATTGTTTGGTACCACAATTGTCCGGTGTAAGTGATCATATAGAAGCCATCAGTATTGTAGATAAATTTTTAGAGCATACACGTGTTTTTGTTTTTCATAACGATGGTAAACCTGAAGTATTTATTGGCTCTGCCGATTTAATGGGGAGAAATTTAGATTACAGAATAGAAGTGGTTGCCCCTATTTTAGATGAAAAATTGAAGAAACAAATTTTGAAAATAATGCAATTGCAATGGAATGATACCGTAAAAGCACGCGTATATACCACAGAACAAAACAATGCATTTAAACCAATAACGGAAAACCAAAAAACAATTCGTAGTCAAGATGCAATTTATGATTTCTGGAAAGAGTTTGGTGTTGGCGTGAAAAAGAAGCGTTGATTGCTTTTTGTGATACGTGAGACACGCAACACGACGACGGGGAAATTTGCATTGATGCTTTTTGAAGAATTTAATAAAAGTTCCCAAAAATGGAACTTTTGTTGTATCTTTGTTTGAGAAATGTGTGTTGTTTGAGAATAATAAAAATTAAAACGCTACAAGATTTTTGGAAAAAGCATCCAGATGCAGAAAAAGGATTGCGTGTTTGGTATGCTGATATTGAAAACAATAACTGGCATTCTCCTAACGAAATTATCCGGTTTTTCAAAAACGCAGATACCGTCGGAAACAACAGAATTGTTTTTAATATCGAACACAATAAATATCGTTTGATTGTATTGTTTCGTTATAAAATACAATTAGGACTTGTTCGTTTTGTTGGCACACACAAAGAATACGATAAAATTAAAAACATAGACAATATTTAAGCCATGCAAAAAATAATCATTGAACCCATCGTTACTAAAAAGCAATACCAAAAAGCTTTAGAAACTATTGATACTTTAATCGATTGCAAAGAAGGGTCCAGAGAAGAGCAATATCTCGAAGCTATTTCCATCTTGGTGCATGAATATGAAAAAAAACATTTTCCGGTATTACCATTAGATCCAATAGAATCGATTAAATACAAAATGGAACAAGCAGGTTTATCTCAACAAGATATAGCAAAATATTTTGGCGGAAAAAACAGAGCAAGCGAGGTATTAAACGGCAAAAGAAAGTTAACGTTGAAAATGGTAAAAGCATTATATAAAAACTTGCAAATTCCTGCTGAGGTTTTGCTGGCAAACTAATCTAAAATAAAATTGTAATTTAGTAAATCCTACACATGAAATTTGCTGCTATTGATATTGGCTCCAATGCGGTGCGCTTAATATTTACCAATGTATATGAAACTCCAAATGGTCCGCAATTTGTAAAAGATGCCATGTATCGCGTTGCGTTGCGTTTGGGTGAAGAAGCTTTTTTAAAAGGCAAAATATCTAAAGCAAAAGAAGCAGAATTGCTTTCCACCATGAAAGCGTTTAAACATTTGATAGATGTACACCAACCTTTGCAAGTGATGGCATGTGCTACCAGTGCTATGCGCGATGCAAAAAATGCCAAAGAGATTGTAGAAAAAATATATGCTAAAACCGGCATCGATATAAAAATTATTTCAGGAAAAAAAGAAGCAGCTTTCATACTATCTAATCATGTAGAAAAATTACAATTAGAAGAGCACAACAATTATTTATATATTGACGTAGGTGGTGGCTCAACCGAATTAATTTTATTGGCAGATGGTGTCGTAGTCGATAAATGGTCGTTTAATATCGGAACGTTGAGAATGGCATTAAACCAAGTGAAACCAAAACATTGGAAAGAAATGGATGTTTGGTTGAATCATTTTAAAGATAAATATCAAAACATTATTGCTATTGGCTCGGGCGGAAATATCAATACCATTCAAAAACATTTTGTAAAGCGAAAATCGGCACATGTATCTTTAGAAGATATCCAATCGGCGCATGCAATTTTAAGTAAATTAAGCGTGGAAGAACGCATCTTACAATATGATTTTAAACCGGACAGAGCAGATGTTATTGTTCCGGCTGCACAAATATTTATTCATATCATGTCGCGATTAAACATCGATGATTTATTTGTTCCAAAAGTGGGTTTGGGTGATGGTATGATTCATGAGATGTACGAGAAATTAGAAAAGAAAAAGAAAAAATAAACTATCGTTTGTATGCACTGCTTGGGTTTTCGTAAAACATATTGTTGTGTACTATTTCATTCATGTTTTGCTCATACAATTTGAATTGAAACAACGAAGCATCGAAATATTTTCCTCTTGGATAAAAACTGAATTGAAAATCTAAATACGGCAAACCTAAATCCACGCTACGCAAACGAAAGCCGGTGCCAATGCCATATTGGAAATCGCTTTGCACTAATAACTTTTCTCCATTTTCACTCAACCAACCCATATCGCAAAAAAGATACACCATACCTTTGCTCATGGCAATAATTTTATCTAAAAAGAAATCGCATTCAGCACTAAGCGTAATACTTTTAGAACCTCTTAAAGTAGGCGAATAAAAGCCGCGAATGCCGTTCATATCATTGATATTAAAATAGCGTTCTTCGGGAATAAAAAATCCTAAATTGGTACTACCTTTCAATATTTGTCGGAAATACATGTGCTTTGCAAATGGAAGTTTTTTAGAAACATAATTCAAATCCACGCGTGTTTGCATTTGCTCTCCCTTGCTATTTCGGATATATCCTTTGTAATTAATTTGTGAAAATAGATAACCAAATTTTTTTAAATAAATTCCGTGGTTTATGGTTAAATCCAAGATAGCTCTTTTGCCATATATTTCATCTACTTGAAATCCCGACCAAATAGATGCACTTACACCACGTGGAAAATACTCTGCAATATCAATATAAAATGCATTCTTATCTAAATAAAAATCCCATCGTGCAATGCCTATACCAAATTTGTAATTTTGTTGTTGTATAAATTGCTCATTATAATTAAGATTAATATTAAAAGGCCTGTTTTTATACTGAAGATAATTGAGTTTTACAGCACCTATCAATTTTAATTTATCATCTTTTATAGGCAATATTTTTTGAACCGGAATGGCACCTGCTAACCACAACGAATATAAATGCGATTTGGCTTTTACATACGATGATGGATCACGGATATTGCCATTTAAACTGATGGTTTGGTTGTTATAAGCGTATTGCAAATTAAACGCATATTTAGTTTGTAGATTAAAGAAATCTCTATTCAAAGAAACCAATACATTATGATGCAGTTTTTCTACTACAAATGTTGTATTAAAATTGATTTGTGAAGCTTGGATATTATTATACTCATATTCACCACCTACAGCCCAAAGATTGTGTTTGTTGAAATTGACACCGGTAAACAATGTTACTGTATTGGGCAATCCAAACAAATTAAAAGTGGAACCTGTCATCACCAATCGTTCATTAATATATCCTAATGATGCAGACCACGATAGTCTATCTTGCAAAAAAATCATCACTTCTGCTTCGTTGCTGTTTGCCGTATCCGGAAATACAAGAATATTTACATCTTTAAATTTATTTCGCCTCCACAGTTGGCGTTCTGTATCGGCAAATAAAGTAGCATTGATAGTATCACCTTCCTTGAAAAAAATATCGCCTTTTACAAACCATTCTTTGCTATTGAAGTGAATTTTATTTCCAAACTTTTGTCCATTGGTTAATTGCGTTGGACAACTATCTTGCGTGCAAGAAAAAGGTTTGAAAATAACCATATCTACACATGTAATTTTCTTGCCTTGATATGCTTCGTATTTTTCGATTCCGGAAAAATCTTTACCATAACCTCTGTCGTTATAGTTGATATAAGACATAAACTTAAATGCCTTTTTTATTTTTTCCGATTTGGTTTCTTTTATTTTATTAGAGGTAAAAAAGGTCGTTGCGGTATCGGTAATGTTAGTTGTAATAAGTATTGAATCTGTTAGTGAAACAGTAGTTGTGTCTTGCGAATAAACAGCATTCGTTGGCAAAAAACACCATAGCATTTGCATTAAAAATGCCGCATGTTGAAGTTGGCTACGAATGCTGTTTTGCATTAATAAAAATACAAAATTTATAGTCTCTATTTTACTTTGATAAAACAGAACAAATCAACTTATTTTTTCATTTTAGATTGGACAAATTTGAAGACCATTGGCAATACAGAAAGGAACACAATTCCTAAAACAAATTTTTCTAAGTTGTCTTTTACAAATTGATACGAACCTAAAAAATGGCCTAATAAAACCATGGATACAATCCAGATAAAAGCACCAATAATATTGTACGATGTAAAAGTGGTATAAGTCATTTTTCCGATACCGGCAACAAATGGTGCAATGGTACGAACAATTGGCACAAAACGAGCTAATACAATGGTTTTATTACCATGTTTTTCAAAGAAATTATGCGTTTCATCAATCCATTCTTTTTTTACTAAGGGTTGATTTTTATATTTCCAATTTAAGACTCTATCACTAAAATATTTTCCTACAAAATAGTTCAAAGTATCACCGGAAACAGCCGCTACTAACAACAATGGAATTAATACATAAATATTTAAACCCGGTTCTACAACGGTAAGCATACCAGCCGTAAACAACAAAGAATCGCCGGGCAAAAATGGCATTACGACCAATCCGGTTTCAATAAAAATTATTAAAAACAATATTACATATATGTAAATGCCGTATTGTTGTAATAAATAAGCTAAATCCGGATGTAAAATAAAGTCTATTGCCTGTAATATACTTTCCATGATAATGTATTATAAATTGAACGATTTAAAAACGTCCAAAGATACATTTTATCTGTCATCTATTTCAATAGATGACAGATAGAATCGTTGAAAATAAGTGTTTGCTTATTGTTTGATAAATTTCTGTTCGTAGGTTACGTGTTTTTGAACATTGGTAAGTGCAATAACATATGCTCCGCTCGCAAGGTTAGAAACATCAATATCTACGTTATTACTTCCGTTTTGGAAATGTTTTGTTTCGTACACTTGTACTTTTCCGGTAACATCATAAACCATTAAAGCATAAGGTAGAAAATCTTCATTGTTCATAAAATCAATAGTGATGGTATGATTAGCCGGATTAGGATACAGCTTTTCAATTCCGGTAGGTGATGCTGCACTTTGTAAATCATTTACTTGAATTGAAATCAATTTACTATACGTAAAACTTCCATCCAAATCATACATTTTTAATCGATATAAATTATCACCGGAATAAGGCTTGGTGTCCAAAAATGAATAGTCTTTTTTTGTGGTACTATTTCCTGCTGCTGTTACTTTTCCTATTGTTTCAAAATCAACGCCGTTAACGGTGCGTTCTATTTCAAAATGACTGGTATTTTGTTCAGATGCAGTTGACCAATTTAAAACATTATTCGGTGTTTCGTGATAGCCAGAAAATTGGGTGAGTTCTAATGGTAACATAAAATCCGGATTGCCACCCATTATTAAACTTAAATTATCGATATTAAAACCATCATCAACATTAAACACGTAGTTAGCATCAGTATTCACTGATGTAAATTGAAATCTAAACCGAAGGTTACTTAAACCGATATAGTTTTTTAAATCAAAACTTTCTCTTGTCCACTCTTCGCGTATGCCGGTTAAAGCCGGCTGTCCGTTAATCGTGCTACCATCCCAATTGTTTGGTTCTTCAACAGTTGTTGTTCCTGTTAAAGAGGTCCATGTTGTTCCATTGGTAGATACTTGAACATTTAGTTTATCACAAAAATTTTCTGCACGGTGACGAACCATAAAACTCAAATACGCAGAACCTGCTCCGGCAAGAGAGAATGTATTTCGCCATTGTGCAGTTCTTGTTACAGTAGTTCCATAATTTGCTCCCGGCGATTCCGCAAATGATCTGGATCCTGCGAAAGCCATATCTGTAGTATAAGCCCATCCGGCAGAAATAGTCCAATTGGTAGTGGCGGTTCCGGTTTCCATATTATCTGAAAAAACGGTAGCACCATTGTAAACTTTTACGATGGTATCATAATATGTGCAGGCTTCCGTTTCTATTTTCCATACATATTTTAGAACATTTCCGGCGGTAATTCCTACTGGCAATGAATAAGCCATATTTCCATTGTATACATCATTAAAATTAGCAAGACTTGTAACCACAGGACTTCCTGTGATATTAATATTTTGAAGAGGAATTGCAGTAACCGTAACCGGAGCATTTTTTAATCCTAAACGTCTCAATCGAAACGGTAAATTTCCTGATGTAGCCGTAATGTTTATATTCCCTAAATCTTGATGGTCAACATACGAGCCACCAAAATATGCCATTTGTAGATTTTGATATGCCATTCCTTTACAAAGTATCACAATGTGGCTTGCGGGTGGCCAAAAATTACTAGACGTCCCACCGGCAGCACCACCTTCTCCGGTAAAGCCATATACTTTTTGTTTAGTACCAACACCTATTTCACCTCGTAGCATCCAATCTTTTACGCCACCAGCAACCTCATAAGCCAACGCTTGATAACTATTTCCATATTTCATACCGTTGTATTTTCCCATATAAGAACAAAGTTCTATATAGAATTTTAATTCATCGGAAGAAAGTGCATCAGGTTGTCTTCCAGGTGGAATACTATAATAAGGACCATACGCATGTTGATCTAAGAAAATGGAAAAGTTTCTTGTTTTGGCAAATGCACGAATAGCTTGTGACTCTGCTTCTGAAAATGCAGATGGTCCCCAATATGTATCTGAAGAAGCAGAAGACGAACCACAACTGGAAACCGGTCCTGAAATTGGTGTACTACAATCCGCCCAACGTACACCCCAATTTCTATTTAAATCAACACCATAATAGGAACCATACGGTTTTCTATTTTTTCGCCACATACCGCCACCGCTCGGGTTGGTACTTCTGTTGTATTCCCAACCATCCGGATTCATACAAGGAATGATAAAAAATTCACGATTATTAATTAGCTGTGCAATTCTTGCGTCTGTTGTATAGTTTTCGCATAAATATTGCATAAAAAATATCATGCTAGAGCCACCTATTGCTTCTCGGGCGTGTTGCAACCCCATATAACCTAGTTCCTCTTCATCCTCATCCGTTGCAACGTTATCAGATATTTTTATACACCATATCGTTCTTCCACCATATGTGGTTCCTAACGAAAATTTGCTTGCAATAGTTGGATAGGCAGTTACTAAATTATCCATTGCTGTTACCATTTCAGCATAACTATAAAAACCACCCAGTGTAGCTTTCACTTGAAAGGCTGTGGGTGTCTTGATGATATTATCTACGATGTCACCACTGTTCTCAAAGGCTGCACGTGCATTCGGATTTTCTTTTATTGCTTTATAATATTTTGCATTTTCTTGCTCTAATTCCTTTTCTACATCATCACAAAGAATTTGATATTTGAATGGTAAGTTTTTAATATTATCTATTTTAGATGCGGCAACTTCTGAAATGATACAATCATCTTTTACAAAATAATGGTCGATTTCTAACAATCCGAGTATCATTAATCTATCTTCTAATTTATCCGGAATTGGAATTTTTATGCGACTTGATTTTTCAGTAGGCACACGATTGCAAGCATCATGTGCTGACACAAAAAATATTGTAGAGAAAATAAAGCTTAAGAGTAGGGTTATATATTTCTTATTCATAGTATTCAATATAAAAGTTCAGGAAAATTAGGAAGACTTATTGTTTTATTATTCTAAATGATTGCTTTCCAATTTTTAGGAAATACATTCCGTTTTCATAATATTTAAAATCTACCTGTTGGAGTGGTTCCTGAAGTGGCGAAGAATACACTTGCTCTCCATTTATATTATAAACATTAATATTTTCATCTTTCTTCGAGATATTATCTGTATCTGATTTTACCCAAATTACATCTGTTGTTGGATTTGGATATACAATTACTTCTTTTTCATCAGATGAAGGTTGATTACTACTAAAATGAACAGCTACTACAACAGAATATTCAAAAGCACCATCAAAATCAACTTGTTTCAACCTGTAATAATTAATGCCGTCATTAGGTTGTTGGTCAATAAATTGATATTGTATAAAAGTGCTGCTGTTTCCATTTCCATCTACTGTTCCAATGGTCGACCAATTATTATCTTCATTGGAGCGTTGAATTTCGAAATAGTCATTATTGTATTCTGATGCTGTTGACCATTTAACATCTGTTGTATTATTTTCTAACGCAGTTGCGGTAAAGTTGATTAATTCTACCGGCAAAGAAGAGGCATTAATATTTATAGGATAATCTTCTACTTCACCGGAACGTGCATACCCACTTCCTGAATTTATTTCAGAAGCATTGCTAGCAATTCTAAATCGGATGAAAGAATTTCCCGGAACGCCACCGGAAAGGCTACTCCAAGTAACGGTATAAGATAAAGTAGATAAATTATGAGGTACAGTTACTAAATTTGAACGCTCACCGGGATCATTATAATTTCCATTATTATTAAAATCAATATATCCATACATATATGCATTTGCACCGGTCGTATTGGTTGCTTGTACCGGCACTGAATACGTTGTGCTTGTCTCGGAAATAGGATTCGAAATAAAATAATTTGGATCAACACCATCTTCATCGTTTCCTGTTCCGGTGATATCATTATCATCTGCTAAAGCATCCGAACTATAATAACTTGCCATTTCATAATCGATATCTGAACCTATCATTAAATTAGGCGAAACACGGAAAACATGCGAAGCATAGCCATACGGAGAAGGTGCATCACCATAGTCATACGGATATTTAAATGATTCTGCACCATCTGTTAAAACTCTAGTTGTTGGAATACCGGAATAATAGTTTCTTGCGCCAAAAGTTCCTGTAGATGGATTATATTGTTGATAGTAGAACCCATTTCGAATACTAAAGATATTACCTTCATAATCCAAAGATGCTTGTGCTAAGGTATCCGGAGAATAAGAATAACCGGCTAAACGTGTTTGAGAATTTAAATCGAAATGTTGCATTTCAGTACCTGCAGCAGCATCAGAAGCACCATTAAAATTATATAATACGCCATCATTTAAAACAAAATCACCCCAGTCATATAAGATATCTGTACCAGAACCTGTACTAACAGCACTATTGGCACCCCAAAAACGGCTGGCTCTTATAGGTGCACCAGTTGTTGGGTTGATATCTATTCGATAGATAGCAGTGGGTGTATTAGGATTTAAATCACTATCCGTTCCGATAAATAAATAGCCATCATAGAAGCTTGCACCACTCGTAGATAATCCATTTGTAAATGTTTGAATTCCAAATGTATTTACATTATTGATGAAAGTACTTTTTACACCCGTTTTTACATCATATTTATAAACAGATAAATTGGTGGACACTCTTCTACTATCACAGTAGTAAATCACTTGGTTGTATGGGTCATACGCCATTGTATTCAACCTATTTACTGCAGGGTCTGCATATAATTCCATTGCAGTATTATCTAATTTATTCACCACATAAATAATACTATCATAGGCAATTAACATGTGAGTAGGCTGGCCTGTTTCCGGTGCAGAAATAGCTTGATAATCGGTAGCCCAAGTAGCATCCGTGCAAGCAGAAATATCGGATATGTAAATAGGATCAGTTCCAGAAGTAGATTTTGTAAAAGTAAGCACCATTGTTTCTGTCATTCCGGGAACAGTTATTCTTACACCTGCTCCATTATTACTTGGACCATGCGAACCACTATTATAATAAGAAGGAGCAATTGTTCCACTTCCTGATAAGGTTCCGGCAGAACCGGTAATACGAGCAACATTAACAATTAATGGTAATCCTAAATTATCATAAGCTCTCGGGTAAATAGTTTGTCTATTGTCGATATCATTTACATAGAATTGCAAGTTCTCAACCGGGTTGAGAAAAGTAAAGGTAATCGAACCATTTCTAACAGAAAATTTCACGTCATTTCCGGATTGTCCGGTATGTTCACTCATTACACCGTTAAATGTCGCACTGCTCCATGTCATTGTCATTGTATTTTTACCAATCATAAAGTTGATACCACTTGAAGGTAAATCACTATTATTATAGTATTGATAATCCCAGTTGATAGATGCCGTTGAACGAGTTCCGGTGCATTGTGCAGATGAATTGTTGTATATATTAATTATCAATAGATAAATTAATAAAACCTTTAGTTGTAAAGTAGTTC
>CAZDOT010000035.1:0-20846 GCA_964507125.1 uncultured Chitinophagales bacterium | reverse complement strand
GCCTTACAAGCAGAGGGTCCGCGGTTCGAATCCGTGTGCGCCCACAAAGTCCTAACATATTTGTTAGGACTTTTTTATTTTATATAAATACTCATATCCAACTATTAGATAATTAACCGCAATTAACCGCAAAGCACACAAAGTATCTACGCAAAGATCACAAAGTTTTTTTTATCAACTGTCTTTCCTTTGTAAAAAGGAATCTCTTTTAAAACCAAATAAGCAACGAAACAAAATCATTTTCTGATTTTGTAATATTTCTTTCAATCTTTCTACTAATTTTGCATCTCAATTTATTCTTATGTATAAAAATTATCTTATTTATGCATGTTCCGTGTTATTATTATTTAATTCGGTAGATGCACAAGCGTGTAAACGCAAAAAAAATAGCACATCATCTTCCACAACAGATGTAGCTATCCAAAAAAATGATTTTAGTAAACACATTAAACCTACAGACGATTTTTACGACCATATCAATAAAAAATGGATGGATGCAAATCCCATTCCAGCTGACAAATCTGATTTTGGCATGTTTGATGTTTTAGATGAGGAAAGCAGAAATGTGGTAAAGAAAATATTAGAGAATGCCGCAAATCTAAAAATATATTCACCTAAAGGCTCCAACCAACAAATCTTAGGCGATTTTTATAGAAGTGCAATGGATACCGTAAACATCAATCAAGTTGGTGTACAACCTTTGCAAACATGGTTACAAGAAATTGAACAAGCTAAAGATAAAACAACACTTTCTAAAGTATTAGCGCGTTTGCAAATGAGAAATGTAAATACACCAGTTGGCTATTATGTAGATGTAGATGCTAAAAATACAAGTCGCTATGTTATGTATATTGGTCAAGGTGGATTAGGCTTACCGGATAAGGATTTTTATTTCAGAACGGATGAAAAATCGAAAAAAATATTGGAAGCTTACAAAGCATATATTCAAAATTTAGTGCATTTAGCCGGCTTAGATAAAACAACTAACGCAGCCACATTAACTAATTACATTTTTGAAATTGAACAGCAATTAGCAGATGCATCTTTGTCAAGAGTAGAGTTACGTGATCCGGAAAGAAACTATAATCTATTTACTATCGAAAAATTAAAAGATAGCTATAAAAACATAGATTGGTCAATATTTTTTGGTGAGATGAAAGCCAATCCAAAAGAAATTGTTGTTGGACAACCAACATTTATACAAAAATATGACAGTTTATTACAAGTAATTCCACACGAAAAATGGGTAGCTTATTATCAATTTCAGTTAGTGAATGGCTTAGCACGTTATTTAAATAAAGACTTAGCGAATGCACGTTTTGATTTTTATGGAAAAACGTTGCGTGGTGCACAAACTATGGAACCACGCTGGAAACAAGTAACTCGTGTTGCGGAAGAAAATTTAAGAGATTTAATTGGACAAGAATACGTGAAAACTAAATTTTCACCAAATGCTAAAAAAAGAGCGTTGGAAATGGTAGAAAATATTCGTGCTGCATTAAAAGAACGCATTGAAGGTTTAACCTGGATGAGTGCTGAAACGAAAGTAAAAGCATTAGAAAAACTAAGCAAAATTGATGTAAAAATTGGATATACCGACAAATGGTGGACGTACGAAAATACGGACGTTAGCAACCAACCGTACGTGCTGAATGTATTGAACTGTATGTATGCAGAAAATTTGCGTATTTTAGAAAAATTAAACAAAGATAAAATAGACCGCACAGAGTGGCACATGGGACCACAAACTGTAAACGCTTATTATAATCCGTTGATTAATGAGATTGTTTTTCCGGCAGCTATTTTACAACCGCCTTTCTTTTATGAAAATGCCGATGATGCTGTAAACTATGGCGGTATTGGTATGGTAATTGGTCATGAAATTACACATGGTTTTGACGACCAAGGAAGCCAATTTGATGCAGAAGGAAATTTAAAAAATTGGTGGACAGAAGAAGACAAGAAAAACTACGAAGCCATGACAAAAAAATTCGTGGAAGAATACAATCAATTTAAACCTTTTGAGGGAGATAGTTTGCACGTAAATGGTGAATTGACATTAGGTGAAAACATTGCAGATTTAGGTGGAATGATTATTAGCTACAATGCGTTGCAAAAAGCATTGACCCATAACCATCCCGGAAAAATTGATGGTTTGACACCTGCTCAACGATACTTTATCAACTATGCAATAATTTGGAGAAATAATTACAGACCGGAAGCATTGCGTATGCAAATCTTATCCAATGAGCATTCACCGGCAAAATATCGCGTGAATGGTGTATTGAAAAACTTACCTATTTTTTACGACGCATTTAATGTAAAACCAAGCGATAGTATGTTTACAAAAGAAGCCGACAGAGCGGTGATGTGGTAAACCTATTCATCTTAGAAATATCATTTATCATGTGCCACTTCGGTGGCACATTTTTATTTTTAAAAGATGTTTAGTCTCGATTTTAATCTTTGAAATTATTAAAAACATTGGCATTCATAGTGCCGCCGGTGTGTACCATTACGATGGTGGACTTTTTTGGAAAATATCCTTGTTCTATCAATTCAAAAAGACGAAGCATAACTTTTCCGGTATATACATAATCCAATAAAATTTGATGTTCGTGATAGAATGTTTTAATGAATTGCACCAATTGTGGTGTCGTTTTAGCATAGCCGCCAATTGCTGCATCTATCAACGTAAAGTTGGTTTTTAAGTCAGTAATTTTTTGTTCTATTTCTTGCTGTAGGTTGGCGTGTTTCAACACAGGAAATCCAATGACTTGTTGCGTACTTTTTATATTGGATGCGATACCTGCAATTGTAGTTCCGGTACCACACGCACAACAAATAAAATCAAAAGCAATATTTATTTCATCTACAATTTCGGCACATCCTTTTATTGCTAATTCTGTTGCACCACCTTCCGGTAATACAAAAATATCATTGGCATCATAATTGGGAATTTGCTGTAAAATAGTGGAAATATTTTTTTGTTTATACGCTGTTCTATCTACATAAAATAATTCCATACCACACGATTCAGCAAATTGTAAAGACGGATTTAGTGGTGTGTATTTTTCACCTCTAATTATTCCAATAGTTCTAAAGTGTAAATACTTTCCGGCTGCGGCTGTAGCAGTGATATGATTGGAAAAAGCACCGCCAAAAGTGAGTAAGGTTTGTTTATTTTCTAATTGAGCTTGAGCAATATTATACTTTAGCTTCCGCCATTTATTTCCGGATATTTCGGGATGAATTAAATCATCTCTTTTAATAAATAATTGTATATCGAATTTTTGAGTTAATTCCGTTTCAATTTTTTGTAGAGGTGTTGGAAGTTGAAACATACTTTAATAATCAAAAATACGATGCCAAATCAACAATAAATATGCTTTGATGTCTTTCTTTTTAAAATTTGGTTCTACTTTAGAAAAGTCGTATTCACCATTTTTATTTTTATAAATTTTCACATAAAAACGAAATGCGTCCGCAGGCGTTGTTTGGGTATAATCGGTTCTTCCCCATTTTATATTATAAAAATCAAGTGTATCATTTTTTCCTTTTTCTACAAAATATTTTCCTTGACTAAACCACAAAAGTGTTTTTACTGATTCTGTATTTTTACAAGCAACTAACAAATCAAGATTTCGTTTATACGCAGTAATGGAAATATTTTTATTTTTCTGAAAGATAGAATATTCCGAAACATAAATAGTGCTATCATCATACGCAATCATGTTCCATAGCCAAGAAGTAAACAATGTTGGCGATGATGATAATGTGTGATACGAAATATTTTTTTCTTGCAATGCTTGTTTAAACACACTTTCTGATTGGAATTTATTGAACGTTGAATAACCTATATATGTCGTACTCAACAATACCGAAAATAAGGCTATTCTAAATCGAGTTTTGCTTTCTTTTTTTAAAAATAAAACAAGCAATAACAAGAATAAAAAAGGAATTGTGTACAATGGGTCAACTACAGAAATATTATTTAAGCCAACTAAATATCTCGAAAATGGCAAGAAAAATTGCGTGCCATACGTGGTGCAACAATCCAACATGGCGTGCGTTAAAAATCCGAGATACCACAACACATACCATCTAAAAAAAGAAATCTTCTTTTTAAATAATTGATACGTTAAGTAAGTGAATGGAAGTGCAATAAATAATTGTGGAAACGCTGCATGACTGTAACTTCGATGTATTTGCAATGCTTCCGATTCACTTAAGTTGGTGAAGAAATTAATGAACACATCTAAATCCGGAATTGTGCCTGCAATAGCACCCCAAAACATGGCTTTGTTGCCAATCTTTTTTCCGAGTACCAACTCTCCTACACCGGCACCTAATGCTATCTGCGAAATCGAATCCATGATTTATCTATCAAAAAAATAATTAAAACAATTCTCCTTGTTCCGGATCTTTCTTCTCTCCTAAATTGGTAATTTCAAAATCAACATCAAAATTGATTTTTTGTTCTTCTTCTTCATTTTCCGGAACGGTTTCAATCAATTTAATATCTTTAATAGTGCCGCCACTTAGTTTATTTCCAATTGCTTTCCAACCTTTCACTTCAATAAATTCTGATAAGTTGAAGGTGGTTGGTTCGCTTGTTTTTCCTTTTCCTAAATCCATAGTGTATTCTACAGTTGGATTTAAAAATAAGGTTGCAAAAACTAATTTGGAATTATTTTCATCCGAAATAAAATTGTATTTCGTGTCAATAGTACTGGTTTCGATATTGAAACGTTTTACGAAATTTGCTTTTTTGCTATCCGAATAATGAATAGCTGAAATAACGGTGGTTGGATATAATTTATCAATCGCAAAAATATCATTCATCGCATAACGATTGGTTAAATCGAAATTAGTTAAATAATATTCGCCGGATTTTAGCACCACTAATATTCTGTCTTCGTTTTGGAACGAACCTAAATAACGTCCGCGTTTATCCGTGTTTAATCTACCAACGGTATCGTCTAACCAAATGTCAACACCGCCTAAAGTTGTTCTGCCTTTTCCTTTTTGTTCAATTTTTTTCACCGGATATTTGGTAACAATATTTCCATTGGCACTTCTTCCTTTAATATCTAAATTAAAAAAATCGAACTCAAAAACTTTGTTTCTGGCACTGCAATTAGGTGATAATATTACACTGCAACTTTCGGCTTCACCGTTTGGATTTACAGTAAAATAAAGAATTCGCGATTTTGGATTTCCTTGTGTAATTGGATACACTTTATCGCGTGTGATGGCGGTTACATTAAATCGTTTAGCATAGCTAATGCCTGTTTTTCCATCTACATACACACAATTATATGTTGTTCTGTCGTCGCTTTTACGCCATACTGCAACATGGATAATATCTTTTCCTACAAAAACTTTATCGGCATTCCGAACAACTTTCATCGAGCCATCTTTCATAAATGCAATGATATCATCAATATCGGAGCATTCAGAAACCAACTCTTCTTTTTTCATATCTTTGCCATAGCCAATAAATCCTTCGGCTCTGTTTACATATAACTTTTCATTATTAGCGGCAACTACTTTCACTTCAACGGTATCAAAAATGGCAATTTCTGTTTTGCGTTCTTTTCCTTTACCGTATTTTTTCAATAAGTCTTCAAAATATTTAATCGCAAATTTGGTTAATGATTTAAGATTTTTTTGAGTTTCCTCCATTTCATCTTCCAAACCTTTGATGTATTCATCTGCTTTTTTCTTATCAAATTTAGAAATGCGTTTAATTTTTATTTCTGTTAAACGTACAATATCATCTTGAGATACTTCACGCATCAATAATTTTTTAAACGGCGTTAATCCTTTATCGATTGCTGCAATTACACCTTCCCAAGTTTCTTCTTCTTCTATATCTCGATAAATTCTTTGTTCAATAAATATTTTTTCTAAAGATGAAAAATGCCATTTATCTTCTAACTCTTTTAGTTTTATTTCTAACTCACGTTTCAGCAACTGAACCGTAGTATCTGTTGATAATCGCAAGGCATCAGACGCACCGATAAAATGTGGTTTATCATTAATAATAACACATAAATTTGGTGAAATAGATTGTTCGCAATCAGAAAATGCATACAATGCATCCACCGAAACACTTGGTGAAACTTGTGGCTGCAACTCAATTAAAATTTCTACATCTTTTGCGGTGTTATCTATTACTTTTTTTATTTTAATTTTTCCTTTTTCATTGGCTTTTAAAATGGAATCAATTAAATCAGAAGTAGTAGTACCAAAAGGAATTTCCGTTATTTTGAGTGTTTTCTTATCTACAATTTCAACTTTAGCACGAACACGAATTCTGCCACCACGTTTTCCATCATTATATTCACGCACATCTACCAAACCGCCGGTTAAGAAATCCGGATAAAGTTCAAACGGTTCTTTGCGTAAGATTTTTATAGAAGCATCTATCAATTCACAAAAATTATGTGGCATTACTTTAGTCGATAAGCCTACGGCAATACCTTCTGCACCTTGAGCTAAAAGCAATGGAAATTTTACCGGAAGCTGTACAGGCTCTCGTTTTCTACCATCATACGAAACTTGCCATTCGGTGGTATCTTCATTAAATACAACATCTAACGCAAATTTGGATAAGCGTGCTTCTATATAACGTGCTGCTGCCGCACTATCACCTGTTCTGATGTCGCCCCAGTTTCCTTGGCAATCAATCAATAAATCTTTTTGTCCGATGTTTACAATGGCATCATTGATACTCGCATCACCATGTGGATGAAATTGCATGGTAGTACCGACAATATTGGCAACTTTGTTATATCGTCCATCATCTAATTCTTTCATGGCATGCATAATACGGCGTTGCACAGGCTTAAAACCATCATACAAAGCCGGCACGGCACGCTCTAAAATCACATACGATGCATAATCTAAAAACCAATTTTCATATAAACCATCAATTGTGGTGATGTGGTCGTTGTGTAATTCGTTGTTCTCTTCAGTTGACATATTCTAATCGCTTCAAGATGCAAGTATATACTTAGATTTTTAAAATTACAAATTGAGTTTTAAACGTAGGTTAGTATTTATCTTCTAATTATTAGATAGAATCTTTCATTTTTGTAGAAAATGGGAAACAATATTTGTTTACATTATCTTAAAATGCTTAAAAATAAAATAGAAAACTTTTTAGGCAATCGGAATGTTTGTATCTTTAATGTATGGATGAAATAGAATTAAACGGAATAGTGAATACTGCTGCTACGGCTGAAATGGAAGTGCACGTCAAAAAAATTTTAACACTTTTAGGCGAAGATCCGAATCGTGAAGGATTGATAAAAACACCTAACCGAGTGGCTACTGCTTTGCAATTTACCACACATGGTTATCAAATTGACCCGATTGAAGTGGTACGCTCTGCTTTGTTTACGGAAGACCACAACCAAATGGTAATCGTAAAAGATATTGAATTGTATTCGATGTGCGAACACCATATGCTTCCATTTTTTGGAAAAGCACACGTTGCCTATATTCCAAATGGCAAAATTACCGGTTTGAGTAAAATTGCTCGAGTGGTGGATGCTTATTCCAGACGTTTACAAGTTCAAGAACGTTTAACTGTGCAAATTAGAGATTGTTTGCAAGAAGCGTTAAATCCATTAGGTGTTGCTGTTGTTATTGAAGCAAAACACATGTGCATGATGATGCGTGGCATTCAAAAACAAAATTCGGTTACCACAACCTCAGCTTTTACCGGAGAATTTGAAAAACAAGCCACTCGTTCTGAATTTGTAAAACTGATAAGTGCCAAATTATCATAATTTAGTGCTTGTTTATACAGAACTAATTTGAATAAAATAGTACCATGTCCGCACGAATCGAACCAATAGAAAAACCAAATGGCTTATTAATGCGAATCGGATTTTTCTTTATGAAACGAATGTTTGGCAAAGTAATTACACCTGCGAAGACAATATACAACAGAGTACCACAAATTTTATTTGTAACAAAGAAATTTAGTGATGTAGAAGCAAAAATATCTTTAGATCCATTATTGGCTAAATTAATTAAGCACCATGTAGCCAGTATTAATGGTTGTAGTTTTTGTATTGATATTAACCAAAGAGCAGCTATTGATATTAAAATTTATTCAGAAAAATTCAAGAAAATGCATCAATATGAGGAATTGGAAATATTTTCTGAAAAAGAAAAAATTGCATTTCGTTATGTTGAATCGATTACTAAACAAAAAATAGTTTCTGATGAATTATTTTCCTCGTTAAAACAACATTTTTCAGATACTGAAATTATAGAAATCACTTATTTATGTGCGATGGAAAACTTTTACAACTGTATGAATATTCCATTAGGCATTGAAAGCGATAATTTATGTGCATTGGTTTAAAATTAATTAATCTCTAAAACTCTTTATTTCATTATAAGAGGCTTAATTTTGAGGGTATTTTATTAGATATTTTTTTTAATATTCTAACATGAAAAGAACACATATAATTGCATTAGTATTTGTTGCCGTTTTAGTAGCTTCCCTTACCGTAATGCTTGGGAAAGGTTTTAGCAGATACGAGAGTTTTGAATCTTCACATGCCAAACAAGGAAAAGAGTTTACGGTAGTTGGTTATATGGTTAAAGAAAAAGGTGTAACCTATAAACCGGAAATCAATCCTAACCAATTTTCTATTTACGTAAAAGACGAAAAAAATGTAGAACGACTCGTCGTCGTAAATAAAGCCGTTCCAAGAGATATTGAAAAATCAGAAAAAGTGGTGGTAACCGGAAAAATGAATGGTGATACATTTGTAGCCAGTGACATCTTATTAAAATGCCCATCTAAATATAAAAACAGAGAATTAGAAGCCAATAATGGCAAAGATGTCTAACGCTGTTTTTATAACTTTATATAAATCATCATGAATATACACGCAATCGGTGAAAACGTGCTGTTTGGCAAGCTCGGACATTTCTTAATCATTCTTACTTTAGTTACTTCATTAACTGCCTTTGTTGCTTATTTTTTGGCGACTACTTTTAGAAAAGATCCACAAAAATCTGCTGCATGGATTAACTTTGGTCGAAAAACTTTCATATTACACGCTGTATCTGTTATTGGTGTTTTAGCTACTTTATTGCTCATTATACATCAACATTTTTTCGAATTCAAATATGTTTGGGAACATACGTCAAAAGATTTGCCTACGTATTATCAATTTTCTGCAATGTGGAGCGGACAAGAAGGCAGTACCTTATTGTGGATGTTTTGGCATAGTATTTTAGGATGTGTGCTCATTTTTAAAGCCAAAGATTGGGAAAGTCCGGTTTTATCTGTGGTGGCTTTAGCACAATTCTTCTTATGTTCAATGCTATTAGGTATTTACGTATTTGGATACAAATTAGGTAGCAATCCTTTCGCATTGATACGCGATACAATGGATATTCCGGTTTTCAAAATGAATCCGGATTGGATACCGGAAGATGGCACCGGATTAAATCCATCTTTACAAAATTATTGGATGATTATTCATCCGCCGGTTTTATTCTTAGGATTTGCATCTTGCACTATAGTTGCTGCATTTGCTATTGCATCACTTTGGGTAAAAAGTTTTACGGAATGGGTAAAACCCGTATTACCATGGAGCTTATTTGCTTTAATGGTATTAGGTACCGGAATTTTACTCGGTGGTGCTTGGGCATACGAGGCTTTAAACTTTGGTGGTTTTTGGGCTTGGGATCCGGTAGAAAATGCTTCTTTAGTTCCTTGGTTGGTGTTAGCAGCCGGCTTACATACTTTAATGGCTTACAAACATACAGGTTATTCATTACATGCTACGTATGTATTATTTATTGGCTCTTTCTTATTGGTTTTATATTCATCTTTCCTTACTAAAAGTGGTGTTTTAGGTGACGCTTCTGTACACTCTTTTACGGATTTAGGAATGAGCGGTCAATTAATTGTAATTATATTGGCATTTTTAATTCCATCTGCTTATTTATTTATCGATAGAACATTTATAAAAAAGCAAATACCATCTAAAGAAAAAGAAGAAAATTTATCCTCCCGTGAATTTTGGTTATTTATAGGTTCACTCATTTTTGTTTTTTCGGCTACGCACATTATTATACTTACTTCATTTCCGGTTATTAATAAAGTATTTGGCACCAACATTGCACCACCATCAGATATAAAAAGCCATTACAATAATGTACAAGTTTGGATGGCTGCTTTAGTAGCCTTTGGTTCTGCATTTACCCAATTTTTTAAATACAAAAATGATAATTGGAAAAAGGTAATCCGACAACTACTAATAGTATTTATTATTAGCATAGTTTTTACAACTATCATTTCCATCTCATTACAATTTCATCGCATAGATTTTATAATCATGATATTTTCTGCATGGTTTGCTGTATTGGCTAACTTGCAATATATTTTCCAAGTAATAAAAGGAAAATGGAAAATTTCCGGTGGCTCAGTTTCACATATCGGATTTGCCTTGGCAATGATTGGTATCATTATATCACAAGGTAAACAACAAGTGATTTCTATCAATAAATTTGGAATTGATTACGGCTCCGGATTTTCACAAGATGAAATAGCGGAGAATGTTTTACTCTATCAAGATGAACCGAATGAAATGGGAAAATATAGAGTTACTTATACCGGAGATTCTATTGCAGGAAAAAATATTTATTTCAATGTTCGATACGAAGAATTAGACAAACAGAAAAATGTCATTCGTACATTTACGTTGCATCCAAATATTTTATTAAACGATAAAATGGGCAATAATCCGGTGCCTTCTACCAGAAAAACATTAACCTCCGATTTATATACACACATTACATCTGCACCTTTAAAAGAAGATGGTACACCGGCTGATTCTATTGTTCAAGATACTTATACAATTTCTGTTGGCGATACCATTCCGGCATCCAGATGTATGGTTGTATTGGAAGGCATAAATCCGGATGCACATATTCATGATTTCGAGAAAAAACCAAAAGACATTGCAATTGGTGCAAGATTGAAGTTTATCTCCTTAGATACCTCTTATTATATAGAACCGGTTTATTTAGTGCGCGAAGTAGTAGCTACCAGCATTCCGGCACGTGTGGAAGAAAATCAAGTGAGCTTCTCCTTGATAAAAATATTACCGGAAGAAAATAAGTTGCAATTTTTGGTAGAGCAAAAGCTCAATAAATTCATCATCATGAAAGCAATTAAATTCCCATACATTAATGTATTGTGGTTAGGATGTTTTGTGATGGTTTCTGGTATTTTTATGAGTATGCTACATCGTAAAAAAGAAAATAACAAAGCGTAAGTTGTCAACTATTCGGAAAATATCGTTTATTGGTTCCGGTAATGTGGCAACACATTTAGCGAAAGCATTTTCTAAAAAAGGCATTACCATACAGCAAATTTATAGTCAAACTTGCGACAACTCCGAGATTTTAGCGTGGCAAGCCAACTCAATTTATATCTGTGATTTAGATGAGCTGGATTTAAATGTGGATCTATTAATTTTTGCCGTTAAAGATGAAGTAATTAAAACATTGTCCCAAAAAATATTAGCCATCAAACCGGACATAAAAATGGTACATACTTCCGGTTCTGTTGGTTTGGATGTTTTTGGTGATGCACCGAATGTTGGAATTTTTTATCCGTTACAATCATTTTCCAAAACAAAAAAAATAGAAATTACAGAAGTTCCGTTTTTAATTACATCTAAAAATGAAGCCTTTAAAAACGAACTGAAAACAATAGCATCTTTGCTAAGTAATAAGGTGTTTGAGTACAGCGACGAACAGCGTAAACACTTACATATTGCGGCTGTTTTGGTTAATAATTTTTCTAATCATCTCTTTGCATTAGCACAAGATTATTGTGAAAAACACAGCATCGATTATCAATTATTGATGCCATTGATACATGAAACCATCACAAAGATTGATACCATTTCACCGAAATCGGCACAAACCGGACCGGCAATTAGAAAAGATGAAGAAATAATAGAAAAACATCTGCAACTATTAAAAAACGAAGATTTGGATTTGCACGATATCTATCAGAAATTGAGTGCCTCTATTTTAAAAATGTATCGATAAGAAGTTTATTCCTTTTTCAACTTTTTAAGTTCTTCTTCTAACATTCTTATTTTTCGTTCTAATTCCGGAAGATTTTTATACACTACGCTCGCTTTAAAATGTTGTTTCATTTCAAATGCCGGAATTCCTGACAAAACTTGATTTTCATTTTTCACATTAGAAGCAATGGCACTCTTTGCATTAATTTTGGTATATGGTGCGATGCTGATATGTCCAACAAAACCAACTTGTCCACCTATCATGGAATGATGGCCAATTTTAGTTGAGCCGGAAACACCAGTTTGAGCGGCAATAACCGTGTGTTCACCAATTTCTACATTGTGTGCCACCTGTATTAAATTATCCAACTTCACTCCTTTTCTAATAATAGTTGAACCCATCGTTGCCCTATCAATGCAAGTATTCGCTCCTATCTCGCAGTCATCTTCAATTACAACATTTCCTAATTGTGGAATTTTTTGATAGCTGCCATCGGGCTGAGGTGCAAATCCAAATCCATCGCTACCTATAACAGCACCTGAATGCAGTATGCAATTATTTCCAATAATACAATCATTATAAATCGTAACATTAGGATAGATAATACAGTTATCGCCTATTTGCACATTATTACCAATGTACACTTGTTCATACACGATGGTGTTTTCGCCTATCGTATATAGCCTTTCTGACGTAGGTGCATTTTTCTGCTTATGTTGTGCATACACTTGTAGCAATGTTGTAAAGGATGAATAAGCATCATCAACAACAATAAAATTAAGCGCTTTTTGTGGTTGTATTGCTTGGAAGATATGAGCCGAAATAACAATTGCACCGGCTTTTGTGGTGGCTAAAAATGGAATATATTTTTCATTGGCAAGAAATGCAATTTGGTCAGTTTTTGCTTCTTCAATTTTTGCTGGTTGTATAATAATATGTTCGGGATTTCCTACTATTTTCCCGTGAATACTATTGGCTATTTCTTGTATGCTGTACATATTCTAATTTGCATGTTTCAAAACCATCATGGTTAATCTGGAAATATTCAATAATTGACCTTTTTCATTTTCAATTTTGATTTCCCAAACTTGTGTTTTACTTCCTAAATGAATGGGTTTTGCCGTTCCGATAACATAACCATTGCTAATAGCCTTTAAATGATTAGAATTAATATCCAATCCTAAAGCATACTCTTTTGTTGTTTCTAAACATAAATTTGCGGCCACACTTCCTAATGTTTCTGCTAAAACTACATGTGCACCGCCATGTAGCAAACCCATTGGTTGGTGTGTGCGTTTATCCACGGGCATTTTTGCTTGTACATAATCGTCGCCAACTGCTATAAATTCTATTCCTAAATGTTCTACAATGGTGTTTTTTGAATTTCGTTGCAAATCGGATAGCGTTACATCATGTATTTTCCAGATAGACATTTTTTATTTTTTACTAAAATAATAAAATAAACGAAATCGTGAGCGGATTAATGATTAACTTGTAAATTTGTGTATGCATTCTAAAATTCTCATTTTTGACTTTGGTTCTCAATACACACAACTCATAGCCAGAAGAATTCGCGAACTAAATATTTATTGCGAAATTCATCCTTACAATAAATTATCTGTTTTAGATAAGAAAGATTTTAACGGTATTGTACTTTCCGGTTCTCCATTTTCTGTATTACAGCCGGAAGCTTTGCAATTTCCAATACAAGACGTGTTAGAAAAATACCAAGTTCCGATTTTAGGAGTTTGTTACGGTGCTCAATATTTAGCGCATGTTTTTGGTGGTAAAGTTGAACGGTCTGCCAAAAGAGAATACGGACGTGCTCATTTAGAGTATATTGAACCGGAAAATAAATTATTTAAAGGAATTTTATCTAAATCACAAGTTTGGATGAGCCACGGCGATTCTATCTTAGAATTACCGGAACACTTTGAGTTGCTTGCTACAACAGATTCTATTCCGGTGGCAGCCTATAAAATAAAACAAAAAGAAGTATATGCTATACAATTCCATCCGGAAGTAACGCACTCAACAGATGGAAAAACGCTTTTAGAAAATTTTGCCGTTTCTATTTGTGGTTGCCGACAAGATTGGACGCCTTTATCTTTTATTGATGAAACAGTTCAGGAAATTAAAGAGCAAATTGGAAGCGACCATGTAGTTTTGGGGTTAAGTGGTGGCGTGGATTCCAGCGTTGCGGCCTTGTTATTACATAGAGCCATTGGAACACAACTTACTTGCATTTTTGTAAATAACGGACTTTTACGTTATAATGAGTTTGATTCTGTTTTAGAATCTTATAAAAATTTAGGTTTAAATGTAATTGGTGTAGATTCGACTGTACCTTTTTATTCAGCGTTAAAAGGATTGACAGATCCGGAAGATAAACGTAAAGCAATAGGTAAAGTATTTATTGATGTATTTCAAGAAGAAGCATTGAAAATCAACAATGTAAAATGGTTAGGACAAGGAACTATCTATCCGGATGTAATAGAATCTGTTTCCGTACATGGGCCATCTGCTAAAATAAAATCACATCACAATGTAGGTGGCTTACCGGAAAAAATGCACTTAAAAATTATTGAACCACTAAGCAGATTATTTAAAGATGAAGTTCGAAAAGTTGGAAAAGCATTAGAATTACCAGAAAACATTTTACACAGACATCCATTTCCGGGACCTGGCTTAGGTATTCGTATTTTGGGTGATATAACAGCAGAAAAAGTAGAAATTTTACAAAAAGCGGATCATATCTTCATTGAAAACCTCAAAAAAGATGGTTTATACGAAAAAGTATGGCAAGCAGGTGTTATTTTCTTACCAATACAAAGTGTTGGCGTAATGGGCGATGAAAGAACATACGAACATGTCGTTGCCTTGAGAGCTGTAAGTAGCATAGATGGCATGACAGCCGACTGGTGTCATTTACCCTACGAATTTTTGGCACGAGTTTCGAATGAGATAATCAATAACGTAAAAGGAATAAACAGAGTAGTATATGACATTAGCTCCAAACCACCTGCCACTATTGAATGGGAATAAAATACTGATATTCTTTATTTTAATATCCAGTATTTCATCTTGTGCTTCAAAAAAAATCACTTCTTCTACACATAAAGAAACTATAGAAGTTGGTGATAAAAAGAAAAATAGAGACAAAACAATTGATCTTGTTGAAATAAATATCAAACCATCTGTAAAAGAAGACTCAGTACTTGTTTCTCCGGAAACGTTTGATATCATACAAGATAAATCTGCACCAAAAACAGAAAATTCAACCTCAACTAACACACCAACAAACACTACAAAAATTACTTATAATGTAGCAGTTATACTTCCATTTAATCTTAGCCAGATTCCTTTAGGTAAATATGTAGACGATTCAACAAAACAATTGAGTACAGACTCAAAAAATGCTGTTGAGTTTTATTTAGGTTGTCAAATGGCAAAAGAACAATTTGAAAGTAAAAAACTACAAGCCAATGTATATTTCTTAGATGATAACAACGACTCATTAACGACAGCTATGCTCTTTAATGCAAAACCATTTCCGGATATTGATTACATTATTGGCCCTGCAAACTACAAAAACTTGACGTTAATAGCGAATAAAGCAAAAGCGATGCAAATTCCGCTTATTTCACCGTTTGCAAATTCCATGTATATTAAAGACAATCCTTTTTTATTCAATGCAAACGCATCACTTTGGAATCAATACAGTTGGTTATTGTCACATACACAAAATGAATTTAAAGGAAAAACCACAGAAGTTTTGTACGATGGTAAAGATTTATCTGCAGAAAATATTTCCATTTTTAAAGAAATAGCCCAAAACGCATCCATCCACAATGCTATAAAATACCATGCTATTTCAGCAACCGACGATGCCTTAAAAATGCTTTCACAAGCAGACACACTTTCTGAGCGAGTATTTATAATTTACTCATCTAAAGAAAATTATATCAAATCGATTATACCAAAACTAAAACCAATAAAAAATCATTTACAGATATTCACATCCAATGCGGCATTTAATCCAAAATTGTTTAACGGATTAAAAACACCACATTCCATTTGGTCGGTCTCGCCTTATAATAAGACTAACTTAAATTACAATATTTTCAATCAGCGATTTGAAGATAAATATTTAAAAAAACCAACAGAAGTTGCACATCAAGCCTTTGATATTCTAATGCACTTATTAAATACTATCGATAGCAACGTATCTCTATTTACCAATTCAAATTCCGGCAAATTAGATTTCGACAACACCCAAACTAAATTCCAATTTAAACCTGTAACCGACAATGCAGGAAATATCAACTACTACGATAATACCTATTTGAATTTATACGAACTAAAAAATGGGAATTTTTCCTTAATCGAAAAATAATCCATTTAAAATTAAATACTAGAACCACCTTACAAAAAAGGTGGTTTTTTATATCTGTTTATCAAAAAAAGCAGCTTATTCCCATTTATTTTATAATTATAACATAATGTGCATTATTCGTTTTAGTATTTTACTCAAAAACAGTATATTTGCGACCTTATTTAATAAAACCAAACATGAGTAAAGGAACAAGAACGGCGCTGGTAATACTTACAGCACTCATCGTATTAATTTGCATTTATTGTCTATCATTTACATTTAAAGTAAATTCTATCGAGAAAAAAGCAGTGGAATTAGCAGAAAAAGCCATCCCAATGCAAAACTTAGAGCAACGTTATCCAAATAATCAATTAGCTCAATTTTTATACGAAGATTCCATCCACCAAGATAGAATTGCACTTAAAAACAGATACTTAGATTCGATAGCAAACGAAAAAGTGTATTTGTGGAATACCTATAGTGCCTCTAAAAAACAACAATTAAACTTAGGTTTAGACTTACAAGGTGGTATGAGTGTGGTGTTGCAAGTTTCTTTAAGAGAGCTTATCCAAACTTTAGCGGACAATAGCCACGATCCAAAATTCGTGAAAGCGTTAGATGTTGCAGAACAAAGAATGTCTTCCGGAAACAATGACTATGTGAGTTTATTCTTGCAAGCATACAAAGAGCAAAATGCACCTAATACATTGGCACAATTGTTTTCAACTAGAAATAATAAAGATGATATTTCTTTAGAGAGTTCTGATGCACAAGTTGAAAAATTCTTACGTACAAAATCAAAAGAAGCATTTGATATTACTTTAAATAGATTAACGACACGTATCGACCAATTTGGTACTAAACAACCTACTATCACAGCGGAACCTGCACGTGAGCGTATCTCTGTGGAAATTGCAGGTGTAGATAATCCGGCACGTGTGCGTAAATTATTACAAGCAACTGCCAACTTAGAATTTTGGGAAACGTACAAAGCCACTGAATTAGGTAAATCTATCAATGATGCAAATACTGCATTAAAAAATTATTTGGCAACACAAAAAGATAGCAATAAAGATTCATCTGCGATTGCTGACGCACAGAATATTTTAACGAGCAGTGCAACGAGCGATTCTGGTGTAATCAATCCATTAACCGGCAAAAAAGAAACTAAAAAAGATACCTCTCAAGCTGGTAAATTTGAAGAATTCAAAAATGAAAATCCGTTTTTTGCCGTATTACAACCGGCAGTAGATGAAAACAACCAATATCAACCATCTCCTATTATTGGATATGTTAGTTCATTGGATACGGCTACTTTTACAAAATATATTAATTTACCGGAAGTACGCAATGTTTTCCCTAAAGATGCTGCATTGGTTTACTCGGCAAAATCATTTGGTGATAAACAAAAATTCTTTACGGTTTATGCTATTAAAAGAAATACCAATAGCGGAAAAGCTCCTTTAGATGGCAGCGTGGTAACACAAGCTCGTCAAGATTACGACCAAAATGGACAAGTTGTTGTAAGCATGCAAATGAATACGTTAGGTGCTAAAGCTTGGAGAGATTTAACACGTAAAAATATTGGAAACTCCATTGCCATTGTGTTGGATAACCAAGTATATTCTGCACCAAATGTAAACAGTGAAATTGATGGTGGAAGTTCACAAATTAGTGGTGGTTTTGATGTACAAGAAGCAACAGACTTGGCAAATGTGTTGAAAACAGGTAAATTACCGGCATCTGCAAGAATTATAGAAGAAGAACAAATTGGTGCTTCTTTAGGATCAAGTGCTATCAAAGCAGGTTTGTATTCTTTATTAGCATCTTTTATTTTAATAATTGCGTTCATGGTATTCTTCTACTCATCAGCCGGTGTGTTAGCTATCATCGTATTATTATTAAACGTGTTCTTAATTATTGGATTAATGGCAGGTGTAGGTTCAACACTTACGTTGCCGGGTATTGCAGGTATCGTATTAACATTAGGTATGGCGGTAGATGCCAACGTAATTATATATGAGCGTATTAAAGAAGAATTAAGAGCCGGAAAAGCAACCATTTATTCTGTTCAAGAAGGTTTTAAACATTCATTGCCTGCCATTTTAGATGGTAACATCACAACACTTTTAACAGCCATCATCTTAGCGGTAATTGGTATTGGGCCGGTAAAAGGGTTCGCGATTACTTTAATTATTGGTATCCTAACAACTTTATTCACGGCTGTTTTATTAAGTAAAATGATTGTTGATTGGAGATTAGAAAAAGGACATGAATTAAAATACTTTACACCTTTCACTAAAAATTTCTTACAAGATTTAAATTTTGACTTCATTGGTGCAAGAAAAATCACTTATTCTATTTCTGCAATTATAATTGTAGTGGGTGTTATATCTTTCTTTACAAGAGGTTTTGAATTAGGTATCGACTTTAAAGGTGGTCGTGAGTACAAAGTACGTTTTGAAAATCCGGTAAAAACTGACCAAGTGCGCGATGATTTAAATAGTGTATTGGATAATAAAACCATTGTTAAACAATACGGTTCCGACAACCAAGTTAAAATCACAACAGCGTATTTAATTAATGACACCGGTAAAGATGTAGATACAAAAGTGGAACATGCAGTGTATGAAGGTTTGAAAAAATATATGCCGAATACTTCATTCGAAAATTTCAAACGCATCAACTTAATGAGTGTAACGAAAGTAGACCCAACAATTACAGGTGATTTCAAACGCAGTTCATTATGGGCAACCATTGCTTCTATTGCAGTAATCTTTATTTATATTTTAATTCGATTTAATAAAAAAGGATATTCTATTGGTTCTATTGCTGCAACTGCTCACGATGCATTTGTTGTATTAGCATTGTTCTCTTTATTACATGGAATTTTACCGTTCCCATTGGAAGTAGACCAAATTTTTGTTGCCGCAATTTTAACGATTATTGGATACTCTATCAATGACACGGTAATTATCTTCGACCGTTTGAGAGAATATTTAAAAGAAAGACCAAATGCTAATATGAAAGATACCATGAATGCTGCGATCAACTCTACATTATCCAGAACATTCAATACGGCATTTACCGTGTTTATTGTGGTATTTATCTTATTTGTTTTTGGTGGCCCAGTATTGAGAGCCTTCTCTTTCGCTATGATAATTGGTGTAGTGGTAGGTTGCTACTCTTCTATTTTCATCGCATCACCTATCATGTATGATTTAGATCCAAACCATGATAGCTACAAAGTTGACGCTAATACGAAGCCAACAACTAAGAAATAATAAACATAATATCATCTCTAAAAGTCCTGATTCTGTCAGGACTTTTTTTATTTTGCAACATGAATCAATTTGATTTTTTAGATGCTATTCAATTTCCATTTCCCATTCAGCAACCCGTTGCTTGGGGCGACATGGATGCTTTCCAACACATCAACAACGTACTTTATTTCAGATATTTTGAAACAGGACGTGTGGAGTTCTTCAATAAAACCAACCTTTGGAAACTTTTTGATGAGGAGAATATAAAAATTGTAGTAGGAAAATTAGAATGTAATTATTTAAGAGAAGTCAAACATCCGGCTCAAATTGAAATTAGCGTTGGAATTAAAAAAGTAGGAAATACAAGCATAGTCGTGCATCAAGTTATCCGATGTGAAGGAAATATTGTAGCACATGGCGAAGGCATTATTGTTGCTATCAATCCGGAAACCGGAAAATCGACACCGTGGACAGAAAAAATAAGAATAGAATTTGCTAAATGGCTATGAAGCTTGTGTTAATACAGAAAAATGTTTGCCTTGTTCTTCTAGTTCACTCATTGCATTGGCAAAAATATTATTGATTACATCCAAATTATACTTCTCTTCATAAAGTAAATCATCGTAATTAAAAATTAGCAAACGCACTTCTTTCTCTTCTATCCAAGATAAATCGTTGATGCATTCATCCAACGCATCAAAATTCGGTTGAAAATAGTCCGGAAAATTCAACGCCTTCGCAATTTCTTCATAAAAATGAGCCATTACAGTACAACGTTGTGCATCAATAAAAGCTAAGAAAGTTCCGTTTACAACAATATTATTTTTAAAAGTTTGCATAGTAATGCTAGTTTTTGAATTAGATGAAATAAATTGCTATTCTAAATTGATTTCTGAAAAAGAATTATAATGGTCAGCTGTGTACCAAGCGCGTTCATCACTGCCTGTAACCAATCGTTGTGCTCCTCTGTTTTTACCTTCAACTTTGGGATGAATATCCCATTCTTGATATTTAATTTTATGACCTTCATCATCCATTTTAGGTAAATGATTTTCATAATTTCCAAACGTTCTACCACCTACATAACCATCCGGCGCTTTGTGATGTTCGCGTATATATTTCAA
>CAZDOT010000034.1:0-20872 GCA_964507125.1 uncultured Chitinophagales bacterium | reverse complement strand
AAAAAAATCGGTATCAAAGATATCCGCTCCTTAAAAGAAGAGGTGGAAGAATACGTACAAGAAGTAAAAAATAATCCAATTACTTTATTAAGCTTACCTTCCAAAAAATAAAAAAGCTGTCGAGACCGACAGCTTCATTTGGATTTTTATGTTTCTACAACTTTGGATTTGTTAACACAAAGTTATGCTATATCTATTTATTTTGTTTTGATTTTGGTCAAATAAAAGAAGTTATTAATGCAACTCAAAAAATCATGACTTTTATCAAGAAAACGAAGGTTTTTTGAGTTGAGCTACCATACTTCAAAATTATCCGGACCTTTGGATTCTTCATCTTGCATAAAGTTTCCTTTAGATGGTACAGTTTTAAAGTTGCTGAATTCTTGCATTTCTTCGTATAAACCGGTTGCATCATAGAAACGACCGAAATTTTTATTGAAACGCAATGGTACATTTCCTGTCGGACCATTTCTATGTTTTGCAATAATTACTTCTGCGGTTCCTTTAAGTTGCTGTCCATTTTGTCCTTCATTTAAATTATAATATTCCGGACGGTATAAGAACATTACCATATCTGCATCTTGCTCAATAGAACCGGACTCCCTTAAGTCGGAGAGTTGTGGTTTTTTGTCGCCACCACGTGTTTCCACACTACGATTTAATTGCGATAATGCAATCACCGGAATATTTAATTCTTTTGCTAATCCTTTTAAGGAACGAGAAATAGAAGAAATTTCTTGTTCACGATTCATGCCTTTATCGCCACCACCACTCATTAATTGTAAATAATCGATGATGACCATTTTAATGCCGTGTGCATTTTGCAAACGTCTGCATTGTGCTCTTAATTCATAAATATTAATGGCAGGTTGGTCATTAATATATATTGGTGAAGAAGATAAACGTTCGACTTTATCGCGTAAAATAGCATACTCATTATCGCTCATTTTTCCATTAGCTACTTTTTGTGCATCTATCTCACACTCTAATGAAATCAAACGTTTCGCCAATTGTACGGCTCCCATTTCTAAAGAGAAAATGGCTACCGGCATATTATAATCTACAGCTGCATTACGTGCTAAATTTAAAACGAACGCAGTTTTACCCATGGATGGACGTGCTGCTATAATAACTAAGTCGGTCGCTTTCCAACCGGAAGTCATTTTATCTAATTCTAGATAACCGGATGGAACAGAGTCATCTAATAATCCATCTTCTCTATTAATCAAACCATCAATTTGCATAATGGATTTTGATACCAATTGACCAATACCTTGTACGGAGTTACGTAAGTTTTTATCGGTTATTTCATAAATTCTTTTTTCTGCCGTATCCAATAAATCAAATACATCTGTTGTGTCTTCATACGCATCTCTAATAATATCATTCGAAATTCGAATTAATTCACGTTGAATAAATTTTTGAATTACAATACGTGCATGATATTCTACATTGGCAGATGAAGCAACTTTATGGGTTAATTCACTAATGTAATATGCACCACCAACTTCTTCTAATTTTCCGGTTTTTCTAAGCTCTTCAACTACCGTTAAAATATCAATAGGTTGTGAGTTGCTAAATAAATTTTGGATAGCTCGGTAGATGGTGGCATGTGCATCTACATAAAAACTTTCTGTTTTTAAAATATCGGATACGTAAGAGATAGCATCTTTTTCAATTAAGATAGCACCTAATACGGCTTCTTCTAACTCACGTGCTTGTGGTGGTAATTTTCCATATAATTGTGATGTGATATCTTCTGATTTATTTCGAGTAAATCTAGGTGTTCTTTTGCTCGTATTTTTTATTTCTTCTTCCATCGGGACGACTAAAATACAATTATAATTTGGAGTAAAATGGTGGAATAGTCAACTATTTTGTTAATAACCGATGTGAATTATATGTTTATAACTTCATTTTTTGTGAAACATATTTCTTACTCACTGAAAGTGAGTAGATTGGATGTGAATTGTTATTTTTTATATTATTATTTGTGTTATTGAAATTAGTGGACAATCTTTTTTACTGAATCCAATTTTATAGCATTCAATTTCTTGTTAAATTGTATTGTTGGTTGATTGTATAATTAATTTAAAAAAAATAAAATTGTATTCCAATATATTTCAATTGTAAAATAGCCTATTTCATTTCCAAGAATACTTCAACTTAATTGCCAAATCTCCTACTCGAGTCTCCCATCTCAAGTACTCATTTCAATGCTCAAAAAATACTATTCAAACGCATTGATTCCGGTGATGTCCATTCCGGTGATTAATAAATGCACTTCGTGCGTTCCTTCGTAGGTGATGACACTCTCTAAATTCATCGCATGACGCATAAATGGAAAATCTTGTGAAATGCCCATTGCACCGCATATTTGACGGCATTCTCGCGCAATACGCAATGCCATTTCTACATTGTTTCTTTTTCCCATAGATATTTGTGCCGGCGTAATTTTTCCTTCTATATGCAACTTTCCTAACTGTAAAGAAAGCAATTGGGCTTTCGTTAAATCTGTCAGCATTTCGGCTAATTTTTTCTGTGTTAATTGAAAAGCAGCTAAAGGTTTTCCAAATTGC
The DNA here is from genome assembly GCA_964507125.1 of uncultured Chitinophagales bacterium. Taxonomy (GTDB): domain Bacteria; phylum Bacteroidota; class Bacteroidia; order Chitinophagales; family JADIYW01; genus JADJSS01. The sequence continues at coordinate 18,293 of CAZDOT010000034.1, read as the reverse complement.
GTGCGTTCTTTGCTGTATTCAATTGCGTGGTGCAAACAATCCATTGCGGCACCTAAGGCACCGCATGCAATGCCGTATCGTGCGGAAGATAAACAGGAAAGCGGTGCTTTTAATCCTTTGGCATGCGGTAAAATATGGCTTTCCGGAATTTCTACTGCATCAAAAATTAGCTCACCGGTGATGGATGCTCTCAAGCTCCATTTTCCTTTAATGGTTGGTGTTGAAAATCCTTGCATACCGCGCTCTACAATACAACCTACCACGTGTCCGGCTTCGTTTTTTGCCCAAACCACTGCAATATCGCACATTGGAGCATTGGTTATCCACATTTTTGCTCCACTTAAATAGTATTTCCCATTTTGTTGTATTAATTTGGTTTCCATGGATGCCGGATCGCTTCCGTGATTGGGTTCGGTAAGCCCGAAACTGCCTAAATATTCACCGGTTGCCAGCTTGGGCAAATAGTTTTTTTTCTGTTCTTCGCTGCCAAATTTCCAGATTGGATACATAACCAATGAACTTTGCACGCTGGCACAACTTCGTATGCCGGAGTCGCCACGTTCCAACTCTTGCATTATTAATCCATAGGAAATGGCATCTAATCCGCCACCGCCATATACTGTTGGTATATGTGGCCCAAATGCACCAATTTTTCCTAATTCTTTTATAAGATGTTTGGGAAACTCGTTGCGTTCAGCACAATCTTCAATGATGGGCACAACCGATAAATTTACCCAATTGCGAATACTATCTCTAATTAATTTCTGTTCCGTGCTTAATTGTTCATCTAAATGTAAATAATCAAACCCTCTAAAATTGGATGCATATCTATTAGACATAATATTTTATTTTTGTACAAAACAAAAGTATGCAAAAAAAAGTTTGGATAGGGTTGGAAGGAATGGAATTTTATGCTTACCACGGTGTATATCAAGAAGAACAAATAATCGGCGGTAAATATATTGTAGATGTTTGGGTGCAAACGGATGCAACTTCAGCACGACAAAATGACGATTTGAATGGCACAGTGAATTACGAACTTATTTACAATGCTGTAAAACAAAATATGCAAGAGCCTGTTTTATTGATTGAACATTTAGCACAAAAAATTATTAATACACTTCGAACTTTTGTTGTAAAAGAAGATATAATAAAAATAAAATTAAAAAAGATACATCCGCCATTGGGAGCAAAAGTGGAGGCAAGTGTGATTGAAATAGAAGATTAAGTGCTAAAGTTTAGCAGACTTAATATTTTATTTGCATTGATTTTTGATTTTAATTTTATTTTGTCCAAAAAAAATGTAGATTTGCAATTCCAAAAAATGGTCGGTTGGCCGAGAGGCTAGGCAGAGCTCTGCAAAAGCTCGTACGGCGGTTCGAATCCGCCATCGACCTCACAAGAAAAGTTGCCCTAAAAAGGCAACTTTTTTTATTTATTCCGATTAATGTTGGATGTGTATTTTTTGATAATCCGAATGTTCGTTATTGAAAACTCGCAATACATATATTCCATTTGGAATTGCTAAAACGTTCACTTCTGTTTTATTACTATCTTGAATAGTTGATGATAATACTACTTGACCTACCAAATTAATGAGTTGTAATTGATACGTTTCATTTTTTGATTGTAGTTCAATATAAATCCATTGATTGGTTGGATTAGGATAAACTTTAAATACAATATTTTTATTTGGATGTATTGCATTCGGAATGATTTGTGGTGGTGCTTGACTTAGCATTTGCAAACCACCGGATTTATTACCAAGTAAAAGTTCATATTTAGCATCGTTTGTAATATCTGCGATAGTAGATGTGGCTCGAAAACCTAATGTATAAGGTAGATTGAATGCCGATGCAGTAAAAGTGGTATGTAATTTATCTTCTATATTATCATAAAAAAGAATTCCATTTGCGTTGGTGCCAAGTAATAAATCGTATTTATTATCACCATTCAAATCCAAACAATTTGGATGTGTATAGCCAATTGGAAGGTTGTTGGTTTTGATGGCAATTTTGCCTAAGGAATCTGTTTCATATACCAATTGGTTGTTGGTATTTCCTTTCCATAAATTGAGATTTCCATTTTTTTCACCAACTATCAAATCTTTTTTTCCATCTCTGTTAATGTCAATAATAAAAGGTGTTGCGTTATTTCCTACAATAATATCAGCATTATTTTCTTCTTTTAAAAATCCGGAATAACTATAAAGTGGTGCTGTGTTCACAGGTGCAACATTTTCCCAATACAATATTTTTCCATTATACAATCCAATCAATAAATCGTTGTCGCCATCGTTATCCAAATCGCCAACAGAAGGTGCCAAATCGCTGAATTGTAAGGTGGAAACATTTAAAAAATTGCTGTCTTGCAAAATATATTTTGGTTGAGTTGATGTGCCAATATTTTTATAAAAAAATAAAGAAGAAGTAAGTGTATTTTGGTTATCTCTGTATCCGGTGCTGCCTACTAAAATATCAATTAATGTATCACCATCAATATCAGCAAAACATGGATACGAATTTTCACCTATATCAATAGTTTGGTTTAATAAGAAATCTTTTTGTTGTAATTGTAGTATATTATTTCCATTGTTTTTATAATACCAAATATTATCCTTGTTGGCAACGCCTTCGTCAAAAGTGGATACAATTAAATCGGTATGGTTGTCGTTGTTTATATCTACAAAATTAGGAACAACAAAAGAGAATAAATCTACCGGTATATTATTGACAGGAAATGAATCTTCCATGCGTAAAAAACTCGCATAATTTGGCGTACCATCATTATAAAAAAAAGAAAGATTATTTAATCCGATGCTACCAATAGCTAAGTCGAGTGCACCATTGTTATCGATATCAAATGCATCTAATGCAGCACCGGAATGTTGGATTTGTTCTGTGCCGTTTAATCGATTAAATTTGGAGGTGCAAGTATCTAAAATAGTATATCCATCGTGATGAGAATCTTCAAAATTTCCCCAACAATTATCGGCTTTTGTGAAAAATAAACTATCACAAGAAAGGGTTTGTTCTTTTTGATTATTTTCGTATAAAATCAGTCTGTTTTCTGATACATTAAAGGAGATGATATCTACATCACCATCTCGATTAATATCTGCAATAATAGGTCGTATATCTGATGAACAATATACATTTATAAGTGAGCTAATTCCTTGATAAAAAATGCCATTATACTGCAAAGAAAAATGGAGCGTATCATTTACGTAATAGCCTTTATATATTTTGGTACTTGCCAAATTGTTATATGTGAAAATATCTTCAATGCCATCACAGTTGTAATCTCTTAAAATCATCCATTTTGAAATTTCCGGAAATTTATATGCAAAAGGTCGAGCAAATTGGTATTGTCCGGAATTGTCGTCGAATAAAAATGTGCGTATGGTATTGTTGGTTTTATTGTAAATAACTACATCTTTTTTTGTGTCGTTATTCAAATCTACTTTTCCAACTTGTATATTGTCGAAACCGCCTGTCCATGGGTATTGCAACTCATTTCCGTTCGCAAAAACTGAAAGGTTATCATACGGTAAAAATGCTTGTGCAAAATTGAATTTATATAAGAAAAAAAACGCAACAAACAAGAAAGTTTTAGTTGCGTTTTGTATGCTATTTTTCATGTTATGAAATTTATTATATTAAAACGGATAGCCTATGGCAAAGTTTAATCCAAGGAAATCTTTAACGCTGAATTTATATTTACCCAAAGGTAAATCTTTACTTCTTGGGTCTTTGTAAAGTTTAAAATCTTCGTTGTTTATTTTATTAAATGTCCAACGATTTCCTGCCGGAAATGCCGGATCATAAAGAGCATAACCGACATCAAAACGCAACACAAAAAAGTTTAAATCCATTCGCAAACCAAAGCCAACATCCCAAGCTAACTCTTTCATAAATCGTTTGGGTTCAAAGTTTGCATTCGGTTTATTAGGATCGTTTTCTATCAACCAAATATTACCTATATCCGTAAATAAAGCACCTTTGAATGATTTGTAAATATTAAAACGATATTCTGCATTGAACTCAAATTTTAAATCACCGGTTTGGTCTAAGTTGTTTCTGTTTTCGTTATAAGTATTAAAACTTCCCGGACCTAAGCGACGAAAACCCCAGCCACGCAAGGAGTTTGGACCACCCACAAAAAATTGTTTGATATATGGTATGGATGCTACTTCGCGATAAAATGACGTATCTCTGCCTTCGTATTTGGTTTGTTCTGCAATATATTTCGAGTTGCCATACGGAATGCCGGCACCAATAAACATACGTAAACTCAGGGCTTGTCCGTTTTTGAAATTAAAGAAATACCGAGGTTCTATCTCAATTCGAGTGAATTGCGAAAAATTGACACCGCCCAATTTAAACGGTTTTCCATTTTCTTTTTGTGTTATGGATGCAAATGCATTCAGCAAGGTTCCGGATATGAAAACATTTCCTCTGAAATAAAAATAATTCTTGTATTTCCCAACGTTTAAATTTTGGTTGTTATAGGAAAATGAATACTCTTGACCTAAAATAAATTGCTGATTAAAACTTTGTTTTAGTCGTGTGTTATTATCTAATTGAGTTTGAAATGAATCACTGATTTTTGATGGTAAAACATAAACGAAACTCAAAGGGGTGAAGATATGTCTGAATTTATCGTTATACCATTCATAACCATAGTTGGCACCAATAGTTTGGATATTATAGAGTCCAATTCGCTTTTGAAAATTATAATTGAAGCTGATAAACGTACGTGGTTTGTATCTTTGATACGTAATACATTTTTTCTTTTTATTCAAAGTAGGGAAAGTGCGTGCTAAATTTATTTTTGCTTCTGTGTTAATGTTTACAGCATTTATTGGGCTGTTTTCTAATCTCTTTTCTTTTAGTAATTGAAAGTCCACACCCGCACTAATATTAAATTCAAACTTTGCAGCTGTTTTAAATAAGTTGTTGTTTTTATATCCACCTACAAGATTAAAACCAAGCGTACTTTGTGCATTCGTGTTTAATTCAATATCGCTGTTAAATGAATGTCTTTTAGCCGGAGCACATTTTATTTTTGTATATAATCCACTTTCTTCCGGTGAGATGGAAATTGGTACGTGTTCAATATTTACAAAGCGAAAAACACCCAATGTATTCAATGAGTTTCGCGTGTTTATTAATTGGTTTTTATTGAAAATATCACCCGGTTTAAGATAGATGGATTTAGTAAGTGCGCGCGGCAATACGGATGTTTTTAATACGCGATAGTTGACATCGCAAATAGTGTCAGTAATGAAATCGTTCTTTTTTAGTTTTAGATTTTCTTTCTTTTTGTCAAAATCTAAAATCTCGAAATCTACTTGTAAATACGAGTATTTTTGATGAATTAAAGTAATGTCATCATTTTTTATTCTTAAGTAAATATCAATTTTTTGATTGCCGATTGTACTATCGATATCTAAATAAATATATTCGGGACTGAAGGTGAAATAACCTTTGTTTTGTACAATATCGGCAAGTCGTTGTCTTTCTTTTTTGACGACGTCAATATCAAATGGATCGCCATGTTTTAACAATCTATCCTTTTTATTTTTCTCAATGAGAGCAGTGATTATACTGTCTTCAGCACTATAAAAAATATCGTTGTATGTAAATTGTGTTCCTGTATTCACATGATAGGTTACAGCTGTTTTTTTCTTTTTCGTCTTATGTGTGGCAGTTACGTTGTTGTAAAAATATCCATGATAAAACAAGAAATTTTTCATTCTGTTTATAGATGTTTCAATTGTAGTTGAATCAAATAAAACCGGACGTTCGCCACTATTGTTTTCGCTCAGGAAGCTTTCTAACTTTTTTTTGTTTTTCTGTAGTTTTTTATAAGCTCTTTTTTCTTTTTTAGAAAGTTGATTGATAGCGTACAATGAATCTAATTCGAACTTTCGTTTTGCTCGTTTTTCATTTTTTAAAACAGATTTTGTGTATAGCCCTAATTTCAAACGAAATAAACTCATAAATTTTTTATTCGGATGTTGGTCGTAAACTACTTGATTGCCCAATTCCGATTTGAGACTCGTTTTATCACCGTTCACTTTTCCGGTGAATTTTACATCAATATTGTTACTAACTAATAAGCTTTGATTATCTTTGATTAAATGTTTAGTAGCACTGCACGAATACAAAAGTAGTATGCCAATTACATATCCAAAAAATTTCCATTTTTGAAAAGACTTGTTACCCATGCTTAGTCAATCCGATATAAAATATATTAATTCGCTCAAAATTAAGAAATACCGCAAGAAATATTCCGAATTTATTGCTGAAGGAGATAAAATTATAAAAGAATTAATAGATGAAGGATTGGAAGTTGTACACATTTATAGCATTCATCCAACGATGCAACATAATAAATTGGTGCAGGTTCAAGAACAACAATTGAATAAAATAACGGCATTACAGAAACATCATAATAGTTTGGCTGTTTTTAAAATTCCAGCTTTTGGAAATCAAATACAAGATGAATGGGTGTTGATGTTGGATGATATCCAAGATCCCGGAAATATGGGCACCATTATTCGCACTTGTGATTGGTTTGGTATTAAAAAAATTATCTGTTCAGATGGTTGTGTAGATGCTTGGAATCCTAAAGTGGTACAAGCTAGTATGGCATCCGTCGGCCGTGTGCAGGTGATAGAAGCAAATTTAGATACTTTGATACATGATTATCCGATGCCAATTTATGGCGCTGTACTCAATGGGAAAAATTATCGTGAGCAACGATTTGATAAAAAAGGATATATTTTAATCGGTAATGAAGGACATGGCATCAATGCATCGTTGCAACAAAAAATTTCATTTCCAATCACCATACCCAAAATTGGAAAAGCAGAATCCTTAAATGCAGCTATTGCAACCGCATTAATTTTAGATAAATTGAGCTAAATATTATTTGGTTTTTGGCTTGTATAAATCAAACGATTCTTTTTTGCCTACATTTGGAACATCGCCTTCTTTTCTTTTCTCATATTCGATGTTGTCCACATGTCTCCATTTCCCTTTTTTCCATTCAAAACCTTCATAGGTTCCATCAGGAATATAATTGCCAAAAAATCCTTCCATATCTTCACCATTGGGTTTGATGTGGTCATACATTATTTTTTGTTCTACATTATTGAAGTTGAGTGATATGCTAGCATCTTCTGCATAATCTAAAATAAAACGATTTAAAATTTTTCCATTTCCCATATCAATGATGGGTGCACCAAAGCGTGGTAATCCTTTTTTACTGAACGATAAAATTTCTAAAATTTTCCGGTTGCTCGTGCTGTTATTGCCATCCCAGCCAAACAAGGTATAATACGTTTTCTTTTTATCTTTCACTGTTTTAATTCCATAATACATCGCACCTAACCAATTGGTGTTATCGACATTGATGTCTTCTTGGTGATCGGTGAAATCAGAATAATCAATTAAAGGAAACATTTTTAAGGTATCACCTTTCATCTGTATCGTTCCAAAAAATCGGTATATATCTTCATCATTTCTGTCGTACCAAGTAAATATTTTAAAACTGCCATCTTCCGGCATCATAATTTTCCATGGAAGAGATTCATCCCATTTATAATAAAAAGAATGTGGTGTTTTTAATGCTTTAGTCAATGTTTTTATAATTCTATAACTCGCAATCGTTCTGTTTTCTTGCGTATAACTATTAATCAGCGTATCGCCATATTGTCGAATAGTATCTTCATATAATTTCATCTGATGCAACTCGTCAGCAGTGAGTTGTGCTTTTGATATGAATGAGGTTGCAAGAAAAAAGAAAAGAAGAAGTAGTCTCATACCGATATTATTCAAAATTTATTCCAAAAATACATGCAAATATGCTGATTCTATATAGGAATGCCATTTTTTGATTGATAAATTGTGTTAATCTTATGGAAATAGATACATCAAAATAAAATGCGATTTCAATGTTAGTGATTTTACCACAGCATTTGACTTAGCTTCATTCAAATAACTAATCGCTAATTACATAAAAGATACTTTATATACTACAAAAATAGTATGATATATGTCATGCTTTCATGGTGACATAAATCATAGCTCAATGATTTTATTTCGGATAATTTTGTCTGTAATTAAATTCTTTCATTAAAATCAGAAAATCATGTTGTCAAAATCACAAGCAAGAAGTTTTTTTTTAGGCGGAACTGTTGTGACATTTATGGCTTTTATTGGTTTAACCGTTTATTCGTTTAAGCCATCGAACGACCAAAGTAATCACAGTCAAATTGACAAAAAGGTAGTACGTGGTAAAGAGCTCTGGGAATCGAACAATTGTATGGGTTGTCATACGATTTTAGGTGAAGGAGGTTATTATGCACCGGAACTTACCAAAGTAATCGATCGAAGAGGAGAAGGCTATGTAAAAGCCGTATTGCAATCTCCCGTTCCGTGGGGCCCGCGTGGCCGTAAAATGGTGAAATACCAAATGAATAACGAAGACACAGAGGCACTCATTGCTTATCTAAAATGGATAGGTAAAATAGACCTCAACGGATTCGACAGAGTCGTATCACCTTTATCAAAAGACAAAAAATAACTTTTAAATCCAATCATTATGAAATATAAATCACAGAAAGTTGCGTACTGGTTCTTCGGACTATGTATGCTGTTATTTGCTTTGCAAATAGTTTACGGTTTTATTATGGGATTTGCGCGTATAGGCATGGATGGCCTACACGATTTTATTCCATTTAACACCGCACGTGCAGTACACACCAATTTATTGGTAGTTTGGTTATTAACCGGATTTATGGGTGCTGCTTATTACATTATTCCGGAAGAAGCGCAAACGGAATTAGTAAATGTCAAATTAGCGTATGTTCAATTAATATCTTTGGCTGTAGTCGGTGTTCTTGCAATTGTTGGCTACCACTTTAATATTTGGGAAGGTCGTAAATTTTTAGAAATCCCAAGAGAGCTAGATTATTTAGTTGTCGTCAACGTACTGTTGTTTTTGGGTTTAATTTTAGCAACATTGTACAAAGGAAAAAGAAAAACGACTACAGCCTTAGTTTTAACGATGGGTTTGTTATTTGCCGCTTTACTTTATTTACCCGGAATGATTTGGTTTGATAGCCAAGTAACCGATTCTTTCTTCCGTTGGTGGGTAGTTCACTTATGGGTAGAAGGTGTTTGGGAACTTATCATGGGCGGTATCTTATCTTACTTATTGATCAAATTAACCGGTGTTGACCGCGAAGTAATTGAGAAATGGTTGTATGTGATTGTGGGTCTTACTTTCTTGTCCGGTATTTTAGGAACAGGTCACCATTATTACTATATCGGTGTAAATAAAATTTGGTTAGTAGTAGGTGGTATTTTCTCTGCTTTGGAACCATTAGCTTTCTTAGGTATGGCATTGTTTGCAGTGTATATGTATCACAAAGGCGAAAAATCACATCCTAATAAAATTGCATTATACTGGACTATTGGTGCATCCATCGTATCCTTTGTTGGTGCCGGATTATTAGGATTTGCACACACATTACCACAAACAAACGTATACACACATGGTACATTGGTTACTGCAATGCACGGTCACTACGCATTTTGGGGTGCTTATGCCATGATTGTATTAGCTATCATTAGTTATGCATTACCGAATATGACCGGAAGAAAACGTTACAATAACAAATTCGGTCATGCTGCATTTTGGTTTGCCAACGTAGGTATGTTAGGTATGACTGTTGCTTTCGGCGTAGCCGGTGTGGTGCAAGTTTACTTAGAACGTAAATTGAAAATGGAATTTATGGATGTGCAAAATGAGATAATGATTCACTTTGTTGTCTTGTTGTTGTGTGCCTCTTTATTTGCAACAGGAATTATACTATATATAGTAGAGTTCTTTAAATATGGTAAACCTACAGATGAAGCATTAGTAGCTGTTGAAGCATAGGTTATCTGATTTTTTTTATTGTGAGAAAGGTTTCGAGGCTAAGGATGTCAGTGCATTTATTAGCCTCGAAATTCTTCTAAAACTTATTCAAAATGGTAGTAGAAAAAAGTATTTATTATAAAGCAATTGGTTCAGAGATAGATGTGTTCAATCAAGCATATCAATTAAAATTGCCGTTGTTATTAAAAGGACCAACCGGAACCGGAAAGTCCAGATTTGTGGAGTTTATGGCAAGTGAACTCGATAAAAAATTAATTACAGTAAGTTGCCACGAAGAAACATCTTCTACAGATTTAATTGGAAGATATATCATCAAAGGAGCAGAAACAGTTTGGATAGATGGTCCACTTTCATTGGCTGTAAAAAATGGATATATTTTATATTTAGATGAGATTGCAGAAGCACGTCCGGATGTGATTGTAGCCATTCACTCGTTAACGGATCATAGACGTGAATTATTTATAGATAAATTAGGAGAAACCATTAAAGCACATCCTGATTTTCTTTTGGTAGCATCGTTTAATCCGGGTTATCAAAAAGGATTTAAAGAGTTGAAACCTTCAACAAGACAACGCTTTGTTGCTTTGTCATTTGAATATCCATCACCTAAAGCCGAAGTAGAAATATTAGTAGAAGAAACAGATATTTCAAAAGATATCGCACAAAAATTAGTTGCCATAGCGGGTAAAATTCGAAATCTTACAGAATTAGGATTAACAGAAACAGTTTCCACTCGTTTGTTAGTAGATGCTTCCAAATTAATTAAAAACGGATTATCAAAAAGATTAGCCGTTCACGTAGCCATTGTTGAACCACTTTCTGATGAACCGGAAACATTAATAGCATTGAAAGATTTGTGTGATTTAATGATATAAACTACCTTTTATGGGATTCGAATTAGATGAAATTCTGTATTCAAAGTTTGTAAAATATTTAAAGAAAAGACGACTCAATAATACAGAAATTCTTAGTAAACAAGTTGTATTGGCAGATGTTTTGCCTCACTTGACATTGTTGTCAAAAGCATTGTGCGGTACATCTATTGAAATTTTTCCGGCAGAAAGAGAAGGCGGTTATAAAAATGATAATTTCTTTCTTCCTGCAAGTTGTGCCTTGTTTGCCACGAAAGAAGAAAATAGGCAATTCTATATTTTCAGAGTTGCTTATATGAGTATTCAAAAGCAATTGAATCTTAATTGGCAAAATGAAACTCATCCGGAAGAAATTTCTTCTGCAAAAGCAATTGAAACAGCACCACAAGTCATCGAAAAATTATTAGCAGATTTTCCAAATTTACAAGATTGGTTTTATCAAGCAATCTTGCAATTGCCCAATATTCCCAAAACAACTACCAAAGATTTTTCTTGGCTGTATGGCAAATGGATGACCAATACACCTGAAGAAAACGCAACAGATAAATTGCAAAATTTTGATGATGCAACGAAGAAAATATTGGAACATAAAATAGATGCAAAAACCACTTTACAAGCGCATTCTGTTGAAGAAATTGAATCGTTGACGATTGATAAAAAACAACAAGAAGATTATGTAATGTTGCATAATTTTGAAAAAATAGATTCCGCAGAAGAATTTAATGGCAATTGGCGTGATTTTGATGGAAGAGATGAATTGAACGACCATAAAGATGCGTTAGAAGAAATGAATATGCGCTTCACCGTGCGTGTAGATGATACAGTGCATTCCGTGTATCAAGCAGATTTTGTTGAAAATACAACGGTAGCAGAGAGTGCAGCAATTGATGAAAAAGGTTTTCATCTTACGTATGATGAATGGGATTTTAAAAAGCGTCAATATCTTGTAGATTATTGCAAAGTGTATCCCAAATTGCAAGTGAAAACCAACGCTACGTATTATACCAAAACGCTACAAAAATACCAAACTATTTTAACCGGTTTACGCAAGATGCTGACAAGCGTAAATAATAAATTACAACAACAAAGAAGACAATTACAAGGTGATGCATTTGATTTAGATGCACTCACCGATTTATATACAGACATTCATTCTAAAGTTTCTCCGGACGAACGCTTGTATTTATCCAACAGAAAAAAAGATAAAGACTTGTCTATTCTGCTCTTATTGGATTTGAGTTTGTCAAGTGATGCGTATGCTGCCGGCAATCGAGTGTTAGATGTAGAAAAAGAAGTTTCTATTTTGTTTGGAGAAATATTAAACGAGTTTAATATTGAATTTGCTATCGATGGTTTTTATTCCAAAACAAGAAATTTCAGCACATACATCACGCTCAAAGAATTTAATGAAAATTGGAATACTGCTAAATACAAAGTGGGTGCTGCAGAGCCAAGTGGTTACACACGAATTGGCCCTGCATTGCGACATGCCGGTGCAAGAATGGCTAAAACAGCCGCAAAAAATAAATGGATAATTTTATTGTCGGATGGCAAACCAAATGACTACGATAGATATGAAGGTAAACATGGTATTCAAGATGTGAAACAAGCTTTACGGGAACTAAATGAGCATAAAATCAATTCGTATGCAGTTGCCATCGAAGCACAAGCAAAATATTATTTACCACAGATGTTTGGACAAAATCACTATCAAATTCTAACCAATCCGGAAGAATTAATTAAATCAATGGCAAAACTTTTCGAAAAAATTAAACATCAGTAGTAATGGAAAATAATAAAAAATTAGTACTCTATCCACCAGGCGGAATTTTAATGTGGATTATCATATATGTTGAACTTTTTACATTTGGAATGGCAATTGCCGCACTTACGTATTACGGTGCACAAGAACGCGTACAATTCCATCGCGATAGCCAACAACTCAATACCTTAATTGCAACGGTTAATACCATTTTGTTACTTACCGGAGGTTATTTGGTAGCAAAAGGTGTGCATTTATTTAGAGCACTTCAATTTCAAAAAGCAGGCAATTATTTTCTTTGGGCCATTTTTTCTGGAGTAGGATTTATGCTATTAAAGTTGGTTGAATATTACGGAAAATTGCAGTTAGGATTAGACATGGAATACAGCACCTTTTTTATGTTTTATTGGTTAATGACCGGATTCCATTGGATTCATGTATTCGTTGGTGTCGTTATTCTTTTCTTTTTACGTCGAACAATTTTAAAACAACAAGCCGAAGCAAGTTTGGAAGATATTGAAGCCGGTGCCGCATTTTGGCACATGTGCGACTTGATTTGGTTATTATTATTTCCCATTTTTTATTTACTTTTTTAGATGAAATCAAATTCTTCATTATACGCTTATCTGTTTTTAATTCTTATTACGATTGCCACTTCGTGGATTGCCAATAATTTTTTATCAACGGCTGTTGTTGCAATCATTACAGTACTTTCTGTGATGAAATTTTGTATTGTAGGCTTCGAGTTTATGGAATTAAAATCAGCCAATCCATTTTGGAAATTTCTTTTAATAATTTATGGTATAATTATTGGGGCATTATTTGTTATCTTACTTTAAATATGAATAGATAGATAAAATAATACGATAGATAACAGCAATATGGCATACAAAATGCCGTATTTTTTCGTTATGCTATTGATATAATGTTTGAAACAACATTTGTATTTTATTTTATCCTATTTTTATATTGATTTATTATAACGAATTATGAAAAAAACTTCCATTTCCATTTTTCCAACGACTGTATTTTTTTGCTTACTATTTCTATTGTTTGGCAATGTGCAAGCACAAGTACAATGGGCATCAAAAGTAATTGATTTTTCTTCGGAATATAAAGATGATTTAATTAGAGATAATTCTACACGTTGGAGTGCAGTGCAAGTTTTAGGTTATCCCAATTCAACGAAATATGCTTCTTCTCAACATGCTTGGACACCTCAAAGTCAAAATAATTCAAAAGAATTTGTTACCGTAGGCTTTGCCACACCACAAATGGTACAACAAATCATCGTAGGTGAAAATTATAATTCCGGTTCGGTGGTAGAAATTATTTTATACGATACAAAAGGAAAAAAATATACGGTTTATGAAAATCCAAATCCGCAACCTACTTATAAAATGGATGATGTGTTGACGTATTTTAAAATTAAACCAACCTATAATGTCGCTAAATTAAAATTGGTGATAAGTACCAATACGACGATTGGAAGAGAAGAAATTGACTGTATCGGAATTTCAACTAAAACAACACCTTATGTACAACAAATTAACGTGCTGCGATATAATGAAACAGTTGGGCAACCGGAAAACTTAGGATCTAATGTCAATTCATCTTATTATGATCATCTACCATTAATTTCACCGGATGGAAGTAAATTGTATTTTACTCGAAAACTTTCGGATGATAATAATCTTTCAGCATTTAATGATGATATTTATTATGCAGAAATTTTGCCAACAGGTGCATTTACTAAAGCCGTTAACATCGGGCCACCACTGAATACGGCAGAACATAATTTTGCTTGTTATATCAGTGCAGATAATAACAGATTGTACGTTGCCAATAAATACATTAAAAACACGTATAATTTTTCAGGATTATCCGTGTCTGCCAAACAAAAAGATAACTCTTGGAGCAAGCCCAAACCATTACCTATTCCGGATTTAATCAATAAAAATGAATTTGCACATTACTATTTAAATATTGCCGAAAATGTAGTATTAATGGCAGTTCAGGGCAATGATTCTTATGGCGATTTAGATTTGTATGTTACTCAAAAATACAGCGATGGTACATGGACAAAACCTAAAAATTTAGGTCCAATCATCAATACAGTGGGAGCGGAAGGAAGTGTGTTTTTAGCAGCCGATGGAAAAACCATGTATTTCTCATCCACAGGCCATCCGGGTTTTGGAAGTTACGATATGTATATGAGTAAACGCTTGGATGATACTTGGACAAATTGGTCGAAACCATTGAACTTAGGCGATAAAATCAATAGCGATGAAATGGATATTTATTATACCATTCCTGCTGCCGGAGATTACGCCTATTTTTCAAGTGGCAAAACAATGTTTGGTATGAATGATTTATTTCGCATTCGATTACCAAAAGAAATAAGACCGGAATTTGTTGATATGAAAAAATTAGTAGCCAACAATACTACGAAATCAGATAATATACCAACTAACACTACTCTCGTAACACCAAAACCAACAATAACTACATCAACTACTAAACCTACCATTACTACACCAACCATTCCAACATCTACGACTGATGAATTACAAAAAAAATTAGAAGCACTAAAGCAACAACAATCCTCCGTTCAACCAAATAAAACAACTACACCAATTACGACTACTCCAACGTCAAGCAATACTACACCAACTGTTGTTAATAAAAGAGAAGTAGTGAATTATATAGAGCCACCGAAGCCAATAAAACCAGCTCCACATGTGTTAACGAAAGAAGAATTAGCGGCTCGTGATGCTCAAAAAAATAATCCAACCATCAATCCTGCAGATGATAATTTTGCTGGAATTACCAAAAGCCCGATGCGAGAAAACGTAAATACAACTGTAGTTGTACCAACTGAAAAAGTAAGTACACCAACATCGCCTTATCAAATTAATGAAGTAAATGTGCCAACTACCACTTCGGAGCCGACTGTAACCACGTCCAATACATTACGTACCGCTACGATTCCAGAAGATGATTTTCAGAAAAAATTAGCCGCATTAAAACAACAGCAACAACAAACAAATACACCACCGAATACAACAATAAATACAAGTTCAACTATACCAAAATCAATTGCGGAACAATATCCCAATCCACAACCTGTTACGACAACCTATAATGCGAATACGGATCAAATGGAACAAAAGTTAGAAGCATTGAAACAACAACAAAAACAAGTGGCACAAAGTACCACCATTCCATCACCGTATTATTATGAATCGAAGCCGTATGACCCACAACCGGTAAAAGAAAGAGTGGATGATAATCTTTCTCAAGAGTATGATGACTATCAAAAAAAATTAGATGATTTGAGAAAACAACAGAAAAATACAACAGTAGCCACCACTACGGTACTACCAACTAAAACTGAAGTGGTGAAAACAACTCCGGTTGTGGAAGAAAAGCCAGCTGCCGTGTATGTTCCGGATGCAAAACAAATGCAGAAAAGAGAAGAGGTTATCAATAAATATGAAGATAAACTCAAAAAATTACAAGAAGAATTAGCCAACTTAAATAAACCTGCCGTAGATGATAAAATGCTTCCAGCCGTAACTGCTGTTGTAGAAAAACCTATCGTTACAGAAGTAAAAACACCGATTGTTTTGGAAGCATCACAGTCTTCTATTCAAAAAGATAGCACATCAGATGTGCAAGAAATAAAACCAACTTTAATTTCTGAAAATACTACAGAACAAAAACCATCTCCGCCGCGTATTAATTTTGATTCGATAGATCAAGTTCGTAAAAAGTTAGAACAAGAAATGCAAACAGCGATACAAAAGATGGATGCAAGCAAACAAACTTTGGAGAATGATATTTCCGATTTAGAAGCTCAACGTAAATCATTCAACACAGAAAATGAAAAATTATCGGCACAAAATTCTCAACTTGAAAATGAAAAAGAAAAATTAGCATTGGAGAAAAAACAAATGGATGATTTGTTGGCAAAAATGCAAGAAGAACGTGATAAGTTGGCGGCAGAAAAACAAAAAATGGAGCAAGATAAAATCAAATTAGAATTGCTACGCAAGCAACAAGAAAAAGAATTTTTTGCTATGAAAAATTCAATTGATTCACTTTCTAAAGTACAACAAAATGTAGCAAAAAATGCTGAACTGCAGCAGAAATATGATTTGTTTAATGTGCCGATTGAAGTTGGTGCGGTAGCTATTGCCGATAGAATTTTCTTTGTTGCAGATGCTGCATTTTTAACGATTCCATCTTATCCGGAAATGGATAAAGTAGTTGAATTTTTAAAGAAAAATATTACATTAAAAGTAGAAATTGGTGGCCACACGAATGGTTTGTGTGATGATGTTTATTGTAATAAATTATCTAATGATAGAGCTAAAACCTGTGTTGAATATCTCACAAAAAAAGGCATTGATAAAAATAGATTGTCGTATAAAGGTTATGGAAAACAACATCTAATTGCATCGCCGGGTTCACCATTAAATCAACGCGTGGAGATAAAAATTATGAGTGTAAAATAAGTTAATATCCAATCACAAATCCTTTTTATCTTTGTGGTATGATGAAGGAATCGTATGACGCTGTAGTAGCACAATTTCAGCCTGTTTCTGTAGAAGCGTGGAAAAATAAAATCATTAAAGATTTAAAAGGTGAATCTTTCGATAAGTTAATTTGGCATACACAAGAAAATATAGAAGTGTTACCATTTTATACAAAAGAAGATAATGCGAAATACCAATTAGCTATACCGGAAAAACAAACTGAAAATTGGCATATTGTTGCACGAGTTGAAGTGGATGATGTTGTTCAAAATGCCAATAAAATGGCATTGTCTGCTTTGCAAAATGGTGCAACCGCTATTGTGTTTAATTTAAAGCATACTTCATTCACTACAGAACAAATTGCTCTTTTAATTCAAGATATAATAACCGATATTGCACCCGTTTCATTTGAGAATTTTATTTCTGAAGAAAAAAATACGATAGAATCCGTATTGCCCAATAGCTGTACCGTTGTATGTGTAATTCAGGAACAAGCTACTATTACAGATGAGTTAGTAATGGCATTGCAACAAGGCATTGCTACGAACGCAACAGATTTTCATTTTTATATCAAACAAAATTATTTTTTCGAGATAGCCAAATTACGTGCTTTTAGATGGTTGTGGAAACAAGTATGCGATTTGCGAAAACAACCGTATTTATTAAGGTTGCACGCCGAAACAAGTGTGATTCAGTTTGATGCTAATGATGAAAATTATAACATCTTACGCAATACAACAGCAGCTATGAGTGCTATTATCGGTGGTTGTGATAGTTTGTTAATAAATAGTCACGATGTCCAACATCCTTCTACAGATTTTGGCAAACGTATAGCACTCAATATTCAACATATTCTAAAACATGAATCTTATTTTGATGCCTTAAAAGATGCAGCGAAAGGTGCATACTATATAGAGTGTCTTACTTATCAACTTAGCAAAAATGCTTGGGAAAAGTTTAATAAATAGTAGGGTTATTTTATTGTCGATATTCAACCACCTATAGTTATTAGAACTTATTTAACCAGAAAGCACACAAAGTTTTTTCATTTCTAATAATTGGTCGGATGACTGTAAGTCATCTGACCAACATCTACTGTCATTCCCATGAAAGTGGGAATCTTATTAAATACGATGTATTCAATATTTCTCAATACTTACTACT
>CAZDOT010000033.1:0-22613 GCA_964507125.1 uncultured Chitinophagales bacterium | reverse complement strand
TTAAAATTATTTGAATATTTAAAGTTGTTAGGGTTTTAATTAAATATATCAAATAAGTGATTTGTTTTATTAGGGTTTGTTAAAATACAATGTTAGGATTTATGTTGATTCGAAATTAACATCATTGCATCAAATATGCATCACCAAAAATGGTGATATTTTGTTGAAAAGTGAAAATTTTGTTAATAATCAAGAAATAAAGCACTAAAAACCCGCTCCTCCTTGTGGTTGTTTACCAATGTTGGGTTTTGTAGGTAATGTAGAACTTTTATCTGTGAAACCGGCTTTTCCAGATTTATTTTGAAAATCAACATTGATCGTTTCTTCTGCATCCCAATTTTCTTTTAAAATAATAGGTTTAGATTCTTTATATATTTTTTCCGGAAATGTTTTTAGTTGATAATTTCCGGAATTCCAAATTCCATTTTTATTCTCATCTTGGATTACTTCTACCGTATATGTGCCGGAAAGCAGCTTCCCGTAGTTAATTTGAACACGCTGAGAATCGCGTAAAATTCGCTTATCCAGTACTTTGCCCGAATTATCTTTTAAAATGACGATAAAATCGCTTAGGATATTAGGTAACTCGTAGTTAATCAATAAGTTAGATGATTTTTTAGTTGATATCGTTCGAAATGAAAATTCCTGCATTTTGTTGTAATTTCCGACCAAATCATACAAAGAAGAGTCAGAAACGTGGAACATGTATCTCGTATCAGGTTTCCAATTAGCAGAAAGCTCATACGTAGCCAAATCCTCTTTTCGTGAAATAGTAAAAGGAATGAATTGTTTAGTAGTATCTGTAATAATGATTTTATTAGTGTCAATTACTGATAAGCTATAATGAGTAGACAACATCCGCAATGGACTGCCTTCAATTACATATGCGGTTTTCAAGAAAAGAGAATCGGTGAAAAATAGAATCGGTTGGGCTGATTTCTTCTGAGTGGTTTTAATAGTGATTGTATCAATCAATACGTCTTTATTTTTTAAGACAAGTTGGAATGTATTGCTATCTAATTCCATATTAGGAAAATAAATAGCCATTTTTTTCTGATCTTTTTCTGTAAATGCAATCGGCTGAATTGATTTATTACCAACAATTGTTGCCGTAATTTCATCTGCATTCAAAGAAACTTCTTTATTAAAAGTAAGATTTAAAATGCCATTTTTTACAATTCTATCAAATTGTTGGATGCGTAATTTATCTTCTTCCGGCAAAAATAACTCAAGATGCAAGGTATCTAAATTTGAATGTAAGTTTATATTACTATCTAAAAAGGCAATTTCTTCCGTTGGTAAATCGTAAAAATAATTATTGTTTTTATCGCTCAAGGCAAACAGTCTGTACTTACCTTCTTTTACATGATCCAACTCAAACGAACCATCTGTTTTTATTTTAGTGATAGAATACGGTCTTTTTGTAATGAAGGCTGAGTCAGAAATATCTTTATACAATAAAAGAAATGTATTATCCGGAATTTTATCCAAATTGGTAGTAATATGCCCATTTACCTTTAAAGAATCTAAGAAATTGCCGGTAGAGAAAACATATTTAAAATTAGGATACGGATTGCCTTCATTATTATCTTTTATATTATCTCCAAAGAAAATACTATATGTTGTATTGGACTCTAACTCATTTTTAAAATGAATTTTCAGATCGTTTCGGGCAATGGTAATTGTAGGAAATGGTTCAATTTCCGGTGAGATAATTACCTGATTTTTTGCATTCGTCAATGGTTGAATCCATTCATTAAATTGAATATGAATATCTTTTTGCTGAAAATTGGTAGAGAAATTAGCCGGCTGAGCTTGGGTGATTTCCGGAGCTTGGGTATCTTTTGGACCACCGGTTGGCGTTATAATTTGTGCACAAGAAAACATCAAAAAGCAATGCAATATACTTATACCGTAAAAAGTGAACGCCTGTATTTTGCTTTTCTTGTTTGTTTGCATCATCTTGTTTTTTACTTTCTATCTGCCTAAATATACCATTAATACGGAAATATCTGCCGGAGAAACGCCGGAAATTCTGCTAGCTTGACCGAGTGTTTGTGGTTTTAATTTCGATAGTTTTTGTCTTGCTTCAATACTTAAAGAAGGCAAAGCCATATAGTCGAAATCGGGTTTCAAACATACGTTTTCTATTTTATCCATTTTCTGAACTTGGTCGTATTCTTTTTGTATATAACCTTCATACTTAATGGAAATTTCTGCTTGTTCCAAAAACTCTTTTTCATAAGCACCTAAGTGTGTTTTTAATACAGGAATATGCTCTATTAAATCTAAAATTCCGATTTGTGGTCTGGAAATTATCTTTTCCAATTTCATTTTATGCATCAATGGTGTTGTGCCTTGTGTTGTTAAATAAGCATCTACATCGCTTGGTTCAACGCTGTATTCTTTAATAAATTGGATAATCTCTTCGGTCGCTTTTCGTTTTTCACTCACGCGATCCATCCTTTCTTGTTCAGCAAATCCAATTTTGTAAGACAGTTCTGTCAATCTTAAATCGGCATTATCTTGACGCAAAAGAATACGAAACTCTGCTCTTGATGTAAACATGCGGTACGGTTCTTCGGTTCCTTTATTTACTAAATCATCTATTAACACACCAATATATGCTTCGCTTCGTTTCAACACAACCGCTGCTTCTTCGTGAATAGCTCTATGTGCATTGATACCTGCCATCATACCTTGTGCTGCTGCCTCTTCGTATCCGGTGGTGCCATTTATTTGTCCGGCAAAGAATAAATTCTTAATAAGTTTGGTTTCTAGGGAAAGATTGAGTTGAGTAGGTGGAAAATAATCGTATTCGATTGCATAACCCGGACGGAACATTTTTGCCTTCTCAAAACCCGGAATTTGCGTTAATGCTTTATACTGTACATCTTCCGGTAATGATGTTGAAAAGCCATTGACATAAATTTCTACCGTATTCCAGCCTTCCGGTTCCACAAAAATTTGATGCCTGTCTTTATCTGCAAATCGATTAATTTTATCTTCTATAGATGGACAATATCTTGGTCCCAATCCTTGAATTCGACCTTGAAACATCGGCGATTTTTCAAAGCCAGTTTTTAATATTTCATGAACGGTATCATTCGTGTATGTTATCCAACAGCAACGTTGTTCTTTAGGTTTTTCGATATTTTTATAAGAGAAACCAACAATTTCGGCATCGCCATCTTGTACTTCCATTTTAGAATAATCCAAACTTCTACCATCAATACGTGGTGGTGTTCCTGTTTTCATTCGTCCGCTTTCAAACCCTAAAGCCACCAACTGTTCAGTGATACCTTTCGATGCTTTTTCGCCTGCACGACCGCCGCCAAATTGTTTTTCACCAATATGGATAATTCCATTTAAAAATGTTCCATTTGTAAGTACCACTGCTTTGGAACGAATTTCCATACCCATTCCGGTTCGCACACCACACACTCGTCCTTCTTCTACCAATAATTCACTCACCATATCTTGCCAAAAATCGATATTGGGTGTATTTTCCAACATCTCTCTCCAGGTTAAATGAAACTGCATTCTGTCGCTTTGTGCTCTTGGGCTCCACATGGCTGGCCCTTTCGACTGATTCAACATTCTAAATTGAATCATGGTTTTATCCGTTACAATTCCGGAATAACCACCCATTGCATCTATTTCTCTTAGTATTTGTCCTTTAGCTACACCACCCATTGCCGGATTGCACGACATTTGGGCAATTGTTTGCATATTCATGGTAGCTAATAAAACCTTGCTTCCCATTTTAGCGGCCGCAACTGCAGCCTCGCAACCGGCATGCCCGGCTCCTACTACAATAACATCATATTGTTGAAACATAGTGCAAAGATATAGATTTGGTTTGAGTAGTCCACTTTCCTCTATTAGAAAAAGTTCTTAAATACAGATTCCACAAAACAATAAACATGTGCGTATCTAAGATGTGAATTACGGTGTATAAGTTTCACGTGAAACAAAACACACGCACTTATTCCACAAAATTATGCACGTTGTGTATTACAACATGTGTATTTGGTTGTTTCACGTGAAACAACTGAATGAATTAATATAAAAAGTTGAATTAAAATTTAGGACACAATAAAGGTGAGTAAGATTTTTTCTTCTCCAAAGCCTTACCTGTGTAAATAATAGACACCTCAAAAGCGCCAAACGATTTCACTGCTTTGGCTAAATCTTTCTTAACGGTAGCGTCGTAGCTTAAACCCACTTGTACGCCAGTAAACGAAACACCGGTAGAAGCAATTACAGCACCATTACCATCATACCAAATTCCGGCAGAAACGGCTGTTCGGTAAGGTTCTTTTTTACCGGATAAATTAAATGAAAAAGAGGAACCGGCAATCCATTGTTGTGCTTTCGCTTGATACATATACATACCATTGGGTGAAATAAGGCAGATTTGTTTAACATCTATAAACATACCTGCTTGCACATTGTAACGTAAAGCACGTTCATTATTTTCTTTAAAGAAAGTATCTTTCGGTTTTATAATATTAAAGATCGATAAGCCAGCATATGCACCGATTGATTTAGTAAAATTAGACGTCCAAAATAAACCAATATTTAAATTAGGTTTGATGTATTTACCGGAAGCAAATGCTTCACCATTCGGACGTGTTAAATCGAAACGAAAATTGATAGAATCAAATTGGCTGGCAAAAACTAAATTACCATAATCAAGATGGCGTTGCAAAAAACCTATTTGCATACCAACACCTAAAAAATGATTTTTATCTTTTCCCAAACTTTTATTGTACGCTACAGATGCCATCATCGAATTGGAACGAATAGCCGTTTGTCTATCATTTGTAAACACGACACCTACACCAAAAATATCTCCTTTCAGCTTATCTCTTAAAATACCAAAATCAGCAGAGGCACTCAATGTGTTATAGGGTGACGGTGATTGTACCGGCAAATACTGCACTCTATAATTAGCAACAAAACGATATAAGGAATTTATCTTTCCTGTAAGTGCCGGATTTAAATTTAACGGTGAATTATAAAATTGAGAAAACTTATAATCTTGTGCACTAACGTTTGATAAAGAAATAAAAAATATCAAAACCAAAAATATTTTATTGTATAATTTCATTTGGGTGAATTATTTACTTTTTAGTTGTTGTAAAATGTAATTAAATATTGCACGATGTGATGGTTGCACCAATAAATCATTGTGAAATATTGGAACGAAGTTACCATTAATTTTTTTTACTTGATTATACACTTTCGAAAATTCAAGTTTAATTTCATCTGTGGATTTAGTTTGGTAATATTCAAAGGTGGCATCCATCCAACAGGCTGGATGAATACGTAAATTAGTTGGTTGATTTTTTTCTAAATCAAAGAAATAAAAAGCTCGACTAAATCCCGCTCTGAATCCAGGAATATTGGGATAACACAACGTGTAATCATGCGTTATTCCATTCGCAATTAAAGCACGATAAGTAGCCGGAAATTGTAATCGTAAAAAATGTTGACGTGTATGGAAAATAGCTTGTCTACCATATCTTTCTAACAAACTTTTTTCATTCGATAAATTTTGTGTAACAAGTGCATCATACGAAGGATGAAGACCTATTGTATGTTGTGCAGCAATTCGCTGAATTAATGTTTGATAAGCGACTGATGTTGGTGAAACCTTACTATTATTCGGACCATCATCATTCAATAAGAAAAAGAAAATAGATGGTAAATGATGTTGGTTCAATAAAGAGGTTAGCTCATCAAAAATATCAAACTCATCTTGTTGAAACATCAATCCAGTTTTCCATGCATTCCATCTAGTGAAATTTGGAAGATACTTTTTCCAATTTCTTCCTTTATATCGAAAAGGTTGGTCCACATCGAAAGTGAACAAACATGAGGTATGATGTTTTTTAAATTGTAACGATGGAAAAACTCGTAATAACTCATTTTTTAAAAAATCTAACCAAACTTCTACAATTGGAGCAAAAGTAAAAGATGGAAGTGCTAAAATAGAATTCGTGGATTTGAATCTTCCATGTTTATCTAAATCATTCGAAATGTATTCTTCATATCTGGTGATGAGATAAAATATGGATGAAAAAATATCAAAATTAACGGTGTACTTTTTTTCGGAAGCGGCAAAAAAAACAGAAAATGCAGATTCACGTGAAACTTCTATTTGAATAGTTTGGATAGTTTCTTCTAATAATAAAGAATGTTGGAAAATGGAAAATGGAGCATCTACCTTTTTATCAGAATAATTAATAAAAAAACCAGGCTGTTCCTGTTCTATCGGCGGAGTTTCTACCACACTATAAGCTATACCAAAATATTCTTGAAATACGAAATCGAAAGCGTATTTAATTCTGTTGGTAACTTTAGGTGTGTAGATAACTAGCAACGGATAATTTTTAGTTGTTTTCGTATTTTTACATAACTATGTCAGCACCATTTCTAATACATCTGCCACAATTTGAAGGTCCGTTTGATCTTTTATTGTTCTTTATTGAGCGCGATGAATTAAGTATAAATGATATTCCAATCTATAAAATTACAAATGATTTTTTAGATTATATTCAACATTTAGAACGTTTAAATATTGAAGTGGCAAGTGAGTTCATGTTAGTAGCTGCTACCTTGATGCGTATTAAAGCAAAAATGTTGCTGCCGCGTAAGGATATGGACGAGCAAGGTAATGAAATTGACCCTCGTACCGAATTGGTTCAAGCGTTAATGGAATACAAACGTTTTAAAGATGTAGTAGAAGTTTTAAAAGAATTAGAAAGTACTCGTTCCTTAAAATATACGCGCGGAAATAAAAATAAAGAAGTAGAGCAATTAATAAAATTATTAGCAGACGAAGCTGAATTAGAAACAGTAACGTTATTTAAACTTTTGAAAGCATATCAACGCAGCATGGATCGTTATAAAACGAAAAATGAAAAAATTGTGCATACCGTTGCTCCTTTTAAATATTCCATCGAACAAGAAAGAGATAAATTAGCTACCTATATCAAACTTAAAGAAAAAGCTTCTTTTGTAGAAATATTTACTACCTGTGAAAGTAAAATTCATGCCGTATTTATTTTCTTAGGTATGTTAGAGTTAGTGCAACAACAAATTATTTCCATTATTATTGGTGAAGGCAAAAACAATTTTTGGTTGGCTTCCGGCGTTGTAGAAGAATAATTCTTTCTATCTTACAATATGCATCTAAAAAATTTCCGGTTTATACACTTAGCGGTGTTCCTTTTATGTTGCTTTAATAATACAAATGCACAAAATTATAAAGGTGCGGTAGGTGGTCGTTTCGGTTATGGCACCGGATTGACCGGTTTATATCATGTGCAAAATGGGCATGTCATGGAATTTTTATTGCGCTATGGGTATCATGGATTGATATTAAATAAACCGGGTTTTAATGTGCAAGCTTTGTATCAAAAACATTGGGCCTTTAGGAAAAATGATGCTTGGACAGTGTTTGTAGGTGTGGGTCCGGCGATTGGATTTGGAAAGAAAAATCATCAAAGTACACAAAAATTTGTGGCTTTAGGTGTCTCTCCACAATTTGGTATCGACTATACAACTCATCGATTAAGAATTCCATTTGTGTTAGCACTCGATTATAAACCGACATTAAATGGAGATTTTGCTATAAAAAATAAAAGTATTAAACCAAAAGCTGATTTCTCTTATTATGAAATTGCTTTTTCTGCACGATTTGGAATCGGTGAAAATAACAGAAAACGCTACAAACGCCGATAATTACAAACCTCTAATTTTAGAACGTAGGCTGTCTTTTAATGCTTCGCCACAACTCATGCGGGTTACTTTTTCCGAGAGGGTACGCTTATAAGCAACCTGACTTTTATACATTTTCTGTACTTCTTCATCCGTTTCAATTTGCGTACGTAAAGCACGTTCCGAAGCTCTGTCTAATTCACCGTCAATTAATAAATTAATTTGACGTTGTAAATCTCGTTGGTGGTTAGGTGGTGTTGCCATACTAATCGTTTTTATCTTTAAAACCCATTTGAATTGCATATTCTTTTAAGCTTTCTTTCAACATATTTCGAGCTCTATGCAATCTGGAACGCACAGTTCCAATTGGAATATCAATTATTTTAGCAATTTCTTCGTACGAGAAACCTTCAATATCACATAATAAAATCACCGTTTTAAAATCTATTGGCAATTTATTGAGTGCAATCGTAATTTCATCGCCCATCATTCCATCAAAAATATCTTCGCGTAAATCATACGTTGCTGTTCCGGCATCGTCGTCTGCATCTTGATACGCTACAATATCTTCGTAATCTACTTTATTGGGTTCTTTCTTTTTTTTACGGTATTCGTTAATGAAGCCATTCTTCAATATTCTAAACAACCATGCTTTCGCATTAGTTCCCGAATCATACGAATTTAAAAAACGAAATGCTTTTAAAAAGGTATCTTGTACCAAATCATTGGCATCGGCTTCATTATATGTAAGATGATACGCAAAATTATACAACGCATCTGCGTGCGGTAATAACTCATCTTCAAATAATTGTTCTTTATCTATATTAGGTTCAATGGACACGATGGTCATAAAGTTAGCAATATTTTAGGTAGATAAACACTAAATTTGTGTTTTTAGTTCACGATGACATCCAATCTAATAAATACTAAAATTATAAATAGAAGTATTATTGTTTTAATAATTCTAATGTTGATTGGTTTGTATTTTTCCAATGCTTGCAAAAGTATAGCATTAGTAGGCTTATCTGTTTTGTTTTTAATTTATCCAAATAAAAAAGAAATACTATCAAATTTAATATCTGATAAATTATATCTATCAAGCATATTACTCGTTTTTATTTACATCATTTCAGTATTATTAAGTGAAGATAAAAATACCGGCTTAATTGCCATGAATAATAAAATAAGTGTCTTGTTTCTACCAATAACTTTATATCATTTTAAAAAAGAATACAAAACAAAAATTATACTTATTGGTGTTAGCACAGTATTGGCATTTATACAAATAATATATGCAATTTATCATGCAATAAAAATAGAAGACGTAACGCAATTATATAGTGTTGGAAATGTTTTACCAATAATAAAAATACATCATGTGCAATTTGCAGTTTTAATAAGTTGTACCATCACGATGTTAATATCATTTGCATTTGATGCGATAGAAAAATGGAAAAAAATAATTGCAATAGTATGTGCATCTTGTTTAGTATTATTTATTCATTTTTTTGCGGCACGAACCGGAATACTACTCACCTATTTGATACTCCTTTTATATCTAACAATTCAAATTATACAACGAAAAAAATGGAAATTGTTAGTTGGATTAATGATTGGATTAATTATGAGTTTATCCGTATTTACTATATGTTCCAATACTATTGCAACAAAAATAAACTACATGCGATATGATATTTCGCGTTACGTAGAAAACAAAAAAGATGCCTTTCAATTTTCGGATTCCAGAAGATTACAAGCTATTGAAAATGGCATTATTTTAATTAAAAAAAATCCTATTTTAGGAACAGGAATTGGTGATATACAAAATGAAATAAATGCCATCTATACACAACAAAATCCAAGCTTAGAAAAATCATATTTTTACTTACCGCACAGTCAATACGTTTATTTTTTAAGTGTGTTTGGTATTCCGTTAGGCATCATTGCAATTGCTTGTTTTTTATATCCGATTATATCCTTTTATCAACAAAAGAAATATGTTTTGTGGAGTATGTATATCGGCTTAGTAGTATTTGGAATTTGGGATGCATTTTTAGGTACTTTGTTTGGAACTTGTTTATATAGTTTGATAATTGGAATTGGAATAAAGAAAATAAATTGAAAAAAATACTACATATCAATTCTAATAAAAATTGGCGTGGTGCCGAAATTCAATTACATCAAATTATACAGCAAACATCCAAAAAATATCAGCATTTTTTGTTTTGTGTAAAAGATAGCATCTTATATCAAAAAAATAAAAATGCAACTACTTTTGGATATACAAAAAGAATGGCTGTAGATATTATTGCTGCTTATCAACTAAAAAAATTCACACAAAAACATCAAATAGATTTAATTCATTTACACGACAGTCATGCAATAAACACGTATTATTTAGCACGATTCATTGGTATGAAAACCAATGCCATTATTCATAAACACACACATTTTCCTGTTAAAAATAAATGGAAATATCAACACGAAAGTATCGAGCAAATAATTTGTTTAACCAATACAGCTAAACAACAATTGTCTTCATTTATAAACGAAGATAAAATAAGTGTAGTCGCACCGGGAATTGATATTGCAAAATTTCAAGTTAAAAAAACAGATTTAAAACTAGCCGAAATTATTGCTGAAAACGCTGTAATTATCGGTATTGTAGCAGCATTAGAACCGGAGAAAAATGTAGAAGAATTTTTAAAAATTGCTCAGCAATTATTACAACATCAGCATTCCAATTATCATTTTATCATAATTGGAAATGGCTCTTTAAAAACTAAGTTAGAATCTACCTATAAAAGTGAAAAAATACATTTCTTAGGTTACAAAGAAGATATATCAGCTATATTAAAAATTATGGATGTATTTTTATTTACATCTAAATTAGAAGGTTTTGGACAAGTAATTCTAGAAGCAATGGCAAGCAAAACCATTGTTGTATGTAATAATTTTGATGTGGCAAACGAGATTATACAACACAAACAAACAGGCTATATTTTTAATACAATACCACAAGCTGTGGAAAGTATAGAATATATAATAAACAATACACAACATAAATCTACCATTGAAGAAAATGCGTTTCACTACGTTCAACAATATGATGTACATTTAATGTATCAAAAATTAGAAACAATTTATTCATCCATTCTAAATAAAGCATAACTTGAAAATAGGTTTATATTTCGGTTCGTTTAATCCAATTCATATTGGACATTTATTAGTTGCAACACACATTCGCGAAGCAGCAAACTTAGATGAAATTTGGTTTATCGTTTCGCCTCAAAATCCATTTAAAGAAAAAAGTGAATTAGCAGACGAACAGCATCGTTTTAAAATGGTGCAAACTGCCATTGAAAATAACACACATTTTAAAGTAAGTGATATTGAGTTTATACTGGAAAAACCATCTTATACACATCAAACTTTAAAAACATTAATAGCACAATATCCAACATATCAATTTTCATTAATAATTGGAGAAGATAATGTAGCCAAGTTTAATGAATGGAAAGAAGTAGAATGGATATTGAAAAACGTGTATATAATAGTATATAATAGAAATACGGAATCAAAAAACCAACGAAATATAAAAATGAAATATTACGAATTACCATTAATGGATATTTCATCAACAGAAATAAGAAAAAGAATAAAAGAAAATAAGTCCATTCGATACTTTGTACCGGAAACTGTGGAACAATTTATAAAGTTTCACAACTTATATCGATAAAAATTCACTTATACACATAGATGTTAGTATTGCGTCAAACTACCATATTTTACGTAGTGAGTTACCAACATAAAGTATTGTTAGAAAAAAATAATTTGTGTGGATTGGTGTGTGTAAATAAATCTATCCACACAAATCAAAATAGATGTAAAATAATCTCCACGGGCAAGTCTATTTTTCAAAAATTTAAACACAGGAAATACACGAAGCATACAACTTTTGAAAAGGAAAAAATATACACATACTTCTTGGGATAACTATACCAACGAATGTGAATGAAATACATAAAACCGCATAAAATAGGAACTTTAGCATGTGGAATAAATGTTGATAATAGAAAACAATAACAATTTAAAGTAGAAAACAAGCCTTTTGTAAAAAACATTTATCAACGAATTCACACAGCTATATTATAGTAATAAAAAATTTTAAAAATAGATTATTTATAATGTATTAGGAACGGTTCATTTTAAAAATTTGAAGGCAAATTAAATTCAAAACGAAAAAAACAAAGTACCTTTGAAAAAATTTTAACGAGATGGAAGAAATAGTAGATTTTAAAGAAAAAATTTCCGGGCTGACGCAAGTAGGCTTTTTAGATATTCCTGTTGACCCAACTTTGGATATTTTTGCAGAAATTGCAAAATTAAAAAAAGAAAAAAATGCCATTTTGTTGGCGCATTACTACCAAGAATCCGACATACAAGATATCGCCGATTTTATTGGCGACAGTTTGCAATTAGCCCAAAAAGCCAAAGAAACCAATGCCGATATTATTTTGTTTGCCGGCGTGCATTTTATGGCAGAAACCGCCAAAATATTAAACCCAACTAAAAAAGTTCTTTTACCCGATTTGAATGCCGGTTGCTCTTTGGCAGATAGCTGTCCGCCGGATGATTTTGCTGCGTTTAAAGCACAATATCCAGGCTATAAAGTCATTTCGTACATCAATTGCTCTGCCGAAATAAAAGCACTCAGCGATTATATTTGCACCAGCTCCAATGCTGAATTTATTGTGAACAGTATACCGCCTGAAACCGGTATTATCTTTGCACCCGACAGAAATTTAGGTGCTTATCTTTCAAAAAAATTAAAAAGAGAAATGGTGTTGTGGAATGGTTCCTGCATGGTGCACGAAATTTTTTCTTTGGATAAAATTTTAAAGTTGAAAGAAAAACATCCGAATGCTAAAATGATTGCCCATCCGGAATGCGAAGCCGCCGTATTGGAACATGCTGATTTTATTGGCTCTACCACCGGATTATTAAAATATACCCAAACCGACGATGCACAAGAATATATTGTAGCTACCGAAACCGGTATTTTACATAAAATGATGCAAGCATCGCCGCACAAAACGTTTATTCCGGCACCACCGAATAATAGCTGTGCTTGTAACGATTGTCCACACATGAAATTAAACACGTTAGAGAAAATTTATTTGTGTTTAAAATATGAATTACCGGAATTGTTATTAGATGAAACTTTGCGTATTAAAGCAAAAATTCCGATTGATAGAATGTTGGAAATAAGTGCACAAGCCGGATTAAAAGGATAATTTTTCTTTCCATACTTCGTATAAATTATCTTATTTTAAACAGTTGTGAAATTTGATTATCGATGCATCTGAGTAAAAGAGTAAAAAAGTAGAAATAAGTATAATGTAAAGAAGCGTGGAGCGATATTTTTGCCTTGTCTTTTTTGGTTACTTTTTTTGACTAAGAAAAAAAGTGAAAAAAGGTTCAATTTCACCATCAATTAAATAAAAAATAGAATTAGGTATTAAACCGCACAATATGCTTATTTTAGTTTATTGATAAACAAATAAGAGCACACATTGAACACCACTATTTATCAAATTTATCCACGCTCCTTTTACGATAGTAATGGCGATGGAATTGGC
Organism: uncultured Chitinophagales bacterium; assembly: GCA_964507125.1. Taxonomy (GTDB): domain Bacteria; phylum Bacteroidota; class Bacteroidia; order Chitinophagales; family JADIYW01; genus JADJSS01. The sequence continues at coordinate 9,240 of CAZDOT010000033.1, read as the reverse complement.
GATTTACAAGGCATCATCCAAAAATTGGATTATATAAAAGATTTGGGATTTGAAACCATTTGGATATCGCCATTTTATAGTTCACCACAAGCAGATTTTGGTTACGACGTTTCAGATTATTATCAAATTGCACCTGAATATGGCACACTGCAAGATGCAGAAGAATTAATCACAGCAGTGCATCAACGCAATATGAAAATCGTGTTTGATATGGTGATGAACCATACGTCCGATCAACATCATTGGTTCTTAGAATCCAAACAAAATACCACCAACCCAAAAGCCGATTGGTATATTTGGAGAGATAAACCAAATAATTGGAAAAGCATAGTTGGCCCAAAAGCTTGGCATTATTGCGAAAGCAGAAAACAATATTATTACGCTTCTTTCTTACCATTCCAACCCGATTTGAATTATAGAAATCCGGAAGTAAAAAAAGCCATGTTCGACGTGTGTCGGTATTGGTTACAAAAAGGAGTTGATGGTTTTCGATTAGATATTTTTAATTGCATTTATAAAGACAAAGATTTTAAAGATAATCCGTTTTCTTTATGGCATGCTTTTCCTTCAGAAGATTATCCGGGCGGCAATTTTCAAATCAGAAAATATTCCGTAAATCAAGAAGAAAATTTTCTATTTGCTCAAGAGTTGCGACAAGTAATTGATACCTTTCAACCACCGCGCATATTAGTCGGCGAAGTATTTGGAAAACATGCATTGAAACGAAAATATTTAGGAAACAACGATGGTTTGCATCTCATTTTTTTATTTGAGATGTTGTTTTATCGCTTCAATGTCGCCTTTTTCAGAAAGAAAATTTTGGAGTTTAATCACCATTATCCATTTCCATTATTACCAACCACCGTATTTAGTAACCACGATCAATTTAGAAGTATTCGTAGAGTGGGAAATAGCTTGGAAAAAGCAAAAGTGTTAGCCACCTTACAATTTACAATGCGTGGCGTGCCTACTGTTTATGCCGGTGAAGAAATAGGAATGACCAATGCTTCTATTCCGATAAAAGAAGGCAAAGACCCAATCACCAAAACCTATAGTTGGGTGCCGCAGTTTATTGCTAATAAATTACCGGTTGCCATCAACAGAGATAATTGCCGCACACCAATGCAATGGAATACACAAGCCAATGCCGGATTTTCCACCAATCACCAAACGTGGCTTCCTGTAAATAAAGATATTGAAAATAGAAATGTGGAGCAACAAACTGCCGATGAATATTCGCTTTTAAATACTTTTAAAAAACTCATCGCATTAAGAAAATCTATAAAAGCAATTTCAGATGGTGATATTGAAATAGTACCCACCGGAAATAAACATATATTGGCTTATACACGAAGTATGGCAGAAGAAAAAGTAATTGTACTTATTAATTTTTCCAAAGCCCGCATTCAAAACCAAATAAGCGTTCCGGTTTTAGAGTTATTGTTTTCCATTCATCCCAAAACTACCTTTAATGGAATTTTAGAAGCGTATGATGCGGTGGTATGTCGCATTGCAAAATAAACAAGCCTATTTTTATTTTATTAGCTTTTATAAAAAGTAAAATTCTAATATTTATGTAAATTAGTCTTTCAAATAACAAAACATGGAGCCAACCACCGATGAGCATATCATCAATAAGTTTCGTGAAATGATAGAGAAACGCTATCAATATGCAGATTTATCGAAACGATTTGAATTACCAAGTAATATCACGGAAGAAAATATCATCGAAGTAAAAAATTATTTTTTACATACTATTTATCCGCCGGCAATAGAACGCAAAAAGTTAGAAGAAGCCTTTAAAGAATTAGCCGATTATGTGCGCTCACCCAAAAAAATTTGGGCTTTATTTGGCGATATGGCTCGTGCATTATTTAAGTTTGGCCGACATTTTATGCAGGCTTTACGTGCCGGCATGGATTCGTTGAACTCGTTTGTAGGTGCCAAAAATTTTGAAGCATCCATGGCGGAAATTGCCAATAAAAATGGCATCACACCGCCTATGAGCGATGAAGATTTTGAAGATACACTCTATCAATTACCAAGAGAAGATATTGAAAAATTTATTGGCGATGTGAAAAATTTATTTGGTGCCATGGTGAATACACAATTACTCCAAAAAACCTTGGACATCTTACAACATGTTATTGAAACGATGGAGAAAAAACCACAAACTTTTCCAAAAGCAGATGTAGATGGAATAAAGTTGGGAAAAGAGTTACTTCAAAATGGATACAATATTTTTTCTAAATACGATGAGCCAACCAAAAAAGCCATAGTAGATATCGTTTATAAAAATGAAATGTGGTTTGTGGCGGAAGTATATAAAAAGAAAGAAGGAAAATAAAATACAAGCTTGAATAATTAAGAAAAATTTGCATTTCTTTGCAATCACTTTTAATAAATTTGTAATAGCACATGGCACGCAAAATAATTTTTACGGATGATGCACCCGAACCAATTGGACCATACTCACAGGCGGTTTCCATAAATGGTATGTTATTTGTATCAGGACAAATACCGTTGGATCCATTTTCCGGTGTATTAATAAAAGATGGCATTGCTGCAGAAACGGAACAAGTAATGCAAAATTTAAAAGCCATTTTAGAAGCAGCAGAAATGGATTTTGGCAATGTAGTGAAATGCTCTATTTTTTTAACCGATATGCACGATTTTCCAAAAGTAAATGAAGTGTATGGCAAATATTTTAAAACCAATCCGCCGGCACGTGAAACCGTAGAAGTGAGCGTTTTACCGAAAAATGCCAATGTGGAAATTTCTTGCATTGCGGTGCGATAACACTAAACATAACAACATGCGACAATTATTATTTTTCATTTTCATTTTTTCTATTTCTCTTTTTTCCAACACGGCCTTGGCTCAAAAAGATGCTAATTGTATTGCCGCAAAAGATAGCATGAAAGCACAATTTGCTCGTGGTGAAATGGGTTGCTATATAACCGGAAAAAATAAATTTTCACCGGAATATTATATTCAGTTTTCTGATACACACTACGCAAAAAGATTAGTGAAAAAATTAAAAAATGATAGCGTATTGTTGCAAGCATTAAAAAAACCGGTTGATAAAAGTAAAATAAAAACAAATCCTAAATCTACAACGGATACTAAAAACCAACCGAACACCAATCAACCAAAACCAAATACAGCACCGGATTCCTATACTTATTTTAATCCAAATGATACGAGCAGTGAATTTAAATACTGCTACAATATGGCATTTAAAGCAAAATTAGATTCTGCCTTTAAATGTGATTTTTTTAAAAAATCAGATTCCATTATGCGAGCATATGATAAGGCAGGAAAAGGCTATAAAAATGCGATGTATCCGGGCGGCGATCAAGAGTTGCAAAAATATTTAGATAACAATGTTTCTTTACCGAAAGATATTAAATTACCAAACGGAGAAAACACCGTAAAAATATTATACTCTTTTTCCGTGGATGAAACCGGAAAAATTTCTGATGTGAAATTGGCAAAATCCAATTGCACAATGTGCGAAAATGCGGTGTTGCAAGCCGTACAAAAACTACCAGATTTTTCGCCTGCCATAGAAGCCGGCAAACCGAAAAAAGTAAAGTACATAATGCCGTATACCAAAAAAATATAAGCTTTTCTAAAATAGAAAGTCAACTTCATCCACACGGATGAAGTTTTTTTATTTATATAATGTAATTTTGTTTAACTTTCTGATATGTTATCCACGACTTTTACGGAACGATTTCGCCAAGTGGTCTTTTTTACCATTTTGATGGCTTTAAGTATTGTCATTTTTATTCAAGTAAAATTTCTTGTTCCAGGAGTTTTAGGAGCCATCACATTGTATGTATTAAATAGAAAATTTTTATTTCATCTATTTTATATCCGAAAATGGAATCGGTATGTTGCCACCGTTTTATTAATGATTATTGATGCCGTTGTACTCTTAATTCCTTTCGGATTAGCTACATTATTTGTTGTTCCCAAGTTGCAGAATTTTACCAGCAATGCCAACGATTTATTTATGGGCATTAAAGAAATCATCCATCGCATTGATGAATTAACCGGCATTCAATTGTTATCAAAAGACAGCCTAAAAAATATTCCCGGAATTGTGTCTTCCTTTTTACCGAATTTTTTAAATATCGCAGCCAACTTATTTTTCAATATCAGCACAATGTTTTTTGTGTTGTTTTTTATGTTGTTGCATGCATCAAAAATAGAATCCACACTTTTAAAATATATACCTATAAAACCACAAAATAAAAAGCGTATCACATCTGAAACCAAAAACATTGTAACATCATATGCAATTGGTATTCCCGTTTTGGCCATTGCACAAGGCTTTAGTGCATACATAGGTTATAATATATTTGGAATAGAAGATCCAATGCTTTGGGGTTTTGTTACTTGTGTTTGTTCCGTAATTCCATTCATTGGTTCCAGTATGATTTGGATGCCATTATCAGTCTATTTATTTACGGATGGTCATGCACATGATGGCATTTATTTAGCCATTTATTGTGCAGTGGTGGTATTAAATATTGACAATGTATTGCGTTTGTTTTTATTGAAAGCATTTGCCGATATACATCCACTCATCACACTTTTTGGTGTCATTACCGGATTAAAATTATTTGGATTTATTGGATTGATATTTGGTCCTTTGTTGGTTTCTTACTTATTGTTGATGATACGTATTTATGTCAATGAGTTTTCAGCTGAAACCGATTTACAAGAAGACGTTTAGCCTACGCGTTTAATTTTTCTAATAAAATTTTATTTACTGCTTCGTGTTTATTCAACATCATTTGATGTGTTCCGCCAATAATAGGAATGGCATTTTTAATTTTACTAAACGGAAACATCTCATCTTTTGTGCCGTGAATATGGATAATGTCTTTTCTATAATCATCTGCACCTTCCCAATTTACGATTGCATTGACACACCAATATAAAAAAGAAGGCGCATTGCTTTTTGCCATACTAATTGCCAATTTACGCAATGCCGGAGTTTTTAAAACATCCGGTTTAAATAAACTACCAAACTGTATGGCACCAATAAATCCGGTACCCGGAAGCAATTTGTGTGCGTATGTGTATTTCAAAATTTTTAGTTTTGCCGGCATTTCACTTCTACTTTTAATAGAGGAAATTAACACCACTTTTTCCGGTTGTACGTGTTTGATTAATTCCATCGTCATGATGCCGCCCATGGAATTTCCAATTAAATTAAACGGCTGCGATGTATCTATCATTGGAATAAATTTCCGCACATAGGTTTCCATCGTATCTTTTTTTTCGTGTTTTGGAAATGGAAGATAAACGGAATGTTCCACCGCAGCAAGTTGGTATTTAAAAAGTCGCTCATCCGAAGCAATTCCACCAATAAAATAGGTTGTTATAGCCATTGCTATAAATGTACTATTATTTTATTTTTTAGAAAAATGAATGCTTAAATAGCTTGACTAAATTTCGGTAAATCCGGAGAGGATGAATTTTCGGCATCGTTCATTTTTTTATCAAATACCGAACATATATTTCGTAAAAAACTCCAACCTAATGCTGTAACTTCTAATTGATTATTTTGCCAAGAAATAAGTCCATCTTGTTGTAAAGTTTGCAACCGATTTTTCATTTTTTCGCTGAGTGTTATCTCATTTTCCCAATTGGTAGCACCTTTACACGCGATGTTTAAAATGTGTTTTCTATACAAAATATCTTCATCACTTACATTAATTCCTTTTTGTATCGGAAGTTCCTTTTTTGCTATTGCTTCATAATAAGCTTCTACTGTTTTTACATTTTGTCGAAATCCAAAAAATACATCGCTGATGGCGGAAACACCTAAACCTATTAATACTTCCGTGTTGGTGGTAGTGTAACCCATAAAATTTCGATGCAAGGTTTTACTTTTTTTTGCCAACAAAAGACTATCATCTTGTAATGCAAAATGATCCATACCAACATCTAAATAACCGGCTTCTAAAAATAAATTTTTACCGGTTTCGTAAAGTGTATATTTTTCTTTTCCTTTCGGTAAATCGTTTTCATCATACGCCCGTTGCGACTTAGAAGTCCAAGGCACATGTGCATAGCTGTAAAATGCAATTCTATTAGGCAAAAGCGTAATAACCGATGCGATCGTATTTTGAATACTAGCTTGTGTTTGAAAAGGCAAGCCGTAAATTAAATCGAAGTTGATGGATTCGTAACCGATAGCTCTCGCCCATTCGGTCACTTGCTTAGTTTTCTCAAAAGGCTGTACTCGATTGATGGCAATTTGTACTTTCGGATCTAAATCTTGCACACCAAAACTAACGCGTCTAAATCCGAGTTGGTAGAAAGTTTCTAAATGAGCTTTTGTGGTATTGTTAGGATGGCCTTCAAAACTAAATTCATGTGCCGGATGAATTTTTATACCATCAAACAAATTAGTTAAAAGAAATTCTAAATTTTGTGGACTAAAAAAGGTAGGTGTGCCACCGCCCAAATGCAATTCTCTTAAAACTAAACTATCACCAAAAATTTGCTTATAAATTTCCCATTCTTTCAAAACGGCATCTATATAAACAGACTCGACAGAATGGTTTTTGGTGATGCGTTTGTTGCAACCACAATAGGTGCACAATTGCTCACAAAATGGAAGATGTATATATAAACTGATGCCTTCTTTTGTTTTTTGTGCAACAATGGCTTTCTGTATTAAAGCTGCCCATTCTTGTTGATTAGTTTTTCCATCTTTCCAATACGGAACTGTTGGATAACTGGTGTATCGTGGAATGGGAACATTGTATTTATCAATTAACTCGTAGGAAGGCATTTCCTTGAAAATTATAATACAAAGTTACAGCTAAGAAATGGATTATTTTATGATGAAAATCACTTAATCGGGCATACTTTTTCCGAGTGCTTGTTTCAAGGTATCTTCGCTTTCTATTAAGTGCTTTCGTACGTTGAGTCGGTCTTTTTCGCTTTTGTTTTGGGAGAGTTTTTCTTTTGCTTGCAAATCGGCAACGCTTATTTCAAAGGCGATAATGCCATTTAACAAACCATCTACATATTCTTTTCTTAAAGTTTTAAATTGCTCTAAATAAGAGGGTTCATACGCCAACATTTGTTTGTGTAAAATAGATAATTTTTCTTCTGTTGATGTTAAAATTTTCAATGTGCCATAAGCGTGTACGGCAATATAATTCCATGTCGGAACTTCTTCTTTTTTTTGATATAAGGTGGGCGAAATATAGGCATGTGGTTCAGCAAAAATTACTAAAACAGGGTGTTCCGTAAAAGATTTCCATTGGTTGTTTGTTTTGCTAAGATGTGAAGATAAAATGATAGACGATTTTTCTGTTTCTATAATAAAAGGTAAATGAGTGGCAATCGGTATATTATTTTCAATAGAAACAAGCGTTGCAAAATTATAAGATTGCATAAATGCAATGGCTTTTGCAGTATCTTCTTGTTTAAATGATTTTGGAATATACATACTAAAAATGTAGCAATACTTTGATTATGAAAATTACCAAGTGGAAATCGTTTTTAACACTAAGCTATCGCGGTTGTCCGGTGTTTTTTCAATTGTTCTAATTTTGATATTTCCACTTCCGGCAAACTCAATTAAATTTTGTCTGGAATTAAAAACTTCATCACTCGGTGCTACAAATGTTGCCAACTCTTTCCATTGTCCGCGTTTGAAACTATATAAAATGACATTGCCCACTTCACCATTTGGTTTTTTAATTACAACAGAAAAATCATCGGAACCATCGCCATCAATATCATTTTCATTTAGCACATTTACCCCAACACAATTTGGGATTGTAATTTCCGGTAAATCAAAATTGGTAAAGGAAATTTTTGTTTGTTTTGATGTGTAATTTCCGGCAGTATCTTTTTCTGGTTTTATAATTATTAATTCTTCATTTTCGCCATCACCATTAAAATCACCGGATGAAGTACTTTCACTTTCTTCAAATTTTTCAAACATCGAAACGAGTTGCGGACGCATGTCTGCTTCTTTATCACTTTCTACAATAATACGCCAAGTATTGTCGAGTTGTTTTTCAAAAATTAAATACGAGTGAAAAACATTGGGTTTATTATTGACAGTAACCAATTTTAAGAATTCGCATTTATAATTTCCGGTATCAGATGCATAAATTCCGATTTGTCCGATGATGCGTTCGCGATAGCTATCTGCTTGTTTTATTTTATATTTTTTAGCATTGATCACTTCAGTGCGAGAAATTTTTCGTTTAAAAAATAAAACAGGATCGTTGTAATAATTTTCCAAACTATCTATATGAATGCTATCATGTGCAGCATTCCAACGATAAACTACATCGATTACTTCTTGTTGTTCTGATGGTAACATTTTGTATTGTTCTGCAATGCTGTCTCTTTCTATTGCATCACTATTTACTTTTTCATTGTTGCAAGAAGTGCAACTTTCTAATGCCAAACATGCTATTAAAAAAAATAAAATAAGGTGTACCTTTTTCACATCTATTCTTTATAGAATAAAGATACGAATTTGTTGTTTGTAATTATTCAAACCATCTCTTTTTTCATCACGATTCCTGTTAGAATACAACATTCAAAAAATTAAATGAAAGTATGAATTAGTTATACCGTTAGATATTTTTCATTTTTTATTATGGATGTAAAGAACTTTTATAAACATTTTTAATTTTTTTTAGAAAAAACTTTTACCATTATTTTTCATTTTAACACGATAAGAAAAGTGAATAAAAAAAACAATGCAAATCATAAATAAAGAATAGTAGTTTATTATGTTCATTTTTTACAATGGCTCAGAGTATTTGTATTTATTGATAGTTTGAAAGACTAAAAAATTAATTTCATTTTTTAAATAGATTTCATCAAACAAGTAAAAAGAAAATTCATACTAAATTTTTTTGCGTTAAACATGCTCTAACGTACAGATACGTTTTTACTTTATCCACAATTATTAACATGTATGAATAACTTGCATATTGTACAGATTAAATATTGTCATTACTTTTATATAGCAGAATAGTTAACGAAGTATTTTAATCTGTTTAAAAAATGAAATTCTTCAACAGAAAAGTTTCAACTGTATAAAATGAAACACTAAACAAAATTTAAAACAATGGCAAAGAAAACAGCAAGCGCAAAGCCAGCAGCAAAAAAAGCAGCACCTGCAAAAAAAGCAGCACCTGCAAAAAAAGCAGCAGCTCCTAAGAAAGCAGCAGCTCC
>CAZDOT010000032.1:8272-25207 GCA_964507125.1 uncultured Chitinophagales bacterium | reverse complement strand
GCATTTTTTATTTTATTTTTATCCAATACCATATTTAAAACATCATCCATATTTTCTACAAAATGGAATTTCAAGCCTTTGATAAATTCAACTTGCACTTCTTCCACATCTTTTTCATTGTCTTTACACAAGATGATTTCTTTTATGCCGGCACGTTTTGCCGCTAATATTTTTTCTTTAATGCCGCCTACAGGTAACACTTTTCCGCGCAATGTAATCTCTCCGCTTAATGCAGTAAAAGGCTTTATTTTTCGTTGAGTGAATAAGGAAGCCAATGCAGATAAAATAGCAATTCCGGCACTCGGTCCATCTTTTGGAATTGCTCCTTCCGGAACATGTATATGCAAATTCCAATTTTCAAATGCCTCTTTTGGTATATTAAAATCACTTGCTTTACTCTTCAGATAACTCAATGCTGTATTAAACGATTCTTTCATCACGTTGCCTAAATTTCCTGTAATCATTACGTTGCCTTTTCCTTTGCTAAGAGAAGACTCTATAAAAAGAATATCACCACCAAAAGGTGTCCATGCCAAACCAATTGCTACTCCACACGGATTATTTTGGTGATACTTATCGTGATTATATTTAGGCTTGCCTAATATTTTAGTGATATCCTCTACACTAACAGAAATGTTGTATTCTTCTTCTGTAGCTACGTGCTTCGCTATATTTCGCATGATTGATGCAATCACTCTATCTAACTCCCGCACACCACTTTCATAGGTATAATTATGAATCAGATGTTGGATGGCCTTATCATTTAATTTAATTTGATTGGCTTTTAATCCATGTGCTTCTCGTTGTTTGGACACCAAATGTTTTTTGGCAATTTCTGTTTTCTCTTCTAATGAATAGCCACTCAAATAAATAATTTCCATTCTGTCTCGTAAGGCAGGTTGAATTTCATTCACGCTGTTTGCGGTAGCAATAAATAACACTTTAGACAAATCGTATTCTAATTCTAAATAGTTATCGTAGAAAGTGGTGTTTTGTTCCGGATCTAATACTTCTAACAAAGCAGAAGAAGGATCGCCGCGGTGGTCTTTTCCTACTTTATCTATCTCATCTAAAATAAAAACCGGATTAGATGATTGCACTTTTTTCAAAGATTGGATTATTCTTCCGGGCATAGCACCAATATACGTTTTTCGATGACCTCTAATTTCACTTTCATCGTGTAAACCGCCCAAAGCCATTCGCACATATTTTCTATCCAATGCTCTGGCAATACTTTTTCCTAAGGAAGTTTTACCAACACCCGGAGGGCCAATGAAACATAAAATTGGAGATTTCATATCACCTTTTAATTTCAATACTGCCAGATATTCTAAAATTCTATCTTTTATTTTATCTAATCCATAATGATCTTCATTCAAGATTTTTTGAGCATTTTTCAGGTCGAAATTATCTTGCGTGGTATCGTTCCAAGGAAGCTCCACCATTAAATCTAAATAATTTAAAATCACTGAATACTCAGCGGCTGCTGGATTCATGCGTTTGATACGTTCAATTTCTTTATCAAATGCTTTTGCAACGGCTTCACTCCATTTTTTAGTAGCTGCTTTTTCTTTCAACCGATTGAGCTCTTCTTGATACATATCGCCGCCCAACTCTTCTTGTATGGCACGCATTTGTTGATTCAAGAAATACTCGCGTTGTTGCTTGTCAATATCCGTTTTTGTTTTGTTATGGATATTTGCTTTCAACTCTTGAAGTTGTAGTTCTTGGTGCAATATTTTCAATACTTGTTGTATGCGTTCACGCACATCGTTGGTTTCAAGTATTTGTTGTTTTTGTACCAAATCTACATTGAGATTAGATGTAATAAAGTACGCTAAGTATCGAATATTGGTAATATTATTTAAGATGATTTTAGCTTCATTCGGAATATTCGGAGACAGCTCAATAATTTTATTGGCCATATCTTTCATGTTATCCATCATCGCTTTTTCTTGTTGCACATCTGCAAAATCAATATCTGATAAATATTCAATTTCTGCTTCAATAACAGGCTCTGACGTTACATGTTGTTTGACAACAAAACGCTTTATACCTTGCAAAATTAGAGTGTTGCCACCATCCGGCATGGAGAGCATTTTTATTATTTTTGCTGTCGTACCAATCTCGTGCAAATCTTTTGGCTCCGGTTCTTCTATCTTCACATCACGCTGTGCAATTACACCTACATATTTGTTGGTTTTATAGGCTTTCTTTATGGCTTTTATAGATTTTTCTCTTCCTACAGAAATAGGAATCACCACACCCGGATAGAGCACATTGTTGCGTAAGGGTAAAATCGGTAATGATTTTGGTAAATTATCATGGTTAGTCGTATCGTCTTCTTCAATAGATAATAAAGGAACCATCTCTACATCATCTTCAAGTATATGCTGCAATTCAATTTTCTGTATCATACGTAAATTTTTGTTCAAATTCGACAATATGTCATAAACCTTATACTTTGTAAGGTTTTTAATTAAAAGCAAGATTTGTGCCGAATCTATTTTAAAAGAGAAGAAAGGAAAATTTGGCAGATAAAAGATGCGGAGACGGCGAGATTCGAACTCGCGATACAGTTTCCCATATACACACTTTCCAGGCGTGCTCCTTCAACCACTCGGACACGTCTCCAATATATTAGTTTAAAGAATTATAGATATGCGAATTGAGATAATGGAAATAGTTACTATTTTATTTTCTATTCTCTCATATCACGACTCTACTTTATACTTTTCCCGATAATACACCTCTCGATATAACGATACGTTGAACTTCTGAGGTTCCTTCGTATATCTGTGTAATTTTTGCATCGCGCATTAAACGCTCTACATGGTACTCTTTTACATAACCGTAACCACCATGCACTTGCACTGCTTCTGTTGTTACACGCATTGCCACTTCTGAAGCAAATAATTTTGCTGTTGCAGATGCAATGGCATAATCTTGATGTGTATCTTTTAACCAAGCTGATTTGTATACCAACAAACGTGCTGCTTCAATTTGAGTTGCCATGTCTGCCAACTTAAATTGTATAATTTGATGATTGGCAATTTCTGTTCCAAATGCTTTACGCACTTTTGCATATTCTACGGCCAATTCATACGCGCCGGCAGCAATACCTAATGCTTGAGCGGCAATACCAATTCTTCCACCTTCTAAAGTTTTCATGGCAAACTTGAAACCAAAACCATCTTCTCCAATTCTATTTTCTTTCGGCACTTTCACATCTGTAAACAACAATGAATGAGTATCAGATGCACGAATACCTAACTTATCTTCTTTTGCACCAATTTCAAAACCGGGCATTCCTTTTTCTACGATTAATACATTAATACCGCGGTGTCCTTTTTCAGGATGTGTTTGTGCAATAACTAAGTATGTATCTGCTTTTCCACCATTGGTAATCCAATTTTTGGTACCATTTAATAAATAGTAATCACCTTTATCTTCTGCTATTGTTTTTTGTGAAGTTGCATCACTTCCGGCTTCGGGCTCACTTAAAGCAAAAGCTCCTAATTTTTCGCCTTTCGCTAATGGAACTAAATATTTTTGTTTTTGCTCTTCTGTACCATACGCTTCTAAACCCCAACAAACTAAGGAATTATTAACAGACATTGCAACTGAACAAGAAGCATCCAATTTAGAAATTTCTTCCATAGCAATGCAATATGAAATAGCATCCATGCCTCCACCACCATATTTGGTATCTACCATCATGCCCATAAATCCAAGCTCACCCATTTGTTTCAAAAACTCTGTTGGATGAATCATATCTCTATCTCTATCAATAACACCCGGCTTTAATACGTTTTGAGTGAAATTTCTTGCCATTTCACGTATTTGCAGATGTTCTTCCGTTAATTGAAAATTCATTACTTAAAATTTGAGATTGCGAAAATACGATTTATTTACTAATTATGGAATTGACACTTTACGAATTGTGTTTTCTTTCTATTAATTTGGTAGTAGAATATCCATCTAACAATGGTATCAACACTACTTTTTGGGCAAATTCGCGTCCTATAACATCTTCTATTTTATAATCATCTCCTTTTACCAAAATATCAGGTTGTATATTTTTTATTAGCAACCATGGTGTGTCTTCCGAAAACGAAAGAACATAATCTACTTCCGATAATTGTGCCAGTTTTTGCATTCTAATTTCAAGCGATTCTATCGGACGCACATCGCCTTTTAACCTTTTAACAGAAGCATCTTCATTTACGGCAACCAATAAAGTAGTACCTAATTTTTTAGCTTCTTTTAATAAATGTAGATGACCTTCGTGCAACAAATCGAAACAGCCATTTGTGAATACAATGGTGTTATTTTTTCTTTCTATTTTAGATAGAAAATCGGATATATTTTGTACTATTTTAGGATGGCTCATGCAGTAAAGATGCGTCTTCTTTTTTATTAATTAAATTTAATAAAACCAACGACAACATTCCACCTAAAAGCACACCCAATGTTTGCACTACCCACGACAACATTCCAATTGCGATGGCAATGCTGGGTTGAATTTGAAATCCAACAAGAATTGTTTGTATAACAATAGGATAAATTCCGATTCCACCAGGTGTAAGCACAACGGCTAAGGAACCAAAAAACAAACAAACTAATGCAGAAACTAATGGCAAATTACTTGTTTCCGGTAAAGATTTATAGTTGACATAAAACATCGCTAAATACATCAACCACATAACAATCGTCAATAAAATAAACTGTGGTTTTTCTTTCACATTTCTTACTGAAAAAATAGAAGCAAACAAGCTTTTTACTTTTGAAAATACTAAATCTATCAATTTATCTATCCCATTTTTTCGGATATAATAGATAGCAAAGCCACCCAAGCCAACTACCAATGCTACGGGAACAGCAAATTTTAATAGCATCGTAAGTGTTCCACTTTGTATGCCGGCTGTTAATTTTTCAAACTCGGCGTAAATCGTATTAAAATTATCTTTTCCCAAAAAAAGTAAAATAGATAAAAACACGATACCTAAACAAATAACGTCTATCAAACGCTCTGTCACCATCGTACCCAACGATTTTTCAACCGGCACTTTTTCATATTCTGCCAACATAGTGCAACGAGTAACTTCACCTAATCGCGGCACAAAAAGATTGAAGAAATACATTATCATCACCGCAAAAAAAGTATTCCAATATTCCGGATTATATCCAATTGGTCGCAACATTAATCGCCAACGTTGAGTGCGAACAAAATTGGCCGCTAAACCTAATAATGGCGCTAAGGAAATCCAAAAATAATTGGCTCGTTTGAAAGCACTAATGGTTTCTGTTTTATCCGATTCGGACATGTTATTCCAAAACCAAATAATCAACCCGATACCAAGTCCTAAAGAAAGTAGAATTTTAATAAGTGTTTTTGTGTTCTTCATTAAAACGAAGATAACACTATTGTTTTATTTGTTGGTTGCTTTCGTTTACGTAAACAGCTACCGGCGTGAAGATTTTTGCTTCTTCTACCGTCATCATGCCGTAAGCAATCACAATAATTTTATCGCCCAACTGTACTTTGCGTGCAGCCGGTCCGTTTAGGCAAATTTGACCGGAACCACGCTCGCCTTTAATTACATAGGTTTCAAATCGTTCACCATTATTGATGTTGACAATTTGAACTTTTTCGTTTGGAATAATTCCGGAAGCATCTAACAAATCTTCATCAATGGTAATGCTTCCCATATAATTCAAATTTGCTTCCGTTACGACAACGCGGTGTAATTTAGCTCTAAAAACGTGTACAAACATATTTTTATAAATTCAGGTACAAAGTTAGAGATAAAAATGATATATCAAATTACGGAAGGATTAAGTATTCTTAGCAGGAATTTGACATAGATTAACTAACATATACAATTAGTTAGGTGACTTTCTTACTGTAAAATAATATTATCTATCAATCGAATTTCACCTACTTTGGCTGCTACCAATGCAACCATAGGAATATTGGATTTATATTTTGTTATGGGTTTTAATGTTTTCCCATTTACGATGGTGAGATACTCAGTTTGTATCAAAGGATTACTTGCTAATACTTGACATTGGGCATCCAATAACACATTTATCGGTTGCGTTTTATATGCTGCTTGGATGGCAAACAAGCTTTTTGATAACTGCAATGCGGCAACACGCTCTTCGGTCGTTAAGCGCATATTGCGGCTACTCATAGCCAATCCATCCGGCTCGCGCAAGGTGGCACAAATCTCCATTTGCACCGGCAATTGATAGTGCTCTATCAATTGTGTCAACACCATACATTGCTGATAATCTTTTTGCCCAAGAAATAAAAAATCCGGTTGAACAATATCCAACAATCGCTTTACCACTTGCAATACGCCTTCAAAATGCCCTTTTCGATGTGCGGCTTCCAACGTTTTACCAACAAAACCCAATGGAACACTTGTTTTTTCTAACGTGCCATTCGGATAAATTTCCTCTACTGTTGGAACAAAAACAATATCGCTGCCGGCGTGTAATAGCATTTCCAAATCTTTGTCCAATTGTATTGGATATCTTTCAAAGTCTTTTTTATCATTGAATTGGGTTGGATTTACAAAAATACTGGCAACCGTAATGGTTGCTTTCTTTTTAGCTGCTTCAATTAATGATAAATGTCCTTTATGCAAGGCACCCATAGTAGGCACAAACCCAACTGTAGCATCGTGTAAGTTATTGATTTCCAATAAATATTTTTGAATATCGTGTACAGTGCTAAAAACTTTCATACGTACATTTTTTCGAGATTAAGATAGCATCACCTCAATAATACATTGAAAATGAAACAGTTTGTCTGAAATACAAATTGTAAAGAATACTTAAATTATGCGATTATACATGTACAAAATTCAATAATACCGCTAAAAATACGTACCTTTGCAACTTATTTTAGTACAATATTAAGAATTTATAATAGATAAGCAGCGTATGGAGAAAAAAAGATTGCTTTATGTTACCCAAGAAATGGATCCATATTTGGTGTTAACTGAAGCCGGAAATATAGTTAAAAAATTAGCACCTTACATTAACGACAACGGATTAGAAGTACGCGTATTGATGCCGAGATTTGGCATTATAAATGAACGAAGAAACCGATTGCACGAAGTAGTTCGCTTATCGGGCATTAATATCATTATTGACAACGATGATTATCCATTAATTATTAAAGTAGCCTCTTTACCGGGCGCCAGAATTCAGGTTTATTTCTTAGATAATGAAGAGTTTTTTAAACGCAAAACCGTTTTCAACGATGACGATGAAAAATTCTTTGACGACAATGCGGAGCGCATGGTGTTTTTCTGTAAAGCAACTTTAGAAACGGTAAAGAAATTTGGTTGGCATCCCAATATCATCCATTGCCATGGCTGGATGACGAGTTTAATTCCTGTTTATCTAAAAACACAATATGCTAAAGATCCGGTATTTGCTCACACTAAAACCGTATATAGTATTTACGAAAATACATTTAAAGAAAAACTACACAAGAATTTCTTGAAATTAGCGTTAATTGGTGATGAGATTAAAGATAAAGATGTAACTGTGTTTAAAGACTTGAACAATGAAGCACTTACTGCCGGTGGTGCATTGTATGCAGATGCCATTATTCAAGGTTCCGAAAACATAAAAGAGTTGGACGTGCTAAAAAAACAAATTGGCAAAAAACCTTTTCTTCCTTATCAAGATTTAGATACTATTTTACCTAAATACACCGAATTCTATCAATCATTATTATAAAATTGCTCTGTACATTCCAATGAAAAAAAGTTACCTATTCACGCTCATCACATTATTGGCATTCATTTCTTCTTGTAAAAAAGATACTAGTATCGGTGCTGATATATTGCCTTCGGATGATTTGTTGAATTTAAAATTTTCTGACACATTTACTTTAAATGTAAAAACATTGGAAGATACATTTTTACGCACCGATAAATTGGCTAAAAATTATTTAGGTGTTATTAATGACCCAATATTCGGCTTACAAAAATCAAGTATAGTTTTCGAATTAGATAGACCAAGCACCGTGTTAGATGATACTTTAGGAGCTTTTACATTAGACTCCGTTGTGTTGTTATTAAAATACAATACCATCTCCGGCGACTCAACGGTAGCACAAAGTTTTGAGGTAAGCACCATCAATAATAAAATAGATGAAAATATTGCCTATTACTCCAATAACAGTGCATTCCCAGCCGGAAGCACTATCGGCACATTGAGTAATTACACATTTCAGCCTTCAAATAAAGTAATCATGAGCAGAACCGACACCGTTGGGACAGCAAGTATTATGAGAATTCCTTTGAATGCATCGATTGGAACAACTATCTTAAATTTAGGACAAAATACATTAAGAGACTCATCACTTTTTAAAAATGCATTTCCGGGTTTACGAATTGAGAACTCATCCAATGCAGGAAAATGTATGGCTGAGATGGATTTTAGTTCGGGAAACAGTGCTATGGTTATCTATTATAAGGATAAATACAACAACCAAAAAGAAATGCGATTATACACTTCTATTTACAGAGCAAAAGATGGAAGTTTGGTAGCTACGCAAAATGGCATTAATTTATATAACAACACACTAAGTTCTGCGGTACAAAACGTCATCAATTCAGGTGCTACATCCGATTCTATAAACTATCTTTTAGGACAAGCTGGCACTACTATTCGCATTTCATTACCGACTATTTTAAATCCTGGAAACATTGCGGTAAATAAAGCTGAAATAGTTGTAAACCAAATTACACCAAATTCAAATACAGGCTACGAAGCACCATCCTTCCTATTATTATTAAAACGAAATTCGAGTGGTACACTTGATATTCTAAACACTTCAGATGGATTGGGTTTAATTGACTCAACCGGAATAGATGCACTTGGCAACAAAATATCAAGATATAAAATCAATATCACCAAGTATGTACAGAATGTATCAAGAGGTTTAGAAGCAAATACCGATTTATACATAGCAACATATCGTTCAGGTGGGACAGATGGAACTGTAAACAATCTAAATACCACTTTAAATGGCAGTGTTATCAATTTTGGATATACCCCATCACGTGTAATTATTGCAGGCCCTAACTATGCAGATGATCGATATAAAATGAAATTTAATTTGACATATACCGTCATCAATTAAACTTTTTTCTTAGATTTTTCTTTATATTGTCGTAGTATTTTTTATTACACACAAACTAAATTTATATGTGCGGAATTGTAGGATATATTGGAAAACAACAAGCGTTTCCTATCATCATTAATGGATTAAGAAGATTAGAATACAGAGGCTATGATAGTGCCGGAATTGCATTATTAAGTGCCTCCAATCAACTAAATATTTACAAGAAAAAAGGAAAGGTTGTAAACCTTGAAGAGGCAGCAAACGGACAAGATATCTCGGGCAATATTGGCATCGGACACACACGCTGGGCAACACACGGTGAAGCAAACGATGTAAACGCACATCCACATTTTAATGCCACTGAAGATTTAGCAGTCATTCACAATGGAATTATCGAAAACTACTATTCACTAAAAACAGAATTACAAGCACGTGGTTATGTTTTTCGCTCCGAAACAGACACTGAAGTTTTAGTGCATCTTATCGAAGAAATTCAGAAAAATGTAAACTGTCCATTAGAAGAAGCCGTACGCTTAGCACTAAATGAAGTAATTGGTGCATATGCTATTGTAGTTATTTCTAAAAAAGATAAAAACAAATTAATTGTTGCCAAATTAAGTTCTCCATTGGTAATAGGTTTTGGTACGAATGAATTGTTTGTTGCTTCAGATGGTTCGCCATTAATTGAACACACTAAAAAAGTATCTTACTTAGAAGATGGACAAATGGCAGTGTTAAACATGGATGGAAAAGTAGAAGTAAAAACCATCAAAGATAATATCACGCATGATCCATACATCAGCGAACTACAATTAAAATTAGAACAAATAGAAAAAGGTGGTTTCAATCATTTTATGATGAAAGAAATTCACGAACAGCCTCAAGCTATAAAAAACAGCATTAGAGGCCGAATTGATAGTCAACAATTTTGGGTGAATTTAGGCGGTGTTCGCGAACACGAAGCACGATTTAAAAATGCGCAGCGCATTATCATAGTAGCTTGTGGAACATCTTGGCATTCTGCACTTATTGGTGAATATTTAATTGAAGATTTAGCACGCATTAATGTAGAAGTAGAATACGCATCGGAATTCCGATACAGAAATCCGATTATCACCGAAAATGATGTTGTAATCGCAATATCACAATCCGGCGAAACTGCGGATACACGTGCCGCATTAGAATTAGCCAAAGCAAAAGGAGCATTAACATACGGCATTTGCAATGTAGTAGGTTCCAGCATTTCCCGCATGACAGATGCCGGTTCGTACACACACGCCGGTCCGGAAATTGGTGTTGCTTCTACCAAAGCATTCTCTACACAAGTCAGCATTTTAGCGTTAATGGCATTGCAATTAGCAGAAATTAAAGGCACACTATCCCAATCTCAATTCAGCGAATACATCACCGAATTAGAAGCATTACCGGCAAAAATTGAGAAGATTTTAAAAGCAGAATCCTACATACAAGAAATTGCTGAAACCTTCCAAAATGCAAACAATTGCTTATACTTAGGACGAGGATTTAATTTTCCTGTTGCGTTAGAAGGTGCATTGAAACTAAAAGAAATTTCGTACATACATGCAGAAGGTTATCCTGCCGCAGAAATGAAACACGGGCCTATTGCATTAATAGATGAAAACATGCCGGTTATTGTTTTAGCACCACATACACAACACTATGAGAAAGTAGTGTCTAATATTGAAGAAGTAAAAACTCGAAAAGGACGTATTATTGCTGTTGTTACTGAAGGCGATGAAGAGATTAGCAAACTGGCAGAATATGTCATCCAAATTCCGGGAACTGTGGAGCCGTTCACACCTATGCTTTCCGTAATTCCGTTGCAAATTTTAGCGTATCAAATCGCGGTTTTAAGAGGTTGCGATGTGGACCAGCCAAGAAACTTAGCGAAATCAGTTACTGTAGAATGATAAGAAACATAATAACCCTCTTGTTTGTAATAACAAGTCAACTTTTATTTGCCCAAACTTTTCCTTATTCCATTAATAAGAAAAAATTTCCTTTAGGCGATGATTTTGATAAGATAATGCCACAGAAAATAGGCGAATGGAAACGTTTCTCTTTCCATGATTTTGTAATTGGTGGCGAAACCGGAACTGTTTATTATCGTAAAAATGACAAACAAGTTTTTGTTTCATTTGGCAAAGCTTATAGTCAAGAAAATTTGCAATCTGCATGGATAAAAATGTATGATGATGTGATGGGAAAAAGCAAAACCAAATCAGCAAAAGTAAGCACACAATCATCCAAAAATATAAAATACATTTATCTACAATCTACCTATAATCAGTATTTAGCTTGGACAAGAAATCTATATTTTTTCAGCATCCAAACGAAACATAAATCCGATGCAGATGAGTTCATAAAACTTTTTCCATATTAATAATAATCCTTCGATAAATAAATCTCATTTATTTTTTCCTATTTTTATTCTATTCCTAAAAATAAAGCATCTACTTTATTTTATAGGATGATATAAAAATAAAATTATGCAAACCAACGCTTCTGTTTTTTTAGGTGATAAATTTTACAACAAAGAACACCTACATTTTATTTTGTTTGATGTATTAAAAGCAGATAACATCACACACTATCATTACTTTGCTGACCACGACAAGGATTCCGTTCAAATGTATTTAGATGCAACCGACCAGTTTGCTAAAGAACATTTATTTCCATATTTAGTAGAGATGGATAGGAAACAACCGGAACTGGTAGATGGAAGAATAAACGTACATCCTGCACATAAAACAATCATGCGTATCAGCGGTGAAAATGGTTGGATAAGTTTATTGGCATCTAAAGAAGTAGGCGGTTTGCAAATGCCCAGTGTATTTTCTACGGCAGCAAGTTTTGTATTAGGTGCTGCCAACTATTCCGGTTGCGTATTTCCGGGGTTGACAATGGGAGCTGCACATTTAATAGAAGCCTTTGCCGATAAAAAATATCATTCTATTTATTTACCAAAAATGTTTGCTGGCGAATGGCAAGGTACAATGGCACTTACAGAACCTGGTGCAGGAAGTTCTTTAAGCGATGTGGTAACAACAGCAGAAAAACAAGCAGATGGAACGTATAAAATCGTTGGACAGAAAATATTTATTTCTTGTGGCGATAGTGACGCAGTTGACAATGTTATTCATTTACTTTTAGCACGCGTTAAAGGAGCACCTGCGGGCACCAAAGGCATTTCAATGTTTATTGTTCCAAGAGAAAGAATTACGGAAAACGGACAACTTGAACACAACGATGTCACCAGCATTGGTGTATATCATAAAATGGGCTACAAAGGTGCACCGATTGCGCATTTAAGTTTTGGTGAAAATGATGATTGCATAGGCTGGCTGGTTGGCGAAGAAAACAAAGGACTTTCCTATATGTTTCAGATGATGAACGAAGCAAGGATTTCCGTAGGTTTACACGCAACGTCTATTTCATCAGCAGCCTATTATGCGAGCCTAAAATATGCCAACGAGCGTTTGCAAGGCCGACATATTGCTGAAAAAAATCCGGAATTAGCACAAGTGCCAATCATCACACATGCCGATGTGAAACGCATGTTATTATTTCAAAAAACATTTATTGAAGGGGCTTTATGCTTGGAATTGCAATGCAGCTATTATGCCGATATGGTTCGTGTAACCGAAGGCGATGAACAAGAAAAATATCATCTCTTATTAGAAATATTAACGCCGGTGGCAAAATCCTATCCGGCAGAAATGAGCAATCACTCTACATCAACTGCTTTACAAATTTTTGGTGGTTATGGCTTTACTAAAGATTTTATTGCTGAACAATATTATAGAGAAACACGCATACACGCTATACACGAAGGCACAACAGCGATTCATGGTATGGATTTGTTAGGTAGAAAAGTGATGTTGAAAAATGGAAAAGCGGTGATGTTATTGATGCAAGAAGTAATGCAAGAAATAAGTATCGCTAAGCAACATGAAAACACAAAAGCACAAGCAATTGCATTAGAAAAAAAATTAGGACAACTGCAAGAATTATCTATGCATTTAATCAATGTTGCGCAAAAAGAAGGCGTGGAAGCTTACCTCAGTGATGCTACTTTATATTTGGAATTATTTGGAATTTTAGTAATGGGTTGGCAATGGCTAAAAATGGGAAACACCTGCAATCTATCTACTAACATAGACACACATTTTAAGCAAAGTAAATTATTGAGTTTACATTATTTCTTTGAATACGAATTCCCTAAAACAGAAGGGCTATTGCACCGTTTAAAAAGCACTTTGCGAGTTACCGTTGGTGTTGATAAGGAATTAATAGATTAACTGTTGTGTGGTATGAATTTCGAAGTAAATAGAATAAAGAAAATCATTATTAAATTAAACTAATATCTTCGTATCCATTGCGAAAAAATAGGTGTACTATTCCATCTTTATTATGACAAGCATTCAACAAATTTCACTTTATGTAATGGCAGCATTTTATGCGGGTGCAGGTATAAATCATTTCATAAATCCTAGATTTTATTTAAGTATTATGCCTAAATTCTTTCCGGCACAAAACGCATTAAATAAAGTTAGTGGTGTGGTAGAAATTATTTTAGCTTTTGGTTTATTATTTGCATCAACACGACAAATTTCAGCCTACTTAATTATTGCTATGTTGATTTTGTTTTTTGCCGTACATATTCCACATTTATTTCAGCCACCAAAAATGGTAGAAGGAAAAGAATGGTTTCTTTACGTTAGAGTATTGCTACAATTTGTGCTTATTTATTGGGCTTGGAGCATCAGTAAATATTAGTGTATTACCATGTTATATTGAGATGAATTAGATAAACCATTGTCTTTTATCTATTACTATTGTTTATTGTCTAATCAACTTTCTCAACACATAATCATTCAACCAAAATTTGCCGTAGGCAATGTCTACTTTTTCGTGTAGTTCAAATCCTATTTTTTTATAAAAATACATAGCAGGATTTTTTCTATTGACATTCAATTCTAAAAATTGAAGCTTGTTTTTTTGGGCAATTTTTGCAACAGCATCTATCAACGCATACCCAATACCTTTGCCTTGCGTATCAGGTTTCACATATAATTTTGGAATATACATGCCGCCATCTTCCCGAATTAGATAACTGACAAAACCAAGTGTTTCTTCGTTATCCAAATAAAGTAGAAAAGTATGCCCATCTTGCATTTGTTGTAAAATAGCAGCTTGCGTATACATATTTTCAAACATAAAATCAATCTGCTCTTGTGAAATGATATTTTTATAAGTGGTATGCCACGTTGCAGCAGCTACTTCCACAATTTTAGGTATATCGTTCACAAATGCAATCCTGATTTTCATCGTGTAGCAAATGTACAATAGATTGTAGAAAATATAACGCTGAATTTCCACAATTATAGTTTATAATACTTAATTTTGAGCTACTCTGGGAGTGTCATTTAGTTGACTGAGAAATATCCTTTGAACCTGATTTGGTTAGCACCAACGTAGGAAACGAGTTACGCTTCATCCTCTTGTCATTCATCAGAGAAAAACAGTTTGCCTTAATGCATTGTTTTATGTTGTTAGATTTTAAATGAAAAAGAATGACAATCACCATCAATAATCAACCGTATAATTTTAGCGAAAATAGTTCGTTGGAAAATGCTATTAACAGTCTTTCTTTAGATGAAACTAAAGGCATTGCAGTTGCCATCAATGAAACCATTATTCCAAAAAATAAATGGTGCGAAACCATCTTACAACACGAAGATAAAATCATCATCATCGGTGCCGTCGCCGGCGGTTGATTTAATTAGATAATTAAATAATGAAGTAATTAAATAATAAATTTAACCTTTCTTACTACTCAATACATAATACTAAACAAAATGAAGCAAGATAAAATACCAACACAGCAAGTTATTTCCACTACACCTTTTCCGGGTTCTAAAAAAGTTTATGTAAAAGGAAATATACACAATATTGAAGTTGCCATGCGCGAAATTGCACTCAGCGACACCAAATTAATAGGCGGAAAAACAGCAAAAAATCAACCGATTACTGTTTATGATACTTCCGGACCATACACCGATTCTAATATCGAAATTGATGTAAGAAAAGGCTTGCCTCGCTTGCGCGAAAAATGGATTTTGGAGCGTGGCGACATCGAGCGCTTATTTGAGTTTTCATCGGTTTACGGCACAGAAAGAATGAATGACGAAACAACAAATCATCTTCGTTTTGAACATATCAAAATGCCATTGCGTGCAAAAGAAAACAGAAATGTAACGCAATTACATTATGCTAAAATGGGCATCATTACGCCGGAAATGGAGTACATTGCCATCCGAGAAAATCAACGTATTGAAGAGTATAATGCATCACTCAACGGACAAGCTAAAACATTAACCCAACAACATAAAGGTGAAAGTTTTGGTGCTAACACACCTAAATCATTTATAACACCGGAATTTGTTCGCAACGAAGTGGCTTCCGGCCGAGCAATTATCCCGTGCAATATCAATCATCCGGAAACCGAGCCGATGATTATTGGAAGAAATTTTTTAGTGAAAATAAATGCTAATATTGGAAACAGCGTTGTAACATCCAGCATTGAAGAAGAAGTAGAAAAAGCTGTTTGGGCTTGTCGTTGGGGTGCCGATACGATTATGGATTTATCTACCGGAAAAAATATCCACGAAACACGCGAATGGATTATCCGCAATTCGCCGGTGCCAATTGGAACAGTGCCGATTTATCA
Organism: uncultured Chitinophagales bacterium; assembly: GCA_964507125.1. Lineage (GTDB taxonomy): Bacteria > Bacteroidota > Bacteroidia > Chitinophagales > JADIYW01 > JADJSS01. Next base: position 9,299 of record CAZDOT010000032.1, on the reverse strand, counting down.
AGCATTGGAAAAAGTAAATGGCAAAGCGGAAGACTTAACGTGGGAAATTTTCCGCGATACTTTAATAGAACAAGCCGAGCAAGGTGTTGATTATTTCACCATTCATGCCGGCGTTTTATTGCGCTATATTCCGCTTACCGCAAAACGTGTTACAGGAATCGTTTCGCGTGGTGGAAGCATTATGGCAAAATGGTGTTTGGCACATCATAAAGAAAGTTTTTTATACACGCATTTTGAAGAAATATGCGAAATTATGAAACGCTATGATGTGGCTTTTTCTTTGGGCGATGGTTTGCGTCCTGGCTCCATTGCAGATGCTAATGATGCAGCACAATTTGCAGAATTAGAAACATTAGGTGAGTTGACAAAAATTGCTTGGAAGCATGATGTGCAAGTAATGATTGAAGGTCCGGGACATGTGCCCATGCATTTAATAAAAGAAAATATGGACAAGCAATTGAAAGAATGCCATGAAGCACCTTTTTATACGTTGGGACCATTAACAACAGACATTGCACCGGGCTACGACCATATCACATCGGCAATTGGTGCAGCCATGATTGGCTGGTTTGGCACAGCAATGTTGTGCTATGTTACTCCAAAAGAACATTTAGGATTGCCCAATAAAGAAGATGTGCGTGTTGGTGTTATCACATATAAATTAGCAGCACATGCCGCCGACTTAGCAAAAGGCCATCCGGGTGCGCAATACCGCGATAATGCATTGAGTAAAGCACGTTTTGAATTCCGCTGGTATGACCAATTTAATTTGAGTTTAGATCCGGAAAAAGCCTTGGAATTTCACGATGAAACTTTGCCTGCCGAAGGAGCAAAAACAGCACATTTCTGTTCTATGTGCGGACCAAATTTTTGTAGTATGAAAATTACACAAGAAGTACGTGATTATGCAGACACTGACGAAGGTGAACTTTCCGCAAAAGAGATTGAAGAAGCCATGCAAGCAAAATCAAAAGAATTTAAAGAACAAGGAAGTGAGATTTATTTGTAATGGAAAAATGAAATAATG
>CAZDOT010000032.1:0-8172 GCA_964507125.1 uncultured Chitinophagales bacterium | reverse complement strand
ACTAATTTATTAATATTCATAGATTGTGTTTTTAAAAGAAAATAATTAATTTAGAAATATGAAATCTAATACTAATAAAGGTAAACAAAACATACGCAAGTTGACACCTCACGACTTAGCATTTGGTATTGGAAGAAAAGCAACAGATGAAGAATTACAATTACTACTAGAAGAAACTAAAGATGAAGAGTATTATTCAGTGGATGAAGTAAAAACTCACATCGAAAAAAAACTTAAACAACAAAACACAATACTAAAAAAGAATGTTACAACTAAAGTTTAGTAAATCTGCAAGAGAAACACTAAACAATATTTCCTTATTTATTGATGGTGCAAATACTTTTGGTGCCGGTTCAAAATGGAAAGATAGATTTATTAAATCTATAGAAAAATACGCACATCCAATTCAGTATCCTTTATGTCGTCATACATTCTTAGCTGCAAAAGGATTTAGTTGCATTTCTGTAGGCAATTGGGTTATTGTGTTTATCATTAAAAACAATACATTTTATGTCAATAAAATAATACTTGGATCTCTATTGTATTAATAAACTCATGCAAACAATTCTCTACACAGCACCAACAGAAATAGAAAATGAAATAGAAATAATTTCTACTTTATTGGAAATTGGTGTGGATTATCTCTATATCAGAAAGCCGGATTTAGATGATTTTTCACTAGTGGATTTTATGGAAAAAATTCCGGAAAAATATTGGAAACAATGTATCTCTACTTCACTCATCATCAGCAAAGAATTTGATTTAGGCGGCTATCATTTCACACGTGATATCTTACAAAAAAACACAAACTACAATGATAAAATTTTAGATTGGCTGCGTGCTAACCACAAAATCGCATCTGTTTCTGCTCACCAAATAGATGATATCAAAAATTACGATGGTCAATTTAATCATATCATTGTATCACCCATTTTTAAAAGCATTTCAAAAGAAAATCATCACTATCATTGGGATTTCGATGCATTAGGTTCAATTTTATCTCAACATAAAACAGCTAAAAAATTTGCTATTGGTGGAATGGAAGCGGATGCTCAAAAAATCAATATCATAAAAAATTGTAACTTTGATGGTATCGGTATTTTAGGTGCCATTTGGAACGAACCAAAAAATGCAATTGAACAATACCAAAAACTACAACAACTAATTACAGATGCCAAATAAAAATAGACCATACGTACTATCTATTGCGGGCTACGATGCCAGTGCCGGTGCCGGTGTGTTGGCTGATGTAAAAACCATGGAAAATATTGGCGTGTATGGCTTAGCAGTTACAACGTGTATCACCTATCAAAACGACCATAAATTTGACGGTGTTCATTGGCTATCTGAAAAAAAAATTAAAAACCAACTGTATCCTATTTTAGAAGCGTATAAAATAGAATATGCAAAAATAGGATTGATAGAAAATATGGAAACTCTTGGCTCTATTGTGGAGCTATTACATAGTTACAATCCAAGCATAAAAATTATTTGGGACCCAATTTTACGGGCAAGTGCCGGCTTTGATTTTCATAAAAAAATTCCCAAAAAACTTATCCAACATATCTTAAGTGAATTACAATTTATTACACCGAATTGGAATGAAGTAAAATTATTATCGCAAGAAAAAGATGTTGTTGTAGGTGCTGAAAAATTAGCACAAAAATGTAATGTATATTTAAAAGGTGGCCACAATATTGAAACACCTGCAACCGACTTGATTTGGATTCAACAAAAATTAGACATCTTGCATCCAACTGCAATTACTGAACTTAGTAAACATGGCACCGGCTGCATTTTATCATCGGCATTAGCAGCCTATTTAGCACTTGGCAATCCAATTCACAAAGCATGTGCGTTAGCAAAAGCATACACCTATCAATTTTTAATTAGCAATAAAAGCAATTTGGGTTATCATTCTATTGTTTGATGCGTGTATCAAACATAAACGGCTCTATCACTTTTAATTTCACTTTTTTAAAATTGCGATGTTGCGTATTGATGAGATAATTAAATTCGTTAGGAATAATCACACTCGGCACTTGCAGCACCAAACTTTCTTGCCTATAAAACCAATCATCGCCTACATATCTACAAATATGTTCGTGGTCAAATTGTTGCCAATTTTTTGGTAAATCAGTTAACTTTAATTTCTCAATTCGTTCTGTATTCGGAATTTCTATTACCATCGTTTGAAACAAATCATTCAAACCTTCGCCGCTTCTGTGTACTACATTTTCTAAACAAGCTAATGCTCGTGAAGCAGCAGTGTACAGCACTTTCACACCATGACTATTCCATCTCGCTTCAATTCCGGAAGCTTGCAAGGTGGCAAATTTTTCTAAAGTAATTCTATAAACCAACATACTATGCTAATGCACCAAAGGCAATTCGTTGAAGCTGATTAATGACTAAATTAATGCCGCTAATGGTATTTAAAATTTGTTCCGGAATTTTATTACCTAAACCATATGCCGGCTTTTGCAACCATTGCTTAAAGTTTTCGGTGGTGCCAAAAACTTCTTTTCCTATTTTGTAGAGTTGTTCTATCTTAAAAACAAACTCTGTTTGTGTGGCTGATAAGATATTGTCTTGTTGCTGATAGCGTTGGATAGATTTTGTGGAAATGCCCATAAAACCTGCCCAATCATTGATAGAGATGTCGTATCTATCGGATAATTTATTAAGATATTGAATAGGAATACCGGAATGAGCATGTGCAATAACAGCATATTCTGTGGCTGGCTCATTTAAAATAGAAGCTGATTCATCTGCAACTTTATATTTTTTTTCTTTTCCCATATTCAAAGTTAATACTTTTGTCCTAAATTTCAAGACTTTTGTCTATTTTTTTTCAATTATTTTTGTTTATGATTCATCGATTCCAATATCTCACACAAGATGTAGATACCATATCGCATCCCGAATTAGCAGAAATTGCGTGTAAAAATGGCATTCGATGGTTGCAATTGCGCGTAAAAAATAAATCCTTCGATACTTATTTATCTATTGCAAAAGATGTCAAAACGATATGCGACAAATGGAATTGCACATTAATTATTAATGATAATGTTGAAATTTGCAAAGCAATCGATGCACACGGTGTACATCTCGGAAAAAATGATATGGCAATAACTGATGCCAGAAAAATTTTAGGCAACAACAAAATAATTGGTGGCACAGCAAACACTATTGAAGATATTGAACAATTAGAAAAACAAGGTGTCGATTACATTGGATTAGGTCCATACAAATTCACTAACACAAAAGAAAATCTATCGCCAGTTATTGGTATAGATGGCTATCAAAAAATGATGCATTCCACCATTTACAACATCAAAAAACCAGTAATTGCTATTGGAGGAATACAATTGAATGACGTTAAACCATTAATGAACACAGGCATTCACGGCATTGCTGTTTCGTCTGCAATCAATCTATCTACCCAAAAGGAAGAAACGATTAATGCGTTTCTAAAGCATTTTTCTGCAGAAGATACATCTCACATTTACTAAACACATCTTTTTTAAAACCATATTGTTCGTAGTGTTGCATAAAATGATTCCAAGTGCTATCAGAAGATACATGTGGATCGCGTAATAATGATGGCAGCACAATCACCATATCAATATTTGCACTATCTAAATAATGCTGAAATGGTCGATGTTTTTTCTTATCAAAAATCGTATTCACTTCTTTAAAATTAGTAGGCAACATACCATGCACAAAGGGCAAATTGGTAAAGATGGTATGTTGTTTGGATGCGTAGTTTTTTTCAATATGATGAATCAATTCGATATTGCATAAATAGTCTGTATCTGTATTTACTTTCATAAATTGATAACTTTTCACATTGGGCGTAGCCAAAAATAACAAACAGCATAACACAGCAAACATTCCATTGCGATACGTAAAATATTGAAAGAAAAAAGAGATAATAGAAACAAATAGTACGATGTACAACATCATCTGCAAAAACAAATAATGGTCGCGCGGAAACACGACAATACAAGAAATCAATGTTGGAAAAACAAAGCAAACTATCAATAATAAATAGAATTTAAAAGTGCCAAGTGATTTAAGAAAATGCGTACGTGTGGGTTTCCAAATTAATAAACCAAAAAATGAAAGCACCGAAATGGCCATCAATAAAAATTGGATTTTTTTCCAACGAAAAAGTTCGAAAGGCACTACAAACGAAAACACTTTCAACAATTGCAATAAAAAAGTACGCACATTAAACAAAGTATTGCGTAAAAATTCCATCGGCTCGTTTAAGATAACGCACAACATCGAATTGCAATCACCAAATTTAGATTTTGCTAAATCTTCCCAAATTAACCAGGCATCAAAAGTGCCATTTGTACGCATTTTATAATTCCATGCATAATGCTGATAAAACGCTGCAACGCCACGATTATAGCCAAAAAAATCATTGGATGGAAATCGAAAAATAAAATGTAACACGGCAATTATTAGAATAAAAAATAAGAAAAGAATCCATTCCTTTTTCACAAATTGTTGTCGATTAAAATAAATACAAACCAACGTTACCAACATCATTAATGCAAATGTCAAATAAAATTCTGGACGTGCATAAGCACACATCAAACACGCAATTGTAAACACATAACACTTGTAAATTTTGTTGTGTAAAAATGAAACGATTATCAATGTAAACAAACTCAATGCCACACAAAAATGAGATATACGCGGCCAAACAGACACGTTTAAATTACTCACCAACACGCTAAATGTAATAAACAATGCTAAATACGGATGCACTTTTAAACGTAATAAAAACACATACATCAATAACACCAATAACACAGAAACCAATGCAAAATTCAGATAATATAACTGAATAGTATCCTGTGTGAAACAAGACAAAAACTTATACCAAACTGCATACATTGGGCCCCAATTGTAATTTATCTTGTCAAACAACTCCAATCCAAAACGCAAATAAGCAGCTTCGTCCGCAAATTGTATATCCATGGCATTGGGCAAACCTGCATACAATTTAATTCCACAACAAATAAAAAGCAGCAACCCTACAAAATATGGAACATAATTCGGTGATGCCTCGCACTCATCATCAGCAACAAATAAAGTAGCAATCATTAATTGAATATTCTTCAGCATGCAACGTTGGTATTATTTTTTTTGTAAGATATAAATATTACATTCATTAAAAACTTGTTTTTTCTCGTAACCAAACGTTTCATAATGTTGTAAAAAATGATTCCAAGTGCTATCTTTTGAAAGATATGGATTCTTCAAAATATTTTGATTTACGATAACAATGTCGATATTATTTTCTTGACGAACCTTTTCAAACTGCATTCCATTTTTAAAATCGTATTCAACACTATAATCGCTGTAATTATCCGGAAGCATGTAAGAAAAATTCAGTATGTCTGAAAAAAGTACATGTTTATTTTGGGTATCCTTATTAAAATATTGGATAAATTTCTGGCCACACATATTGCCTAAATCCGGATTATCTCTAAAAAATTTATAGGCACTTGCTCTCGGTGAAATCAACACAAACAACATAATCACTACCAAAATAATTCCATTTGGGATGCGTAATTTTTGATAAATGAACGTGAGAAAAGTAGCTACAATAAATATCATTAAAAAGACATGACACAACAAATAATGCAATCGTGGAAATATTAAAACACTAGTCATCATAGTTGGAATGCCAATAACAAAAAGTGCTAAAAATACCCAAATATGTTGCTTTATACGCACAAATAATTGTTGACGAAATGGTTTATATACAAAACAAGCCATCATCATCAACACTAAAGAAACACAAACCATCAAAAATAATTTCTTCTTTTTTATTAATAAAATGGGAAAAAAGAAACTACCTAAGGTGTTTAAAATCGTCAAAAGATAAGTAGAAATATTGTATTGAATATTTTTAAAAATGGCAGAAGGATATGTTTTTAAAATGCAGGTGAATGTATCGCAAGCCGGAAAAATTTTATCGGCATACACACGCCAACCTGCCATTGGATCTACTGTTTTGTCGTGATGCAGAAACTCGTTGACAGCAACATGCTGACAAAATGCGATGTACATTCTATCTACATTTCCTCTATAATTTTCTGCCGGCGAACCATACACGATTTGGAAGAAAAGCAACAAACAAAATGCAAATACTAAAAAGAATATCACTTGTCGAATTGGCGTTTTTTGACGATACCAAACCCAAAATGCCATTGCAAAAACAACCAATGCAAATGGCCGAACTTCCGGTCTTGCATACGCAACTACTACAGCAATTCCGGCAAATAAGAAAAGTTGTTGTGTAGCATTTTTCAGATACGAAGCAATGAACAAACCCAACATCAATACTATAAAAACAAAATGCGAAACGCGTGGCCAAGTTTCTATATTAATCTCGGACAAGAAGAACATCCCGGAAATAAAAAGTGCTACAATTATGTGCACATCGAATCGTTCTAATACGATAAACAATAGCATTGTTGCCAACACGGCAGTTATCGTATAATTGAGATAATACAATTCAATTTTTGAATTTGTAAAGAACGACAATACCTTATACCAAATATTATAACTCGGTCCCCAATCTTTATAAATATGATGAAATAAGGCGATGCCATTTCGTAAATATTCCGCTTCATCTGCCGCCAAAATATCCATCACATTCGATAAATCGCTGTGCCATTTGTAACCTAAAAAAACAAACAGCAACAAACAAGCTGCATAAGCAACCTTGTATGGAATAGATTTTTTATAACTCGGATTTTTTTCGTCCCAAAATTGCATGCAAAAGAAATTATAGTAAACGCATATTGACCTTAACAAATATACGTCTTTTTATTTCTTTGGTTTTTTGAAAATTTTAGTATCAATAAGTGTATGCAATGGCTTCTCGTAAAATTTATACAAGATACCGGCGAAAAAATAATCCAGTGCTAAAAATGCAATTAACCCAATTACATCTGCCAATACACCCGGAATAAAATTGCGCAAAACACCTGCCACCAAGAACATTCCAATCAAAATAAATAAGAATTGGAAAATATACATACTTAAGGATATGCCACCAATTTGTATCAATAATGGATTGAGCAAGAATTTAAATTTCTGCGGGAAATTTAAAATACAAGCAAACAAGATAAATATAAAGAATGCAACCGTAGAGTCAATAACTTGAATTCCATAATAAGGTAGTACATATATATCTTCACGCAATGTTGTACGCAACGGCAAACCGGTATCTATACTAATTAAATACGCTCTATAAAATGCCCAACCATAACACAATATGGCGGAAAACAATAAAGCCCAAAATAATTTTTTGCTCTTTTTAAAATCATACAAACAAAGAATAAATCCATAAAATACAGTGTCTAATTGCATAAATGGAATTTTCTCAAAGATGTATTCTCTGCTAATTATATCGCTCGGAATTTTTGCCAACAATTCCCAAGCTATAAATCGGAAAATTACCATTGCAATAACACCAATTACAGATATTTTCAACAGCAAATCTCTGTTTCGTATAAATGCGATAAAAAGGAAAATAATAATGCACAATTGTAAATCAAAAGAGATATACCAAAGGTGCGGATAGGTCATCGGTGTTTCCGGAACATACTTATGCAAGACAAATACATTATATACTTCGCGGAAATTGTACGTGTACGTAAACAAGCCAATACCGAATTGTTTCATCTCTCGAATGGCATCTATTTTTTCGACATCAATTTTAAAAATCAACATCATTGCAATGCTAATAAACAACATCACAAAAATGTATAAGTAATAAACCGGCATTATTTTTAAAATTCGTTTTAGCACAAATTCTTTAAATGTTTTCCATGCATTGATTTCTTTATCTTCAAATTTTTTAAACAAGCCTAAACTTACGAAATAGGCAGAAATTAAAAAGAAAGAGTGCGTGCCGGTGTATCCTAACACACTTGGTAAATTATATTTTCGCAAACGATAATGTATTATAAAAATAAGCAAAGCTGCCACACCTCGCCAACCAGCTAAATAATACATCGGATTATTCGGATCTATTTTTTGTTTTTCAGACATACTTGATTGTTTGCGTTTAAAAATAAATTATGCCAAATTAATAAATACCTATTTTTTAAATTTAGCTAAATATTTTTCTTTTTT
>CAZDOT010000031.1:0-26935 GCA_964507125.1 uncultured Chitinophagales bacterium | reverse complement strand
TTAAATCAGGATAATGTGCTAAGGATTTCTTTTCTATCAATATAAAATCAATTTTATTTTCTTGTATTTTTTGTAGATATGGATTGAAATCGGTAAAGCCTTTTCGTTGTAATAAGGAGAGTGTTTTGTTAGGTGAATCATCTGGCAAAGAAAGAACCTTTTTGCTTTTAGTTACATGATGTTGTTGCAAAAAATCTTGTAATCGTTCATCGTAATATGTTGGATGCACAGCACTGTACGTCTGTTTTTCTTGAGTAAATGCTCGGCAAAAAAATAGGTTTGGCAACAACAATAGAAATAGAAAAGTATGTGCAAAAATGTTTTCTGCATGAAATATATTGTAGGTTTTTAAAATGCCGATTAAATAAAATAAAATGAAAACAAAAAACACGCTATAGTAATATTCATGTGCCAACATCTTTTGATAAAACAAGATAAGATAGAGGATAGCAAAAGCAAAACTTATTTCAACAATACTACGCAAATCAGGATTTAATCTTTTGCGATGCAATATATAATAGTAGGCTACAATGAGTAATAAGATATTAAACGGACGCCAGAAAAAGTTATTATTCCAACTTACAAATAGTCGCCAAAACACCAGCCCAATTTCATATAAAGAGAGTTTCCATATTGGATACACACTTAAAAAATAATACTGATCGTTGTGGTGTGCATTGTATTGTTTGGCATAAATATACCAACTCATCGGCACTAAAAACCATAAAAATAAAAGTGCATTTTTAAAAGAGAATTGTTTGTTTTTTATCATAAAGAAAAAGGCCATTCCAAAATTAATAGCCTGACTTGCTTTTAATAAAGTTGCCATTGCAAAAAAGAAGAAAGCTATAAATTTCCATCTATATTTTTGAGATACATTAAAATAAAATGCCCATCCTATGAATGCAAAACACAATGCCGGTACATCACTCAAAAAATTATTTCCATAAAAAATTAAGAGCGGTGAAGTGAACAAAAGTAAGCTACAATAGATAGCTAATAATCTTCGTTGTAAAAAATAAAATGCTATAAAATAGCTGGCAATAATGCCACAGAAAAGCAATGCTGTATGAAAAATTCGAAGGGCTAATGCCGGCTGCTGAAAAGTGGCTGCTATATAGTAAAACAAAGGAAATTCGCCGGCTACTTGGCCATTTTCTGATTGTAAATTATATACGGATGGTGTAAAAAAATCACATCCATTTTGATGGTAATTCAACGTCATTGCCCAACAATCGGATTGCCGCCAAATGTGGGCACCTTTCGGCAATAAGTGTACTATCGCAGGATAATCATAAATAAGTGCAAATGCAAAAAGGGCAATTACTAAAATGCCAATACTTATTAAGGTTGACTTCACGTGTCAAAAATAAATGTTTAATTTAATCTTTTAGTATTTCTATTTGTTTTTCTGAGTTGGCAATAATCTGCGGTTCACCTTTATATTCAGTGATTTTTCCTTTTATGCAAATCGTTTTATCGCGTAGAAATTCTTCCGGTTTGTAAGTGAAATTTTTTCTATCTTGTCCAAATATCATCAAAGTAAAAAGTTGCTCCGGATATTTTTTATCTAAGTTGATATAGGTTGGATTGGATTTTCCGTTTTCATTAAATTTAGTGCTAACTACTTTGCCACACACACAACTGTTTTGACCAATATAATTTTTTACTTGCGATGTATTGATTTTATTTTTTCCAAAGTTTTTAAATGTAAACTTGGAGTCTTCTTGGTGCTGTTTGTATTTCTTATCAAATTGATATAAATCTTGTTCTGCTTCTAAGATTGTTTCTAATGAATCCGGTAATTTAGGAAAGAAATCGATGCCTGTCAATGTTTCAATACTATCAATACTAACGACGTGTTGCATTATATCATACGGCACATTTTTGTTTGGATATAAAAATGCAATTGCCTTGTAGCTCGGCGGATAATAATCCACCACAATTTTATAAATATATTCCGGAATAGAAACTTTGTGTGAACCTTGTGGAAGTTTTGCAAGATGTTCCTGTATAATTGGTCCGGTAATAACTATTAATTCATCATTGTCAATTGCCCATTCTCGAATTTGCATTTCCAATCGGTTCCAAGCACCTTGATTGAGTTCTTTATTTTGTGGGATGATGTTCGTGTAATAATAAGATTCGCTGAGTGCTTTATAGCTCCATTTAAAATCGGCAGAAGCCGCCATGTGTCCTCTGTCGTAGCCACTGTTCCAATAATCAGAAGAATCAGCCATTGGAATTTTAATTAAAGGATCAATACGAAAATCATTCGTTCGTTTTGCAGCACCATATAAAATATCTTTAGGAATAACATGCACCACATAATTTGGAATGCGATGTGTAGGATTATAACTCGCCACATAGGCAGCATGTTTTACTGAAATTTCATTTGGAATGGGTGTTGCGATGCCTACAGAATCAATCAGTTTTTCGATGTGTTTTAGTTTAGATTTTTCTAAAGAAGAAAAAATATCTTTAGAATTTTGAGAGGTAGTAACTTGGCAAAATGCAATAAGTGTACATTGCATTACAAAAAGAAATATTAATGTAAGTTTTTTCATTCGACAAATATAAAAACAAAAAGCGAGCCAAATCGGCTCGCTTTTATTATTAATAAGAATAGAAACTAATCGTTATAAATTGAATCAATTTCCTTTTCGTATTTCTGATTGATAACTTTTCGTTTCAACTTCATAGTTGGTGTTAACTCCGTTGATTCCGGTGTCCATTCTGATTTTAAAAGTTTGAACTTTTTAATTTGTTCAATATGGCTGAAGTTCGGATTTAATTCGTCAATAATGCTTTGGTATTTTGCTTGCACTTTAGGGTTGGCAATCAACTCTTCTCTGGAAGAGAATGCAATAGCATTTTCTTGAGCAAATTGCTCTAAAACAGGGAATGCCGGAACAATTAAAGCAGAAACAAATTTCTTGCTTTCACCTACTACCATAATTTGTTCTACAAAGAAGTTTTCTCTGAATTTACTTTCAATCGGAGCCGGTGCTACATATTTTCCACCGGAAGTTTTTAATAACTCTTTTTTTCTATCGGTAATTTTTAAGAATTTATTGCCCGCATTGTTGGTTACAAATGTACCTACGTCGCCCGTGTGGAACCAACCATCTGCTGTTAATACTTCGGCCGTTTTTTCCGGCTCTTTGTAGTAGCCCATCATAATATTTGGGCCTTTGGCGATAATTTCACCGTCTTCGGCAATTTTTAATTCTACATCTTTAATAGGCATACCTACAGTACCCAACATAGCACCACCTTCCACAAAACGGTTAAACGTCAATACCGGAGAAGTTTCGGTAAGTCCGTAGCCTTCTCTAATAGGAATACCAGCTGCAGAAAACACACGTGCCATTTTTAATGGACAAGCTGCAGAACCGGTAACGATGCCCATAATTCTGCCACCTAAGCCTTCTCTCCATTTAGAGAAAATAAGTTTATCGGCAATTTTAAATAAGAAAGATGGTTTTTGGTCGTACTCATAACCATCTGCCATTTCCAATGCCCAGAAGAAGAGTTTCTTTTTCAATCCGGTTAATGCCAATCCTTTATTTACGATACCTTCATACACTTTCTCTAATAAACGAGGAACTGTAGTGAAGAAATGTGGACGAACCGTGCCTAATTTATCTTTTAATGTGTCGATGTCTGAATAATAAACATTGGCACCTGCGTGTAAGTAGGTATAGATAACCATTCTTTCAAAAATGTGGCAAAGCGGTAAAAAGCTCAATGCCGTATGTCCGGCTTCTATCGGTAATTCAGCACGCACCGTTAATACGTTGGATACGATATTATTGTGCGAAAGCATTACGCCTTTTGGTTGTCCGGTTGTTCCGGACGTATAAATCAAAGTAGCCAATTCATCCGGTTGTATGGTGTCTGCAATGGCTTTGATGTCGGCAACATTTCCGCCTTCACCCAACTTAATAATCTCATCGTAGTTTTGAGCACCTTCAATTTGGTCAAAGGTATATATTCCTTGTAAAGACGAAACGGACTCTTTTAAATTTTTGACTTTATCAAATAATTTAATATCTGATACGATACAGATTTTTGCTTCCGAATGGTTTAAGATATAATTATAGTCGTCAGTACTGATGGTTGGATATAAAGGCACGTTGATGGCACCAATTTGACCAATTGCTTGATCGCAAATATTCCATTCTACTCTATTTGCGGAAGTAACAACTGCTACTTTATCGCCTTTTTTTATGCCCAATTTCAATAAGCCTAAGCTCATATTGTTGGATAATGTGATTAATTCATCTGTGCTTATTTTCCACCATTCCCCATTTTTCATAGATGCTAAGGCAACTTGTTGCGGGTACTTTGATTTTTGATAATGTAAAACATCAAATAGTCTTCTTACTTCCATTATTCCTATTTTTTAATATTTATTATAAAAGGTATTAATTATGTCTTTGTATTTTTCTCTAATTTTTTTGCGTCGCAGCTTCATGGTAGCTGTTAATAATCCATTCTCTACGGTCCATTCATCTGCTAATAAATGAAACTGCTTAATTTGTTCAACTTTCCCAAAGTTAATATTAAATTCCGTAATAATATCTTTATAAAGCTGTTTGATCTGTTGATTTTCTATTAAATCATCCTTTGATAAGAAGGAAATTTCCTTTTTTTGAGCAAATTCTTTCAAATTATCAAAATTTGGTATAATTAGTGCAGAAATGTATTTCTCGCCATCACCTTGCAAAGCAATTTGTTCTATGTAGAAAGATTCTTTCATCTTATTTTCAATTGGAGAAGGTGCTACGTATTTTCCGCCGGACGTTTTGAAAAGTTCTTTTTTGCGGTCTGTAATTTTTAAAAAGCCATCGTCTGAAAATTCGCCGATGTCTCCGGTGAGTAACCAACCATCTTCGTCAAATGCTTTTTGGGTTTCTTCCTGATTTTTGTAATAACCCATCATTACGTTGGGCGCTTTAACTAAAATCTCGCCATCTTCGGCAAGTTTTACGTGCACACTTGGCAATACTTTGCCTACAGAGCCGGCTCTGTAATCTTCTTTTCTAAAAGGCACTACACTTATAACAGGTGCACATTCTGTTAGTCCATAACCTTCTAAAATAGGAATACCTGCATTGGTGAAAATAGACGCTAATCTGGGTTGGAGCGGAGCGGAGCCACAAATGATGGCTTTAATTCTTCCGCCTAATGCTGCTCGCCACTTACTAAAAATAACATTGTTTGCTATGTTGAGTTTGGCAGATGCTACAATAGATTTTGGCTTTCCTAAGCTTGTTTTTTCTGCCACATTCACCGACCAAAAGAATACTTCTTTTTGCAACCCTTCCAGCTCTTTTCCTTTTTTGATTATTTTCTCAAAAATACGTTCTAACAATCTTGGAACCGTGGTGAAATAATTCGGTTTAATATCTTGAAAATGATCAGAGATAGTTTCTAATCCATCAGCAAAATAAATAGACACACAACTAGCGAAATAGACGTAATTGATGGTTCGCTCAAAAACATGACTTAAAGGCAAGAAGCTAAGCACTATTTCGCGTTTCAATAATGGAATATAAACCATGCAATCTTTTACATTGGAAACAATATTATGGTGCGAAAGCATAACACCTTTTGGTATTCCGGTGGTTCCCGAAGTGTAAATTATTGTTGCTAACTCATCTGCAGTGATAGATTTTTTAATTTTCTCTACTTTATCTGATAAACTTTGTTTTTGAACGAGTAGTTCTTTCCAATGAGGAATATTTTCTACTACATCAAAACTGTAAACACCTTTTACGCTGGGAACATTGGGCAATATTTGTGCAATTTTCCGATACATTAATTTGTCGGAAACGAATACGTATTTTATTTCTGCATGATTGAAAATAAACTCGTACTCTTTGCTACTAATAGTTGGATAGACCGGCACATCTACTACACCAATCTGCATGCATGCTAAATCCGCGAAATGCCATTCCGGACGATTGCTGGTAGAGATGATGGCGATTTTATCGCCTTTTTGCAAACCCAATTGTAGCAAACCTTGACTGAGCTGATGTGCGGTTTCTACAAATTGCTTGGTAGAATAGCTGGTCCAAGTTTTTCGGTCTTCTCTTCTCGATAAGCATTTATCTAACGGACAAACCGATAATTGGTGTTCAATAATATCAAAAATACGTGTATATGTTGCCACTGTGAAAAATGTGAATTTCAAATTTAAAGAATTTAATTTGTTGTACAACCTATCTGAAAAAGAAAAATCACATACCTATTATTTGTTATACGATGTCTTAATAATGGATTGTGTCGGTACAATTCTTAAAAGATTAAAATATAGAGGAAGTAAATAGTTGAACGTTTTGATTGTATTATTAATAAAAATCAGTGTAAAAAAATTAAATTCGTTTTGTATTTTTTATGAAAGAAAACTCAGATTTAATAATTTATAAAGCATCGGCCGGCTCCGGTAAAACCTATACGTTGGCGAAAGAGTATATCAAAATATTAGTATTAAATCCGTATGATTATAATAAGATATTAGCCGTAACCTTTACCAAAAAAGCAACTGCCGAAATGAAAACTCGAATTATTGAGTATTTGAGTTTGCTTGAGCAAAAAGATGCGGATGTAAGCACATTACGAGCATTCATTATTGATGAAATAAAAAAGGAAAAGGATATAGATGTAAGTCCTTTTTTTGATCAACATATTCATACGGCTTTACAGTTAATCTTGCATAATTATTCGCATTTTAATATTTCAACAATCGATAGTTTCTTTCAGAGTATTATTCGTTCGTTTGCCAAAGAATTGGATTTGCCAATTGGTATGGAAGTGGAATTGGATACTGAGTCTGTTATTGATGAAGCGGTAGATGCCATGTTGAAAGAATATAAAACCGATAAAGACGCATTTTCCCAATGGATTGAAGAGTATGTTTTGGATTTGATAGAAGAAGATAAAAATTGGAATATAGAAGTACATATTTCTAAATTTGCTCAACAATTACTGCATGAAGATTATCAATTACTAGCCAACTCATCTGCTGCTTTTGATTTTGAAACGTATAGAACGGTTTTGAAAGAATTGAAACAAATATCGTTTTCGTACAAGCAATACATTACAGAGAAAGTAAAGCATGTAGAAAAGCAGATAGAACAAGATGGATTGGATTTAAACTTGTTTTTTCAAGGAAGCAAAAGTGTATCTTCTTTTATAAAAAACACCAAAGCATACAATCCAGAAGCCAATTCCTTTTTACAGAAGATGTTAAGTGGTGAGCAAAGTGTATATTCCAAACAAATAGCAAATAATGCTTCGGTTGCAATGCCATTACAAAACGCTTGGGATACGTACCTTCAGCCATTTATTTTGGATATATTAAAACATAAAGCACAACACGAAAAGGCTTTTAACTCAGCAGAGATTGTTTTAAAAAATATTTACGCATTTGCCTTGTTGGATTTTATCAATACTAAAATTAAAGCATACAAAGCGGAAAATGATTTGATTTTAATTTCCGATACTAATCAGATTGTAAGCTTGATTGCACAACACGAAGAAGTGCCTTTTATTTTCGAGAAATCAGCCAATTTTTTAAAGTATATTTTGATAGATGAATTCCAAGATACATCGCAGTTGCAATGGAATGGAATGTTGCCTTTATTGTTGGAAATTCTTCAGAAACAACAAGGAATGGTGCTCATTGTTGGAGACCCGAAACAAAGTATTTATCGTTGGCGTGGTGGAAAAATGGAATTGATAATTGACGGTATTCAACATGGAATGCCATCACATTGGAATGATAGAAAAGATGAACCGCTTAAAAATAATTTTAGAAGTGCTTATGAAATTGTAACCTTTAATAATGCCTTTTTTGATGCTGTGAAAAATAATATTCACTTAGAAAATAGATTGTTAAATGAGGTGTATGAAGATGTAAATCAGCAGATAAAAAAAGAAAAAAATGCCGGTTATGTTTCGTGTAAATGGTTGGAAAAACCGAATAAAGAGGAGAACGATGATAAGCATCTAACAGAAATTCTTTCCATTATACAATCGTTAGAGAATACGCATCGTTACAGCGATATTGCCGTGTTGACGCGCACCAATGGGCAAGGTGCAACGATTGCCAATTTCTTACAAGAAAATAATATTCCGGTCGTGTCGGCAGAATCGTTGATGTTGGAAACACAAGCAAGTATCAAATTGCTAATTGCAGCTTTGCAATATATTTTACACTACAAAGAGGATTTCTATCGCGTGAAACTGAATTACCTATATGCTTCGTTCACCAACCAACAAAATTCGGAAGTTTATCTATCTAAAAAATCCCATTTTATAGAAGAAAAAATCCCATTTTTTAAGCCAGAGAATTGTATGCATTACAGTTCAACAGCAGTAAATGAATTGGTGTTTGTATTGATGCATGCATTGCAATTAGATGTGCAAAGCGATAATTATTTAATGCGATTTCAAGATGTCGTGTACAAATATGTACAACAACAAACCGGCTCTTTGCGGACATTTTTAGCTTATTGGGCAGAGCAAAAAGACAAGCTGTCTATATTGCCGCCCGAAGGCATGAATGCCGTTAAATTATACACCATTCATAAATCAAAAGGATTGCAATTTCCGGTAGTGATTTTGCCGTATGCCAATTGGAGTATGCAACCAAAACCGGACTCAACAATTTGGATACGTAGTGATGAAAAACCATTTAACCAACTGCATGCTTTTCCGGTTCCGATGCAAAAAAAATTAGAGAATAGCTATTTTGCGGAAGCCTATAAGCAAGAAGTAGAAATGACCTATATCGATAAAGTGAACATGCTTTATGTTGCACTTACTCGTCCGGAACAACAACTGTATATTCTATCTACTGTAGAAAAAACGGAAGCAGATGCGTTGCCGAATTCGATGAGTAAATTTCTTAAATTGATATTGAATAAAATGCCCATTTCATGGGACGTTCAGGAAGAACAGGAATATGTTTTTGGTAAGCAACCATTGCCATCTATCCAACATGAAAATACCATTGCTGAATTTGAATTGCATCCTTCCACGTTTATAGATTATACCTCTTTATTAAAATTAAAACACACGCACTCGTTTAATGAAGCACAAGCGAAAGGTACTATCTTGCACGAAATATTATCGAAAATAGAAAATACTACACAACTACAAAAAGCTGTGTTGCAAACAACGAATGTAGATGTTGCTTATTATACACAAGAAGCTACTAAAGTGCTGCAATTTTTTGAACAACAAAATTGGACCGGCACACATTGGCAAGCTTTAAACGAAAGAGATGTTTGGTATAACAACGAAATTTTACGACCGGATAAAGTATTGCTAAATGATACGGCTTGCATAATTATTGATTTTAAAACCGGAGCAAAAGAAAAAGCACATCAACAACAGCTTCAAAAATACAAAGCAGCTTATACTACATTATTGAAACAGCCGATACAAACCTATTTATTATACACCGATACTTTAGAACTTCAAGAAGTTTAAATTATGACACACTCAGTTTGCCAAATCTTGGAAGATGATTTTGAAATTATTGAATTAAAAAATGAACAGTATGCTGCTAAAATAGCTGTAAACATTGGCAATACGCTGTTTTCTTTTTCGGATGCATCACAAGAATATTTGTATTTTCCATTTGATTTATCAACGTATCAATCGAATGCTAAATTAGCGGGTAATCCGTTTATGCATCCATGGGCAAATAGGTTAGAAGGAGATTATATCCAACTTCAACAACACAAACACCATTTTCCAAATGAACTACAATCGTACATATATCGCGATGGCAATCATCTGCCTTTGCATGGTTTGTTATTAAAAACAAATAAATGGAAATCAATTGCTATGGAAAACACAGCGAATTTTTGTTGCCATACTGCTGAATTAAAATTTGATTTGCCCGATTGGTTACAAATTTTTCCATTTAAACACACAATACAAATAGCTCATATTTTACAAGAAAATATGTTGCGTATAGAAACAAGTATTTTTAATGAGGCAGATGCGAAAATGCCCATTAGTTTTGGTTTTCATCCATATTTTCAAAGAGCGGAAAATGCCGAATTAACTATACCATCAGATGCTTGTATGGAATTAGATGCATTACAATTACCTACCGGAAAATCTCATTCTAAGCAAGAAAAATGGCATTTTAATCAAGATACAATTGCATTACATACTGTTGCTTTTGATGATGGTTTTCAAGATTTACATTTCAAAAATAACCAAGCTGTTTTTTCATGTAGTTATGTAGATGTAGTATTTGATAAGGCTTATCCATTTGCACAAATTTATGCACCTAATGATGTGCAAAAACCGTATGTGTGTATTGAGCCAATGACGGCTGCCACTAACGCATTGAATACAAATTCCTGTATGTTGTTACCACCAAATAATGTGTTTAAAGCTGCGTTTGAGATACATCTACCTAAATAAAAAAACTCCGAAGTAATCTTCGGAGCAAACACAGATGAAGAACCGCACAGCAATTTGTGTGCGATAAATGTTTAGTTGATATACGTAATGCTTGCAGGATTAAATTCTGCCCAACTATTTGTCCAATTGTTAGTAGCATCAAAAGCACCAATATAATCTACAACAGTAAATCCTGTTAATCCACTGAAGCTTGCACCATTTAATAAGGCTGCTGTGCTAGATAGTAAGAAATTTGGTGTAGTAGATTGATAGATTTGATGGAACGAATAGCCTGCACTTGCAATATCTGTCGTAGTTTGGTTATTTCTGCTAGCATCTAAAAACCAATTGCTAACATCAAATCCTGATTGATCAGATTTGTATGGTGTAAAACCAGACCAATTATTCATTAATGACAATACGCAATTTTTAATTTGCAATTCGTTGTTCTCTGCATACGATTTTGTGTTAGCACCATCAATAACAACGCCTTGCGGAAATCCGGTAAAGAAGGAATTGTAAATTTTTATTTTATTGCTACGACGTAAGTGTAAAGCACGTTTGAAGTTAGCATCTATGCTGGTAGTGGAATCTTGTTTTGGACCAAAGATAGATACGTTCGAGAAGGTAGGTGCTGTAAAAGGTTCATTAGTTGTACCGCTTCCGTCGTTATCTACTTCAAAGCAATTAGAGCCAGAAACCGGATCGGCTAAGTTGCTACTTCTATAAGCTACGGCAAATTGTACTTTTCCTGTATAACCAAAATCGCAATCAAAATCATCGTCTGTAGTTTTGAATGAAATTAAATGATCACAATTTACCGTACCACCAAACCACTCGAAAGCATCATCTAATCCATAAGATGCTTGGATGTGGCTGATGGTGGTTCCTGAACCAACAGAACCTAAGGTAAGTGTATTGATTTCTTTATCTGTTAAAATAGGATATCCGGCATATTCCAAACGGACATATTTTAAAATTCCGGAGTTGTCGGCATCATTTGTTCCACCATGGTGTGCACCGTAGCCACCTTCTAATGTAGCATAGCCGCCTGCCAAGTTGTTTTTCGCTCTTCCACAAATCACCAAACCACCCCAATCGCCGGGCTGTTTCGTTCGTTCAGCAGAAGTGAAAATAATCGGTTTAGATGCAGTACCTTCTGCATAAATTTTACTATCTCTATGGATTACCAATGTTCCCGGATTTTCGCCAGTAGTTCCTTTTTTTCCAACAATAACTGTTCCGGCTTCAATAGTTACTGTTCCGGTAGCTTGTGCTACATTGCTGTTTTGTATAGAGTCGACACCAACATTTACAACGCCGTTTAATCGATACACAGTATCTCTATCCAATAATCTATTTCCAGTGATGTTGCCGGATAAATCAACAATTGGTCGTTGGTAAGGTGGCAATGGTTCTTCTTCTTCAAAGTTGATTTCTTTTTTACAACCGGATAAGATACTTGTTAAGGCAAATGCAGCGGCAAATAACTTAACGACTGTTCTTGAGTTTGTTTTGAATGTTTTTCTCATAAAAATTGTTTTAGTCAATGTTTAATTTTTTGAATTTTTTATTGTTAGAAATTATATTTTATACCAAGTGTGATGGATTGTCCCGGTTTGTATTCTTGGAAAATTTGATCTTTCTTTCTATTCCATTTTTTATCATTATTTCCATCTTGCAAATACAATACAGATTGATTAATTAAGTCGTTTGCGGCTAAACTGATTTCTACATTTTTCTTGAAACGATATTGAATATTAAAATCTAATTGATGGCGTGGCATCTCGTAGATGTCCGGATTGTCGTCGGTTCCTACGTAAGCAATGCGTTTTCCAATGACGTTGTATAGGATGTTTGCTTGTAAGCCTAACTCTTTATCTTCAAAGAAAATTCCGGCATTTGCAGTATAGGGTGATTGTCCTTGTAATGGACGTTTATCACTTTGTCCCACTTTTTCATCTCCTAAGTTTACCTTGCTATACACATAAGAGAAATTTGCCATGATACCTATGTGTTGGAAGAAATAATGCTTAGCATTTAAGAACGATTTTTTCACTTCTAATTCAACACCGGCAACATCGGATTGATAAGCATTGGCAAAAGAGAATGTACTACCACTTGTTCCTACAACTGCTTTGGATTCAATTGGATTCAAAAACTTTTTATAGAAAGCAGAGATGCTAATGATTTCACTATTGGATGGATAATATTCAAACTTGATGTCTGTGTTGTGTACGGTAGCGTTTTTTAATTCCGGATTTCCAATAATGGAATATTTAGTGTTGAAATCATCGAATGCAAATGGTGCAATTTCTCTAAATTCAGGTCTGTTCACACTCATTCCATACGCTGCACGTAATGCCATTTTTGGCGTAATATTGTAATTGATATTGATAGATGGTAAATACGCATGTTTTTGGTTTCTAACATTTACTAAATCAGTTCTTGTACCGGAAGCTAATTGTTGATTAGAAAATTCATATCTGAAACCGGCTATAATTTTTACTTTGTTTTTTATGTGGATGTCCGTATTAAAATAACCTGCAAAAATGAGATTATTGGCAGTGTATGAATCGTAAGAACGTGTTTGTTCGCCTAATTTGATGCCGTTTGTTGTATTGATATGTTGCAATAAATAATCAATTCCTTGCGTAGTAATGCTGTAATCAAATTGTTCTATATCTGCACGTTTAAATCCAAGCACACGTGCTTTAAATACGCGGTCTTTGTATTCTACATATGTTCCGGTTTGTATATTAAATTTGAATGCATCACCTTGCAGTTTCCCGATTTTGTTGGCGACATTTACACCTGCTGTAAGAATGTTTTCATACATATTGGAATAAAATCTACCTAAATTATTAGGGTTGATTGATGTTGGCAATACATTTATCTCGTATTGATTATTGTCTTTGTTGTATGTTGATGTATAACGTCTAAAATCCGGTTCTTTTTTGTATGCTCTGCTATAGCCAACAATCCAATCAATGGCATTTTTTTCTGATTTTATTTGATGTTTACCTAATAATTGTCCGGCATAAATACCGCGATATGAATTGTATAAAGCATAGTTGTGTAAGTTTAAATCGTTGGCATAATCTGTGCCGTAGCGATGTGTATATTGAGAAAGTGCATTGGAATTGTAAATGTTTTTAAACTCAATGGTATTTGATTTGAATTTGAAAGCCCAATTGTGCAACACACCTAAACGTACGGAATTGTTGTATTGTGTATCAATGAAATTGTATTTCGGACTTTGTTTGTCGTTGATGAAATCATATTGATTATAATCTGCTCTGAAAATCGTATTGGTTTGTTTGTTGATGGAATAGTTGATAGAGGTAATCATACCAACTAATAATTTATCGGTTGAAATTCTTCTACCAAAGCTGATTCCAATTTTTTGATCCGGAATAGACGCCATTTTTTTTGCTGTCCAATCGGTGCTCATGCTTTCTGCAACAGGCTTTAAATATTGCGGTTGCACTTGATTCACGTTTTTTGGAAAGTTAGATGCTAAGTCATTTTGGATATCATTTCCCAAATAAAATAAGGCACTGTTTTTTTGATTGTAAAAAGGTTTGAAAGTAGTACCTACTCTAAACGTAGTTCCATACGATACATCTACGAAATTATTATCGGGAAAACTTTTTGTAAATATTTTTACCACACCGCCTGCAAATTCACCTACGTTATCTGCTGATGGACTTTTTAATACAATGATTCTGTCTAATTGTGCAGAAGGAATAATATCAAAAGCAAATGATTTTACATCCGTTTCCATAGATGGTGCCATGGCATTGTGCAATAGTACATTGTTGTAGCGTTGGTTCAAACCTCTAATGTTGATAAAATTACTTTGTATGGTAATTCCCGGAATTCGTTTGGCAACTTGTGCTGCATTGCCATCTCCGGATTTCTGTATTTGTTGCGATGAAATACCGCTTGCAATTTGGTCGGCATTTTTCATTTCCAACATCACGGCAGTTTCGGTATTGGTTTTTTTGAAATCTACTACTTGCACTTCTGCCAATTCGTTTGATGCAATTTCTAATGCAATGTTTAACGTTGTTGTTTGGTTTTCTTGCACAAGCACTTGCGATATTGTTTTGGTTGTGTAACCGATGTAGGAAACCACCAACTGATAGGTGCCGGCTGCTACATCAGCAATCTCAAAATATCCATCCATGTCAGTAATAGCACCAGAAGTTGAACTGTCAATTGCGATGTTTACACCAATAAGTGTTTCTTTGGTAAGTTTGTCGGTAACGGTTCCGGAAATTTTCCCATTTTGTGCTATGGCAAGCATTGGCAACAGTAGGAAAATGAGTAAATTTGTTCTTTTAAAAATGTTCTTCATTTGTGTGTTTATTTGATGCTGCAAAATAAATTCACACGTTTTACTCCTATTTAAATTCCAATTGAAACTTAGATGGTTTAACTTGGATATACTGCGTTTTATAAGTACAGTATCGAGGTTTTTTAATGTCAGTTTTGTGAATGTTTTGTGAACGAAACTTTCTAACTCCTTTAATAGGTGAGTTTTTGTATCTTAGTAAAATGCAAGCTTTTTTACAAATAATAGCCGAGTCCGTTTCGAAAGAAAATTTGCCGTACCTTTACAAACGCTGCTATATTTTTCCGACCAAAAGAGCTGCCATTTATTTCACGAATTTTCTAAAAGAAAAATTTAAAGAAGAGAATTTTATTCTTCCGCAAACTATCACTATCCAAGAATTTATTCAATTAAATACTACCTATATTATCAAGGATGATTGGTATTTATTAATGGAATTACAAGGGGTGCAAACAGCATTAACGCAGCAACATCAACCTTTTGAAAAGTTTCTTCCTTGGGGCAAACTCATCTTAAAAGATTTTGATGAATGTGATAAATATTTAGTAGATGCTCAACAATTATTTTCTTTGCTGAAAGCACAAAAAGATATCGACGCTACCTTTTCCATTTCGGAAGAAATACGAAGATATATTGAGCAGTTTATTCTCACCAAATCCTCTCAACAAAAAGAGAGTATCTACCGAGAAAATTTTATAAAAACCTGGAGTTTATTGGGTGATATGTATGTTCAATTTCAAGCTCAATTAAAAGCCCAGAATTTTGCATACGAAGGAATGGCATATCGGGAAGTGTTAGAAAACTTAAAAAATGAAAAATTAAAATTGCCCTATACTGAAATTGTTTTTTGTGGGTTTAATGCGTTGTCCATTTGCGAAGAAACTTTATTTAAAACAATTGAACAACAATACACTACTTCTTTTTGGTGGGATGCCGATGTGCATTTCATGCAAAATAAATTTCACGAAGCCGGCAATTTTTTAAGAAACTACCAAACTATATTTAATGGTGAAAACAGCCATTGGATAACAGATGATTGTTTAAAACAGCATAAAAATATTCAAATTGTAGGTGTTTCTTCGGATGTTGGTCAAGCACAATATGTTGCCAATAATATTGATTTAGAAGACACAAAAAAAACGGCTGTTGTGTTGTGTGATGAACATTTGTTATCACCATTGCTTTTCAATTTAGATGTATCCAAAGTAAATATTACTATGGGCTATTCCATTAGTTCAAATCCGCTTTATTTATTGGTGGATGCATTGTTGAATTTTTATGGAAATGCACGAATAGACGAGCATGTAACAGTTGATTATTTCCATAAAGATATATCGGCATTAATAACACATGTTTATCTTAAAAACAAGCTACATCAATTAGAAAACCTTCAACACCTATTGCCTTATTTTGTGCCGTATGTGCCGCAATCTGTCTTACACGATTTTTTTCCGCAACAGCTATTATCGACGCCAACCACTTCTACTGATATATTGTTGACAGTATTAGATTTTATTCAACAACTGCACATACAAGATGCTTATTTTATACCAACACGTGATGTGCTTATTGAACAATTGCATGCATTAATCTTATCATTACAAGAAAAAAATATAGTATTAGAGCGTGCAGCATTATCTTATATTACAAAGCAATTTATTGGTGCCAATAAAATTCCATTTGAAACTGATACTCAGCAACCCACACAAATAATGGGCTTTTTGGAAACACGTATCTTGGATTTTGATACATTGTATATTCTATCATTGAATGATGATAAGTTGCCGGGTACCAACAAAACCAATTCATTTATTCCTTATAACTTACGACAATATTTTCATTTGCCCACTTTTGAGCAATTTGATGGTATTAATGCATATCATTTTTATCGTTTGTTGAAAAGAGCCAATGATATTCATCTGGTGTACAACAATCAAATTGGAGATAATGCCAGCGAGATGAGCCGATTTATCCGACAAATTCAGCACCAATTGCAAACAACTACCAATCGTGTGCACGAACAAATTGCCACTTTTTCCAATCCTGTTACCACCGCAACATCCACGTTAATAGAAATAGAGAAAACGCCAGAAATGTCGGAGAAATTGCGACAACGAAAGTTTTCTGCAACAGCTTTAAAAACGTATATAAAATGTCCACTCCAATTTTATTTTAAATACATTGAACGAATTGAAGAGCCAGATGAATTAGAGGAGGAAATGGATGCTGCCGTGTTTGGGCAAGTGATACATAAAATTTTAGAAAATGTATATCAGCCGTATCTCCATAAAACCATCAACAAACAACAAATTTTGGCATTTACAGAAGCTTCATTTTTAAGAACAGCGATGAAAGAAGCCTGTGTTGAATTAGACTTGCCAAAAGAAATTTTACAAGGAAGCAATAAGCTTAAATTGCGGGTGATTGAACGTTTGGTTCAAAAGATTCTCTACAACGATGCACAAGAAGAAAATTTACAAATCAGTCATACAGAAGGTGAATTTTTATGGGATAAATTACAACTAAAAGATGGCTCGTTTGCTTCTATTTATGGCACGTTCGACCGAGTAGATGAGCTGCCTAATGCCATCCGTATTGTTGATTATAAATCCGGAAAAATTAATCTACCGAAATTTCCGGACTTAGATAAACCGGAAAAAGTAAGTGCATTTTTGGACGATTTATTTGTGTTAAATAAAACCGATTACAGTGTAGCATTTCAAGGTATGATGTATGCTCTGATATATTATAAATTGTACAATTGTCAGCAAATTTATGTTGCCTTCCATCATCTAAAAAATATGAAAGATGGAATGACGTATATGAACGATGGTGATATCATTCCGGTAGAGCTTTTATTGAAATTTGAAGAGCGATTGGCTCAATTAATTAGCGAGATAATTTATGAAAATCCATTTTTCATACAATCAGATAATGAGTTGGCATATCAGTATGGTGCGTATGGCGATTTATTAGGAATGTAATTTAAACTAACTCACTGCGTGCGATTGGAATTGCATGTCGTAGAGATGCTTGTAATAACCGTTTTCTATTTTCAATAGTGATTCATGCGTACCTAATTCTTTAATTTCACCTTTGTGTAATACTAAAATCTTATCGGCATTTTGTATGGTTGATAATCGATGTGCAATTACAATAGATGTTCTTCCTTTTACCAATGTTTCAATGGCATGTTGTATCAAGTTTTCTGATTCTGTATCTACACTTGAAGTAGCCTCATCCAAAATTAAAATTTGCGGATTATATACCAACGCTCGAATAAAAGAAATTAATTGTCTTTGCCCAACAGATAAGGTAGAGCCGCGTTCCATCACATTATGTTGGTAGCCATTTGGCAATTCCATAATAAAATCGTGTGCACCCACTAACTTGCTCGCTTCTATAACTTGAGCTTCGCTGATGTTAGGATTTTTGAGTGTGATATTATCATACACCGTACCGGAAAACAAAAACACATCTTGCAATACTGTATTGATATAGGCTCTTAATGCACTGAGTTTATAGGATTTTGCATTGATGCTATCTAATAAAATTTCGCCTTTATTAATTTCATAAAAGCGATTTAAAATATTAATAGTAGATGATTTGCCCGAGCCTGTAGCACCTACAATTGCTAAGGTTTCGCCCGGTTCAATCTTAAAAGAAATATCCTTTAAAACATAATTTTCGTGATGGTAAGCAAACCACACATTTTTAAATTCTATTTCACCGTTAATGGTTGCAGGCGACAATGTTCCGGTATCTTCAATTTTATCTTGTGTATCTAATAGTTTAAAAACACGCTCTGCCGCAATTAATCCCATTTGCAAAGTATTGAATTTATCTGCTAACATTCGCAAAGGACGAAATGCTAAATTGAGGTATAAAATAAATGAAGTGATAATACCAATTTGCACTTCTTTATTCATGATTTCTTTCGCAGCATACCACACCATAACAGCAACCGCCAACGATAAAATAACTTCTACCACCGGAAAGAAAATAGAATAATACAATACAGATTTGTCGTTGGCATCGTAATGTTCGCGGTTAAGTCGATCAAATTTTTTAAATTCTTTTTCTTGAGCATTGAATATCTGAACAATGCGCATACCGGAAATATGTTCTTGCACAAATGCATTAAGTTGGGCTACTTTGTCGCGAACATCATTAAATGAAACACGTACTTTTTCTTTAAAAATATACGTTGCCCATAAAATTAATGGAAATGTAGTAAGACAAACGAATGTTAATTTCCAGTCAGTATAAAACATAAAACCAACTACAAATACTAACGACAATACATCGGCAATGATGGAAATAATACCTTCTGAAAAAATATTATTGATGGCTTCAACATCGTTGATGGTTCTGGTGGTGATGATGCCAACCGGCGTTTTATCAAAAAATTGCAATCGCATGGTTTGCACGTGATTGAATAATCGAGTGCGTAATTGCAACATAATATTTTGACCGAGCAATGCTGTGTTGATACCAAAAATATATTTTAATATAAACTCTGAAAGCGTAACAGCTAATAAGATAAGTGTAGCTTTTTCGATTCCTTTTCCTTCTAATGCAATGATATTTACATCAATAATTTGTTGGATGATGTATGGGCGAATGGCTGTGATGAATGCAGTGATGATAGCAAATGAAACGGCAATCATCAATAAATTTTTAAAAGGAAAAGCCAAACGAATCACTCGTTTGAGCGTTTGCCAATCGCTGCCTTTTGCTGTATTTGTTTTGTTTGTCAAAATAATTTAAACAGATAATTGTTGAAATGAGCTTGGTATAGATGTCTATTTTTAAGCAAGAAAATCATATTCTATCTTCCACAAAAATAAACCTTTTGCCGGAACTGCTAATCGAACATCCAATGCTTTTTTCTGTAAAACAGCATCTATGACAATTTGTTCATCTAAGGTGCCGTTTCCTACTTGCAGCAATGCGGCCGTCATGCGACGCACCATGTTTCTCAAAAAACGGTTGGCGGTAATGGTGAAAACGTAACCATTTTCTGTCGATTGCCAATAAGCATCTTTTAATACACAAACCGATGTTTTATTGTCGCTGCCTTTTTTCTCGAATGCACTAAAATCATGTTCGCCTACTAATTTTTGCAAACATTGATTCATTTTATTTATATCAATGTGTTTGCTCCAAAAAAAACTTTGTTCTTCTATAAATGGATTTTTTGCTGTATGAATAAAGTATTTGTAGGTTCTTGCCGTTGCATCAAAGCGTGCATGTGCTTGTTCCGAAACAGGAATAATTTGCTGCACGGCAATATCG
Organism: uncultured Chitinophagales bacterium; assembly: GCA_964507125.1. Classification (GTDB taxonomy): domain Bacteria; phylum Bacteroidota; class Bacteroidia; order Chitinophagales; family JADIYW01; genus JADJSS01. The sequence goes on along the minus strand of CAZDOT010000031.1, from coordinate 6,840 downwards.
GTGGGCAAAATGGCATTCAATCGATATAAAAAATCGTCCACTATTTTTTTTTCAGAATCAAAATGAGCAAAATATTCATGTGCATGTACGCCGGCATCGGTTCTGCCACAACCAACAATTTCTATCTTTTCTGTCAATAACATCGATAATTTTTCTTCCAAAACTACTTGTACTGAAATGGCATTTTCTTGTCGTTGCCAGCCACAAAAGTTTTTTCCAAAATACGATAATTGCAAAAAATAACGCATGAAACAGATGATAGATTATTAGATACAAGATAGCAGATTTAGATAAGTAAAAAATGAAAACACTTGTTTTATTTTTCTTAAATTTGACAACGATTTTGTATTAAAATCTTAAATCTTAGTGTATGATACAACGAATTCAATCTGTCTATTTATTGTTAGTTACGATAGCTTGTGTAGTATTTATTTTTATTCCATTTGGTTTGCAATTAAAACCGGATGAAACGGCAGATATCTTAATTGCAAAAAATTATATGATGGATATGGCGGGTGCTTTGTTAATTGCAGTGGTTGCTTTTGCTTCAATATTTTTGTTTAATAATCGAAAGTTACAAATGAAAGTAGTGTTGTTGAATAGCCTACTTTCTGTACTGTATATTGCATTCTTGACGTATGGCATTTTGCAACATGTAGGCTTGCCAAATTATGGATTTAAAATTGGTGCTATCTTGCCGATTTTCATTCTTATCTTTAATATGTTGGCGTATGCCGGCATTAAAAGCGATGAAAATTTAGTAAAATCTATGGATAGGCTGCGATAAATCTCGTTTAATATTTCCATATTTCTATCCAACCCTTATCGTTCATTCCGCATAAAATGGATTTGCCTAATTGTATGTTTTCTAACTTCGGTGTTTGGGTGTATTTTATTTCAGAAAATGAGAGTTGCTGATAACTGTAAATACATTGTTCTTTGTAATAAAAAAGTTGATTTTCATAAATTTTCAAATCACGAATAGCATAAATAGGAATGTTTTTAATAAAATTTCCTTGATTATCGAAAATGAAAATTCCTTGTGTTGCATCTAAAACAAAGAGTTGTATGCCAACTTCTGTAATTTGTATCGGGTGAATTGTTTTGCCGGTCCACAACGATAAGTTATTACTTTCAAACACAGGCTTTTGGTCTTTGTTTATTTTTATTAGACGCTGAGTTGCATCATCCCAAAGCCATAAAAAATTGTTGTCGTAGGATGTGCCTACGCATGTAACAAGATAAGTGCCTAAGTTAAACACATCAATTACATCTATTTCTTTAAAGCGATTGTCTAATTGAATAATTTTTCCAAAATCAGGAGAATATAAAATGGTTTTAAATCCTGTGAGGCTAATGATTTCGGTGTGTTCGTTGATATATATGCTTCCATAATTTTGAAAAAACGTGCCATCGGATTGATAGCGTTCCAACATGCCTTTATTCAATAGAAAAATATCATCTGTTGTATTTACAAAAATGGAAATAGGCTTCTTTTCGATGGTTTTTATATACGTTGGAATAGCTGAAAAAGAATGAGTAGACCATAGACAATAGACCATAGTCCATAGAAAACCAGATTTTAGCAAACTGCTAAACCATTGACTATTGACTACTGACCATCGACTATTTTTCATTTTCAAATTTTATTAATTGCATTTCGTTTCCATCAAAAACAGCGTAATGACAATTTACTATCCAATCGCCTAAATTAAAATAGGTGCTTTGCTCGTTGAGTTTAATTTCCATTGGTAAATGTCGGTGTCCCATGATGAAAAAATCGAAATGCTGTTCGTTTAATTTTTGTTTGCAATATTGTATTAGCCATTCTTTTTCTTCGCCTTTGAATACTTCTAATTTAGGATCGGTAAAAGAATGCCTCGACCAAGTTTGTGCAATTTTTATACCAATATCCGGATGCAACCAACGAAACAACCATTGACAAATTGGATTCGTAAAAATGCGTTTGAGTAGTTTGTATTTGGTGTCGCCGGGCCCGAGACCATCGCCATGTGCTACCAGCATATTTTTGGTGCCGATTTGGATTTCTATTTTCTTATGAAAAATTTGCACACCGATTTCTTGTTGTAAATAATCACTAAACCATAAATCGTGGTTGCCTGTAAAAATATAAATATCAATTCCTTTTTCTTTTAGTTCTATTAATTTAGCAAAAAAACGAACAAAATATTTTGGAATGACGTGTTGATATTCGAACCAAAAATCAAACGTATCGCCTACTAAAAAAAGTGCTTGAGCATCTTGTTGAATAGTATCTAAAAATGCAATTACTTTTTTTTCTCGTTCTAAACTACTAATATAATTAGGTGCTCCGAGATGTAAATCAGAAATGAAATAGATTCTTTTGTTCGATGTTATATTTATAGGTAAAGTTTGCAAGTAACTTATTTGATTAACAATTTACAAAATTGCGATGAGGTAAGCACACGAATATTTTTTCCTTTTTTATAATCTTTTACGTTGCGTGTAATTAAGAACGCACAATCATTTTCTATTGCGGTATAATATTGAATGGCATCTTCAAAGTCGGAAAAACCAGAATCGAAAGATAAATGAATACTTTGATTAGTTGAATCTACTATTTCTACTAAAGTAGCTAAATCTTTTAGTTTATTAATAAGTATTTTCTTTTCAAAATGTTTACTTGAAATATAATAGATATTTGAAAAGATGATAGCAGAAGTATAGAAAGATAGTTCGTGGTCGTCCTTTAAAAAAAACAACTTTATTGCTTCTTCAAAAAAGGGTTCTCTTTTTAATAAAAAATCAAGAAGCACATCAGAATCAAGATATACTTTCATTTACTTTTTCTTTTATATCTTTCTATTATCGCTTGTTGAATTAACTCTTTGTCTGTAACATTTTTAGGTAGTTTCACTTTTAATGAACCAGCTAAACGATTCACTAAATCGGCATATTCTTTTTTTGGCTTAGTTTTTATTTTGATATCTGAACTAGCAAATACCAAATAATCTTCCACCATAGCGGAAAGTGATTTGCCTTCTTTCTTTGCTTTTAATTTTGCTTTTTTGATAACTTCTTCATCAATAGAAAGCGTGAGCTTTGCCGTCATACGTATAAAATTATAAATAAAGATACGTATAAATTTCTATTAATGCTTGATATTATTTTGATTGCAGTACCTGAAAATAAAAAATGAAAATTTATTTTTATATTATTGAGCTATCATCTACTCAATTCAAAAGCTTCGATTTTATCTTTCAAACTCATCAAATAATCGAAATCATCGTAACCATTTATTAAGCAAGTTTTTTTATACGGATTGATATCAAACGTTTCTTTTTCTTGTGTGGCTTCTATTTCTATCGTTTGATTTTCTAAATCTACCTTAATTTTGATGCTTGGATTTTTTTCTATTTCGCTAAAAATTTTCTGTAAAAATTCCGGCGAAACTACGACAGGCAACAAGCCATTATTTAACGCATTATTTCTAAAAATATCTGCAAAAAAACTGGATACTACCACACGAAAACCATAATCAAATATTGCCCAAGCCGCATGCTCACGCGAAGAACCACATCCAAAGTTTTTTCCAACCACTAAAATAGAACCGGAATAGGTTTTATTATTTAAAATAAAATCTTCTTTAATTGTATTGTCTGTATTAAAACGCCAATCGCGGAAAAGGTTATCGCCAAAACCTTCGCGCGTAGTGGCTTTTAAAAAACGTGCCGGAATAATTTGGTCGGTGTCCACATCTTCCATATTTAACGGCACAGCCGTGCTTTGTATTGTCGTAAATTTTTCCATTTTTCTTAATTCATTAAATCTCTAACATCTGTAATTTTTCCTGTAATAGCAGCGGCAGCGGCCATCAACGGACTTGCCAATAAGGTTCGTGCGCCTTGTCCTTGTCTTCCTTCAAAATTTCTGTTTGATGTAGATATACAATATTTTCCTGCCGGAATTTTATCTTCATTCATACCTAAACAAGCAGAACAACCCGGCTCGCGCAATTCCATTCCGGCTTCTAATAAAATTTTATCTAAACCTTCGGCAATGGCTTGTTTTTCTACTTGTTTGCTGCCCGGTACTATCCAAACGGTTACATTTGCTGCTTTTTGTTTTCCTTTTACTAAAGCACAAAATTGACGTAAATCTTCCATGCGTGAATTGGTACAACTTCCCAAGAAAACATAATCAATTTCTTTGCCTTCAAGCGATTGTCCTTTTTGGAAATCCATGTATTGTAAGGCTTTTTCTAAACCCGCATCGTCGTTATTTGGAATCGTATCTGTAATTTTTATGCCCATCGCAGGATTGGTGCCATAGGTTACCATTGGTGCAATATCAGCAGCATCAAAATGATATTCTTTGTCGAAAACAGCATCATCATCGGTTTTTAATTGTTGCCATTTGGCAACAGCTTCATCAAAATTTTCCGGTGCAAATTTTCTTCCTTTCAAATAATTAAACGTGATTTCATCGGGTGCAATAATACCGCCACGCGCTCCCATTTCTATGCTCATGTTGCATATCGTCATGCGCGCTTCCATGCTTAAACTGCGTATAGCAGAGCCGGCATATTCAACAAAATATCCGGTGCCACCGCTGGTAGAAATTTTAGATATGATGTATAAAATAATATCTTTTGATGTAACACCTTTTCCTAAAACGCCCTCTACATTGATACGCATCTTTTTAGGTTTGGTTTGTAAAATGCATTGCGTAGCCAATACTTGCTCCACTTCGGAAGTGCCGATACCAAAAGCGATAGCACCGAATGCTCCATGTGTGGATGTATGTGAATCGCCGCAAACTATGGTGATGCCGGGTTGTGTGATGCCGAGTTCGGGACCGATGACATGCACGATACCTTGAAACGGATGACCTAAGCCAAATAATTCAATATCGTGGTTGTTGCAATTGGCAATTAATGCTTCTACTTGCTTGCGTGATAAGGCTTCTTTAATAGGCTCTAATTGATTTTTAGTAGGCACGTTATGGTCGGCAGTGGCGACGGTTTGTTTCGGACGTGCTACTTTTAATCCGCGTTTATCTAAACCTGCAAACGCTTGCGGTGTAGTTACTTCATGAATGAAATGTTTGTCGATATACAGCACTTGCGGACCGTTTTCTATTGCTTGTACCACATGTGTATCCCAGATTTTATCGAATAGAGTTGTTGCCATTAAAAATAAGATTGAACGTACAAGTTAGAGAAAATAAATTCTAAGCGAATTTGATTTCGATTACGTTTTTATTAAGGATAGCATATCTGAAATAATCTCGCCCTCAACGTGTCACAAGACACGTTGAGGGCGAGTAAAAGACGCTGAAATACTCAATTTTATTTGATTTAGGTCAGCTAAATGACAAGAAAGTATGTAGATACCTTGAAACTAAATTGATTTTTTAAAAAAATTACTAACTTGCCTTTTCTAAAATAATAAAATGCAAGTACCTATTTTCGGCTATGCCAAGGATGGATTTGAAAAAGTAAGGGCAACTTTTGAAGATAATTTTGAACACAGACATGAGGTAGGTGCTTCTTGTTGCGTTTACTACAAAGGCAATAAAGTAGTGGATTTGTGGGGCGGCTATCGAGATAAAAAACGCAAACAATATTGGGAAGAAGATACATTGTGTATTGCGTTTTCTACTTCAAAAGGTATGTCGTCATTGGCATTTGCCTTATTGCATTCTAAAGGATTAATAGACTTTGACGAAAAAGTAGCTACGTATTGGCCGGAATTTGCTTATAATGGAAAAGAAAATATTACGGTTCGACAATTATTAGCACACCAAGCCGGATTGTTCTCAAATGATAAACGACTTACACATGAAGTGCTTTCTAACGAAGCGGTATTGTCTGATTGTTTGGCTAAACAGAAACCTTATTGGAAACCCGGCAACCACCAAGGATACCATGCGTGGACAATTGCTATGTATCAAAATGAAATCATCAAAAGAGTAGATCCTCTTAAAAAAACATTGAGTAAGTTTTTTAAAAGCGAAATTGCCGATGCATTAGGATTAGATTTTCATATTGGTTTGCCGGATGCCATACCCAATCATCGCGTAGCAGAATTAATTCCATTTTTCCCAACTGAAGCTTTGAAAGGTGAAAACTCAGACATAGGCTCTATCATGAAAGGTATATTAAATCCATTTTCTACCTTTTATAAGTCGCTTTTAAATCCACCATTTGCCTTAAATCTTAACAACTTCAATAAACGCAAATATATGTCTTTGCAAATTGGATCCGCTTTGGGTTATGGCAATGCACGTTCCATTGCACAGGCATATAATGAGTTTGCTACAGGCGGAAAAAATTTGCAAGTTCGCAAAGAAACCTTGGCATTATTAGAAACCGCTCCGGTGTATCCTAAAAACGGAAAATCAGATGTGGTATTACATGTAGAAATTCCATTTTCGCTAGGGTTTGCTAAGCCATCTATGTATCAAAATTTTGGTTCTAATTATAGAAGTTACGGTACTTTTGGAGCCGGTGGTTCCGGTGGTTTTGCCGACCCTGAAAAGCAAGTAGCTTTCGGATATATTATGAATAAAATGGGAACACATATTGCTAATGACCCGCGTGAGTTAGCCTTACGAACAGCAGTTTATGATTGTATCTTTGAAATTGAACAGAGAAAACTATCCGGCAAAACAACGCAGTTAGTTGCACAATAGAACGCGTTTTTAGTTCCATTTTTTTAGTAGCTTTTTTTTATTTTTATCATTTATCATACGCATTTTAGATACACTTTTTTATAAAAAAAAGGACGTAACGAATGCGATAATGATATAATATAAAAAAATGGAAAGAAAGGAAATTGCGTGTATTTTAGAGTT
>CAZDOT010000030.1:22345-32041 GCA_964507125.1 uncultured Chitinophagales bacterium | reverse complement strand
TTATTAGAAGCACCAAGAACGTATGGTTTCCGTATGGATATGACATTTAATTAATAGTTTACTAACAGTAACGCTATATAAACTTTTGTGAACTCACTATAAACGTGTATGTTCACAAAAGTTTTTTTCGTTTTATATAATATGTAATACTTCTACTGTATTTTTGTATAAAAATAGAACGAATGCATTCAAGATTTATCCTCTCTTTTTTTCTTACAATAGCACCCTATTTTATTTTTGCACAAAATGCAATAATTAAAGGAAAAATATCTGATAGTAAAACACATGAAGGTTTAGTAGGTGTCAATATTTTATCCGGTAAAGACATCGCTTCCATTACAGATTTAGAAGGTAACTATGAAATAAAAACAACAGGTGGCACACACACCTATACTTTCTCGTATGTTGGTTATAAAGAAATCAACCAAACGATAGAAGCAAAAGAAAATGAAACCATAGAAATCAATATAGATTTAGAAGAAGAATTAAAAAATGTTTTAGGAGATGAATTAGTTATTACCGGCTCATTATTTCCTAAAAAAGCAAGCGAAGAAATTATTTCTATTGAAGTTATCAAACCTAAATTAATTCAAAATACAAACGTAACCAGAATTGATGAAGCTTTCAGACGTGTTTCCGGAATTAACGTTGCAGATGGACAAGCCAACATTCGTGGTGGTAGTGGTTGGGCTTATGGCGTAGGTTCGCGCGTGGGTTTTGTTTTAGATGGGCAAACAATTTTATCACCGGACAGAGGTGATATTAAATGGACATTGTTACCAATTGAAACGGTAGGTCAAATTGAAGTTTTAAAAGGTGCATCATCTGTTTTATACGGTTCATCAGCCATGAATGGTACTATACACTTGCAAACAGTAGTGCCTACTAAAAAACCTCAAACTCGCTTTTCAAGTTTCTTATCATTCTACGGACCACCAAAACGAAAAGAAACAAAATGGTGGGATATTCCGCAACCTAGCACCGGTGTTTCCTTTATGCGTGCACACAAAGTAAATAACTATTTTGAATATACCGTTGGCGGAAATGCGTATATCCAAAATCAACAATATCAAGATGGATTGGAATACTTAGCACGTGTTACCTACCGAACTAAATGGATTAGCAAAAAAAATGAAAAATTAAGTTGGGGTTTAGCCGGAAGTTTTTCTTATAATAGAGAAACAGAATTCTTCTATTGGCAAAATAGTACAGATGGTGCATACAAACCATCTGCCAATAATGTATTTACCAACTTGCGTTTAACAGTAGATCCGTATGTAACTTACTACGATAAAAAAAATAACAAACACGAAGTACTTACAAGAACCTATTTTAATAGACCTTCTTTTGACACAAAAACCTTATTGGAAAATATCGACTATCGTTTTACCAAACAATATGCAGCAAAAGACTTAACGATTATTGCCGGAGCCAACGATCAGTTTTTATGGATTAATGTTCCTGCATTTGTAGGTTCACCTAATAAAGTAGCTAATTTATTTGCTGCCTTCACACAAATAGACAAAAAATACAAAAAACTAACCTTATCCGGTGGTGTGCGTTTTGAGACTTTTGCATTCCAGAAAAAAGCAGGTGTAACCGGCTCTGAATTCAGAGATAAAAATGGAAAATTAAAATTCTATTTACCTGGACAATGGCGTGCTGGTTTAAATTACCAAGTAACAGAAAAAGCATCTATTCGTTTTAATATCGGGCAGGCCTATCGTTTCCCAAGCTTCGCGGAACGTTTTGTAGATGAAGGTTTAGGAAGTTCCAATATTGTTTATCCTAAAGTACGATATGAATACAGCCCGATGGGCGACACTGTTTATGTCTATAAATACGACTCTACGATTTATAGAAAAACATTAGCCATTTTACCAAATGAAAATTTAGTTCCGGAATATGGATGGACATCTGAAATCGGATATCAACAAAAAGTATTTTCAAAAAATAAAAAATATACGGGTTTGTATGACTTTGCTTTCTTCTGGCAAGAATATAAAAACTTAGTTGATTTTAGTGTGAATTTATCCGACACTACTGTATTAGCATTGGTAAAATTAAAGGCAGAAAATATTTCCAATGCACGTATTGCCGGATTAGATATTTCTTTCAAACATGCCATCACACATAAAAAACATAACATCAATATTTTAACCGGATACACGTATACCTTACCAGTAGAATTAGATAAATATTTGGGTTATGGATTAGATAGAGTTGGGCCGTATTTAGGTGCATTCTTCAAACACATGTTCACACCAATTACCGGAGACACTGCGAGCTATGTTTTAAAATACAGAAACAGACATCTTATTACTTTAGATTTTGAATATGTATTCGATAATAAATTAACCTTAGGTATTGATGCACGTTACTATAGTAATCAAGAAAACTTTGATAAATTATTCTTAGCAATTCCGGGTGCAGGTATCGATACGTATTACAAAAACATGCCTAAAAATGGAAACTTCATTGTAAATGCTCGAGCATTCTATACGTATAAAAACAAACATACATTTGGATTTATAGTCAAGAACTTAACCAATCGAGAATATTGGCTTCGTGTCGGAAGGCTGGAACCTCCAATCAATTTCACGATGCAATATCGACTTGAATTTTAATATTAAATCAACAGCTAAAATCCTTTCTTTATGAAAGGATTTTTTATTTTTAGGTATGTCAAACAAAACCTATTCCTATTACAACCAATTATTCAAAGACAAACAATTGCCATTAGCATTTTGTGATTTGGATTTATTAGATAAAAATTGCCACGATATTGCCAATCGTACGAAAGGAAAAAATAAAACCGTTCGTATTGCTTCCAAATCCATACGTTGCGTAGCCTTGATAAAAAGAATTTTAGCTTCTGACTCAATCTATAAAGGTATTATGTGCTTTACCGGAAATGAAGCACTTTTTCTTCTTGAACAAGGTTTAGATGATTTATTATTAGGCTATCCTATCGTCAACCAACACGAGATAGAACAAATTTGCATCGCCACCAAAAATGGAAAAAAAATTGTTTTAATGGTGGACAGTGAAGCACATTTACACTTGGTGAATGAAATTGCAAAAAAGGTTGGTGTGGTGCAACCGTTGTGTATGGATATTGATATGTCCACTGCTTTTCCGGGCATACATTTCGGTGTTATGCGTTCGCCATTAAATAGCATTGATAAAGCAAAAAATGTAGTGGATGCTTTTTCAAAATACCAACATATTAGATTGAGTGGCATTATGGGTTATGAAGCTCAAATTGCAGGGTTGGGTGAAAAAAATCCGGCAAACGGATTTAAAAATTACATTATTCCAACTTTAAAGAAAATTTCTAATACTGATTATACCAAAAGGCGTAAAGCAATTTTTGAATACATCCAATCCAAGAATATTACATTGGATATTGTGAATGCCGGCGGAACAGGAAGTATTGAAAGTAGCAAACAAGAAGATTGGGTTACAGAAATAACCGTAGGTTCGGGCTTCTACTCACCTGCCCTTTTTGATTATTATTCCAATTTCAAACATGAGCCTGCTGTTGGCTTCGCAGTACAAATAGTACGCAAACCAAAAGAAAATATTTACACTTGTTTAGGTGGTGGCTATGTTGCCAGTGGCACTGCCGGCGTAGATAAAATTCCCAAACCTTATCTTCCATCGGGCATACAACTAACCGAAAATGAAGCGTGTGGTGAAGTGCAAACACCTTGTATTTACAATGGTAAGGAGCAAATTGGCATTGGAGATACTATTTTATTTCGACATGCAAAAGCCGGAGAAATTTGTGAACGCTTTACGGAATTACAACTCATTTCAAATGGAAAAATTGTAGAAGTAACACCTACTTACAGAGGACAAGGAAAATGCTTTTTATAAATTAATAAACAAAATATTGCTTATTTTTTTCACATGATAAAAAACATAAAAACTGAAAAATATTCAATCTCATTTTTATTAGCAAAAAATTAATCATACAGAAAACAATCCATTTTTAATTGTCACCATTTATAGGTATATTGGCACTTAAATTATAGAAACATTATGGAAGTACTTGCGACGAATTCAATTAAAGTAAACAACCCAATTAACAGCAAAACACTTTATGAAATAGATGAAGTATCTGCGGAACAAGCGAAAGAGATTTTCTCCAAAGCAAATGCCGTTCAGCAAAAAATACAATCTATGAGCGTGGAGCAACGCATCACAGAAGTATTAAAAATAAGAGATTACGTTATAGCGTACAGCGATTTTATTTTAGATTGCATCATTTCAGAAACCGGAAAAGCAAGAACCGATGCATTTGCGGCAGAAGTATTTGAAGTAACCGATGTAATTGATGTATATACTAAATTAGCTCCTAAACAGTTAAAAGACCAAAAAATGAATTGGCCTATTTTCTTAATGGAAAAAAAATCACGTCAATTTAGAGAACCATTAGGCACTGTCTTAGTAATTACACCTTGGAATTTCCCATTTTATCAAGTAATTGTGCCGGGTTTAATGTCATTCTTAGCCGGCAACGCAACCGTTGTAAAACCATCAGAAGTAACTCCTTTAAAACCACTTTGGGAGCACTTCTTTGCAAATAGCGGATTTATGAAAGATGCTATTCAAGTAGTAATTGGCGGCAAAGAAACAGGCGCAAATTTATTAGCCCAAAAACCGGATAAAGTGCATTTTACAGGAAGTGTAAACACCGGAAAACGATTAATGGAAGCTTGTGCCAAACAACTTATTCCTATTGATTTAGAATTAGGTGGAAAAGATCCAAGCATCGTGTTTGATGATGTAGATATTGATAGAACAGTAAACGGAATTATGTGGGGCGCTTTTACCAACGCCGGACAAAACTGCACCGGTATCGAGCGTTTATACGTGCAAGAAGGCATTTACGATAAATTGGTTCCGTACTTAGTGGAACGCACCAAACGCTTGAGAACATCTCATCCTAATAGAGATACATCTTCTCCGGAAGATTGCGATGTAGGTGCAATTACAGCTCCTTTCCAAGTAAAAGTAATTGAAGAACATATTGAAGATGCTTTGGCAAATGGTGCTAAGTTATTGTGCGGTGGCATACAAGAAAAAGGCTCACACCACATACCACCAACTATTTTAGAAAACTGCAACCACAGCATGAAAGTAGCATCCGAAGAAACATTTGGACCTACTTTAGCTATCATGAAATTTAAAACTGAAGAAGAAGCCATTGCTTTAGCAAATGATTCTGCGTATGGTTTAAGTGCATCTGTTTGGACAAAAGATGAAGCGCGCGGAATACGTGTTGCTCGTGCTATAAAATGCGGAAATGTGTGTATCAATAATCACATGTTGAATGAAGCCAATCCGTATTTACCATTTGGCGGTGTAAAAGACAGTGGAATAGGCCGATTTAAAGGCGAAGATGGCTTGTTGGTTTTCTGTAATTTAAAATCGGTGTTGATAGACAAACAAGGCAAATTAATAGAACCTCAATGGTATCCTTACACTAACTCTAAATACAAATTGCTATATGCCGTAATGGTGAGTTGGTTTGGTAAATCAAGAAACTGGTTTAAATTTATAGCCAATGTATTACCATTAGATGGTATTGGAAATAAAGAAAAATTCAAATAAATTTCCTTGTACTTCTTTTGATTCAATATCGATTGATAAATACACTTATAAAAAACGTCGGACAACTAAAACTGTCCGACGTTTTTTATTTGTCAGCTTCCGTTGCCTAACGTTTTATCTTACTCCTTAGATTTTATGTATCTTTGCAATGTGCGTATTTTATTAGCTACCCTTAATTCTAAGTACATTCATACTAATCTAGCTATTCGTATTTTGTATCAATTAAACAAAAAACACGAAGGGTTGGCTTGGAAAGAATTTACCATTCACGAAGCTACCAAACTTATCGCTGATTATTGTTCCGAATTCGAGATTGTATGTTTTAGTTGTTATATCTGGAACATTACACCGACGTTAAAGGTTGCTGAAAAAATCAAACAAATAAATCCATCTATCAAAATTTTGTTAGGCGGTCCGGAAGTGAGTTATGAATACGAATCTGTACTAAAGAATGATTATATAGATTATATTATTTCGGGTGAAGGTGAAGTTGCCTTTCAACAATTTATTTCGCATTATCCAAACATTGAACAAGTGGAAAGTTTGGTTTATAAGAAAGAAAATAAAATCATTGAAAACAAATCTGTTACTGTTTTTGACTTGCAACAATACTTGCATTTTATGCCGTATGCTGATGATGAAATTACGGAATTGTCTTCTAAAATTTTATACATTGAAAACTCGCGTGGTTGTCCGTATAAATGCGGTTTTTGCTTGGCAAGTTTAGATAATAAAGTAAGAAACTTGCCCAATATTGCCATCAAAAATATGTTGTTATTTATGATGGAACATGGCAAAACCATTAAATTTTTAGATAGAACTTTCAACATAAAAAAAGACTTTACGATTGATATTTTTCAATTTATTTTAGATAATCATCGTCCCGGAAATATTTTTCAATTTGAAATTACAGCAGATATCATTCATCCTGATATCATCCAATTTATTGAAGAAAAAGTACCGCAAGGATTATTTAGATTTGAAATTGGCATTCAAACAGTCAACCAAAAAGCCAACTTAGAAGTAAGCAGAAAACAAAACTTTGAAAAAACGAAAAGCATCATCAAACAGTTAGATCACAAAATAGAAATGCACTTAGATTTAATTGTTGGTTTAGCATTAGATTATATCGATGATATTAAATATTCATTTGAAGAAGTTTTTAAATTATTTGCACCGGAATTACAATTAGGTTTTCTAAAATTTTTAAAAGGCACACCGGTTCGAAATACCTACCAACAACATGGTTTTGTATTTGATGAAAATCCACCTTATCAAATTATCGAAAGTAATTATTTAAGCAAAGAAGATTTGCAAAACATTGTGTTATTAGAGCATGCATTAGAAGTGTATTGGAATAAAAAACGAGCAATTTATACTTTAAAATACATCACACAACAATATAGTATTTTCGATTTTCTGATGGGACTCGGAAAATATTTTGCATCGCAAAGCGACTTACATCGTTATACGTTAAAAGACATCTATGTGTTTTTATTTGATTATGCCAATGCAACTTTTCCGGAAGATACTATTTTAAAAGAAATGATTGCAGTTGATTATTTCCTTCAACATAAAATAAAACCGCAGCAATTATTTTTACAAGAAATAGATAAGCACGATAAACAATATTTATTGCAACAACTTTTTGTAAACACGAAAGATTATAGATACAACGTGCTTCCGCTGCAATTTAACTTTGAGAAATTCATGCACGAAAATTACATCAAACTAAAACCAAGTAATTTAATCATCCGTTACAATGTAACAGAAAAAGCTACGGTGGTTCCAAATCGATTAGAAAAAGAAAGTACCATACAAAATTTTACGAATTACGCTTCGTCGTAACTAATTAAGCAACCTTCACTTTTAGGATGTGATTGACAAGTAAGTATAAAGCCTTCTTCTTTTTCTTCTTCTGTTAATGGTTCATCATCGTCCATCACTACATCACCTTCAATTAATTTAGCTTTACAACTGCAACAAGCTGCTACACGACATGCATACGGCGGATCAATTCCGGCATCAATTGCTGCTTCTAAAATTGTTTCATCATCGCTTACTGACAATAAATGTTCAACACCATCTAAAATTACTCTTACTTTATGTGCCATTATATAATATTACTGCATCAAAATTAGTAAAATCAAAAAGATAAGCAAATAGAATTTACTTTTATCCATATTAATTAACTGTTGAATAGTGTGTTTCGTTTCACCATTTTCAATTGCTTATAATATCTTAATATACTTGATTATTTTCAATAAGATATTTCATCTAAAATCATTAATTTTAGGTACAATTTTAAATCTAAAAATCAATCTTTACATGCAAACCACCATTATTCGTAACGGACTTTATTTTGATGGATTAGGGAACAAAGGCGTTCCTAAAGATGTAGTAATTAAAAACAATAAAATTGAGGCTGTTTTAGATAAAGCACCTGCCATTGAAAATGCCAAAGAGATAGACGCAACCGGAAAATGGATAATGCCGGGTTTATTGGATATTCACGCACATTACGATGCTGAATTAGAAGTATTGCCGGCGTTGGAAGAATCTGTAAGGCATGGTGTTACAACGGTGGTGATTGGAAACTGCTCACTTTCTGCAGCACTTGGTAAAGAAGAAGAAATTGTAGATTTATTTGCCCGTGTAGAAAACATTCCCGCAAAAGTTTTGAGTAATTGGTTGATTGGAAATATAAAATGGAAAAATGTAAAAGAATATTACGACCATTTAGATACTGTTCCGGTGGGTCCAAATATTGCTTCTTTCTTAGGACACTCTAACTTGCGTATGCACGTTATGGGCTTAGAGCGAAGTTTTACAGAAAAAAATGCGACAGAAGATGAATTGAAAAAGATGGAATCTATCGTATCAGACGCATTAGATGCCGGATTTTTAGGCGTATCGATTGATATGTTGCCTTTTCATCGTTGGGCTGGTGTTTATGCACCACAATTTACCGGATATTCTGTACCATCACAGTTAGCACCACGCTCCGAGTATAAACGAATTGCCAATGTATTACGCAACAGAAATCGCGTATTGCAAATTACGCCAAACGCATTAGACAAAACTTCGTTTGCTACCATTACTCGTTTAAGTCAAGGTGGATTTTTCAAAAAAACATTGAAAACAACTATCGTTGCAGCATTAGATTTAAAATCGAATGAACGCATTTATCATCTATTAAAATTATTAGGATTTTTGGGCAATAAAATATTGCGTACCGATATGAAATTCCAAACGTTGGCAGTTCCATTCATGAATTATGGCGATGGTCCTGTAACACCTTTGTTTGAAGAGTTTCCTTGTATGATTAAAGCCATTTCGGCAGATGAAGCCGGCAGAAGAGCCATGTTTACCAATCCGGAATTTAGAAAGCAATTTGTGAAAGAATGGAATCATAAATCGGCTTCCGTATTTCCAAAAGCATTGAAAGAAATGTGGGTAGTTAAATCTCCGGTTGAATCTCATGTTGGCAAAAACTTTGTGCAAATAGCAGAAGAAGCCAAAGTAGAACCAGTGGAACATTTTATGAATTTATTAGCAGAATATGACACACAAATCCGATGGAAATGCGAAACATCCAACCATAGAGAAAGTGTACGTATGGAATTATTAAGCAACGAAAATTGTTTTCCGGGTTTCAATGATTCCGGTGCGCACAACTTAAATATGGCATTTCACGATGGTGCGTTGCACTTGCTAAAACAAGCAGTTCGACATCCAAATATCATGAGCATTGAAAGAGCTGTTTATAGATTAACAAAAGAGCCGGCAGATTATTTAGGTATTGATGCCGGTGATATATCAGTAGGAAAACGTGCGGATTTAGTTGTGATTGATCCAACACGTTTCGAGAGCGATTTAAACACCGACCCGATAGAAGATTACCACGAGCAATTTGAAGGTTCATATCGTTTGGTAAAACGAAGCGGAAAAGTGGTGCAACATGTATTCATCAATGGAAATGAAGCTTATACCAATAATGGCGAAGTTAAATTCCACGAAGCCTTAGGAAAAGAGAAAATATTTGGTCAATTATTGCGCAGCAAGTTGAATTAA
>CAZDOT010000030.1:3521-22245 GCA_964507125.1 uncultured Chitinophagales bacterium | reverse complement strand
AGCCTTAGGAAAAGAGAAAATATTTGGTCAATTATTGCGCAGCAAGTTGAATTAATTTGGGCTAAAATGCTTTAATCTATACAAAAAAATAAAGGTCAGCAAATGCTGACCTTTATTTTTAAATTCGATGTTGGATTAGAATCCTTGTTTTGCAACACCATCTTTGATAGCTTGTAATGCTTTAGCTTCACCTAAGATGGCAGCCATTTTGTTTCCTTTTCCATCATTACCGGAAGCCATATAACCACCTCTTGAAGTTTTAGTGATTACTGCATCATGCATCGGTACATCTTTTTCTTTTGTTTTGAGGCAATACGCCTTAATCATTTTCGATTTGTCCATTTTACTTATTTTTTTAGTTATAAATACTATTGTCCAAATTTAATAAACTATACAAATAAGCAAAGACCTCTATTTATTTTGGAAAAAATCTACCAACATTTACAAAATTTAAGAAATCAACACAACTTAATGAATATCAACAACTTAAACAAAATGTCAATTATTCAGCTAAAATATTGTTCATAATTTTTGTTTGATGACGGATAGATTCTTGGTGAATTGCCTCCATCATATCTTTAACAAAATCCTCTGTTAAGTCTTTTTTAGCTGCTTTTTTCACTCTATCTTGGATGATTTCGTCCCAACGATTGGTTTGTAAAATGGTAATTCCGTTATCGCGTTTGAACTCTCCTATTTTACGTGCAATGTCCATACGCTCACCCATAATTTCTAACATATAGTTGTCAATTCTATCAATTTGAGCTCTTAAAGCATCTAATTTATTTTCAGCATAATCATCTAACTTGCTGCTACGAACCACCAACGAAGAAACGATTTCGCCTAAACGTTCCGGCGTTACTTGTTGTGCTGCATCGCTCCATGCATTATCCGGATCGCGATGTGATTCTATCATCAAACCGTCAAAATCTAAGTCTAATGCTTTTTGTGATACAGAAGGAATTAACTCTCTGGAACCACAGATATGGGATGGGTCAACGATAATTGGCATATTTGGATATAAACGACGCATTTCTACCGGCAATTCCCACATCGGTTTGTTTCTATATTTAGATTTTTCATACGCTGAGAATCCACGATGAATAGCACCTAATTTAGTGATACCTACCGCATTTAAGCGTTCCATACTGCCTAACCACAATTGCAAATCGGGATTAATTGGGTTTTTCACCAATACCGGAATATCTACACCACGCAATGCATCAGCTATTTCTTGTACAGAAAACGGATTTACGGTGGTGCGAGCACCAATCCAAAGAATATCTACACCGGCTTCCAATGATTCTTCTACGTGTTGTGCGGTAGCTACTTCTACAGTCGTTGGTTTACCAATTTGTTTTCCGGCATTTACTAACCAAGTTAAGCCTTCTTTTCCGATACCTTCAAACATACCCGGACGAGTACGAGGTTTCCAAATTCCGGCTCTAAGCACATGAATTCCTTTGTCTGCTAATCGTTGGGCAGTTTCCAACATTTGTTCTTCCGTTTCGCAAGAACAAGGACCTGAAATAATTATCGGTCTTTCAAAATTAAAACCCCAATCTTTCAGAGGTACAATGTTTAAGTTGCTCATTCTATAAAGTTATTTATTAATTATTAATTGAATTTTTTCTATGTTTTAAATTTGGATAAACTTTTTTGCAAAATTATTTCGGATATACGCGAACAAAATGTTCTACAATAGGCTTAGGTTCAAAATATGGATGAATGATAGTTCTCCATTGCTCAAACAAATCAGAAGTTCTAAAATCCACTGTATGATTTTCCAAGGTTTCCCATTGTACCATCAATAAAAATTTATGTTCTTGTTCCAAGCATTTCTGTAATTCATGTGTTATATAACCTTTGGCTTGTGCAATGAAATACGAAGCTTTCACAAAATCTGCTTCAAATGTTGGCATTAATTCTGGTTTTACATATAATGTAGCTACTTCAAGCACCATAATAATTATTTTAAAATTTTACGTATTTCATTTGCTTCACGCATCAAATCTAACAACTCTTCATTTTTATTTTTATTGATTAAATTTCTAAAATGATAGATTTTTTCTATGTAGGTATCCATTACTTCCAACAAGTATTGTTTGTTTTGTTGAAAGATAGGTGCCCACATTTCAGGCGAACTTTTTGCCAAACGCACGGTGCTTTCAAAACCACCGCCGGCCATTTCTAAAATAGCGGCTTCATCTTTTTCTTTTTCCAAAACAGTAGCTGCTAACACAAACGAACTAATATGCGAAATATGTGAAATATACGCTGCGTGCATATCGTGTTGATGTGCATCCATATATTTCATTTTCATTCCTAATGTTTGGTATAATTTCTCTATCAATGCTAAAGCATCTGCATCACTATTTTCTTTATCGCAGATAATGCAAATTTTATCTTTAAACAATCCTTGAATAGCAGCTTGTGGCCCGCTGTTTTCCGTTCCTGCCATCGGATGTGAAGCTACATATCTTTTTCTGTTGGGATGATCTTTTATTGCATCAATAATTATACCTTTCGTAGAACCCATATCAGTTATTACTTGATGCGGTTTAATATTATCTAAGATAAATTTTAATTCATCTATTAATACATTTACCGGAACCGTTAATATCAATAAATCTGCTTGTGCTAAGGCTTCTTCTTTTGTAATAATTTTATCTACTAAACCAAGAGACAATGCGGTTTCGTTGGTTTTAGCACTTCTACCTACACCATATATTTCTGTACAGAATTCGGCAGCTCTCAAGTCTTTTGCTACCGAGCCACCAATTAATCCAATACCGAAAATTGCTACTTTCATGTTTAATTTGTTGTGTTTAATTTTTCAATACGTTGTAATGCTTCTTTTAAATCTGTTTCCGGACTACACAATGAAATGCGGATATAACGCTCTCCTTTGCTTCCAAAAATAAAACCCGGCGTAATAAACACATCTGCTTCGTGTAATATTTTCTCTGTCAATTCTTCCACGTTTTGGTATGTATCCGGAATTTTCGCCCACAAAAACATCCCGATTTGTGTAGTATCGTACACGCAGTGTAATGCATCCATAATTGCGTATGCAAACTGTCTGCGATTTTTATATTCTTCGTTTCTTTTAGTGTGCCAATCTGCATCATTTGAAAGTGCAGCAATTGCGGCTTCTTGCACCGGCAAATACATTCCGGAATCTACATTGCTTTTCACTTTTAAAATCGTATCAATATATTCTTTTGCACCGGCAATTAAGCCCACACGAGCTCCGGCTAAATTGTGAGATTTACTCAAAGAGTTTAATTCCAAACACACTTCTTTAGCACCTTCTATTTGTAATATAGAAACCGGCTTTCCTTCGTTTAAAACCAAGCTATACGGATTATCATTTACAACAAGAATTTGGTATTTACGAGCTATATCAATAATTGTTTTAAAAATAGTTTCGTTACCACTTGCTCCTGTTGGCATATTCGGATAATTAATCCAAATTATTTTTGCTGCTTTTAAAGTTTGTTCATCTATTGATGAAAAATCAGGTGCCCAATTGTTCTTTTCATCTAACGCATAACTAATAGGCGTAGCACCTGCTAAGTAGGTTGCAGATGTATAGGTTGGATAGCCAGGATTAGGCACTAACACCACATCGCCCGGATTTAAAAATGCATTAGAAATATGCGATATTCCTTCTTTAGAACCCAACAACGGCAAGATTTCAGTTTCCGGATTTAAAGCAACATCATACGTATTATTATACCAAACACTCATGGCATTACGCAATGCCGGAATACCGATATAACTTTGATATCCGTGATTTTTTATATTATCAGCCGATGCTTTTAATGCTTGTATGGTATTCTCGGATGGTGCTTGGTCCGGATTTCCGATTCCTAAATTAATAATCGGTTTACCGGCTGCACGCAGTTGTGCAATTTGTTTCAACTTCATACTAAAATAGTATTCATTGATATGTTGTAATTTATTGGCTGCTTCAATTATCATTTTCATTTGTTCTTCTCTAACGTTGTTTTGCAATTAGGATAATTTTATTCCTTGTTTGTATTCTCCTAAAATTTTTAATTCAGTTGTGTGTGGTTCTATTGCATGAATCATTTTACGATACACTTCAACATCATCAAATTCTAAATCGGCATACATATAATATTGCCACTCTTGCCCTATCACCGGTAAGGATTGAATTTTTGTAAGATTGATATTATGCTCACCAATGATGGTTAAAACTTTTGCCAAACTTCCGGGTGTGTGATGTGCTCTAAAAGAGATAGATGCTTTATTGATAATATCCGGTTGATATTCGGAATGCAATGATTTGGATAAAATTAAAAAGCGAGTAAAATTGCGTTTATTATCATGAATATCGGCAGCTAAAATATCTAAGTTGTATAATTCGGCGGCACGTTTGCTGGCAATTGCTGCTCTGTTTTTAATGTTGTTTTGTCTTATTTCATTTGCGCTCAATGCTGTATCATGCGATTCAATTAATTGAATGTTCGGGTGTTTTTCAAAAAATAGTTGACATTGCAATAACGCCATCGGATGCGTATGCACTTCAAAAATGGAATCTATCGTTTGATTTGGTAACGCCATTAAGTTCATTTCTATTCGCAAATACACTTCTCCAATGATATGTAATTTTGAATTTCTAAGATGTGCATAATTAGGCAAAATAGAACCTGCTAATGTATTTTCAATTGCACAAACAGCATAGTCTGCACCGTCTTTTTTCATTACATCAAATAATTTTGTAAAAGAGGCACACTCTACTGTTTTTATATCTTTTCCAAAAAAATTAAGGGCAACAATCTCATGGAAAGAGGCTTCAAATCCTTGTATAGCAATCTTTGGTTTCATATCAATTTTAAACGTCTAATCAAAAAAAAAGTCTCGATACCAATCGAGACTTTATACTTTATATACATTACGGTAGTATTCGTCTCGTTTATGAACGAAAAAAATAATAACCGTAAAAATATCCTTTAATCATGTTACAAATTAAAAAAGAATTTGTTTAAAATACAACGATTTCAATATTAATTCATAGTTAAGGTAAAAAGTATCTCTCTTTTTTTTTGGAAATATGAATTCATCTTATAAAATTGCACTTCTTATTTTTTTAGAAACGTATGGTACAAAAAGAATCGAAATTATCTTATTGCGATACAAAATATCCGGTTATATTGGTAAGTGGATTAGGTTTCCAAGATAGAAATCGATTGTTACATTATTGGGGAAACATTCCGGATTATTTAAAACAACATGGCTGCGATGTATATACTGCAAAACAAGATGCTTTCATGTCTATTCCGGATAATGCCATTAAATTAAAATATCGGATACTAGATATCTTAGAACACACTAAAAAGAAAAAAATAAATATTATTGGTCATTCCAAAGGTGGTTTGGAAGGTCGTTATTTAATCAGCCGACTAGGAATGGACGATCATGTTTCTAGTCTTACCACTTTAGGAACACCACATCAAGGAACACATTTGGCAGATATTGTAGTAGGAAAATTACCATTACCAAAATTTGCGACGGCTCGTTTGGTAAATTTGTATGCTACTATCATTGGCGATAGACGGCCGGACAGTTTACGCTCCGTAGTGCAAATGACAATTGACGGCATGAAACAATTTAACGATGAAGTGCCGGATTCATCTAAAGTATATTATCAAAGTTATGCGAGCCATGTGAACAAAGAATATCCAAATATAATTTGGAAAACGATGGCTTATATTATCAAAGAATATGAAGGAAAAAATGACGGCATGGTTGGCATAGAATCCAGTAAATGGGGTAATTATCGTGGACTCATACTGTCTAGTGAGGCTCCTTCTGTGAGTCACGGCGACATGGTCGGATTGACACAATTTTTCGGAAATACAAGTTTTGATGCGAAAGCATATATTGCTGATATTATCCACGACTTAAGAGAAATGAATCATTAAGTTGTTAATCTTCTGAAATTGGCATTTTTATTGATAATTTTATTGAAATTCTAAAGATGAAAAATTTATTATCTATACTACTAATAACTTTTGCTTCCGTTTCGATGGCACAAAACTACGATGTAAATGCCTATCAATTTCATCAATCTATTTTAGAAGCACAAAAAAATATTGGCAACGAAATGTTTGAGTTTAATGAACGTGCAACAGAACTCAACCTTAAAATATTAAAATTTGAAATTAAAAGAAGCATTCAATTTTTAGATAGCTTAAAAATATACAACAACGAAACAACCTATTATAATGCAACTAAAAATTTATTTGCCACATACAATGATATTGCCAATACGGACCACACAAAATTGTTAGAAATAATTGAAAATCCGGATTTAGAATTCAAAGATTTTAAAGCACAAAAAATGGCTATTTTTGATACGATAAAAAAGAAAATGGCTAAAGTATATCCGGCATATAACGAAGCACAAATACAATTTTGCACCAAATATAAACTAAAAATAGAATGAAAAATCTCATCATTGTTTTACTAAGCATTTTTTCTGCTACTTCGCTATTTGCAAATGCAGACGAAGCTGTTGCCTACAATGATAAAATCATTGCTGAGCAAACAAAAATTGGAGAACAAATCATGGCATTTTCAGGAACAGTAAATGAGTTTTCACTGCAATCATTGAGTGAACAGATAAATAAGAGTATTGCTGTTTTAAATAAAATGAAACCATACAAAGGCAATAAAGGCTTATTAAATAACGCAAAAAAATTATTCAAATTCTATGCAAATATTACCGATGGTGAATACAAAGAAATGTTGAAACTCATTGAACATCGGAACAAATATACGGACGATGAATTAAAGGCAAAATTGGATAAATTAAGCGATAAAATATCAAAACAAGAAAAACTTTTAGATGCAAATTTCCAGCGAGCTCAAAAAGAATTTGCACAAGAAAATGGATTTGAGCTATCTAAAAATCCTTTAGAAGAAAAGATAAAAAATCAATAGAAATTTTAATCTATTTCTCTATCAAAAAACAAACTCTTCTTAATTTTCCTTCAAAATCAAAAGGTGTCGTTTGTTTCGTGATATCTTTAATAGAAGCAGCCTTTATTTTTTCGACATCCATATTAAAACCTCTATAATTAGTACTAAAAATAAGCTGCCCTTTATCGGTTAATGCATTCATGCATTTATTAATGATATCTATATAATCGCGTTGAATATCCAACTCTGATTCCATGCGTTTGCTATTCGAGAATGTTGGAGGATCGAGGATAATTAAATCATACGAATTGGATTCCAAATTTTTTAAAAATTGCAAAACATCTTCTTGTAAAAAAGTATGTTTTTTTTCGTCGTATAATTTATTGTAAGATAGGTTGCGTTTCGCCCAAGTTAAATAGGTTCTGGACATGTCAACTGACGTAATGGATTGCGCATTTCCGGCAGCTGCATATACCGTAAAACTTCCGGTGTAAGCAAATAAATTCAATACATTTTTTCCGGCTGCCATCTCACGCACTTTTTGTCGTGTCATGCGATGATCTAAAAATAATCCGGTGTCTAAATAATCGGAAAGATTGACAATAAAACTTAATCCATTTTCTTGCACTATCATTTCTGATTTTGTTTGTTCTATTTTTTCGTATTGCTGATTCCCTTTTTGTCTTTCTCGTAATTTTAAATAAATTTTTGATGCATCTACTTCTAATATTTCTTGAATAATTTGGATTGATGTATCGAGCCAATTTTTGTATTTTTCATCGCTCAATTTATGTTTACTCTTATACTCTGAAACATACACACAATCTTTGTAAACATCAATCATAAAAGGGAATTCAGGCAAATCAACATTATAAATACGATAGCAAGCAATTTGTTGTTTGCGTGCTATTTTAGAAAGATGTTTAAACACTTTTCTCAATCTATTTTCAAATGCTGTAAATTTATCTTCCATAGAATAATGTAGTAATGAAATAATAAAACAATGAAATAATTAGAATAATCCATTTTTAAATAATGTATAAAGTATAAAGAAGGAAATTAATATAAATAGTACAATCAATAAAGACAAAAAAACCTTCCTAATATATTTAATAGTTTTTTTAACACTATTTCATTAGTTAAATTAATAAATTATTTCATTAACTTTTCTTCTTTAAACTCTCTACAAACTGCGTAACAATAGAACGAACTGGCTGGCTCCACCATTGCTGTAACATCGTTTTCATTTCAAAATCAGAAATAGATGAAATAGATTGCAATTGCTCCCGCTTCATTTGTTTTTTGGTGATGCGCCAACTGGTTTGCTCGTATTTTAAATATTGTTTCATTTTTTGCTCGGCTGTTTCTAATACTTTATCTGCCGGAACAACTTCATCCACTAATCCAATTTCTTTTGCATGTTCTGGTGAATATAATTTTCCTTCTAATAAATATTGAAATGCTCTTTTTCTTCCAATCCAAAAACTATAAATATCAAATACACCGCGCGGCACCACAATACCAATTGGAATTTCATTTAATCCAATTTTATAATTTCCTTCAGCCATTACTCTATAATCGCAACCAATAGCTATAATGCATCCACCTGCCGGCGCATGTCCATTAATTGAAGCAATCAACGGTTTATCAAACGAGACTAAATCACAAACTAACTCCATAAAATTTCGCCAAAATTTTTCAAATTGTAATTCATCATAGGAATACAATTCCGGCAAATCTAATCCGGCAGAAAAGAAATTTTCTTTTCCATTTATAATAGCACCTTGTATGCTGTCGTCTTCCAATAAATTTTTTAAGGCAATACGCAATTGTGCAACAAATTCATAATTCATCGGATTGGCTTTCTCTCTATCCATCTGAATTATTCCGTAATTTTCTCTTTTTATTAAATGAATGTGCGACATAAAAAATGTTTATTTTTTTTTGTGGAAAGGCTGTAAATATAATAGAAATAACACTAGTGTAGAATAGATTTAATCTTAAATAAATATTTTTCGATTAATTTTACGAATGTTAAGTATTCACAAAAAATAAAACTAAAATTTTAAGCCTTGGATTTAAAAATACCTTCAACCGGACAAAAAAGAGTAGTAATTATTGGTGGCGGATTTGGTGGCATAGAGATTGCCAAAATTTTAAAAGATAGAGAAGTTCAAATTGTATTACTTGACAAAAACAATTACCATTGTTTTCAGCCTTTGCTATATCAAGTAGCAACCGGTGGATTAGAACCGGGAAGCATTGCCTATCCATTGAGAAAATTTATGCAAGAAATTCCAAATGGAATTTTTAGAATGGCGGAAGTACGCAATATTGATGTTGCCAACCAAAAAGTGCACACCGATATTGGTGATTTACAATTCGATTTTTTGATTATTGCAACCGGCAGCACGACCAACTTTTTCCGTTTTCCAAAAGAAGTATCATCCAAGATGATGCAAATGAAAGATATTCCGCAAGCATTGAATTTAAGAAGTTATATCTTAGAAAACTTCGAAGAAGCTTTGCTTACATATGATGAATCAAAAAAAGAAAAACTAATCAATATTGCAATCGTTGGTGGCGGACCAACCGGTGTGGAATTGGCAGGTGCTTTAGGTGAAATGCGAAAAAATATTTTACCAAAAGATTATCCGGAAATTGATTTTAGAAAAATGCAAATTCATCTTTTTGAGTCTGCAGATAGATTACTCGGTGCTATGCATCCGGAAAATTCTGAGAAAGCATTGAAATATGTGAAAAATTTTGGTGTAAGTGTATGGTTAAACACAATGGTTACGGATTACAACGGTGAAGAAATTACTACTGCCGATGGAAAAGTAATAAAAAGTGAAACCGTAATTTGGACGGCCGGTGTGAAAGGAAATCCGGTACAAGGTTTTAGTCCGGAAACAATTGTTGGTGGTAATCGTATTTTGGTGGATGAATATTGCCAAGTAAAAAATTATCCTAATATTTATGCTATTGGCGATGTGGCTGCAATGCTAAGCGAAGATTTTCCGAGAGGACATCCGATGGTTGCACCGGTTGCGATACAACAAGGAGAATTGGTAGCAAAAAATATATTGGCACTTTTAAAAAATAAAACAGCAAAGCCATTTAAATACTACGACAAAGGTGCAATGGCAACTGTTGGTAGAAATAAAGCCGTAATGGAAAGCAAAGGCATGAAAATGGGCGGTTTTATTGCATGGTTAGCTTGGTTGTTTGTACACGTAACTACATTAATCGGTTTTAGAAATAAATTAACCGTTACCATAGGTTGGCTGTACAACTACATTACCTATGATAGAACATTGCGTTTAATTATTCGTCCGTATAAAAACCAAGACGAAGAAGAAGCATAATAAAAAAAACGGCTCAAGTTGTAGCAACTTGAGCCGTCAAACTAAAAACATAAAAACCCCTTTTATCTTATTTCATATTTCGGATTATTTAAAATTACTAATGCAGCAATAACGCCCGGCACCCAACCAATTAAGGTTAACAGCAAGGTGATGATGATGCTTCCACAACCTTTGTCGTAAACGGCTAAAGGTGGAAAAAGGATACTTAAAATAACTCTCCAAATACTCATTCTTTTATTATTTATTTTATTTAATACATACAAAACACATACCAAACTTGTATAGTTCCATAAAAAAATAATATTTATAATAAATTAACAAACAACAAAAGTGTTGTTATTGAATAATAGCTACTCAACTATTTGAAACAAAAAATAGTTGGATGCATAAAGAAATGAATTGTGTAATTTATTTATGTCGATGTTTTAAAACATCTAATATTTCATTGAAAGAAATATTTTTTTCGCGTAGCAAAACCATTAAATGAAAAAGCAAATCGGCTGTTTCGTTTTTAAATAAATCATCGTTGTTGTCTTTTGCTTCAATCACTACTTCTACCGCTTCTTCACCCACTTTTTGAGCGATTTTATTGATGCCTTTATTAAACAATACATTGGTATAGGAACCTTCTTTGGGATGTAATTTTCTATCTGCAATTACTTTTTCTAAATCATGCAAAAATGAAAATACAGTTTCGTTTTTTTCATTCCAACAGGTGTCACTTCCAGTATGGCACACTGCACCAACAGGATTTACTTTTATTAAAAAAGTATCGTTATCACAATCTAATTTTATATCAACTACTTCTAAAAAATTTCCACTTTCCTCTCCTTTTGTCCAAAGTCTGTTTTTGCTTCTAGAAAAAAATGTAACCTTATTTATTTCTTTCGTCTTGGCAAAACTTTCAGCATTCATATAACCTAACATCAACACATTTCCGGTTTGTGCATCTTGGATGATGGCGGGCAATAATCCGTTTATATCTTTTGAAAAATCAGGTGTCATGGTTAATTTTTTAAGTCAATATAATTATAAAACATTTACTTTTTTATGATAAAAAAACACTTACAAACGAACAGAAATTCCTTCTTCTCTTAAATACGATTTTAAAGAAGGAATTGGAATTTCACCAAAATGAAAAACACTCGCTGCTAAAGCGGCATCGGCATTGGCATTTTTAAAAACATCTAAAAAATGCTGTTTAGTTCCGGCTCCACCACTGGCAATAACCGGAATATGCAACTGCGAAGCACACCAATGTGTGATATCCAATGCAAATCCGCTTTTAGTACCATCGTTATTCATCGAAGTTAATAAAATTTCTCCGGCACCACGTTCTTGAATTTCTTTTGCCCAATTTTTTGTATAAATTAAAGTTGCTTCTCTTCCGCCTTTTACATATACTTTCCAATCATCTTCTAATTTAGTATCAATAGCTACTACAATACATTGCGAACCAAATTGCTTGCTCAACTCATCAATTAAATCCGGATTTTTCACTGCAGATGAATTGACAGAAATTTTATCGGCACCGGCATTTAGCAACACATCTACATCTTGAATTGTAGAGATGCCTCCACCCACTGTAAACGGAATATTGATAGCAGCTGCTACATTTTTCACTAAATCTACTAATGTTTTGCGTGCTTCCACTGTTGCAGTAATATCTAGAAAAACTAACTCATCCGCACCTTGAATAACATATTGTTTTGCCAACTCTACCGGATCACCTGCACTGCGTAAATCAACGAAATTGATACCTTTTACGGTTTCTCCGTTTTTAATATCTAAGCATGGTATGATGCGTTTGGTTAACAAGGATTAATTATTAAAATGAATAAAAATTTAAGATAAAAAAGGTTGTAAATCTTTCAATGAAATCTTGTTTTCGTACAAAGCTTTTCCTACAATAGCGGCATAGCAACCCATTGATTTTAATACCTCCAAATCAGCAACAGAAGTAACACCACCCGATGCTATTAATTTTATTTCTTCGTACTCTTTGATAATTTTTTCGTACAATTCAAATGAAGGACCTTGCAACATACCATCTTTAGAAATATCGGTACATAATACGTAATCGATGCCTTCTTCAAAATAAAAATCTAAAAACGAAAAAATATCTTGTGTGCTGTTTTCTTGCCAACCGCTTACCGCAATTTTCTCATTCATAACATCGGCACCTAAGATGAGTTTTTCTTCCCCAAATTCCCAAATCCAATCCACAAATTCTTTCTTGTTTTTAGCAGCTAAACTGCCTACTGCAATTTGATTGGCACCGCTATTAAAAGCTTGTTTTGCAGCGTCTTTTGTTTTTATTCCACCTGAGAAATCAACTTTCAAATGGGTGTTTTGAGTTATGGCTTCCAACACATTCCAATTCACCACTTTTCCGGATTTAGCACCATCTAAATCCACTAAATGTAAATGGGTGATGCCGTTTGCTTCAAATTCTTTAGCAACCTCCACCGGATTTTCGTTATATACTTTTTTGGTATCATAATCCCCTTTGGTGAGTCGCACGCATTTCGCATCAATAATATCAATTGCCGGAATAATAAGCATAGTGTAAAAATAAAAAAGCTGCATCATAAAATGCAGCTTCTGTTGTTATATAAACATTTTTATTGTATCAAAATACTTTGTGTACTCACGCCTTCATCGCCCATTATACTTAGGAAATACATACCTTTTTCGATATGCTCTAATGAAATGTGTTTATTGTTTAAGCCAATACGCAAATCTAGATTTTCTTCTAATAAAACTTGTCCATTTATATTATACAATTTTAGTGTGTAATTTTTAGCTTGTTTTGATGTAATATTTAAATCAAAAATGCCATTGCTTGGGTTGGGAATTATTGCATATACTATATCCAATTGATGTTGTTTTAATCCGGTTACAACACTATTATATACATTAATATTATCTACATATACATTATTGCCATACGCACCATTATTCCTAAAAATAAGTTTGATTTTTTGGTTGAGAAATGTTGTTGGAATATTGATAGAATCAGTTCTCCATTGTGCTGAAGTTGGCACAAAGTTGTTATTATAATTTGCGGCTGTTGCCAAAGTGCTTCCGCCTTTTTTATAAATCGATTGAACAGTATTGGAACAAGCCAATGCTACTAATACTTCTAAAGTATCTGTAGAGAGATTACTATATCGTGCATACGCAACATCAAATTTTATTTTCGGATTAGATGCACCGGATAAATTAATATATGGCGAATGAATTTCATCTTTTAAATAAGTAGCATCGATGTCATAATTATTATAAAACATACAAGCATTTGAAGTACCAAAACCACCTACACTGGTTTTTCGTTCCCAATTATGCGTAGAATTAGATACTAAACTCCAACCTGATGGTGGAAACGTTGCATTTTGAAATCCTTCCGTAAAGGGCAATGACAATCCCGTAGGTGTTGACACTTTGATATAGTTTGTTTTGACTTCAGAATCGTTACCAATGCTATTGGTAGCTTTTAAAGTGATGGTATAATTTCCGGCAGAGCTGAATAATATTTTAGGATTTTTAGAAGCCGATGTAGTGCTATTGGTAAATGACCAACCGGATGCCGGAGCAATTGTCCATTGCCAACTTGTTGGCGTATTAGTCGACAAATCAGAAAAAGTAACAGTAGTACTTGGACAAACAGCTGTTAAATCTGCACTAAAATTAGCAACCGGAGCAGATGGTGTAGAAGTGCAAACGGTGGAAGTAACTAAAGCTGCACGCATTGCATCAGAGGTGATAGCATTGTGCATACGTGTTGATTGTCCTGCCGTGAACATATACATACAGGCATCATCTACATAATCCATGAAATTCATAAACATTTCTCCATTAGGACTTGAGCCAGCACCACAACTATTTACTTGGAATGGAAATGTTGGGCAACCAAAATTTAATCCGTTAGAACCACCATCGTTTCCGCCGGCTTGTTGCGGTGTATCGCCTACATAATCATTCCCACAAACTTCATCACCGCTTATATGCGACAAACCTAACCAATGTCCAATTTCATGTGTTGCCGTTCTACCTTTATTATACGGTGCCGCTGCCGTTCCGGAAGTACCAAAGCATTCATAATTTATAACAACACCATCTTCCTCTTCATAACCACCCGGAAAGGTGGCATAACCTAAAGTTCCACCATCTATTTTCAAAATCCATATATTCAAATATTTAGTAGGATCCCAATACGTTTGTGGTTTAATGGTATTATCAATGTAGGTATCAGACCAACCACTGCTTCCCGGATTAGAAAATCCGGCAGTTTGGGCATTTACTCTATGTATTCCTGTTTCTGCTAAAGTATTACCAAACGGGTCTTTTGACGCTAAACAAAATGAGATATTGGTATTGGCTTTATATGGCAAAAATGCTGCCGGACAATTAGACGAATTCAAACCGTTTCCTGCAAAATCTGCATTTAAAACAGGTATTTGTGAGTTGACTTGTGCTTGCGATATGTTTTCTACAGAATTCCAATACACAACATGCACAACAACCGGAATAGTGTAAGTGGCTTCTGTGCGTTGTGTGGCACTTTGTAGTGCTGCCAATTGCAATTTTTTATTAAATTGCTGATACCAACTCGCCGTAGGTATTTTTGTGGCACACGATCTATTTTTGGGTAGCATATCATTGGAGAAAGCATTCCAATGCGATAAACAAACCAATATTATTACAAGATAAAAGTTCTTCATAGTTCTTTATTGACGAAATAAATATACTACATTTTAGGAAAACCGCAAGGATTGAGCCAAAGGCTAACATTGTTTGATGAAATTCTCCAATATCAGATTGCCGACATCTGCACTTTTTTCGGGATGGAATTGTACGGCATAAAAATTATCTTTTTGTAAGGCCGCAGAAAATGGGATAATATAATCAGTAGTGGCAATTGTATAGTCACTTAATGCACAATAATAACTATGCACAAAATAGACAAAAGCATTTTCCTGAATACCATGAAATATAGGTGATTTTAGTTGATGAATTTCATTCCATCCCATTTGTGGAATTTTTTCATTCGGATGATTGGAACAAAACTTTTTCACTTGCACCGGAAAAATTCCTAAACAATCTACATCACCTTCTTCACTGTGCGTACACATCAGTTGTTGTCCTAAGCAAATGCCTAAAACAGGTTGTTTTAATTGTTGGATTACGACATCCAACTTTCGTTCTTTTAAAAACTGCATAGTAGGTGCGGCATGACCAACACCCGGAAAAATAACCTTATCTGCTTGTTGAATGGTTGATAAATCATCTGAAATAATAGGTTGTAATCCTAAACGTAACAATGCGTTTTCTACGCTTTTGGTATTTCCTGCATTATAGTTAATGATTACAATATTCATGAACTCAGATTTATACTGATTTTATATTTTGTATGAATTGGCTTATATCTTTATTTAGATTGGATGATTTATCTATTGCATTAATAAATGCAGTTCCGATAATTGCACCATTAGCATATTTACAAGCCGTTTCAAATGTTGACTTATCCTTTATACCAAAACCAATTAATGTTGGATTTTTTAAGTTTAATGATTGAATATATTGAAAATATCGCTCTTGATTTTCCTGAATATTCGACGTGCCACCTGTAATTGCATTGGATGAAACTACATATATAAAAGCATCTGTTAACGCATCTATTTTTCTAATTCTTGCTTCGGATGTTTGCGGTGTTACCAAAAAAATATTTTGTAGTTGATATGCTTCAAAAGTAGATTGATACATGGTTTCATATTCATACATAGGTAAATCGGGAATAATGATTCCATCTACACCACAAGCTCGTGCATCTTTTAAAAAATGCTCCATTCCATATTGATATACCGGATTAAAATAACCCATTAACACTAATGGAATATTAATTTTGGATCGAATCTCTTTTAGTTGCTCAAACAATATCTTCAACATCATTCCATTATTAATAGCAATGGTATTGGAATATTGAATAACCGGACCGTCGGCAGTTGGATCTGAAAATGGCATTCCAATTTCCACCATATCTACACCGTTATTTTGTAACTCTTCTAAAACTGAAACAATGCTATTTAACTCAGGGAATCCTGCGGTACAAAAAACACTTAAAATATTTTTCTCTTTCTTTTGAAATAGTTCTTTAATTCGATTCGTCATTTTATATTATTTCATTACAAGGAAATTTTATTGTAATTCTCGGATATACGTATCTAAGTCTTTATCACCACGACCGGAAAGATTAACCACGACTACATCCGTTGGCTTTGCTCCTATCCTATCTAACACAGCGATGGCATGTGCACTTTCTAATGCCGGAATTATACCTTCAGTACGTGCCAACAATTGTACCGCCTGCAACGCTTCTGTATCAGTAGCACTCAAAAAAGTAGCTCGTTTGGTATCAAATAAATTGGCATGAATTGGACCAATTCCGGGATAATCTAAACCAGCTGAAATAGAGTGTGGCTCAACCACTTGCCCGTCTTCTGTTTGCATAAACAAGGTTTTTGAACTATGCAACACTCCAATTCTTCCAAGTTGAGTAGTAGCAGCACTCATACCGGAATGCACTCCATGACCTGCGGCTTCAACAGCTACTAATTGCACGGATTCATTATCTAAAAAATGATAAAATGCACCGGCAGCATTGCTTCCACCGCCGACACAAGCCACCACAAAATTCGGATTTTCGTTGCCTGTTTTTTCTTTTAGTTGTTGTTTTATTTCTTCAGATATGACACTTTGAAAACGAGCCACCATATCCGGAAATGGATGAGGCCCCACAACACTACCAATAATATAATGGGTATCCGTTGGATTGGCAATCCAATCGCGCATGGCTTCGTTGGTAGCATCTTTCAATGTTTTAGAACCTGAAGTTGCCGGACGCACCTCTGCACCTAACATTTGCATACGTTTCACGTTGGGTGCTTGTCGTTGAATATCAACTTCGCCCATATACACTACGCAAGGTAAATTCATTAACGCACAAACAGTCGCGGTGGCAACGCCGTGTTGACCAGCTCCGGTTTCAGCAATAATACGTGTTTTACCCAATCGTTTTGCTAATAAAATTTGACCGATAGTATTATTTACTTTATGCGCTCCAGTGTGGCATAAATCTTCTCTTTTAAGATAAATTTGTGTATTAAATTTCTCACTCAAACGCTTAGCAAAATAAAGCGGTGTTGGTCTTCCAACATAATCTTTCAACAAGTCATGAAATTCTTTTTGAAAAGTATCTTCATAAATAATATCCAAATATTTTTGTTGTAATTCTTCAATATTTGGGTATAACATTTCCGGAATATAAGCACCGCCAAACTGGCCATAATAACCGTGTTCGTTTACTTGATATTTAGATTTAAAGTTTGTGAATTGAGCCATTCTTGTGTAATAAAGAAGCAATTTAGTAATTAAAAAAATTAATTAAAATGGAAACTTATTATGTCATTGTTACATTTCTACATAATGTAATTGCTTCAGAGCATTTTTCAATGTATTTTAATGCAGGCTCAATTTCTAATTTGCTATTAAAATCCAAAGCATGAATAGGAATTTCTTTTGCTAAATCTTGTATGGTTGGAATATCTTTTATCTCCAAACCACCGGACAAAAATATAGGTTTAGTTAACTTATATTGATTTAATAATTCCCAATTAAAATGTGTTCCGGTGCCTCCATATTCTTTGGATTTGGTATCAAACAAAAAATAAGAACATGCATCTTCATACGCATCAAGAATAGAAAAATCGAACTGCTCATCAATACCAAATGCCTTGATTACTTGAAAACCGAGCAACTGCAAATCTTCGCAGTACTCCGGTGCTTCATCGCCGTGTAATTGTACAATTTGTATATCGTATTCCGTTGCAATGCGAATAATATTTTGGATAGTTTCATTCACAAAAACACCCACTTTTTGTACTCTTAAATCTGCATTAAAAATAAAATCTGAGAATGCATTTTGGTGTTCACCTAATACATATCGTTTCGATTTTGCATAAAAAATAAAGCCCAAATAATCCGGATATAAATCTGCCACTGCCTGAACGTTTTCAGGATATTTCATGCCACAGATTTTAATTTTCATATCAATGATTTAAGCTACAAGTAAACAAAGTTAACGCGTTGTACGATTTTATTAAATAATCATTTTTATTAGTAATTGATTGCCGAGTTGAACTTTTGTAACTTTCTATATTAATCAAAAAAAGTTGGTTTCATATGGTATAAAAACTAATAACGAATACCATCTTGACCAGTTTTTAAATATTTTTTCTCTTCTTTCTTTTTCACAATATTAGAAAGTGCTCTTTTAAAACCGGGTACGTCTTTCATCTTAGGATTTTCACCATCTTTTTTAAATCTATCAAAAAAGAATTTAG
>CAZDOT010000030.1:0-3421 GCA_964507125.1 uncultured Chitinophagales bacterium | reverse complement strand
TCTTTCATCTTAGGATTTTCACCATCTTTTTTAAATCTATCAAAAAAGAATTTAGTAGCCATTACAGCAAAAGGTGCACAAGTATTGTGGTCTAACTTATCGCTTAAGTTATTTAATTTAATATTGGTAACACCTAATGCACGCATATTATTATACGCAACTTCGGAGTTTTTATAGTTCACTTCTCTATCGCCTTTGCAATAGCACAATTGAACCGGTGCTCTAGGCTTCCAATTCGTTAAATTATTTTCGCGTAATCGTTGTTTGAAAATAAAATTGGAATCACTATTATACATTTGCACATAAGAATCAATTACTACATCTGCCGGAACTTTAGGCATTATTTTATCTAAATCATATAATGTTTTATTTTCATTGTTTGAGTAATATTGAGGTAGCAACGTATCAAAAGGTGGTTTGAAAACAGAATAAATATTATTCGTATTTATAACCTTATACGCTGTTTGATAAGAAACTAATAGATATGGCAAATAAAACGGACGAGGATACTCTTGGAACATATATTTTTCTTGTTCGCCTGTCATATCATACGCACCGCTCATAGGTGATGATGCCGTAACTTGGAAGCGTGGATCATTGAGTTCTTCTAAATATTTATGAGCAGCAAAAGAAGCATGACCACCTTGCGAATAGCCTGTTAAGAATAATTGACCATTGGTTTGCACATTTAATTTTTTATTCAATTCATCTATTGCGTACAACATATAAATAAATGACATTGCCTCTGACCATGCATGTTGATAGATATGTTCTTTTTCGCCTTTTCCTATACCGTAATAATCAGGATAGCAAGCGGCATAACCATCGGTGGCAAAACCTAAGCAGATACCTTGTTGAGCATCCTCATCGCTGATATCACGATGTTTATGGATTTGTGTACCATGACCAAACATCATAATAGGAACCGATTTCTTTACATTTTTCGGAGCATAATAAATTCCGGAACATGTTATCCAAGAACTATCCAACCATTTTGCTTTATAAATAATCTCATAAATATCGACGTCGTTTTTTACGTGTAAGATAACTTTAGGAATATGGTGTTTTTTCCATAATTCAGAGATGGTTTTAGTGGTATGAGATTTTACCAAATTATAACTGACAAGGTAATTATCCGTTGCTTTGGCATTCATTAAAAACAAGATACAACACGTAATAGACAGGATTTTTTTCAT
Source organism: uncultured Chitinophagales bacterium (assembly GCA_964507125.1). Classification (GTDB taxonomy): domain Bacteria; phylum Bacteroidota; class Bacteroidia; order Chitinophagales; family JADIYW01; genus JADJSS01. The sequence goes on along the minus strand of CAZDOT010000030.1, from coordinate 2,225 downwards.
TATTTATAAAATTTCCTTTAAAATATAACTGTTTTTGGTGATATCCTATTTTATCATCTTATTTAAAAGAAATTTAACGGAAAACACAATAATGGTAATCTATATGCGCAATTTTGTATATTTAAAGTACAAAACCATAGAATGTCAATAAGCACTTTAGAACAGGCAGAAGCTTATGTGCTACATTTAAAACGCACCGATAATTGGGTGAGTGATGATGCCATGTTACTGAATTTACAAGAAAGCCAAACTATTATTGAAAAAAATAATAGAGCTGACTTACTTCCACATCTTAGCATTCATTTTGCTTTATATTATATAGATAATGGCGAATATCAAAAAGCTTGGGAACACACAGAAATTGCCAAGAAAAATGCCCTTGTGTATAAGAATAATGACAAATTGTTAGAAGCCATTAGTTTACAGTATAGAATACAGCGTTATTTAGGAAATTTAGAAGCTGCACAGAAATTAGTACATGAACAAATAGAAATTGCTTATCACATCAACGATTATTTACAAATTGCGAGTGCATACCATAACCAAACATTATTACTATACGAACAGCATTTAAAAGTAGATTGTATAGAAGCCGGCAAAAAAGCAATTGAATATATCCAAAAATCAAAAATGGATTATTATATCGCCAATTTCATGATTGGTTTTTCTGGTATTTTATTGGATTTCAATGAAACTTCCATTGCATTTGAACAATTAAATCAAGGTTTTAAAATTGCTAAAATAAATAAATTCAAACTACCGTTAGCACTTGCCTATTCAAACTACGGAATGTATTATCAGCTGGTAGGAAATGAGAAGAAATGTATTGATGCTTATAGAAAATGTATCTCTTTATTTCATCAAATAAAAAATACAACGGATGAGATGACAGCCAAAATTATGCTTGCCGATGCTTATGAACATTTTAATAAAATTAGCGAAGCTGAAAAAACATTAAAAGAAACAATTGCTTTTTCTGAGCAAAATAACATCAAATACAACTTGATTGGAATTTATGAAACACTTAGTAAATTACAAGAAAAGAAAGGAAACTATATAGAGGCATTAGCAAATTATAAAAAATTAAATCAGGTTAAAGAAGAATACCTTAATAACGAAACAAAAAATAAACTACAAAAATTGGAAACCAACATGAAGTTGGATGTATTAAAAATAGAAAAAGAAAATGCAGAGAAAATGGCATCTGTAAAACATGATTTTTTAGCCAATATGAGTCATGAAATTAGAACGCCAATTAATAGTATTTTAGGTATTTGTTATTTATTAGAACAACAATCACTCAACGAAATTCAATATAATTATTTACAACGATTAAAACGATCGGGTGAAAATTTATTAGGAATTATTAATGATGTGTTGGATATATCGAAGATTGAATCCGGAAAAATGGAACTGACAAATGAACTATTATTTTTAGATGATTTGATAAACGATATTTTTAATGCACTTGAACCGAAGGCAAAAGACAAAGAAATTCAGTTTAAAATTATTAACCGATTTAAAAAGAAAAAGCAACTACACGGTGATAAGATAAGATTATATCAAATATTACTCAACATCGTTTCCAATGCTATTAAATTTACAAATGAAGGCAGTGTTACACTACTGACAGACTGTGTGGAAACGGATGCTCAACACAGTCAAATTACGTTTACCATAAAAGATACCGGCATTGGCATTACAAAAAATAAAATTGATAAAATTTTTGAGCGATACGAACAAGCAGATGCAACGATTAAAGATAAATTTGGTGGAACCGGCTTAGGTTTATCTATTTCAAAAAAGATAGTGCAATTAATGGATGGTACTATTGATATTAAAAGTAAACTAAATAAAGGAACTGAGTTTATTGTAAGCATTCCAATGAAAATTGCAGAGCAAGCAGATGAAGTTGTTACCGATGATTTAAGTGTTTCTCCTGAATTACTACATAATAAGTTGATTTTAATTGCTGATGATAATTTAGAAAATAGATTAGTAGCAAAAGAAATTTTATTGAACTTCAACAATAGCATAAAAGTGATTGAAGCCAATGATGGCAATGAAGTCATTAATATACTTTTCAAAAAAATACCGGATATTATTTTTATGGATTTAGATATGCCAAATTTGAATGGCATTGAAACAACACAACAAATCCGAAAAAATAAAAAATACAATAAGATTAAAATAATTGGAAATACAGCTTCTTTATCGGCATTTAC
>CAZDOT010000029.1:0-33191 GCA_964507125.1 uncultured Chitinophagales bacterium | reverse complement strand
TTCACCGTTACGGTTGTTGTAGCTGTATCTAAACAACCATTACTGTTTCCTACCACAGTATAGTTGGTATTTGAATTCAATGCTGGTGTCGTTACCGTTGCTCCACTTCCTATATTCGGCGTCCATGTGTACGTGCTTGCTCCACTTGCCGTTAAGGTGGCTGTAGCTCCGGAACAGATACTTGGTGCATTTACTGTTACGGTTGGTTTTGGGTTCACTGTAACATTAACAGACGTAGTTCCTGTTGTACCACATCCTGTTAATGAACCACTCAAGTTAACTATAATATTTGCTGTTGGTGTAAATGTTAATGTATTGCCATTACTGCTTCCCGTTTGGCTCGATGTCCATGTGTAATTGTCCGCTCCACTTGCTGTTAATGTAATTGGCGTTCCCTCGCACACACTTGCCGGATTGGGTGTAATCGTTACAGTAGGTGCTGTATTGGTTACCGTTACCGTTGCCGTTGCACTGCCTGTACATCCATTCGATGCTGTACCAACTACGTCATAAGTTGTCGTACTTGATAAAGTTGGTGTAGTTACAGTTGCTCCACTTCCTATATTCGGCGTCCATGCATACGTAGAAGCTCCACTTGCTGTTAAGGTAGCTGTGGCTCCGGTACAAATCGTTGGTGAGTTAACTGTTACCGTTGGTTTTGTTTTTACCGTTACCGTAGTGGTTGCTGTATCTTTACAGCCATTAGCTGCTTCTCCTATTACTGTATAATTGGTAGTAGTAGTTAATGCCGGTGTCGTTACACTTGCTCCACTTCCTATATTCGGTGTCCATGTGTACGTGCTTGCTCCACTTGCTATTAAAGCAGCTGTTTCGCCCGAACATATATTGGCTGTGTTTACATTCACCGTTGGATTACTGTTCACCGTAACGTTGGCTATAGCTGTGTCTGCACATCCATCTGATGTACCGATAACTTGATAATTAGTATTGGATGTTAATGCCGGTGTGGTTACACTTGCTCCACTTCCTATATTCGGTGTCCATGCATACGTTACAGCTCCATTTGCTGTTAATGTAGCCTTGCCTCCAGAACAAACACTTGGTGAGTTCACCGTAACATTTGGTACAGATTTTACTCGTACTGTTTTGCTTGTTGTCGTACTTGCAATAACGGTTGAGCCGTCGTGTGTGTAAGCAACTAAACTAATAGTATAAGTGCCGACTGTATTAAACTTCGGTGACACTGTTGTACTTGTTGAAGTACTCGGAATTCCACCATTAATTGTCCATCGAATGGAATCTAATGTGCCACCATTGGTAGCTACTGATGTGCTCGTAAATGTTAAACTGCTTCCGGCACATACAGTGCTGTCACTCATCGTGAAGCTTGCCGTCGCTGATGGTGTGGAAGATGTAGTAAATAAGTTAATATTATCTACGTAAATGGTATGACCATAATCTCCATAATTTCTAAAAATTAATTGAACATTTGGTTTATTCAAATAGGCAGCTGGAATTACAACGGTATCACTTCTCCATTGTGAATCTGCAGGATAAAATTCCGCACCCATTCCCGCAGGGAAAGTGGCTAAATCCGTTTCTCCTTTTCTATAAATACTTTGTGTGGTTAGCTGGCAATTATCCGTAATTAGTACTTCCAATGTATCCCATAAAAATTCATCTGTACCACTTCCTAAGTCTCCGTAAAATGGTGCATACGCAATGTCAAATTTTAATTTTGCTTCCGTAACTCCGGTCAGATTAATCTTTGGAGTTTGAATATCATCTTTTTTATATTTTCCATCATTATTCGTGTTATCAAAAATCATCGAGCGAGTACCAACACCATAAGCACTGTAACCATTTCTCACATCCCAATTAATTGCAGGATTACCGTTTCTATTAATGGTTTCCCAACCTAATGGTGGAAAATATGGTGATTCAAAATCTTCAAAGAAAGGGAAAGTGGCTGTTCCAACAATTGGAACATTAATTTGATATGTAACAGAATCTGAACCTCTATCGTTCGTAACTACTAATTTGATATCTTTAATACCACTCGTATTAAACATTATATTTGTTGGATTTTGTGCAGTAGATGTTGCTGGTGAACCACCTTGAAAAGTCCATTTCCACGAAGTTGGTTTAAACAAAGATTTATCTGTAAAATCAAAAATTTGTGAAGTGGCACAAAGTGCCGCATTCTGTTTTAGATAAGTAAATTTAGGAGAAGGTTTTTGTTTTACAGTATCACAAACCGGCGAATTAGGAAGATTTACTCTAAACTCTGCATTTGCCATTACCGCTTGAAAGCGAGCGGATTGACCATTGGTAAACATAGCCATGCAATTATCTGTTGTATAATCCATGAAATTCATAAACATTTCACCATCCGGACTAGATCCTGCACCGCAAGCATTTACATTATATGGAAAAGTAGGACAACCACCATTCGATGTAACATGTGTCGGTGTGTCGTTTACATAATCTGTTCCACAATTGGTATCACCCCAAATATGTCTTAATCCAAGCCAATGACCTACTTCGTGCGTTGCAGTTCTACCTTTACTTGTACCGTTATTTCCAAAATAACTTGCTCTAATTACTACGCCATCATTGAACGGATTTCCGGCACCATCCGGCAAACCATCTAAACCAGACAAAGGAGGAAAAGTAGCATATCCCAAAAGAGTGCCACTCGTGCTTTTAATAGCAGGAACAACCCAAATATTTAAGTAATAATTAGGATCCCAAATAGTCGCTTTTTTTATCGTGTTATCCATAAAATCACGTTCCCAACCTTGCGTTCCGGGATTTGGCCATCCTTTGGAGGAAGCACTTACTCTATCAATACCGGGCTCTGCCAATATGTTATTATTCATATCTAACTTTGCCAAGCAAAATGAAATATTTGAATTTGCTTTTAAAGGTGCAAAAGGTGTTGGGACAGATCCACTATTTAATCCGATACCGGCGAAATCATTATTTAAAGTTTCCAACTGTGATGCAACTCTTGAAGCCGGAATATTTTGTGATGTATTATTTTGATAATAAACTATATGTACAATTACGGGAATGGTGTAACTTGTTTGCTCTTCACCCACTCTTCCATTCTCCAATTTCTGCAATTTTTGATGCTGAATAATGCGTTGAATTTGGCTTTCCCATTGTGTATTTGGTGCAGTTGTAGCACACCATCCATTTTCTTTCTGAACCTCAGAAGAGATTGCATTCTGTTGGAGTATCATTATAAAAAATGACACGAATAAAAGTAGATTTTTTGACATAAATTCTCAGTTACAATACAAAAATAAAACAAAATCTATCAAAAAAAATAAAAAAATAAATGAATTAACATATTAGCAATCAAGCATTTCTATATATTTAAATATGAATCAGCTACAACACGAATCATCACCCTATTTATTACAACACAAAAACAATCCGGTAGATTGGTTTCCTTGGAACAATATCGCTTTAGAAAAAGCAAAAACAGAAAATAAATTACTCGTCATTTCTATTGGATATGCTGCTTGTCATTGGTGTCATGTAATGGAACACGAAAGCTTTGAAGATACGGAAGTTGCCAATGTAATGAACGCACATTTCGTATCCATAAAAGTGGACAGAGAAGAACGACCGGACCTTGATCAAATTTATATGAATGTGGCCATGATTACGAGTGGACAAGGTGGTTGGCCTTTAAATGTTATTGCATTACCGGATGGAAAACCCATTTTTGCAGGCACTTATTTTCCAAAAACAAATTGGATAAACGCACTCCATTATTTTCATAATTTATCTATCAATGAACCTAATAAATTAATTCAACAAGCCGAACGCATTACACAAGGGTTACAACAGATAGAACATATTCCGCTGGAAGAAAACAACAACAATATTCAGTCTACATTACAAGATAGTATTTGGCAAAATTGGAAAGATAAACTTGACTACGATTGGGGCGGGAAAATAGGTGCACCAAAATTTATGATGCCCAATAATTATGAATATCTTTTGCGATATGCTGTACGGACAAATAATGAAAATGCACATCAAATTATTAAAACATCCTTAAAGAAAATGGCATTTGGAGGTTTGCATGATGTGATAGGCGGTGGCTTTGCACGATACAGTGTAGATGCTCATTGGAAAGTACCGCACTTTGAAAAAATGTTATATGATAATGGTCAATTGCTTAGCTTATATGCACAAGCTTACCAGCATACAAAACGACCGATGTATAAGCAAATTTGCAGTAAAATACTGGATTGGCTTGAGCGAGAAATGACGGACAATTATGGCGGTTTATATGCATCTTTAGATGCTGATAGTGAAGGCATAGAAGGAAAATTTTATTGCTGGACAGAAACCGAATTAAAAGAAATTTTAAATGATGATTTTATCTTTTTTAAAGATGTTTACAACATCGAAGTAAATGGAAATTTTGAGCATGGTTTAAATGTTTTATTTCGTACAAAAGACCATGAGTTTTTTATGGAAAAATATGGCATTACAAACGAGCATTTTCAAGAAAAACTCGAAGCATTACATCAACTTTTATACATCAAAAGAAATGAAAAAATTAGGCCATCAACTGACGATAAAATACTTACAGAATGGAATGCCATAGCTATTAAAGGTATGTGTGATGCATACAAAGCATTCGGAGATAATCAATATCTAAACAAAGCAATTCGAACAATGGATTTCTTTCTTACGTATTGCAAATGCGAAGATTATAGATTGTATCGAAATTTTAAAAATGGAAAAACAAGTATCAATGCTTTTTTGCAAGATTACGCTTTTATGATAGATGCCTTAATTGCATTACATCAAGTTACATTAGAAGAAAAATATCTGCATGAAGCCTATCATTTTTTAAATTATACCATTCAACATTTTTACAACAAAGAAAATGGAATGTTTTATATAACATCTGATATAGATGATGCACTCATTACACGTTGTATGGATAGCAGCGACAATGTAATACCTTCCGGAAATGCTGCGATGGCTAAAAATCTATTACTCATAGGAAAATATTTTGCAAATGAGGAATATCTACAAATGAGTCAAACCATGTTGAATAATGTATTGGATGCTTGTATAAAAAATCCGATGTATTATTCAAATTGGGCTATTGTTTTGGATATGCATTTACATTTGGAAAACGAATTAGTCATTATAGGAAAAAATGCTATCAATGCATTAAAAGAAATACAAACTTCGTTCCTACCTAATATGCTAATAACAGGTGCAATAACGGAAAGTCAACTACCCTTATTGAAAGACAGATATAAAAAAGATAAGACCTTATTTTATGTATGTAAAAACAAAAGTTGTTCTCTTCCAACAGAAAATATAGAGCAAATAAAAACAATGCTTTCGACTATTTAATCTTAAAAATATCTTCCCTAAAAAAATATCCAATTCTGTATCTTTATTAAAATTTAGAAGATGAAAAAGGCAACTATATATTCCGATTTTATTCAGCAAATTCCTGTTTTGGAAAATGAATTTACGGACGACATTTTTATACAAGATTATTTAAAAACATATTTTCCTACTGAGCAATTAAATGCCATTTTACCAGACTTAGAGCACTTTGGAAAACGTGTTGCGAATGAATTTCTTGAATGGGCAAATGACGCACAACTACACGAACCCATGCTTACACAATACAATGCTTTTGGACAACGTGTTGATGAAATTAAAATTGCACAAGGTTGGAAAAACCTAAACGATGCTGCTGCAGAAGAAGGCTTAGTGGCGATTGGATACGAACGAAAATTTGGCGCTTATTCTCGTTTATATCAATTTGTAAAATTGTATTTATTTACACCGTCATCTGCTATCTATACATGCCCTTTAGCCATGACAGATGGTGCAGCCAAATTGATTGAAGTATATGGTGATGATGATTTGAAATCAACAGCATTTCAATCCATCATTTCCCGAAATCCATCTACATTTAAAACCAGCGGACAGTGGATGACTGAACGAACCGGCGGTTCAGATGTATCGCGTTCCATGACATTTGCGGAAGAAACTACAAATGGTTTTGTACTAAAAGGACACAAATGGTTTACTTCAGCCATCACCGCTGATATGGCATTTACATTAGCATCTACAGAACCGGCAACCGAAAACAAACGAGCTCCATTGTCTTTATTTTATTTACCGATTCGTCAAGAAGATGGCAAATTAAATGGCATTGAAGTAGAAGCATTAAAAGATAAATTAGGCACACGTGCATTGCCCACAGCTCAATTGCAACTCACCGGAGCAAAAGCAAAATTAGTAGGTGAAAAAGGAAAAGGTGTCCGCACTATTTCTACCTTGTTTAATATCACACGTATTTACAACACCATTAGTGCAGTATCCTATATGCGAAGAGCCTATTCACTCAGTGAAAAATATGGAAAACAACGAGAAGCATTTGGGAAAGAATTACAAGAACATGTGCTACACCAAAAGACAATCAGAACATTAGAAATTGCGTATCAATCAGGCACTTTATTCGCATTATTTTTAGCACGATTATTAGGAAAAGAAGATTGCAATATCGCATCTGAAAATGAAAAATCTTTACTGCGTGTATTGACGCCAATTGCAAAATTATACACAGCCAAACAATCTATAAAAAGTGCATCCGAACATATTGAAGTCTTTGGTGGCATTGGCTATTTAGAAGACAGCGGCATTCCGGTAATGTTACGCGATACTCAAGTATTAAGCATTTGGGAAGGCACAACTAACGTGCTTTCATTAGACATGTTGCGAGCCATTGAAAAAGAAAATGGATTACAAGCATGGCATACATTTGCTACCGAAATAATAAATCAATGTAATGCAGAAAAATTAAAAATACATAAAGAAAAATTGAAGGAAAAAATCTTATTTATTTTGGATTTTATACAGCAAAAACAGCATGCCAATTTAGTAGCTTACTCAAAAGATATTGCCTTTTATATTGCTGAAACCAGCATCGCATTATTGTGGCTCGATTTCCTATCAACCAATATCAACAAAGAAAATTATTTGAATTCATTTGAATATTGGATACACTACAAAATGAATGAAAAGGATTTAACCACAATTGAAATTTTAGATTTAATTTAATTATGCAGATACTCATTACCGGAATCACTGGATTAATAGGCAAACATTTAATGCAAGTTTTATTGGAAAACAATTATACATCTATAAAAGGAACGTATCATTCTTCCAAAAATATAGAGGCATTTTTACAACAAAAAATGGAGATGATTCAAGCAGACATAACACAACCTAAAGACGTGGAAGATATCTGTAAAAACTGCACAACCGTGGTGCATACTGCTGCACGTGTTATTGATTTTGGAACGAAAGAACAATTTTATGAAGCACATTACGATGCCACACATTCACTTTTAAAAGATGCAAAAAAACATGGTGTGCAACATTTCATCTATATCAGCTCCGTTGGTGTAGCAAGTGGAATTGATAGAAACAAAACAATACCCAACGAAGCGACACCGCTAATAAAAACAGGCGTTCACTACGACGATGCAAAAATTGACACGGAAGATTTGGTAAAAAATTTCTGTCTTAAAAATAATATTTTCTATACGATCATTCGTCCGAGTGCCGTGATTGGGCCAGGAAGTGTATGGGTGGTCGAGCCACTCAAAAGAATGGACACTGCTTTTGGATTAAAATTAATTGATAACGGGAAACAACCTGCTTGTTTATTAGATGCCGGCAACTTAGCCAATGGTATTTTTCTTTGCATGACCAAAGAAATTGCACACAATCAAACATATTTTTTTATGGACGATTGGGATATTTCCTGGAAGCAATATTTCACCGATTTAGCTGCCATTAAAAACAAAACCGTTGACGCATCTATTCCGTTTAAAGTAGCTTATTTTACAGCTGTTGTAGCAGAATTTGTTTTTCCATTATTTGGTAAAAAACCACCGATTGCAAAAAAATCTGTGCAAGCAACCGGCATCAACCGAACTGTTTCTACACAAAAAGCAAGAACAGAATTAGGATGGAAATCGCAAATAAATTATGCAACTTCCATGCAAAGAATAAAAGAAAGTATTGTGTAGTTATTGACTTAACTCCGAAATTAAATCCCGAATCTCAATGGTATTCCATTGTATGCCTTCTACTTTCGACTCCACAACTTCTCCATTTTTATCCAATAAATACGTAGTTGGAAAACGATGAATACCTATTTGTCTCAATGATTTTTGGCTTTGATAGAATGGTAAATCTATTTGCATAAAAGACTTCACTGCTTTTATTTTTTCAAATGATTCATCTGTAATAACAAGCACTAATAATTTATCTTTAAAATCACGTCGTAATATTTCTAATTGAGGTAATTCTTTTCTGCAATCACCACACCATGTTTGAAAATACGTTACAATCACAACTTTTCCTTTTTGTGCTGCAATAGAAAATGGTTGTTGTTGTTCATCTAATAAAATGCTTTTATCAAAAGGGTTGCGTGGTGCAAACCGACCACGAATAAGACCAAAATAAATAACGTTTGCAGTGATAACTAATAACAAAATGGTTAGGGCTTTTTGTTTCATACTTTATTTTAATCAACCTTTATTTACGTTAACAATAGCGTGCAAAATTTGTTGTGCATTTTTAATATTATTGTATTTTTCCAACAAAACATTATTTCGTCTTTCAATATCCGATGCTGTAAAAGTTTGTTGCATTAACGTATCAATTAATTCGGATAATGGAACGTCATCATTCTTATAAACCAATGCATCCAAGCCACTTCCGGTTAATGTATTTTCATCCGAAATAACAAAACGAGCCAAAAATAATGAGTTAATTAATTTCAATTTTACACCGCTTGGATTCGCAGCTAATGCCAAACAAATATGTGCCTCTTGCACCAATTGCTGTAATGATTCATTCGTTGGATTAGCAATCAACTTGATATTTGGTTTATTTTTCAAAAATTGAATCAAAATATCCGGCGGATTTTTTCCTGCAATATAAATTGGATGTGCACAATATTGCAATTCGTTACTCAATAAATCTATAAGTAAACTATAATTATCCGACAGCGATAAATTACCGTGATACAAGATATAATGACCTTTTCCAACTTTTGCTTGCACGCTGTCATGTTCGTGAAATACAAAATCTAATTGCACTTTTTTTTCAGGAAATTTATCCGAATAATATTCAAAATCTGTTTGAGATAAACAAGATAAAATAGTTGCCTGTTCCAATTGAGCATCGTATTTTCTAAGCTTTTTATACTCTTGAAAAAAGAAGATTTTTTCTTTTAAGCTTACAGCATGTTCCAATAAAATGCGATAGTAAATCCATTCGATATTATGCAAACGAACTGCTTTTATTCTGTTTTTTAATTTAGGATGATTTAAAAAACCGGATGAATGTGTCGCATCCATCAGAATTGGAAAATTATCTTGTTGCAAATTAGTTAACAAATCAGGATGCATACGCGATTGCACTATAAAAGGAAACGACGAAAAGAGAAATTTCCAACTGCGTTCTCGTTTATAATAATATACTTTTTCGCAATACATTTGCAATTCCGGTTGTTGTTTTCTATCGCCGTATTCAAAGCAATGCAAATGTATTTTCACACCTAATTGATGCATTGCTTTTAGCTTATAAAATTCTTCTATTGCACCGCCATAATCTGCCGGAAATGGAATATCTAAACAGATAATATGTAAGGAAAGTTGTGCGTACATTTAGTTCAATGATTTATACAATGCAATTAATTTTTGTTCTTCTATTTCCCAACACAATTCTTTTTTTGCACGCAAACAATTTTGCTGAATGGATTTATACAATGCTTCATCGTGTAATAATTGTTCTATTGCTTGTTGTATTTTTTCCATATTCAATTCATCTACAATCAAGCCAATATTGTATTGATTGTTTAGTTGAATATATTCCGGAAAGCCGATTAACACTTGTGGTTTGGCGGCATGTATATAATCAAATGTTTTATTACCAAGTGAATAATAATAGCTCAATCCACGATTTTCTAACAAATTAATTCCGACATAAGCATCTTGCGTGATGCGTCTTAATTCTTCGGGTTTCTTTTTCCCTAACAACCTCACTTTATCGTTTAATGCAAGCTCTTGTATAGATTGTTTAATGTGGTTCATCTCATCGCCATCACCAACAATCCAACAAACAGCATCTTTAATTTTTAACATCGCAAGTAGCAATTCATTCAAGCCTCTGCCAATATTTACAGCACCTTGATACAAAATAATTTTTTGGTGTTGATTTTTTGATTTCTCTACTTTAAATTTCATCGGCACATTGCGAATTACGTGCACCTCTATTTTATATTTTTTTTGAAAAAGTTGTGCAATAGATGTTGTTACCGTATAAACAACATCAGCCTTTTTTATTAAGCTTTTTTCAATAAAATGCCAAACAGATTTCACCATCGGTCGACCAATTAATTCTGGGCTTTCGGGGAAATACTCGTGTGCATCATACACTACTTTTTTGCGTTTTATTTTTGCAGCCAAAACTGTTGCAGGTAACGTATCTAAATCGCAGCCACAAACTATATCAAAAGTGGTGAACAATAAAAAAATAAACAATCGAATATTATATTCAGCATAAAACAAGAAACCTTTATTAAAGAAACATCGCAAACGTATTTGTGAAAATGCCATATTGGATAAAGGTGTGGCATTTGCTGCTGCACGACCAACTAATGTAACATCAAAAGAATGTTTATGCAATGAAGTACAAATACGTTGCATCCGTTGGTCATAAACCAAATCATTCGTAACGGTGCAAATTATTTTTTTCATTTTTAAAGAAACAATTTAAAGATAAATAGGTTTAAGATGATTTTATATTATTTTACGCAATTCATTTTTTTTATTGATTTCTATTTGTTTTTCATCTAATAAAAATCGGATTACTTGTTGATGTAATTGCCTTTCAAAAGTGGCATCTTGCTTTAAGATTGTTTCCATATCTATCCAATTTTGTGCAGATAATTTATCTAAAATAAAACGTTTTGCCAAAATAAAATCTTCATCTATTTCCAACTTTTTCTTATTTGTCAAACAAACATCACATTGCATACATTGCACTTTGTTCGTTTCACCAAAGTAGGTGCAAATAAAGGCTTGTCGACATTCTTTATCTTGTTCTACATAAGCACACATCGACAAGATTTGGTCGGCAATTATTTTCTTTCTATATTGAAAATAGGTTGCATCAATATATAAATTCGAATCGTGCAAACGCTCCGTTAAGAGCATCACTGTAGGTTTATCATTTGCCGGAATATAGGAAAGCACTTTGTGCTTATGTAAAAAATGTAATTGTTTTCCCACTTCTTCTTGGCTTATTTTTAATTGCCTTGCCATTACAGCTTCACTGATTTTTGTATAATTATTAAAAATACCACCATACGTACGCAATAACATTTTTATTAATGGCGACAATTTACTGTGGGCAATTTCAAACTTATAGACATCTAAATTACTGCAATAAATATAGGCTCTGGAAGGCAACAACACACTTTCATTGAGTTGTATATAACCTTGTTGTTCCAATATTTTTAGTGCATACGAAGTTTTGATTTTATCTAATTTAAAAAGATTACAAAAATGCATAAAATCAAAATCATAGGTATGCATGCAGCCACTTTCTACCGGAATAGCAAAATGATTACACAACGCATTATAAATATGTTTTATCGTATCAATAGTTGGAAATTGTTGATTGATTTTTTCTTTTAAAAATTCAATTTCCTGTTGATTGTACAACAAAACGGCGTACGCCAATTTACCATCGCGTCCGGCTCTTCCGGCTTCTTGATAATAGGCTTCTAAACTATCCGGCACTTCCAAATGTATTACAAAACGCACGTCGGGTTTATCAATGCCCATTCCAAATGCATTGGTACAAACCATCACACTTGTTTTATTTTGAATCCAAGCATCTTGTTTGGCACTTCGTTGCTGTGTCGTTAAGCCTGCATGGTAATAATCAGCATTAATATGATGTTTAAATAAAAATTCAGCTACTTCTTTTGTTTGGCTTCTACTGCGTGTATAAACAATACCACTTCCTTTTAACTTTTGAATTATCTCCACTATTTTAGGATATTTTGCCATTTCATTACGAACAACAAAACGCAAATTCTCTCTTAAAAATGATTTTTTAAAAATCGGATAAGCTGACTTAAATTTTAATTTTTCGGCAATATCTTTTTGTACCTTTTCTGTTGCAGATGCCGTTAATGCTAATATTGGAACATTGGGATGAATAGCTCTTAATGCAGCAATCTCCAAATAAGATGTTCTAAAATCGTAGCCCCATTGTGAAATACAATGTGCTTCATCCACCGCAATCAAGTTGACATTCATCCGTTTAAAACGTTCTATAAAAATCTCTGTTTTTAATCGCTCGGGTGAAACGTATAAAAATTTATAATAGCCAAATTGAGCATTATCCAAAATTTTATCAATTTCAGAATACGATAATCCGGTAAAGATTGCTGCTGCTTTAATATCACGTTTTTTTAATTGAAAAACTTGATCTTTCATCAATGCAATTAATGGAGAAACCACAATGCAAATACCATCTTTCATCAATGCCGGTATTTGAAAACAAATCGACTTTCCACCGCCTGTTGGCAATAATGCCAACGTATCTTTTCCATCCAATACAGATTGTATGATTGCGGCTTGTGGTTCGCGAAAGGAATCATATCCGTAGTAATGTTTTAATATGTCTAAAGCAGTGGACATCTTGTGTAAAAATAAGAACTAAAAAATACATTTTTGCTTTATTCGTTTTTACCACTAACTTTATAGTATGAGAATTGCAGAAAGTGAATTAATATTAAATAGTAACAATAGTGTTTACCATCTTAATTTATTGCCCGGAGAAGTTGCAAACACCATTATTTTAGTGGGCGATCCGGAACGTGTACCCAAAATTTCTCGTTATTTTGACAAGATAGAATTACAAAAAACAAAACGCGAATTTGTTATTCATACAGGATATATTGGCACTAAAAGAATAACGGTTTTGTCCACCGGAATGGGAACAGATAATATCGATATTACATTAAATGAATTAGATGCATTGTTTAATATTGATTTTGAAACACGAACAATTAAAGAGCAACTTACTTCATTACAAATTATTCGTATCGGCACGTCCGGTGCAGTGCTGCCCGAAATAGATGTTGATACATTTTTGGCCTCAGAAATGGCCATTGGCTTAGATGGTTTAATGGGATTTTATCAAACACAAAAACAAGATTTAGATGTAGCATTTGAGGCCGTTTTAGAACCGATTATTGCACCACTTGGCGTTCGTATGGCGGTTACTTACGCATCTGATAAATTATTACAACAATTTGCTTTTGATATGCGAAAAGGCGTAACCCTTACCAATACCGGATTTTACGCACCACAAGGCAGGAGCTTACGACTTACACCAACCAACAAACATTTCATAGATGAATTGATACAAGTTGCCTTACCGGGAAATAGAAAAATTACCAATATGGAAATGGAAACATCTGGCATTTATGGATTGAGTACCTTGATGGGACACGAAGCTATTTCATTGAATGCTATTTTAGCCAATCGTGCAAATGGCATTTTCACAAAAGATGCTTACAAAACGGTGGACAAGCTAATCCAAATTACGTTAGAGCGAATTGCACATCAATAGCAATAAATATATTGTGTTTTCGGATTTAATTTTTGGATAAACAATTCAAAGGCTTGTTTTTTTTCCGGTGTAATTTCGTATTGTATATTTTTTGTCCAATATTCTTGAATAGAAAACGTATTGGAATTATAAGCAGTAAATTGTTCGGCTAATTGCAAACGATGTTCTAATCCATCTTTAATAGCTTGATTAAATTCATCTAAAAAATCAACATCTATTTCTTTATTGCTCACCCAAGCTGCAAACACGAATGGCAATCCGGTATGTTGTTTCCAAGCCAACGACAAATCGTACACATACGGATATTTCTGTGCTGCCGCGATGGCTCTATCACCAATAATTACAGCGGCAATATCCTCTTTAATGACATTTTCAAATCCTTCTGTTGCGGGCAAAAAGTTGACTTCTTTTTTCCAATATTCTTTCATTAATAACTGCACCAACAATACAGATGTTCGCGATTGATAATCCAAATAAACAGTATTAATCTGTTCTAATGGAACTGCTGAGAACAGACAAACTGTTTTCACTTCACCATCCGCTCCAATACAATATGGAGATACTATTCTGGGGTGTTTTAATTGAGGAATTATGGCAATAGGAACTAAGCCAATATCTACTTCATCATTGAGTAATTTTTGTGCACAAAGCGATGGAATATCTTGTGTAATTTTTATTTTTTTATAAATAGGATTATTTTCCAAACCAAATAATAAAGGTTTGGTATTCAAATAAGAAACTGCTGAAATTCTATATAATTGTGGTGATTGCGATGCTTGTTCCATTTCCATAAGCTTCAAATCTACTCCGACAAATGTGTGATATCATTTTCTTTAATCAACTCAAAGATGCCGTCTTTGTATTCTAAATGATACAAACACGTATTTTGATGTTCGTAATCATCCATTTTTGAAATTGGCTTGTTTAAGAGTAAACAAATAAGTACTCGTAAAGTTCTACCGTGTGTGCAAACCAAAATAGTTTCTTCATCTATATTGGAAATTTCATTTACAAATGGTTGTAATCTATCTGCTAAATCTTGTGCACTTTCGCCACCTTCAATTTTGATAGAAAGATTTCCTCTTTTCCATTCTTCAATAATATCGTAATATTCTTTTTGTAATTTAGGATGATGCTCTACACCTTCAAAAACGCCCCAATCTATTTCATCAAGATTTTTAGTAGCGATATGCGGAATTCTTTTTGAGATAAAAGCATCTACCGTTTGCCAAGTTCTGCGTAAGGAAGAAGTGTAAACAATATCAAATTTAATTTCTTTATGAGCCTCAAAGAATTGTTTTGCTTGCTGAATTCCAGTATCGTTTAAATCTGAATTGATACCGCGACCTTGAACTACCTGTTTTACGTTGAAGTCGGTTTGTCCATGCCGGATAATATAGATATTTTTTGTCATGATGATAGCACTATAATGCTTCTGCAAAGATATTGTTTAAAAGTTCGATACGGAAATGAAAAAAGATAAATAATACAACTCTACTGAAATAGATTGCATTGCTTTAATTTGACGAAGCACCCCATTCAGGAGACAAATAAATGGCTTGAGAATCATTACAACCATTACTGTTTCTTATGTGAGAGCACCGACCGATAAGTGAAATTTAATGAAGAACATAAAACAAAAAAGCCTCACATTGCTGCGAAGCTTTTTACTTGGTTAGTCGGGATGGCTGGATTCGAACCAACGACCTCCTGGTCCCAAACCAGGCATTCTAACCGGACTGAACTACATCCCGTTACTGGTTTTGTTTGCTGCGGTGAGGGAGGGATTCGAACCCTCGGTACAGTTTCCCGTACGTCAGTTTAGCAAACTGGTGGTTTAAGCCACTCACCCACCTCACCTCCTTATTGTTACAAGAACTTTGGGACGGCAAAGATAGGATTTTTAAAGAACTTTGCAAATATAAATCAAAATTTATGAAGATTTTTTCGATTAATAAATTGATAACACATTGACATAAAAAAATCTTGCTGTGTAGCAAGATTTTATGTTTCTAAAAGTCGTGAATTATAAACTTAATTCAATTCTTTTTTTCAATTCATCTACAGAATCTCTGAACTCATCATCTGTATCAATTAAGTTGCGAACCGCTTGGCAAGAGTGTATCACGGTGCTATGATCTCTTCCACCAAACTGTTGTCCAATAGATTTTAAAGAAGCCTTTGTATATTCTTTGGCAAAGTACATAGATAATTGTCGTGCTTGCACAAACTGACGTTTTCTAGTTGGCTCTTTTAATTTCTCTACCGGCACTTCAAAATAATCGCACACTGTTTTTTGTATCATGTCTAAAGAAATTTCTTTCGTAGCATGTTTCACAAAATTAATCACTGTGCGTTTCGCTAATTCTAATGTGATGTCTTGTTTATTTAAAGTGGCTTGTGCTAAAATAGACGTCAATACTCCTTCTAACTCACGCACATTCGTTTTGATATTGGTAGCAATAAATCGTACCACATCATCATTCATAACAATACCATCTGCGTGTAATTTTTTCTCTAAGATGGTAACACGTGTATCGTAATCCGGTGTTTGTAAATCCGTGGTTAAACCCCATTTGAAACGAGATAATAATCGCTCTTCCATGTTTTCCAAATCTTTAGGCGCTCTATCCGACGTTAAGATTAATTGTTTACCATTTTGGTGTAAATGGTTGAAGATATGAAAGAAGATATCTTGTGTTTTTTGTTTGTTGGCAAAAAATTGAATATCATCAATAATCAATACATCTATTTGTTGATAGAAATGTATAAAATCATTAGTGCTATTATCTTTTACAGCGGTTAAAAACTGGCTGGTAAATTTTTCAGAACCAACATACAACACTGTTTTGTTGGATGCGTTTACTTTTATAAAATTTCCGATTGCTTGTGCCAAATGCGATTTGCCTAAACCAACACCTCCGTAAATAACCAATGGATTAAATGCGGTTCCGCCGGGCGTTTTAGCTACTGCCATACCGGCACTGCGTGCAAATTTATTACAATCTCCTTCTATAAAAGAATCAAAAGTATAATTTGGATTTAGTTGAGAATCGACATGTATTTTTTTCAATCCCGGAATAACGAATGGATTTTTCACCATTGGGCTGGAAAATACGGCAGGCATAGAAATTTCATTACTACCATAAACACCTTCTCTGTAATTGGGTATATCAACTGTTTTCGATTCTGCCTTTGCACCATTTGATGCATCTACTAAAATACGATATTCTAATTTGGCATCGTCACCCAATTCTCTTTTAATTGTCTTGCGTAATAAAGTAACATAATGTTCTTCCAACCATTCATAAAAAAACTGACTGGGTACTTGTATCGTTAATATTTTTCCATCTATCTTAACCGGTTTTACTGGTTCGAACCAAGTTTTATAGCTTTGTACATTAATGTTATCTTTGATTATTTTGAGACAATTTTCCCACACAAGTTCATGCTTGTTTTTCATACGCTCTTATTGGTTTTTATAAATTTAAAATGATAACCTATCGATGAAACTAAGATGAGGAAAAATTCCTTATAAAAAAAATTATTTTTCTATTGACTTTTTATCAACAATTACAGTTTGAGAGTTTGATAACTTTTTATAAAAACTTTTTTCAAAAAGATAATTTAGCTTTCCAAGCTGAACACCAGCCCAACCCACTTGGTTGATTAAAACATCTTTACCAATGTTATTTTTTTCTGAAGTAGGTGCATCTAAAAAGGTATGTGTATGCCCGCCAATAATTAAATCAATGCCGTTTGTTTGTTGTGCTAACACTATATCCGACACTTTAGCATCAGCGTATTTATAACCTAAATGCGATAAACAAATTATAATATGGCATTTCTTTTCTTTTAGAATATCCACCTGTTCCTGCACACAACGAATCGGATCTAAATACTTCGTATTGCCGTATAGTTTATCTGGAACCAATCCATTTAACTCTACGCCACAACCGGTAATGCCAATTTTTAATTTTCCTTTTTTTAGAATAAAATGTTTATGCACTTTTCCATTTACGATTGTATCAGAAAAATCGTAATTGCAATTAATAAATGGAAATTGCGCACGCAAAATTTGTTTGGATAAAGTTTCCAAACCACCATCAAAATCATGATTACCTATCGTCGCTGCATCGTACTGCATTTTATTCATTAAATCGATTTCCAGATCGCCATGAAAAAAATTAAAATAAGGTGTACCTTGAAAAATATCTCCGGCATCTAACAACAAAACAGCCTGTTCATTTTTTCGAATATTATCAATAATAGTTGCACGATGTGCCGCTCCACCTAAACCCGGATATTTTTTATCATCATCGGCAAATGGTTCAATATGACTATGCACGTCGTTGGTATGCAAGATGGTTAAGGAGGTTTTCACTTCGTTAGCCATTAATTGCAAAGGCGAAGAAACCGTACCGGCAACGACACCGGCAACACTCATGGTTTTTAAAAATGTTCTTCTATTTTGCATAGCTGATTCTATTTTCTAATATGGAAGAAATTTTATTTCCTTTAGCCGTTTGTTCTTTCCAATATTCAATAATGGCTTCTCTAAAAAGTTTACCGGTTTGAATGGCTGGAATCGTTTTTAAAAATGCCATTCCATCACCACCATTTGCAACATAATCATTGGTTGCCATTAAATACATTTTAGTGTTATCTAACGCAATATTTTTTACTTTAACATCAATAGCTTTTTTATCTTTAATTTGGAAAGACAAACCGGACACCGGCCATCCACCTTTCACTGCTATTGAATCACAAAAATCTTGCACTTGTTTTCCAGATAAATATTGTGCGGTTAAATAGTTATCAAAAGGCATTAATAAAAAAGCATGTTCTATATTCAATGTTCCTTTTGTTAAAGATGCCATTCGGATACCGCCGTAATTCATCACAGAAAAATCAACCTGTTTTCCAATGGCTTCTTGTGTTTTTATTTTAAGTATATCAGCCATCAAATTACCTAAGGTACTTTCGGGCATTTTTTTAGTGATATCATCCGTCAATTCTGCAATAGGAATTTTCATTATCTTATCTAATGAATCTTTATACGGTTGATAGTAAGCTTTTATTATAGCATTTTCCGGTGTAGATTTATTGACTTTCTCTAAGCTATTCGTATGTGCAATTGGCAAATACGTTTTGCAAGCTGATAGCAACACGATGATGCTACCAATAAAGAATATTTTAGAACAAACTTTTAACATCACTCTTAATAAAATTGATGGCAATTTGAACCGGCACTTCTTGCTGTGTTTGCATGTAATAATTTAAAATAGCTTTGCTCAATTCCATTCCATCGGCATCGTCCGGAAGTTTGGAAGCAAATGTGTTGATGATTTTGATAGTTTCTTCTTTGGCAGTAGCAACCATTTGCCAAGCACCATCATTGATATACATTTGTTGCGATAAATTATATTCGTATTCTAAACGGATGGTTTTGATTAACTCTAATTGAAATTCCGGAACGAGCATATTGGTTGTGTACACACGTTGCAATAAACTTACCGGATGAATTCTTTCCAATAAAACGATAGCACGCTCGTATGCTTGCAAACGCAATGGTAAAGACACCTTGCGTTGTTCAAACAAGAGTGTTTTATTTATTTCTTGATTTCTACGTTTATTTTCGTCATCAATAAACATACGGATAACAAAGTAAACACCACCTAACATTACTAATGCCGGAACTGTGTATTTTAATAATTCAAGGATATCAGAGAAATTCATGTAATAATTTGAGTGATTTATTTCAATGTATAAAATTAGATTATTTATCGAATTTATCATGCATTCAATTGCATC
This sequence comes from uncultured Chitinophagales bacterium, assembly GCA_964507125.1. Classification (GTDB taxonomy): domain Bacteria; phylum Bacteroidota; class Bacteroidia; order Chitinophagales; family JADIYW01; genus JADJSS01. The sequence continues at coordinate 13,682 of CAZDOT010000029.1, read as the reverse complement.
TATTTTTAATCCTAATTTTATATCCTACAACAATATTTTAAACTAACTTTGCATTTGCTTGTTTAGCTATTTATGGAAACAACATCTACAGAAATAAAATTACCGGTTACACTTACGGATAGTGCTTTGGAAGAAATTAAAGCATTATACGAAAAAGGCAATTACGATGCATCTTTTGGTTTGCGTTTAGGTGTGCGTGGTGGCGGTTGTGCCGGCTTTAGTTATATCTTGGATTTTGATAAAGCAACCGATAACGATTTAATTTTTACGTTGGATGGAATTGCTATTTACATAGACAAGGTACAAGAAATTTATTTACACAATTGCGAAATTGATTTTAAAAACGGACTCGATAATCGTGGTTTTATTTTTACTAACCCGAATGCATCGAGTACTTGTGGATGTGGTACATCTTTTTCTGCCTAAACACAATAAAAACAAGGGCTTCAGCTCCTAATTTTACACAGAAGCCCATTTTTACTAACATTTTCTTATTATTATTTGGAAAATTCAATAAAGAATATAACTTTGTGGCATAATGTTTTTTTAACTTTATAAACAAAAAAAAAATGAACAAAGGAGATTTAGTAAAAGTAATCGCAGACGCAGCAGGCGTAACGAATGCAGCTGCAAACGACACATTGAATGCTGTATTAGAAAGCATTCGTAAAACCTTGAAAAAAGGTGACAAAGTTACATTAATTGGTTTCGGTACTTTCAGTACAGCAAAAAGAGCTAAGAGAGAAGGAAGAAACCCATCTACTGGTGCAAAAATTAAAATTCCTGCTAAAACATTAGTGAAATTTAAAGCTGGAAAAGAATTATCCGAAGCTGTAAACAAAGGCAAATAAGATAATCGAAAAACCAAAAAAATAAAGCCTCAACTAAGTTGAGGCTTTTATATTTTAAGGCATTAATCGTTCCATTTTCCAAATGCCATTTGCTTGTTTGGTATATTGTATTCTATCGTGCAAGCGATTTTCTCTACCTTGCCAAAACTCAAACAATGATGGTTCTATCAAATATCCGCCCCAATTTTCTCGAGTCGGAATTTCTTGATTTTGTAATTCTATTTGTTTTTGTTTAAACTGTTCATCCAGCACTGCACGGCTTTCCACTACGCTACTTTGCTCCGATACTAATGCTGCCAATTGGCTATCTATTGGACGCGAATGAAAATAAGAATCATTAACTTCTTTAGGTGTTTTAGAAGCGATGCCTTCAATACGAATTTGTCGTTGATGTGTGCGGTACCAAAACAATAATGCGACATTGGCATTTTCACTTATTTGCTTTCCTTTGGTGCTATCATAATTAGTAAAAAAAATAAATCCGTTTTCATCAAAACTTTTTAGTAATACTGTTCGGATAGTTGGCTTTAAATTGTTTCCAACAGTTGCAATTTGCATTGCATTGGGTTCTAAATCATCAATTGCTAATGCTTGCTGAAACCAATTATCAAATTGCTTAAATGGGTTGGAAGCACAATCTTGTTCCAATAATGAAAAAGCATCATAGCTTTCTCGCATATTGTGTAAATCTCTGTTTGCCATATTTAAAATTAGTAATTAATTTGTGATTGGTTATATGACCAAAATCAGAAACAAAAAACATAACTATAAAATCATGACACCTCAAACTAAAAACTATACCATTCCGCTTATCATCTTTACGAATTTAATGCCGATTTATGGTGTATTAAATTTTGGTTGGACATTATTTACAGTGATTTATATTTATTGGGTAGAGTTACTTATCATCAGTTTTTTTGAATTGCTACAAATACTATCCGCTAAAGAAGGTCATTTTGCATTGTCGGCAAAACTATTTTTAGGCTTTAAGTTTATGGCAATACGATTGGGTATTTTCTTTTTCTATCTCGCATTTCTTGTTACGTTTACCGGAATTATGTTGAGCAACAAAGATGATGCATCTTCCAGAGATTTAATTAGTATGGCAGAAGCAATAGCATTTAAAGGCACCTTTTATCGAATTACATTATTCAGTATGTTTTTCACTGGTGCTTTAAATTATTATTTCAATTTCATTGCCAATAAAAAATACAAACGAACGACACCCTTAGAAGCTTTTTCTTATTTTGATGCACATATCATCATCGTACACATTGTGGTGGTGTTGAGTACATTTTTATACAAAGGCATGACTGAAAAAATGCACCTCAGTCATCAAATAGCAATATTAGCTTGCGTGAGTTTGTTTGTTATTATTAAAATAGTTGTTGATATTTTAAGAGCTTTAGGAAATGAGAGAACGAACAATTCCACACCTAAAGATATTTATATTTAAAGGTGTTTAATCAACTCCGCTTTTTCTATATAACCTTTGTGCGACCATTTTTCTGTTCCGTTTAAAAACGTTTTCAATACCGGAATTTCAACAACATTTAGATGTTTTGCCAATTCCATATTCTCATCAATATTTAAACGAACTACTTTCACTTTTCCGGCATATTCTTTAGATACTTCTTCCAACATTGGTTTCATTTTAAGGCAAGGACCGCACCACGGTGCATAAAAATCTACCAATACTAATGTATCCGATGTAATCATGCTTTTGTACATTTCCATCGTTATCGCATCTTGGTTAGCCGTAGTATTAGATTGCGTTAATGGCAAATTGGCTACTTGCCAAGCTAAGATACCGCCATCTAAATTAATTACATTTTTAAAGCCTTTTTGCACCATCACATCTTTTGCTGATGCACTTCGTTTTCCTGAAAGACAATACACCAAATACGTTTTATCTTTGTCGAGTTTTGAAATTTCTGTTTCAAAATCGCTACTTCTAAAATCGATATTGGTAGCATTCGCAATGTAGCCTCCTGCATATTCTTCCGGCGTTCGAACATCTAACACAACAGCATCTTTTTGTTCATTTATTTTTTTGCTAAATGCATTAGCATTTAAAGATTGCGAGTTGGTTTGCGAATTACATGCAGATGCTAAAAACACAGCAGTAAATAAGATAAAAAGATATTTTATATTCATAAGATTCATTTTTTGTTGTAATTGTATTGTTGTATTTTTTTCTTTTAAAGTCAACAATAAAGGTACTAAATAATTGTGCGATAGATTATGCGTATTGATTAATAATTTGTGCTAATTGTTTGGATGGCACCACGCCGGATTGTCGCCACACCGGATTTCCATTTTTAAATAAAATTAAAGTAGGCACACTTTGAATTTGATATTTGGCAGCCACTCTTGCATTTTTATCTATATTTATTTTCAAGATGGTTGCAGTATCATTCAATTGCTCTTTTAGTTCTTTTAAAATTGGATGCATCACTTTGCAAGGTCCGCACCAATCTGCATAAAAATCTACTAACACCGGCTTTGGGTCATTAATATAATCTTGAAAGGATTTCTTTTCCATTTATGAATTATTTTTTAACTTCTTCAAATTCTATTTCTTTCTCATCCGTAGCATTAGCAGTTGTAGGTGCTGCACAATTATTCATGGCACAGCAACCGGTATTACTCACTGCTTGATATAAAAAGAAAAAACCTAATACTCCAAATAAAGCATCGTGCAGTTGTATGGCCTGCACGATGATAATCACACTTAATATCAACCGGATTATTCGGATTATTGTCCAATTATGGAATAAATTGTATTTGAATGTTTCTAACATTATGCCATTAATTTTTGATTTAAACCAGACCAGCCTCCACCATTATACACTTCTGTAAAACCATTCGATTCTAAAATACTTTTTGCTTGAGAACTTCTAATACCCGAAGCACAACACGTAATAATTGGTTTTGTTTTATCAAGCTTTGAATAATGATTGGAAAGATTGTTTAATGGAATATTTAAAGAACCTTTTACGTGTCCACCTTGATACTCTGCTTTTGTGCGAACATCAACCACTATGGCACCATTTTTTATAAGTTGTTTAAAATCTGCTTTAGGACCTAAACCTAATAAACTTTTCATTTGAGCTAACATATTGTTTTTGTTTTATTGAATTAAAAATTGAATTTATTATATGGATGGATTTAAGAATTTATTTTTTCTTTTGTAGAAATATTAAATGGCAAATACAACGGACAAGAACCCAATGCACTCGTTATCACAAAAATGCCGCCTAACACTAACAACACGATGGCAAGTGTTCCCGAAATAACATGTGTTACATACAACACTAAAATTAATACGGCCACTGACATACGAATCAGTTTGTCTAATTTTCCCATATTCTGTTTCATATTGTTGAATTTTATAAAACAAAATTAGAACAGAAAAAAGAAGTTGTCAGTTACAAATGTTACAATCCTTTGAGAAGTTTTATTTGATTTCTATACAAGAGAAGTTTCTTATCGTTCTCTAAATTTTTTAATAAACGAGAAACGACAACACGTGAGGTTGCCAATTCGTCGGCAATTTGTTGATGCGATAAATTAATAAGAGAAGATTGTGTTGTTTTAGATTTTTCTTTTAAATAAGATATCAATCGTTCATCTAATTTTTGAAAAGCAATTTGATCGATAGCACGCAAAAGTTCATTAAAGCGATGATGTATAGTACGCATCACAAAGCTTTTCCAACTTGGATATTTCACCAACCATTGATCCATAACAGCAATCGGAACAGCTAACATTTCTACATCTTCTTCTGCTACGGCTTTTATTTCACTTGGATGTTGTTGCATACAACAGGTAAATGTCATGGCACAACTCTCTTTTGGATTCACATAATACAACAACAATTCGCGACCATCATCATCGGTTCTGGAAACTTTTACACTACCTTTTACAATAATTGGAATTTGGCGAACCGTTTCTCCATAATTTAAAATAATGTCACCGGCTTTGGCCGTTAAAAAAGTAGATTTGTTTTTTAATTCTTTCAACAAACCCGGTTCAAACAGTTCATTAAATTGATTGAGAATTTCCATATTGCAACATAACAAAAATATGAAAATAAAGTTTAGCGCATTGTCATTCTTCGCTCACTATCTAACTTTAATGCAGTTGCTATCATAAAGGTGAATGAAATTAATGACGAACCTCCATAACTCAAAAATGGTAACGGAATACCAATTACAGGAAGTATGCCAATCGTCATTCCGATATTTATAAACACGTGCATAAAGATGATGGCTACTACTGAATAAATATAAACGCGTCCGTACGCACTTCGCTGTCGTTCTGCTAATAACAAGAGCCGCAATAGCATAATCACATATACGGATATTAATACAACAGAACCTAAGAATCCCCATTCTTCACCAACCGCAGAAAAAATAAAATCGGTGCTGGTTTCTGGCACGTAATTATAACGAGTTTGTGTGCCTTGCAAATAGCCTTTTCCGAAAAAACCTCCGGAGCCAATGGCAATTTTAGATTGATTTAAATTATATGCAATTCCGCGTTTGGCTTCTTTGGTCAACTCTTTTCCAAGAATTACATTGATACGGTCGCGTTGATGTTTTTCCAAAACATTATTAAAAAGATAGCTGACAGAGAATGTATAAAAACATGTTCCTATCATAATCACTGCTAATATTTTAACAAGTTGTTTATTCAACCAATTCCAGTAAATTAAGATACTGAACAACACCAAACTAATAGCAATAATAATATATGGATTGATGATTAATGACAATACAGAAATGGCAACTATAAACAATCCGATATAAATAAATAAATCAGATAAGCCTTCTCTATTTAAAACAAAAATAAAAGCAGCAAACACCAAACAAGAACCGGCATCACCTTGTGCTGCCACCATCAACAGTGGAAAGCCAATGATAGCATATGCGGTTAAATGTTCTTTGCGTGTAACAAAACGCATGCTGGGCGAATCAAAATATTTTGCCAGTGCCATAGCCGTTGCAAACTTTGCAAATTCGGATGGTTGCAATTTAAAGAAACCTAAATTAATCCAGTTTTGGTCGCCTTTCGTTCGTTCACCTAAAACAAAAACGGACATCAACAAAATCATAAGCAACGCATACATCGGATACGAGATGAATTGCAATATTCTTCTATCAAATCCAATAATCGTGAAGAACATAACAGCAGAAACACCAGCAAACAATGTTTGTCGCATATAACTATGACTCAAACTAAAAAATGCCGATGAAAATTTGCCATTGTATTCTGTTGCCAATATCGACATAATGCCCAATACTACTAAAAATACGTAGCAGACTAACACCGTGCTATCAATAGGATCGTATGCTCTTTTATTGGACATTTGAGTTATGGTTGCTTTGTTTTATTTTTTATAGAATCCGATTTTATGATGGAACTGTTGGATTTATTTTTAGCTTGTTTAATGGAATCTTCTTTCGCTTTTGCTTTTACGATAGAATCTTTTTTTGCTTTTACTTTTGCTAACGAATCTAACAAAATTTCTTTTTGTGTTTTCTCGTATTCTAATTCCATGGCAGTTTTCATTAGATGCGTTTTTATCATACGTTCTTGTAATGGAATACGATTTTTTGCAATAGTGTCATTCAAATATTTTTCAACCATTAAAGAAGCAATTGGTGCAGCGTACGTAGCACCAAATCCGGCATTTTCAACAAAAACGGCAATAGCAATTTTGGGATTTTCTTTCGGACCAAATCCAGCGAAAATTGAATGGTCTTTGCCGTGTGGATTTTGCGCTGTTCCTGTTTTACCACAAAAGGCAATTCCGGGAATTTGTGCTACTCTTGCCGTACCGGCTTGTACCACTTTTTCTAAGCCATCAATCACATATCTATAATAAATTGTATCAATTCCGGTTTCGTGTTTTTCTATAACTGGAATACGTTTCTGATTATTTTTAGTTATATACTTACACACTTTCGGGGTAAAGTAAAATCCTTTATTCGCAATAATAGCCATGGCATTTGCCATTTGTAATGGAGTTGCTAATACTTCACCCTGACCTATAGAATTGGAAATAATTGTTGCAGCACGCCATTTTCCTTCGCCAAAAACTTTGTTATAATATTTAACGGTTGGCAAGTTGGCTCGCTTCTCTCCTTTTATATCAATGCCTAATTTTTTTCCATATCCAAATCGGCTCATTAAATCCCACCATTTTTGATAACCAATTGCCGGTTTTACAAAAGTAGAATCCATGATGAAATCATTGTAAACTTTACAATAATACGAATTACAGGAATGTTGCAATGCTGTTTGCACATCCGGAATAGCGTGCGAACCATGACAATTTACAGTATGACTTCCTACCCGATATCCACCCGGACAAAACCAATGCCAATCATACGGATGGATTTTTTGTTGTAACACCACTAACGATGCAGCAGCTTTAAATGTAGAGCCTGGTGGATACATCGCTTGTATAGGTCGGTTTAATAATGGTTTATAATAATCTCTGAAGAGTACATTAAAATTATGCCGACGATATCTGCCTGTCAACATATTTGGGTCAAAGCTTGGACTACTCACATATGCTAATATTTCTCCGGTAGATGGTTCAATAGCAACGATACCACCTACTTTCCCTTGCATCAATTGCTCACCATATGCTTGTAATTCAGCATCTAATCCGGTAACCATATCCCAACCTGCAATCGGAATTATATCTTCTTTTCCATCTTTATATTTTCCTTTATAGGTATTTTTCACATCTACCACTTGGAAGGTGTATCCTTTTTCGCCACGCAATAAACTATCATAATATTGTTCAATTCCTGTAGTACCAATGTAGTCGCCTAATTCATAGAAGCCGCCAGAATTCGCAATATTATTTTCAGTTACCTCACTTAAATAGCCAAATACAGCTGCACCACTTTTAAACGGATATCTTCGTACAGTTCTAGTTTGAAAAGAAAAGGAAGGGAACTCAAATAAATGCTCTTGAAAACGAGCAAAAGTTTGAGGATCTAATAATTTAATAAAAGGAGTTGGTTTATTGGGTGTGGTACGTTTTATCTCATCTAATTTTTTACGAACAAAATCGATATCAGTATTTAATAAATTACAGAGTTTTAGCGTATCTAAATTTTTAGTGATATTCCATTGCACTAAAATATCATACACAGCACCATTATATACCATTACTTCTCCGTGTCTATCAATTATTAAACCGCGCGATGGATAATTGGTGACTTTTTTTATTACATTTTCTCGAGCTTTTAATTTGTAACCCGGTGTTAGTACTTGAAGAAAAAATAATTTTAGGATAAGCACCACTGCAGCAACTATTATTGCCTTTTCCAATATTCCACTTTCATTTCCACGTAGCATGTGATGGCGTTAGTTTCTTTTGGTTCTCATGATAAATAAGCTTAAAATCCAAACTAAGGTTAATGAACCTAGTAGGCTGAATATCAACTTAAATATAGTGGAGAAAAAATTAGCAAACGAGAAAACTTCTAAAAAAAAGTAGATGAAATGATGGAATGAAAATAAGATGAGTGAATAATAAAAAAACCAAGTATATCCTTGTTGATTTACATTCGGCACATCAAGTTTATCCCAACCTGAACGCGGTTGAAAAGTATCGAGAATATAGCTACGTACATAACCCAATGCGGTGAGTGATGCGGTGTGTAAACCTCCGCCATTGCTAAACCAATCTAACAATAAACCCATAAAAAAAGACAACAATAACACTACAAGTCTAGGTGTAAACACCGGAAGCAACAATACAAACAACGGACAAATCATAATATACATGCTTCCAAAAGGCAATTGATTTAATAGCAGAATTTGCAATGCTAAAAGCATTACAAAACGAATGGAATTAGATATAATGAATTTGTTATTCATTCAACATTTGTATTTCTAAAGAATCAATTTCTTTCTTCTTCTCATTTTTCACAATATATACATAGCTTAAGCTATTAATTTGATTTGTCAATACAACATCTACATGAAAAAAGCTGGTACTTTCATCGGGTTTCAGTTTTTTCACTTTTGCCACTACAATATCAGGTGGGAAAATAGATGAAAAACCGGCAGTTACCAGTGTATCATTTTTCTTAATGGGTAATGTTTTACTAAATCCATCCACTTGAAGCAGGTATGGATTATTACCATTCCAATATAAACTACCTAATGCATTCGAATTTTTATGACGTACACTGATTTGCGATTTCACACTAATAACAGACATTGCCAATGAAAAATTCTCCGACACATTGGTGATGATACCAACAACACCGTTGCTACTAATTACGCCTAATCCTTTGTGTATACCATCTTTGCTTCCTTTGTCTAACGTAATATAGTTGATGCTTTTATTTACGGTATTATTTACAATTTTTGCTGCTGTGTAGCTAAACTTATACGACAAAGAATTTTTGGGTAATGCAGAATCACTTGGGTAATTATTTTGATAGCGAAGTTGCTCTTTCAAAAGAACATTTTCTTCCATTAAGGACTTATTATTTTGGCCTAAATGAATGAAAGTATTGATATTATTAAAGTAGCCCAAAAAAGTACCAGAAAAATTTCCAGAAGTATTTAAAAAAGATACTTCTTGATATTTATGTGATTTATAAATTAAGGAAAGGGCAAAAAACTCTAACAGTACAAATAAAATGAGTACATAAAATCGAGTTATTAAGTAATATATGCCACGCATTAATTTTAACTCATCAAGAAGGTATAACGATGTCTATTTTTTAGAGCTATGCCGGTACCTCTTACTACGGCACGAAGTGGATCATCTGCAACTTTAACCGGCAATTTTGTTTTCATAGCAATTCGCTTATCCAAGCCTCTCAACAAAGCACCACCACCTGTTAAGTAAATTCCTTTACGATAAATATCTGATGCTAACTCGGGTGGAGTGGATTCCAAAGCTTTCATGATAGCTTCTTCAATTTTAGATATTGATTTATCCAAACAACCAGCAATTTCAGTGTATGCAACCGTCACTTGTTTTGGAATACCGGTTAATAAATCTCGACCGTGAACGGCGTAATCTTCCGGTGGACTTTCTAAATCTTGCAGAGCGGAACCAACATTTATTTTCACTAATTCAGCCGTTCTTTCACCAATTAAAATATTGTGTTGTCTTCGGATATATTCTACAATATCCATTGTAAAATCATCACCAGCCACACGAATAGATTGGTCAGTTACAATACCGGAAAGTGCGATAATCGCAATATCTGTTGTACCACCACCAATATCAATAATCATATTTCCTTCCGGCAACTCTACATCTAAGCCAATACCTAATGCTCCAGCCATAGGTTCGTGAATTAAATAACGTTCACGCGCGTTGGCATGTTCCGCACTTTCAATAACGGCACGTTTTTCCACCTCTGTAACTCCGGATGGAATACAAATAACCATCGTAAGGGAAGGTTTAAACCAACGATTCCCTTCGTTTATCATATCAATAAAACCGCGAATCATATACTCCGCTGCAGTAAAGTCGGCAATTACACCATCTTTCAGAGGACGAATGGTTTCAATATTGGCATGTGTTTTTTCGTGCATCAACATCGCCTTTGTACCAACTGCAATTACCTGGTTTGTCTTTTTATCAATGGCGACGATAGATGGTTCATCTACAACTACTTGATCTTTATATATAATGAGCGTATTGGCCGTTCCAAGGTCAATCGCAATTTCTTTATTTAGGAAGCTAAATAATCCCATATTTTTATTCCGTTTAACTATTGCTTAATATAGAAAGCAAAAGTAAGATTTATAAATGATATTCTTAAAAAGATACGAAAATTTAATTTTTATTAATGTTTTCGCCTTTTTTGATATAAAATTAAATACAAAAATAAATTATGCTTTTATATCAAAGTTAATCTATAAAAATAAAAAGAATTAGTGTTTAAAATGACGAATACCCGTCATCACCATTGCCATTTGATGTGCATCGCAGTAATCAATTGAATCTTGATCTTTAATACTTCCACCCGGATGAACAACGGCTGTAATGCCCGCTTTATCAGCTATTTCAACGCAATCCGGAAATGGGAAAAAAGCATCACTTGCCATCACGGCACCTTGTAAATCAAAACCGAAAACACTTGCTTTGTGAATGGCTTGTTGTAATGCATCCACACGCGAAGTTTGCCCACAACCCATTGCTAATAATTGCTTGTTTTTCACTAATGCAATCGTGTTAGATTTTAAGTGTTTTGCAACTTTATTGGCGAACAATAAATCTTGGATTTGTGCTGCAGTTGGAGCAACTTTAGTAACTGTTTTTAAGTCGGCTTCAGTTTCAATCTTTTTATCAAAATCTTGTGCAATAACACCATTCAACAAAGATTTGAATTGTTTTTTAGGAAAATCAAACATTTTTTGTTTCAATAAAATACGATTCTTTTTCTTAGTTAAAATTTGCAATGCATCAGCATCAAATTCCGGTGCAATCAATACCTCAAAAAACAACTTATCTATTTCTGTTGCCGTTGTTATATCTAGGGTTGCGTTAGTAATTAATACACCACCAAAAGCAGAAACAGTATCTGCGGCAAATGCATCTTTCCACGCTTCTACTGCGGTTGCTCTAGAGGCTACACCACAAGCATTGGTATGTTTTAAAACGGCAAAAGTAGGTTCTGTAAATTCAGCCATTAAATGTATGGCTGCATCGATATCAACCAAATTATTATACGACAATTGTTTGCCGTTTAAAATATCAAAAACTTGATTGATATCACCGTAATAAACACCATTTTGATGTGGATTTTCACCATAGCGCAATACTTCGCCATCCATATAACTTTCTTTAAAAGTTTGATATGGTTGTTGCATAGAAAAATATCTATGAATTAACGTGTCGTAATGTGAACTCACACCAAAAGCTTGTTTGGCATATTCTTTTCTAAAATCTAAATTGGTAGCTCCGTCGTTATCTTCCAAAAATGCAGCTAACTCAGCATATTGAGACTTTTGTGAAACAATTACTGTATCGTTGAAATTTTTGGCTGCTGCACGGATGAGTGAAATACCGCCAATGTCTATTTTCTCTATAATTTCAGAGGTCAGCTCACCATCAAACAAGGTGGATTGGCTTTTCACTGTTTCTTCAAACGGATATAAATCTACCACCACTAAATCCAATTCAGGAATTTGGTATTGCTTCAATTGAGCAACATCTTCTTCATTTTCTCGTCGTGCCAATATACCACCAAACACTTTGGGATGCAATGTTTTCACACGACCACCTAAAATACTTGGATAAGATGTTAAATCTTCAACCGGAACAACGGCATAGCCTAATTTTTCAATAAATGCTTGCGTTCCACCGGTAGAATAAAATGTTACTTGTTGCTTTGCTAATGTATGAATTAAAACATCTAATCCATCTTTATAATATACAGAAATAAGAGCTGATTTTATTTTTTTCACCTGAAATAATTTTAGGTTGCAAAATTACAATGTTGATGCATAAAACGCATAAAATCAACATAAATGATATGTTAAGTAAAATTTTTATGTTAAAAATTTATGGAATTTTCTATTTTTTGTATCTATATAGGTAAATGAAGAAGCAAATATTCAGTTATACATTCGGAACACATAGAGACCAAAAGGTCATTTTTATTCATTTTGACTATCAATATGCCTTACAAAAGAAAGTAAAAGCAATAAATGGGGCAAAATGGAGCTATACCAATCGTTGTTGGTATGTTCCCGACTTGGATATATTTAGGAAGAAATTTGGGTTAGAAGAGAAAGTAATTGGAAAAAATACCATTGCCAAAATAAACCCAATAAACCAAAACGCGTATGCAAAATATATAGAAATTTTGTATTTAAATGGATACAGCAAAAACACCATCAAAACGTATAGCGTAGAGTTTGCTCAATTTCTATATTTATTAAAAGGACATGATGTAAACACCATCACGACCGAACAACTGCATAGTTATTTACTTTATTGCTTACAAACATTGCAATTAAGCGAAAATCAGGTGCATAGCCGCATTAATGCTATTAAATTTTATTTTGAAAAAGTGTTGAATATGCCAAAGATAACAATGGAAATACCACGACCTAAGAAACCGTACTTACTACCCAAAGTAATATCGACAGAAGATATATCTAAAATGATACAAAAAACAGAAAACATCAAACACAAAACATTATTAATGTTGGTATATGGAATGGGCTTACGGGTGAGCGAGATAGTGCAATTAGAAATAAAAGATATTGATAGCAAACGAATGCAAATACACATACGAGGTGCAAAAGGGAAAAAAGACCGTTATGTAAATATGCCCGAGATGGTGCTCCCCTACTTACGAACATATTACAAAACCTATCAACCAAAGAAATACTTATACGAAGGACAATATGGAGAGCAATATAGCATTCGAAGTGCCCAACAAGTATTTAAACAAAGCTTGGAGCGTGCAAAAATTAACAAGTGTATTGGCATACATGGTTTACGACATAGCTATGCTACACATTTGCTGGAGCAAGGAACAGACATTAGCCATATACAGAAATTATTAGGACACAATAATATTAAAACCACTTTAATATATACACATGTAAGCAAGAAAGAACTTAGTGCTGTGCGTAGTCCATTGGACCAAATGAAATGGGACACGGACAAAAAATAGTATATTGAAAATACGCAATGCGTATTTTCAATATACTTTTGATGTGAAAGATATGAAAATCAATATAATATCAATATATTTAAAAAAATTTTGAAAAGAAGTATATTGCGTGTATTTTTGAGTTGTACGCAATTTTAAGCCA
>CAZDOT010000028.1:0-34163 GCA_964507125.1 uncultured Chitinophagales bacterium | reverse complement strand
CGTATTCTTCCACCTCTTCTTTTAAGGAGCGGATATCTTTGATACCGATTTTTTTTAATACATCTTCCAACTTAACTTGAATACTTCCTTGCAAAGCATCAATCTGTGTACGCAAATCAAATAAAAACGTATCCATAATACGTTTTCCTTCATCTTCGGTATAATGTTGGTTTTGAATCAAGTCTTCTACTAATTCTTTGAATTTTTCATTCGTAATAGAAGCCACTCCAATAGACGTATAAATAGCTCTTTTTATTAATTCTGACATGCTACAAATTTAAAATTATTCCTTTAAAAAATTTTAGCTTACTTATGCACACAACATAAATTTCATAATTAATATAAAACAGGAATACATATACATACTCTATACTATATTACAACATTTTAAGTTTAAAATTATAGAATACGATAACTATTCAATACATTTGACTTATTATGCTTACAGAAAAAAGATGGACAAATTTAGAAGCAGATGAAAGCGAAGTTTTGGAATTGCAAAAGCAATTAAATATACATCCTATATTGTGTAAGTTATTAGTATTACGCAACATAAAAACATTTGAACAAGCCAAAGCATTTTTCAGGCCATCTTTAGAACAATTGCACGATCCATTTTTAATGAAAGACATGGACAAAGCCATTGCACGAATCGAAACAGCCATTGCACAACAAGAAAAAATTTTAATTTATGGCGATTACGATGTAGATGGCACCACAGCAGTTTCTGTTGTCTATTCTTTTTTCAAAGGTATTTATGATTCTATTCAATACTATATTCCGGATAGATATACTGAAGGTTATGGAATTTCCATACAAGGTATTGATTATGCAGCGGAACAAAACGTGAAACTAATTATTGCACTGGATTGTGGAATTAAAGCACACGATAAAATCAATTATGCCAATCAGAAAAATATTGATTTTATTATTTGCGACCACCATCTTCCGGATGAAACCATTCCAAATGCTGCTGCAGTACTAGACCCCAAACGAAAAGATTGCACTTATCCATTTGATGAGTTAAGTGGTTGCGGTATCGGTTTTAAATTAATACAAGCATTTGCCATCAAAAATGGAATTGATTTAGAAAAAGTGTACAAACACTTAGATTTAGTTGCCACCAGCATCGCTTCTGATTTAGTACCTATCAACGGAGAAAATAGAATACTTGCTAAATTTGGAGTGGACATCGTAAATAAACAACCACGTGCCGGCTTCAGAGCATTGATGAGTGAATTAAAACTGACGCGCGTATTAGATATCAATGATTTGGTATTTATCATTGGACCTCGCATCAACGCCGCCGGAAGAATTGCACACGGTAGTGAAGCCGTTACACTTTTGGTAGAAGATGATTATGACATTGCCTTAGAAAAAACAAAGAAAGTACAACAAAACAATACCGACCGAAAAAGTTTAGACAAAGACATCACGGAAGAAGCATTTGCATTAATCGATGAAAATGAAATACTACAACAAAAAAAATCAACCGTATTATATCAAGAGCATTGGCATAAAGGAGTGATTGGCATTGTGGCATCCAGATTAATAGAAAAATATCATCGACCAACCATCATACTTACAGAATCAAACGGAAAAGCAGTAGGCTCCGGTCGCTCCGTTCCGGGTTTTGATTTGCACGATGCCATTGATGCTTGCAGTGAGCTTTTAGTGCAATTTGGCGGACATAAATATGCTGCAGGAATGACAATAGAATTGGATAAAATTGAAGCCTTTACCGCAGCATTTGATAAAATTGTAAGTGAACGAATTTTAGATGAACAGTTGATACCTCAAATAGAAATTGATGCTGAAATAGAACTTACCGACATCAACGAAAAATTCTTTAATATCGTAGAACAAATGGCACCGTTTGGTCCGGGAAATATGCGACCAACTTTTGTTACTACAGATGTTTATGACACCGGTTACAGTAAAGTTTTAAATGGTAATCACCTTAAACTAAATATCTTAAAAGATGGACAAAATCCTAAAAATGGAATTGGATTTGGCATGGGTGATTATATGCAAATAATGGAACAAAAAGATACATTTGCTATTTGCTACCAACTTTATGCAAACATTTGGAATGGACAAACAAAAATTGAATTTAGATTAAAAGACTTGAAATAATATGATTCTTAGAGCGGAGCACTTAGTGAAAACATATAGTAAACGCAAAGTGGTGGACAATGTTTCTATAGAAGTAAACCAAGGTGAGTGTGTAGGCTTACTCGGCCCTAATGGTGCCGGAAAAACAACCACATTTTACATGACGGTAGGTTTGGTAACACCGGATGAAGGCAAAGTTTATTTAGACAATTCCGATATTTCATCCGTAGCAATGTATAAACGAGCCAAATTAGGAATCGGTTATTTACCGCAGGAAAATTCTGTTTTTAGAACGCTGAGTGTGGAAGACAACATCAAAGCTATTTTAGAATTTACACCATTAAACAAACAAGAACAGAAAGATAAATTAGAATCTTTATTAGAAGAATTTGGATTAAAACACGTACGCAAAACACAAGGAAAATTACTTTCCGGTGGTGAACGCAGACGAACGGAAATTGCCCGTGCTTTAGCATCTGATCCTAAATTTATTTTGTTAGATGAACCTTTTGCCGGCATCGACCCTATTGCTGTTGAAGACATACAACATATCGTAGAAAAATTAAAATACAAAAACATCGGCATTTTAATTACGGACCACAATGTACACGAAACGCTCTCTATTACCGACAGAGCCTATATGTTGTTTGAAGGAAAAATTATAAAACAAGGTACAGCTGAAGAATTAGCTTCGGACGAACAAGTACGACGTGTTTACTTAGGTCAAAATTTTGAACTCAGAAAAACTACTAAATAAATTATTACGCTAAATTATGGAAGACGGTTTGTACATCGTCATCTTGCTCCAACTTATCAATTAATTCTAAAACTTCGTCGGTTTGCTCTTCATTTAATTCTTTGCCAATGCTCGGAATGCGTTGTAATTCTGCACTAATCACTTCAATATTTTTATCTTCTAATGCTTTTTGCAATGAACCAAAATCAGCAAATTTAGTGTATAAAATAAGATGTGCTTCTTCATCTTTTTCCATATTATCCAATCCTGCGTCGATCAAATCCAATTCTAACTCATCCTTATCGTGATTGGCAGCAGCAATTTTAAAAACACCTTTGCGTTCAAAAATAAAATCGTGCATACCTTGTGTACCCATTGAACCGCCATTCTTATTTAAAATAGCTCGCAAGTTGGCAACTGTACGTGTTGGGTTATCTGTAGCTGTTTCTATTACAATTGCTGTACCGTGCGGTCCCATTGCTTCATAAACTACTTCACTAAATCCTTTGGTATCTGTGGAAGAGGCTCTTTTAATTGCAGCTTCAATTCTATCTTTGGGCATTTGAGCCGCCTTAGCATTTTGTATAGCTCTACGCAAGTTAGCATTAGTATCCGGATTTGGGCCACCTGCTTTTACTGCGATAGCAATTTCTCTGCCGGCACGTGTAAATGCTTTAGCCATTTTATCCCATCTTGCAAACTTCGCTGCTTTTCTATATTCAAACGCTCTTCCCATTTTTAATATTTATATTGATACTTAAAAAAATATTGCTCTGCAAAAATAAAAAATTAAGCATGGAAAGAAAAATAAAGAAATGATTTTTTATACTTCCAAAAATCGATTTCGAATCTCCGGAGATGGCAACATGCAAGATTCCTTTTTGCCAAACCATTTGTATCTGTTTTTGGCAATAATATCGTATCCAAAATCAGTAATAAAGGTTGGCAGTATTTGAAACAAGACTAATAATCTCCAAACACCTTTAAAATATTTCACAATTTGAAAAGCTGCTTTCGATTTAAAATAAGCTTGTTTATTTTCAATAAAAACAACACCTTCTAACGAAGTTGGCATTTTATAATATTGTAATAATTGTTGCCCAATGTTAGATTGTAAGCTTGCAAACTGCAACGATTGGCTACTATCGTGTTGAATAATAAATTGCACACTCGATGCACAAAAATTGCACACACCATCAAACAAAACCACTTTATCCAAGCTTGAAACATCTATTTTATTGGCATTAGTTTCCATTTTATTTTAGTCTATTTTTATAAACTTAGCAACACCAGTTTGGTTGGTTTGAGTATTCGTAATTTTAATAAGATATGGAGCTGATGGCAAATCTTGAATGGAAATAAATCCGGCATTGTTTAATACAGTAGTTTGCACTAATCGACCATCTAACGAAAAGATTTCAATTTTATTTTCATCTTTAATGCCTTCCACAAATAAATTCGTGTTAGCCGGATTGGGATATAGTTTTATATCATACGCTTTTACTACATTTTGTTTTATCGGTGTTAAATAATACGGCAACGGTTTGCCCACTACAGGATTAATTATCATCGTACCTTCCAATCCCGATTCTCTCCATTTTTCTACACCATCTACATAGAAATTAAAAGCAGAACGATTGTTATTTCTATCAAATCCGATGGTCAATGTTTGTTTATTATCCACGATTAATCCGATAGCAAATGTATCCGATAACACTAATGGATAAGTAGCACCATTCAGCAAAAAATCCGGTTTTATCGGCACGTAATAAAAATTATTAATAGTATCTACACTAAATTCTTTATTTAAATTAGATAGTTTTAAATTGGTTTGTTTGTACAACAAATCGCTTTCTGCATATACACTATTTCTGTTAAAATTTTTCCAAACACAAACGCTAAAAGTTGCCAAGTTATTATCTACCTGAGTAGGCAACACTTGAAATTTAATAGCTTGTAATGTATCCGGATTTCTGAAATGATATTTCACGGCCATTTTGTAATAATCCAAGCTTTCTACCCAATAACCGCGTTCTGCTGAACCATCATCATACGAAAAATAATTGCTAAACACTTGCTGATGCGACATGGCATTATTGGCTAAAACCGGCGTAGATTCGCCCGCTTCCGCAGATACATCAAAATGATAATCCACTTTAATAATAACCGTATCGCCAACAATATTGGTTGGTATTAAAAACTTAGGATATTTAATTTCATTTTCGGAAAGTGGTCCAAAATCGCGCGAAGGGCCGTTAAAACTGGCAATGTTGGTGCCTGTATTGACAACTGTAGCATCGTAATAATCTACTATATCGGTTGTTGGGTTTACGAAATTATTTTTCACAAAAACACTCACCGTATCGGCTAAATCCAACGTATCAAATTGATGATATGGCATGGCATAATACTGTTTCAACAAACTCTTCGGCATAAATTCATACGCCATTTCTTTTATATTATTTTCGGTAGATGTATCTCTGTTTTTATCCAATTTTACGTAATCAATATGCCATGTATCATTTGCTCCATTTAAATTTCCATAAGATTCAAATCGAAATTGAAAATTAGCATTCAAAAAAATGGAATCTACTTTCACAAAAACTTGACGCATTTTAGCTACGCTAAGCGCCGAAGTTTGCCACATTAAATTCCAATTTCCGGCTGTATCTAAAAATTGTAAAGTCAACAAATCATTGGGTGCTGTGGGTGTTTCACCAAAATCACCTTGCAAATAATAGAAACTCAAAAACACATTACTATCTGCGGTCATTCCTGATAAATCAATCGCATTGGACGTTAGTTTATCAGCCGCACCAGAAACCATGGTAGCCGAACTACTATAAGGTTTTCCATTTGCATCTGTACCATCAAACGTAGCAACTCCTAAAGTGATCGTTTCTTTTGGAAAGGTAGTATTGATATACACAAAATTATCTTGCCATAAACTTACATTCGGCTCAATGGCAGTTTGATTAAAATCGTCAAAAAAGGGCAAACTTAAAGCACTAATTCGTTGTTTCGATTTTTGCAATTTAAATTGTTGATTATTGATTTCATTTTTTTTAGGATGAAATTTCAATGGAACGATTGCTTCCTGCTGCGCATAAGCAGAAACAAAAATAAAGAGTGCGACTATTTGAGTAAAAAATGAATGCATCAGTATTTATGGATTGTTACTTTGTTTGGGAATTAATTTATTCATTCCGGGTGTTTTCGCTTCTTCAGTCATTGCTTTATTTTGTCGGATAAATAATTGCACGGTATTGCCTTCTCCTAATTTTCCGGGTTGTCCAAATTTCGGTTCTTGATCATACACATACGCACTCATGGTATCTTCTATGGCACCATCTGCAATAAGCAAACCGGCATTTAAATGCACTGCTTCCAAAACCGCTTTAGCTTCTAACACCGTTAAATCTGTCAAAGGTGGCACATCGGTTACTTGACTGCCAAACCCATCTCCTAACACTAAATCAATGGTTGTACCTTTTCGCACTACGGTTTCAGGTTTCACAATTTTCCCATCAATTTGAATATTTAAAACGGCATCTTTTGCCATATCCGGAATGTAGATATACCGTCCAATTTTCAAACCCCAATTATGTAATATAATTTCTGCTTGACGACGTGAATTATCAATAATATTTGGAATTTTCACGCTGGGTGGTGTCGATGCATTTAAGGTTAAATAAATTTTTCTATTCTCTTTTACTTTTGCACCTTTCAATGGTTGCTGTTCTAATACGGACAATGGTGGTTTACTTTCATCAAAAGTAGAATCTACAACCATATAATCTAAATCGTAATCACTAAGCGTATTTTTTGCCTCAAACAATGATTTTCCTATTACATTCGGCACTATCACAAACTCTCCATGTTGAGTATACCAACCTAAACTCCAAAATAATAATAGAATCAATCCTATTCCGGTAACAATAATAGCAAGGATGGTAGTTGAAATTTTATTCATGTATCTTGTTTTGACAAAACGTAAAAAACGTAATCTTATTTCTTTCAAACAAAAATACATAAATTACTTAGATATCATTGCCCTTTGATTGCTCACAATGTGTATAATCTTAACAAATAAAAAATAATGCAGGTTTTATATTTACAGCACAATATTGGACATGAATAAACAAAAAATTGGATTGGTATTTGGTGGAAAATCGCCGGAACACGAGGTTTCTATCATATCTGCAAGAAACATTTACGCAGCAATCAATCGTGAAAAATACGACGTAACCTTAATCGGTATTGCGCAAGATGGAAGATGGTATTTAGAATCTGAAGAAAACTTACAAGATAAAAATTGTGTAATAGGTAAAAATGCAATTCAATTAGCCGTTGTTTTTGGCAACGAAACACAAAAAATAATGCGGTTAGATACGGCAACTTTTTTGGAAGAATTAACAGCATTATTTCCAATAACGCATGGTCCAAATGGTGAAGACGGAACATTACAAGGAATATTTCTTCAATTAGGAATTCCATTTGTTGGGCCTAGTGTATTAGGGTCTGCGGTTGCCATGGATAAAGATTTTACAAAACGCATTTTAAGAGATGCAGGCATTGGCCATGCCAAAGGAATTACGTTTTTTAAGCATCAACAAGCATCCATATCCTATCAAAACGTCATAAATGAATTGGGCACTGTTTTATTTATAAAACCTTGTAATATGGGCTCGAGCGTGGGTGTTTCAAGAGCTACCAATGAAATGGAATTCCAATCTGCAATACATGAAGCCTTTAAATTTGATACAAAAATTTTAGTGGAACAAGCCATAATTGGTCGCGAATTGGAATGTGCCGTTTTGGGAAATGAATTGATAGAGACTAGCACCGTTGGTGAAATTGTAATGGAAAAAGGATTTTACGATTTTGAAAATAAATATGTAAACGATAATGCCAAAATCACCATTCCGGCTAAAAATATTTCAGACGAACAATTAGCAAAAATCCAAGATACAGCACGTAAAGCTTATGCTGCTTTAGGTTTAGAAGGTCTTTCTCGAGTAGATGTATTTTTAACGGATGAAGATGAAGTAATCATCAATGAGCCCAATACATTACCCGGATTTACATCTATTTCCATGTATCCTAAATTATGGGAAGCATCCGGATTAAACTATTCCGATTTAATTAGTCGACTGATTGAATTAGCCATTGAACGACATCAACGTGATATACAATTACAACGTGTAAGAATAAACTAATAGTTAGCAGCTTTTCTCTTCATTTTATCAATACATTCTAAGTGTACATCGTACGCTTTGCCAAATATTTTGAGGAATTCTTTGTGTTCTTTTCGGTTAAAAAACACACCACTCAAAAACGACATTTTCTATTTATTTATACTAAAAATGCTCCAAATTCCCAAATCCAATCTCCATTTTTGTGCATTTATTTGATATATCTCAATAAAAATAAGGCAAAATTTGACCGTTTACTAAATGAAACCGACCATTCACACATTCAAAATGATGGTAATGAAATATTCGCCTCATCTTTGTAGTACAAAACCAAAAAGACTATGAAAAACTTATTTTTAATGCTACTAGCGATGTTACTCAGTGTATCCGCTATAGCGCAACGAAAAAATGAAACACAAAAACCATTCATCGGTAATTGGAAATTCAGTATCAAAAGTAAAAACAACGATTTCCAAAAAGTATTTGATGGTTCGACTATCATCAATTACAAAAGTGAGGTTTTTAAATTTGCTTCTAATGGTACATTTAAACATGATTTCGTCGATACCAAAGGAAACACAGTACGTACTTTAGAAGGAAAATGGAAATCAACCGGTGATAAAATCAACATTAAATACACAGAAATTGATTATGAACTTAGCTTGAGTTATTTCTTTATTGATCAAGATTTAGTTCTCGGTCAAAACTTCAATCACGTCATATTTACAAAAGATGTCAATTTTGAGAATCCTATTACGATGAAGTAAATGGTTAAATTTTTGGTTTGTATTAAATGAGTGGAATTTGCACATATCAGATTCCACTTTTATTTATTTAACACACCGATACGCCTTTTTAACTAAAATAAAATTGACAAATATCAATAAATATAGCAATTTTATCCTACCATAAAACTTAAATACCAAATGTATGAAAACGGCATTTTTTCTAATGTGTTTGGTGGCCATGTTTGGCACCGCATTAGCACAAAGTAAAAATGAAACAGAAAACCCAATTATCGGTACTTGGAAATTTTCCAGACAGTCCATAAACAATGATTTCCAAAAGAAATTTGAAGGAATGCGTAATTTTCCGAATGAGTACATAACATTTTACAAAAACCGTACGTTCCGTCATGAATTTATGGACACCAAAGGAAACGTAGGGAAAGAATTAACCGGTGAATGGAAATTAAAAAATGACGCTATTTCTATTATGTATGATGAAATAGATTTTAACCTAAAAACGAATTATTTCTTCATTGATACGGATTTAGTTTTAGGTCAAAATTTCAATCATGTGGTATTTACAAAAGAAAGTATAAACGATCCGATTGTAATGAAATAAGAATACTTAATAAAATAAACAACAACACGTCAAACTACTAGTATTTATTAATAGTTTGGCGTGTTTCATTTTATAAAAATGCTGCTTATTCTATCAATAATTACCCAAACACAGGCATATAAACGTAGATAAGAATCAAAAAAACAAATCAAACTTTCATTATTTACTGAAAGTTTAAAATAAGATAAAATCTATAAATTAACATTCATAAGATGAAATCATCCTGAATTTTACAATGAGTTTACAATTACAGTTTTAATGTTTATTCCATTTTAATATTCATATTCTATTAACTTGACTTTCACATCAATTACATTTTAAAATCAAACTTTGATAATTGAATTTTTTTGACACATGTCAAATAATGCTATAATTTTGTACTATCAATTTTGATAAATAAAATAAAATTTTTAAAAATGGAATTATCACAAAAAGTTAGAGAAGCTGTAAACAGTTTCACAACAGAAACAAAAGCAAACGTAACAGAATTACGTTACAATGTAGAAAACACTGTAAAAAATGCAGTAAGTGAAGCTAAAGATGAAGTAGAATTACAAAAAAATCACTTCAAAGCAACTGCTGAAAGAATCCAAGCGAAATTAAAAGGTCCTTTCACTGTAGAAAAAATCCAAGCGGATGTAAAAGAAGAAGCTACAATTTTAGTTGCTGATTTAAAAACTACTTTCAACAGAAATGCTGATAGAGTAAAAGGTTTATTTAATGAAGCATCTTCTAAAGTTGAAAAACAAGTAGAAGACGTTAAAGCTGAAGTTAAAAAAGCAGCATCTACTGCAAAAGCTGAAGTTAAAAAAGCTACATCTACTGCAAAAGCTAAAACTACAAAAGCTAAAGCATAAGCTTTACTAACTCCAATTCATTTTTAAAAGAGCCGCTCCTATATGCGGCTCTTTTTTTTATTTCCTTAATATATGATGTTGTACCTTTACACTTAATAAATAGCAATAACAAAATGAGAATAGTAGGACAAATAGAACATCCATTTATAAAAATAACAATTTTGCAAATGAATGAGCGTTTCGCCATTAAATTAGAAGATAATTTATTAGAGCAAACGTATAAATTTAATGAAGATGACAAACTAAGAACCTTTCAACACATGGAAAAAATGGTAGATCAAACATTTTTAGAAGAATGTATCAAACGATTTATAGATATGAATCGCTCACGTGGTGAAACGTATCAACGCAATGTCTTATAAGGCAATTAGCTGAATAAACAACATTAAAAAAGCACAACCGAAGTTGTGCTTTTTATTTATAATTAC
Source organism: uncultured Chitinophagales bacterium (assembly GCA_964507125.1). Taxonomy (GTDB): domain Bacteria; phylum Bacteroidota; class Bacteroidia; order Chitinophagales; family JADIYW01; genus JADJSS01. The sequence goes on along the minus strand of CAZDOT010000028.1, from coordinate 23,485 downwards.
TATTAAGATAGTAGTTAAAATCAATGGAATTGTTCTGCTTCTGTAGAACCAGCCAATGCAGTTGTAGAAGATTGTCCTTGTTGACAAACTTGTTGAATTGCATCGAAGTAACCTGTACCAACAAATGATTGGTGTTTGATAGCTTGGAAACCAGCAGACTCTAAAGCAAATTCTCTTTGTTGTAACTCAGAGTAACCAGCCATACCTCTTTCCATATATGCTTTACTTAATTCAAACATTACAGTGTTATTAGCGTGGAAACCAGCCAATGTAATGAATTGGAATTTGTAACCCATAGCAGCTAAATCTTCACGGAAAGTAGTCATTGCTTTAACATCCATGTATTTTGCCCAGTTGAATGATGGAGAACAGTTGTAAGCCAACATTTTTCCAGGATATTTAGCGTGGATACCTTGAGCAAATTCTCTCGCCATTCCTAAATCCGGATTACCAGTTTCCATCCAAATTAAGTCTGCATATGGTGCATAAGATAAACCTCTATCGATACCTTGCTCGACACCGTTTTTTACATAGTAGAAACCTTCAGGAGCACGTTTGCCATCGATGATGAATTTTTGGTCACGCTCATCTATATCAGAAGTGATTAAGTTAGCAGCTTCCGCATCTGTACGCGCGATTACTAATGTTGAAGTTCCACAAACGTCAGCAGCCAAACGAGCAGCAGATAATTTATTGATAGCTTCTTGAGTAGGCACCAATACTTTACCACCTAAGTGACCGCATTTTTTAGCAGAAGCTAATTGGTCTTCCCAGTGAACACCAGCAGCACCAGCTTCAATCATTTGTTTCATTAATTCAAATGCATTTAAGTTACCACCGAAACCAGCTTCAGCATCTGCTACGATAGGAACCATCCAGTCACGTGTTGGCTCACCTGACATGTATTCGATTTGGTCACGACGCATCAAAGAGTTGTTGATACGTTTTACCACCATTGGAACAGAGTTCGCAGGATATAAAGATTGATCCGGATACATTTCTGCAGAAAGGTTTGCATCTGCAGCTACTTGCCAACCTGAAAGATAGATAGCTTTCATGCCTGCAGTAACTTCTTGGATAGCTTGGTTACCATTGAACGCACCTAAACCAGCAACCCAGTCTTCAGTATGTAATTTGTTCCATAATTTTTCAGCACCATTTTTTGCCAACGTGTATTCAACTGGAACTGAACCACTGATATTGATTACTTCTTCAGCAGTATAGTTTCTTTTTACGTCTTTCCAACGTGGATTGGTTGCCCATTCTTTTTTTAGAGCTTCCGCTCTTTCTTGTTTTGTTGCCATTTTTTAAAAAATTGAAATTTGAAAATGTTGAATTAAATTATTTATTTTTTTTATAAAAAAAATTAGTCGATATAGTTATATGCTTCTAATGTCAAGAATTCTTCTAATTGATCTTGCAATGACATTTTTGTAAATAATTCTATTGCTAAATCAAATTTAGATGAAGCATATTTATCACCCAATGCTGTTTGGTAAGCTGCTTTTTGTTCATCAATTAATTGTTGAACTAATTCAGCTGTTACTTTAGTACCATCCTCTAATTTCGCATCTTCGTGGTGTACCCATTGCCACACTTGCGTACGAGAAATTTCAGCCGTTGCTGCATCTTCCATTAAGTTATGAATTGGAACACAACCATTGCCACGCAACCAAGCTTCTAAGTATTGAATACCCACATCGATGTTATTTTTTAAACCACCTAAAGTGATAGTACCTTTTGGCACTTCTAATAAATCTGCTGCTGTTACACTTACATCTTCACGTTTTACATGAATTTGATTCGGTGTTGGCATGTATTTATTAAATTCATCCATTGCAATTTGTACTAATCCCGGATGTGCTACCCAAGTACCATCGTGTCCTGCTTTTGCTTCACGCTCTTTATCTGCACGTACTTTATTTAAAGCAATGTTATTTGCTTCTTCGTCATTTTTAATTGGAATTTGAGCAGCCATACCACCCATTGCAAATGCCCCACGTTTGTGGCAAGTTTGGATAACCAATTCAGAATACGATTTTAAGAAATGAACAGTCATTGTAACTTGCATTCTATCCGGCACCAAGAATTGTTTATTTTTCACAGTACGCTTGATGAAAGAGAAAATATAATCCCATCTTCCACAATTTAAACCGGCACTGTGTTCTTTTAATTCGAATAAAATCTCATTTAATTCAAACGTAGCCACAATTGTTTCAATCAACACAGTTGCCTTAATAGAACCTTGAGGTACACCTAATTCATTTTGTGCATCCACAAAAATATCGTTCCACAAACGAGCTTCTAAATGCGATTCCATTTTTGGCAAATAGAAATACACACCGCTTCCGTTGGCAATACGTTGTTTTGCATTGTGATAAAAATATAAAGCAAAATCCCAAATTGAACCGCTTGCTACTTCGCCATCTACTAACACATGTTTTTCTAACAAATGCCATCCGCGTGGACGAACAAAAAGTACGGCTGTTTGGTCGTTTAATTTATAAGATTTTCCGTTAGACTCTAACGCAATCGTTTTATTGTTAGCATCACGTAAGTTGATTTGTCCTGAAATATTATTTTCCCAAGTTGGCGCATTTGAATCTTCAAAATCTGCCATAAACACTTTGGCACCTGAATTTAATGCATTGATAATCATCTTGCGATCAACAGGACCTGTAATCTCTACTCTTCTATCTTGCATATCAGCAGGGCAAGGTGCTACTGTCCAATCGCTTTCACGTATTTCTTTCGTTTCCGGTAAAAAATCAGGCAATTCGCCGGCATCTAAACGCACTTGACGATCTACTCTTTTTTGTAATAATTCTTTTCTGCGGGCATTGTGTTTGCGTTGTAATTTTGCAAAAAACGCTAATGCTTCCGGTGTTAAAATTTCGGCATATTCCGGTGAGAATTTACCGTTAATTTCGATTCCTTCTGGTGTTTGATATGTTGACATATTGTAAAAAATAATTTTGCGTGCTAAAGATACAAAATCAATAAAACACGACCGAATATAGTATATTACCTAAAGTTTACTATATCTATGCAAAATTAAAAAGTTGCAAATGAAACTAATTTACACCAATTGAAAGCATACTTCATCATAACTTGTTAAAAATAAACAGACTGCATTTGCTTATTTTAACATCATTTCCATATATTAATTTACCACAACATTTATTTATTTAACTAATCTACTCTTTTCATTGATTGAATTCATCTCATACACTTAAGCCATCTTTAAAAAACCCAATTAAGTTAATTTATAAAAATAAATATCTTTACTATTTTGTTAAAGTATATTACTTTATTGTATTCTGCGATAAGATTTCTACATAATATTCTTATAATGCATCTCGTAAACATAAAATTTCACGATATGTTGCTAGATAAATATCAAACGAGAACAAATTTCTGGGATGAAATGGCACTGCCAAATGGCGACAAACGCTCCCATTATCAAGCTATTTTCAACAAACTAAATTCCATTGACTTAGATGTCATAAATAGAAAAGAAGAAATTGCCCGAAAGATGTTCATGAATCAAGGTATTACATTTACCATTTACTCAGGTGATGAAGGCATTGAACGTATTTTCCCTTTCGATATAATTCCACGTATTATTACCGGTGAGGAATGGCAAATTATTGAACGTGGAATCGAGCAACGTTTAAAAGCACTCAACCTTTTTTTACACGATGTGTACCACAACCAAAACATTATTAAAGAAGGTATTATTCCATTAAATATCATCGCCACTTGTCCGCATTACAACAGAGAAGTTTTTGGCATCAATGTGCCGTTTAATATTTATGTGCATATTGCCGGCATAGACTTAGTACGCGATTCGGATGGAGAATATTATGTATTAGAAGATAATCTACGCACACCTTCCGGAGTATCGTATATGATGGAAAACCGCGATGTGACAAAATCTATTTTTCCGGAATTGATGAGTGAATATAATGTACGCAGAGTGAGCGACTATCCATTGGAATTAAAAAAGATTCTTGTTTCCTTGGCACCCAAACAAAATCACAATCCGTGTATTGTTATTTTAACGCCGGGCATCTTTAATTCCGCTTATTACGAACACACTTTCCTCGCACGCTATATGGGTGTTGAATTAGTGGAAGGCAGAGATTTAATGGTAGATAATCACACCGTATTTATGAAAACAACAAACGGGTTAAAAAGAGTAGATGTTATTTATAGAAGAATGGATGATGAATATTTAGACCCATTGGTATTAAATCCAAATAGTTTATTAGGTGTTCCGGGTTTACTTTCTGCATATAGAAAAGGAAATGTTGCCATCGTTAACGCATTAGGAAATGGTGTTGCCGATGATAAAGCCATTTACTCGTATGTACCGGATATGATTCGTTATTATTTAAATGAGACGCCTATCTTAAAAAATGTGCCCACTTATAAAATGGAAAATTTGGACGAAAGGCAATATGTATTTGATAATATGCACAAAATGGTTGTCAAAAAAACAAATGAAAGCGGTGGTTATGGTATGTTGATGGGAGAAAGTGCTACATCTGAAGAAATAGAACAATTTAAAAATGCCATTCTAAAAGATCCGCGTTCCTATATAGCACAGCCTACCATAAAAATATCTACTGTTCCGTGCTACATGAATGGGAAATTAGTACCGCGTCATGTCGATTTAAGACCGTATGCATTATTTGGACCGGATGGTTTCAAGCTTGTATCTGGCGGATTGACACGTGTTGCATTAAAAGAAAACTCATTAGTAGTGAACTCCTCACAAGGTGGTGGAAGTAAAGACACATGGGTCATTGATTAATTTTACCGAAAAAAAATAAGAATACAAAAACATTTATAACCTATTACATCAAACACATGTTAAGTAGAATAGCAGACTCTTTATTTTGGATGAACCGATATGTGGAACGTGCCGAAGGTATGTTGCGTATGTTGAAGATAAATTATGCAACGTCCTTAGATAAAAGTGATAATGAAAATTACGATTGGATTGCCGTATTAGATATTTTCACCTACCTAAATGATGAAGAAAAAAATAAAATAAAAGATGATACACAAGCTGTATTAAAATATATCATCACCGATAAACACAACGAAAACTCTATCCGAAATATCATTACCAAAGCACGTGAAAATGCACGTGGATTGCAAGACCACATTACGCGTGAAGTTTGGGAAAGTATCAATGAATACTATCTGCGATTGAATAATAATCGTATTGATGAATTGTTGGATTCCAATCAGCAAGCGTATGCTATTTCCTCTTTGATAGAACAAAGTTTATATTATTATGGTGTGTTAGAAGTAACCATGCCACGCGGTGAAGGCTGGAATTTTATGGGTTTAGGAAAAAACATTGAACGTGCTTTACAAACAGCAGACATTGTGGATACTAAATTTCACGACATCAATTATGATTTAAAAAACCCAATGGATATTCCGTATTGGAAAAATTTATTGCTATCCATTTCTGGATATGAGTTTTATCTTAAAACCTATCCTACCGGTTTGCAAACACAAAATGTGTTGGACATGATACTCATGAATACTAATTTTCCACGTTCTATTTTATATTCTATCAGAAAAATTAGTTACATCATCAACAAAATTGCTATTGATAATACAGAAGGCGAAAAAACTTTGATACGAATTATTGGTAAACTAAAAAGCAAAATAGAATATTCCGATTTAGAAACAATTTCTCAAATTGGATTGCATCAATTTTTAGAAGAAGTACGCGATGAATTATACAAATTCAACAACGAATTAAGTAAAATATATTTTGCCTATCACTAACAAAATCTTATAAGAAATACTAAATAAAATGTCTATTTACAAAATACATCATATTACAAAATACCGTTACGACCGAATTGTAAAAGAGAATACGAATCAAATAAAAATATTTCCGTTTCCTAAAAAGGAACAAGAAATTTTAAGCCATGAATTACACATTACCGATGAACCAATCATCCAAAAATTTTATGATTATTGGGGCAATGCAACCGCCTATTTTACCGTCAACCAACCGCATCAAGAATTAATTATTGACAGTCGATTAATTGTAAAATCACAACAAAAAGAAATTGATGAAAGTCTATCTACGCTTGCTGATTGGAATCAATTGAGTACCTTTACAAATAAAGATATTATCCTGTTTGATTATGCACTTAAAGAAACAATTAAGCAACAAGCTGCAATTGAAAATATCATTCAAACATTAGATTTTAAAAGCAAATCGCCATTGCAAGCCGTAAAAGATGCAACGCAATTTATTTTTGAAAACTATAAATATGTAAAAGGCATTACGACCGTTGAAACAACTGTAGATGAAATCATTGAATTAAAATCCGGTGTGTGTCAAGATTTTGCACATTTACTTTTACAAATACTGCGAAACCAACACATTCCGGCACGTTATGTCAGTGGTTATATTTGCCCCAATAAAAATGGCATGCGAGGCGAAGGTGCAACACATGCTTGGGTAGATGTTTATCTTCCGAATGTAGGCTGGATTGGAATTGACCCAACCAATAATTGCTATGCCAATCAGAATCATATACAATTAGCAGTAGGCAGAGATTTTAATGATTGCACACCTATTAAAGGCACTTTTAAAGGACCGGCAAATCAAGAATTATTAGTGTACGTTTCCGTAGGCTATGAAGATGGCAGTGTGTTTGAAGATGAGAACACAGTTCAATTATATAAAGAAACTCCGGCGTCTGCACCTATTATACAAATACAAAATCAACAACAATAAAAAATAAGCTATAACAGATCTTTAAATGGAATATTTATTTTGATTAGAATGAAAAAAATTCTATCAGAAAAAAATATAGAAGCGTTTATTTTTCCGTCCATTTACCCAACAACGCATCGGATTGCAATGCTATATTCAGCTTATGCATAAACTCGTTTCTAGGTATTTCTTTAGCACCCAAACTTTCAACATGTTCTGTATAAACTTGTGCATCTAAAAAATGAAAATGATGTTGTTTAAGAAATTGAACCAAACGAATAAATGCAATTTTTGAAGCATTGGTTTGCAAATGAAACATAGATTCCGCAAAAAAAACTTTACCCAAACTTACACCATAAATTCCTCCTACTAATTTCTTTTCATACCACACTTCTAATGAATGCGCATAACCTAATTGATGCAATTCTAAATACGCCGATTGCATTTCAGGTGTAATCCAAGTTCCATTTTGAAACTTCCTTTTTACATTGGCACAATACTGAATTACTTGTTTAAATTGCGTATCAAGTGTAACTGTAAATTTGGGATTATTTAAAACACGACGCATACTTTTAGAAATATGCAACTCATCAAAATCTAATACAAAACGAACATCCGGAGCATGCCACACTATTGGTTCGCCTTCGCTAAACCATGGGAAAATACCTAAACGATAAGCCAGCAATAAACGCTCTACGGATAAATCACCGCCAACCGCAACAATACCATCTTCTGAGCCATCTACAGGCGGAAAAACAAGTTGATCGATTAACTGATATATGGGCAATTTTGTTAATTACAAGATTCTACAGATGCAGAAATTCCTCTATCTAATAACGCATCTTTCATTGGTATTAATTTTAATTCATCGCCATGCTTTACAGCACATTGTCCTTTGTAATGAATAAATAAAGAACATTGTGTTGCTTGTTCATACGTATGATCACAAATTTTCATCAACGACTCAATAACCCAATCAAACGTATTTACATCGTCGTTATACACGATTAATTGGTAACTAAATTCCAATGCAACATCATCCAAAACGTCTACTTCTTCTGAAGTCTTAGTGCTTGAATGAAAAGAAACGCTACTCATAAATGAACTTGAGATTTATTTTATACTACAATTTTACAAAAAAATAAGATTTTTCGAAAGGTACTTTCTATAATTAATTTAAAATTTTGTACATTTGCACCTCGAAAAGAATCGGCGAGGTAGCTCAGGTGGTTAGAGCGCAGGATTCATAACCCTGAGGTCACGGGTTCAATTCCCGTCCTCGCTACAAGAAAGCTGTCTACCATAGGCAGCTTTTTTTATTTCTCTAATTAAATGTTAAAATCCTCGTTATTCGAACTAAATCCAACAGTTTTTGGTTGATACTATTTTAACCAAAAAATTAAAGCATGAAAAAACAAGACATTAGTGTAATTGCCTTAGCCGGCGTAGCACTTATTTATTTAATAAATCCAACAGCAGGAATTGTTGAGTTTATTCCGGATAATATTCCGATAATCGGAAATTTAGATGAAGCCGGAGCTGTGCTAATAATTATTTCGGCACTAAAATATTTTGGATTTAACGTACCCAATATCTTTAAAAAGGAAGAAAAGAAAAATTCGGATTCCAATAAACCAACAATCATTATTCCGAATAAGCAACCGTAATTGGTTGATGATAAAATAAAAAAAATCCTTGATGCAATATCAAGGATTTTTTTGGTAGCCCGTAGGGGAATCGAACCCCTGTTTGAAGAATGAAAATCTCCTGTCCTAACCCCTAGACGAACGGGCCGTTCTAAAAGCGAGTGCAAATATACATCTTTTTTTTGCTTTGCAATATTTTTACTCAAAAAAAAATATTACCAAAGCGTTATGCTTCATTTCAAAGGTACAAATACTTTTAAATGCCTCAAATATTCCATTAACTTTAAGGTGTTTTACTGTATTAGTTAAATTTACGCATATGTCAAAACCAAGAATTGCTATTAATGGACTCGGTCGTATTGGTCGCTTAGTCTTTCAAATATTGTTAAATAGAAAAAAAGTAGATCTTGTTGTTATCAATGATTTGGCTCCTAATGAAGCATTGGTGTATTTATTAAAACACGATACGGCTCAAGGAAAATGGAATAAACAAATTATCTCCAAAGAAAATCATCTCTATATTGATGACGAAGAAATCCTCAGCACTTCCATTGCTGATGCGACCAACTTACCTTGGAAAGAAAATAATATCGACGTTGTAGTAGAATGTACCGGACGTTTCCGTACACGCGAAAAACTCAACGAGCATATAACTGCCGGTGCAAAAAAAGTTATCATCTCCTCACCTGCTGACGAATCGGTAAAGACAATTGTATTGGGCATTAATGAAAACGAAGTTACGAAAGATGATATCATCTTATCCAATGCATCTTGCACAACTAATTGTTTAGCACCGATGGTGAAAATTTTACAAGAAAATTTCGGCATACAGCAAGGCATAATGAATACAGTGCATGCATACACCGGCGATCAAAAATTACACGATAGCATACACGCTACAGATTATAGACGTGCTAGAGCTGCTGCACAAAATTTGGTTCCAACATCGTCTAACGCCAACAAAGCGTTGGAATGGGTATTGCCGGAAATTAAAGGAAAAATGAAAGGTGGTGCCGTGCGTGTGCCGGTAATTGTGGGTTCATTAACGGAATTATATTGCAATTTAGAAAAAGAAACTTCTGTAGAAGAAATCAATGCTATCTTTAAAAATGCTGCTGAACAAAAATGGAAAAATATCTTGGAATACACCGAAGAACCTATTGTATCCAGTGATATTATTCACAATCCGCATTCGTGTATTTTTGATGCAGGCTTAACACAAAAAATGGATAAACTATATAAAATTGTAGGTTGGTACGACAATGAATATGGCTATGCCAATCGATTAGCAGAACTAGTAGAAAAAGTAGCATACTTGTAAAAAGTAGACATCCTTTATTCAATAGATTATTTTTATTTTTACAAAAAAATATCACTTATTACTTACTCAATATAACTCTTACATGCAAACAGTAGATTCTATTAATTTTAAAAACAAACGTGCCTTAATCAGAGTAGATTTTAATGTACCTTTTGATAAATCGTTTCATATTACAGACGACACACGCATACGTGCCGCCTTGCCAACCATACAAAAAGTTTTAAAAGATGGTGGTAGTGTCGTGTTGATGTCGCACTTAGGTCGTCCATTAAAAAAATTAAAAGAAGACGGCACTGTCGATACTGAAAAATTCACATTAAAACATATCGTAAAACATCTTTCTATTTTAATGAAGAAAGATATTTTATTTGCGGATGATTGCATTGACGCGAACAGCCAAACTTTATCTAATAATTTAAAACCGGGACAAATTTTATTATTAGAAAACACGCGTTTTCACAAAGGAGAAGAAAAAGGCGATGAAACATTTGCTGCTCAATTAGCACATCATGGCGACGTATATGTGAATGATGCATTTGGCTCAGCACATAGAGCACATGCCAGCACTACTATTGTTGCTAAGCATTTCTCTAAAGAAAATAAATGTTTCGGTTATTTAATGGCATCCGAAGTAGAAAATGCATACAAAGTATTACATAATTCCGAAAAACCATTTACAGCTATTTTAGGCGGAGCAAAAGTTTCTGATAAAATTTTAATCATTGAAAACTTATTAAACATTGCTGACAATATTATTATTGGCGGTGGAATGGCCTATACTTTTATAAAAGCAATCAACTTTAATGTAGGAAATTCATTAGTGGAAGAAGATATGGTGAATGTTGCCGTTGCTGTAATGCAAAAGGCAAAAGAAAAAGGCATCAGTATCATACTGCCGGATGATTCCATTATTGCTGATAAATTTGATAATGAAGCTAACGTGAAAGTATCTTCCAATGCTACAATTCCAAGTGGATGGATGGGCTTAGATATTGGACACGAAGCAATACAAGATTTTACGAAAGTTATCCAATCTTCTAAAACAATTTTATGGAACGGACCAATGGGCGTTTTCGAAATGGAAAATTTCCAAAATGGCACTAAGAGTATTGCTGTTGCCGTAGCACACGCTACACAAGAAGGTGCATTCAGTTTAGTTGGAGGAGGCGATAGTGTGGCTGCCGTAAATAAATTTGGACTAAACGATAAAGTAAGTTATGTAAGTACAGGCGGTGGTGCGTTGTTGGAATTTTTTGAAGGCAAAACATTGCCCGGCGTTGCTGCTCTGATGTAATTATTTTTTCAAAGAAAATACAAAAAAATAAATCGAGGCGTTCCTTACGGAACGCCTCGAACATTTTCACTTTTTTACTTCTTCACTTCTGTTGCCGTCGTAGTTTCCACTACAGCTGTTGTAGCACTGTCCACTTTTTGTGTTGCAGTGTCAACGCTGGTAATTGCTGTAGTGTCGGCGGTTACATCAGTAACATCTACTACATCCGTTTTTGACTTGAAAAAGTCGCACGCAGTAGCAAATAAGCCTACTGTCATGCATGCAAAAAATACTTTTTTCATTTTAAGTTGGTTTTGGTTATAAACATATACGCTGACAACCCGAAAAAAGTTCGTATCCGAAAACTATTTAAGAAATCTTTGCAGAAATAGAAGATGAATTAACAAATATTTGGGCAATGGTCATTGGTTATTGGTTAATGGTCAATAGTCAGTAGTAATGGGATTTTTATTGCAAGCTGCGCCTCACATAGTGAACACTGCGTATGTTAACTTCGCAGTGTCCTTTGCAAGAGACGCTGCTAGGAAAAAAATGGTCATTGGTTATTGGTCAATGGTCAATAGTCAGTAGTAATGGGATTTTTATTGCAAGCTGCGCCTCACATAGTGAACACTGCGTATGTTAACTTCGCAGTATCCTTTGCAAGAGACGCTGCTAGGAAAAAATTACTAAACACTAATCACTAAAAAATCGGATATTCTACCATGTTATTTTCCGTTTCCCAAAGCTTAATATATAAATCGTATTTCGGTTCTAATTTAGCTCGTATCAAATTATAAATAACTACTGCAATATTTTCAGCCGTTGGATTTAAAAAAGCAAATTCTTGTGTATCTAAATTCAAGTTTTTATGGTCGAAACGTTCTTCTATCTCATTTTTAATAATGTCTTTTATAATTTTTAAATCAATGACATAACCAGTTTCAGCATCTATTTCACCAATTACTTTTACTTCCAACGTGTAATTATGTCCATGATAATGTTCATTAGCACAAAGTCCAAAAACTTCTTTATTTTTTTCTTTTGTCCAATGTGCATTCCATAATTTATGGGCGGCATTAAAACTTGCTCTTCTAATTACGGCTACTTTGTTCATGTGTTAAAGTTAATGCTTCTCTCGAATTATCACTTAACAGCAATATACAATTCATTGTTCAAAATCAGTTGCATGTGTATAAAATATGCGATAGTTTCACTTATTACATCTAACTTACTATTATATTCGCACATGCTTTTTAATGATGTAATAGGACAAGAAGAGGTTAAAAAACATTTGATAGACATTGCGCAATCCGGAACCGTTCCGCATGCTCAATTATTTCTATCTTATCCGGGTTCAGGAGGATTGGCATTGGCATTGGCATTGGCTCAATACCTCAATTGTGAAAATAGAACTCAACACGACAGTTGCGGTACTTGTAATGCTTGTGTGAAAGCACAAAAAATGATACATCCTGATATTCATTACACCTATCCTATTATCGCTAAAAAACCATCACCACATCCAAGTTTAAGTACCGATTATATTCAGGAATGGCGAAATGAAATCATCAAAAATCCGTACATCAATGAATTGGAATGGTTGCAAGCCATCGGTGCAGAAAATAAACAAGGCAATATCACTGCTGATGAAGCGCGTGCTATTATTAAAGGCTTGAACTTAACGGCTTTTGAATCGACCTATAAAATCCATATTATTTGGATGGCAGAAGCTTTAGCAAAAGAAGGTAATATCTTATTAAAATTATTAGAAGAGCCACCACAAAATACGGTGTTAATTTTAATTGCAGAAAATCAAGAAGAAATTCTACCAACAATTATTTCACGTTGCCAATTGGTGAAAATCAATAAACTACAAGACGATGAATTAGCACAAGGATTATTAAAAAAAGGTGTCCCTCAATCTAACACACAACATATTGCCTATTTGGCGGATGGAAATTTTAATGAAGCACTCAAATTAATTGATAGCGAAACCGATGTGGACACACGCCGATTGACGCAATGGTTGGATTTCTCTATTAATATGAAAGCCGGAGAATTACTAAAATGGTCTGAAGAAAACGGCAAAATTGGTAGAGAAAATTTAAAAGTATTTTTTGAATACACGACACATATTTTTAGAGAAGCACTTTTAACTTTACATATAAAAAATTATGCTGCTCGATTGTCGAAAGAAGAATTGAATTTAGCACAGCGAATCAATAAATTTCTTACACATCAAAAATTAGAATCCTTATTAGAGCTCATCAATAAAAAGCATTACGAAATAGAAAGGAATGTAAGTCCCAAAATGGTTTTAATGGATATGTCGTTGCTGTTGCATAAAATCATACGAGGAAAATAGGTATTATCTATTGTATTGATCCAAGATTTCAAATGTTGAACCATCTATATCCGATGTAATCAAAATTTGGCAAGATAGTCTAATAGCATTGTCTTCAATTCCATATTTTAGCAATGTAACTGGTTCGTTTCTTTCCTTTTGAGTCGCTGTTCCTTTCAATCCGGTTGCACGCACTAAACAAGTAGCACATCTACCTAATCCACCACACTCACCAAATTCTTCCACAAAAACTTTATCACGCAACAATATCATCAAATTCCGATATTCATTGGTATATGATTGAACCGTAATTGGTCTACCATATTCAATTACCGTAAACTGAATTATATCTTTGTGGATGTTATTCATTATTGAAGTGTTCCAAAATAAGTAGATATTTTAAGAAAAAGTAGATAAAAAAAATGCCTCCGAAAAATCGGAGGCATTATCATTAAGAAACTTGATATTATTCACCGCTTAAGTAGATATCTACACGACGGTTCATCGCTCTATCAGATTCTTTGTTTTGTTTTTCTGTTACAGCAGAGTTTTCGCCATAAGGTAATAATAATACTCTTTCAGAGATACCGATACCTTCCAAGTAACGTTTTACTGCATCACAACGTTTTGCAGATAATACATGATTATAGCTATTTGCACCTTCAGCAGAAGCATTACCAGCTAAATAGATGAAATAATTTCCTTTCATTTCTGTCAACTTAGTTTTAAATGCATCTAAGCTTGCTTTTGCTTCATCTGTTAATTCTGCTTTGTCTACTTCAAAGTAAACAGAACCGAATTTTTTGTACACGATGTTATCTAATCGAGCAGTAACTTTTTCAATATCAGAAGTGTTTTTCTCAGATGTCGATTTCGCTTCATTAGCTGTTTTCTCAACATTTGCTAATGCTGTTCCTAAAGAATCTGTTTTAGCATCCACTTCATCAATTTTCTTCGTATTATCATCTGCTTTTTGATTTACTTTCGCAATTTCATCATCCGTACGTTTTTTGTTTTTGTCAAATTCGTCTTTATCTGTTTTGCGTTTCAATCTAAATGATACTAATACTTCATGTGTTGAACCTAAGTTTTGGAAAGAAAGATTGTAATCTTTTTTGCCAACAGGTGCCTTAAATGTATAGCTTAAGTTCACCAATTCTTTGATACCTACACCTGCAGTAGCATGAATACCGGCTGCATTCGGATAAATCCAACCTTTGTTGCTATCTCCTTTAGGTTTCATACCTCCACCGTTGTTGTAACCAACTGCAAACCATACCAATTCTTTATACTTCGTCATAAACGTTAAGTCTAAATAAACAGGAAGTGCTTTGTTAATGAAGTTGATTTGAGCAAAAGGGGCAACTGTCCAATCTTTTTTCTTACCAACTTTAGCTTCATAGCTCAACATAAACATATATTGTCGAGCAATACGTGTAGCATCATTGAATTGTGGGTCTGTAGCTTTAAATCTCACTTTGTTACCCAATACTTGTGGTACAGAGAAACCTACATTTAAACCTTTCCAGTGATAGTTGATACCAATAGCTAAGTCGAAGTTGACACTTCTTCCAGAGGGTACATTTGGATCAGTAGGATCATTTGGTGTTAAACCATGAATACCTAAAGAGTTAACACCTGCTTGCAAACCAAAAGATAAGAAATGTGTTTTGTCTTTCTTAAATGGTAAGTGGTAGGCATAAGCAATACTTCCACCTGTGTTTTGCCATTGTGGTGTAGTTCTATCGTGGAAGATAGTAACACCTAATGCCATATTGGAAGATTTGATTCTGCCGTCCCAAGAACCATAAGTGGTAATTGGGGCATCAGGATTTCTGTCATGTTGTTTTTGGAAACCCAAATTAATACGTCCGCCATCAATGAAGTCAGAGCCTGCACGAGCCGGATTGTAGAAAAATGGATTTAAATAATAATTATTAAAAACCGGTAGTTGTTGTGCGTTGGATAATTGGAATCCTGCGACTAACAAGGCTACTAAGCTGATGATTTTTTGTATTTTCATTGTTATGATTTTACTTAGATTATTAATTCGCTTCATTCCTAATTATCTTTTAATATGTAATGCACCTTTGTACGTTTTATCAGGTGTCGTTATGACAAACCAATAAGCACCATCCGGTAATTTATTTCCTTTATACGTACCATCGAAACCATTACTGTTATCGTATGCACTAGAGCTGTACAACAAGGCACCACCTCTTGCATAGATTTGAACTAAGTATGGTATTTGAGCATTGTTCAAATTCTCGATATGATCAATGAACCATGTATCATTCAAACCATCACCGTTAGGAGTAATGATATCAGGAATAATTAAATCCAATGAAGGTATTACAGTAACTACCACAGTATCATTATCCGTACAACCATTTTTATCCCAAATAGTGAATACAAAAGAGTAAGGATTTGGTGTTGGTAATTCAGTAAAGTCAGCTAATGGATTAGGAATATTGTTGTGGTTCAACAATTCATCCGGAGTCCAGTTAAATGTGATACCCGGTAAAATTGGAGCAGGGCCACTCGCTGAAGTACCAATTAATTGTAAGATTGTTCCTTCAATGATTGTTGTATCAACACCTGCATTTGCGATTGGATTAGCCCAAACGATAACATCTGTTGAAGCTGAATCTGCGCAACCACCAGGAAGTGTAACAGTAACTGTGTATGTACCAGTTTGGCTTGGGTCTGCAGGATCTAAAGTAGGATTTTTACCTGTAGCTGTCCATCCATTCGGGCCAGTCCAAGAATATGAACCACCAAATACGTTTGTAGCATTTAATGTAATTACGCCACCTTCGCAAACTGGACCATCATTATCTGCAATCACCTTATCAGGGAATGTGTAGATGCTAACTAATATTGATTGAGGAACAGAAGTACAACCTGTAAGTGTATCTGTAATAGTAACAGAATAGAAACCTTGGTGATCTACTTCTGTAACATCAGCAATACTTGGATTTTGGTCTGTAGATGTGAATCCGTTAGGACCTATCCAAGCAAATGCAAAATTGTTACCATCTGGAACATGAGCAAACAAGTTCAATGTTTCGTGTTCACACAATGGTGCATTGCTAGTTACGCTATCTGCTTTAGGTGCAGGATTAACAACCACTTGAACGGAATCTAAAGCAGAATTACATTCTGTAGTTAATACATAAGCATAGTACCAACCTGCTTGTGCAGCTTTTACATCTGAAAGTGTTATACAATTAGAGTTAGATGCAAATCCGTTAGGACCTGACCATACAAATACTGCATCCGGAATGGATGAAGTAGCACAAGCTGTTACTGTACCTCTTTCACAAACTGTAATTATGTCTGCATTGATAGTCGGTGCTGCAGGTCTTACTTTCACTACAACTGTAGTAGAAGAAGTACCAGAAACACATCTTCCTATAGAAGCTGAAACGCTATATACACCGCTTTGAGCTAAAGTAACATTATTTATTACATATCTTGGTTCTGTTGTTGTTGCCAACAAGCTACCATCAATACCAAACCAATTGTATTGAACACCTACACCAGCTACTGTTGTTGCTGTTAACACGATGCTATCGCCTTCACATACAGGTGTATTGCTATTGATAGTTGGTGTTGTAGGTTGATCTACTACTGTAACCACTACTTCTGTTGCTTCACTTTCACAACCAGTTACTGTTTGTGTTACCCAGTAAGAAGTTGTTGCCGTAAGAACTGGAGAATTATATTGTGCACCCACTTGAATAGCATGTGCTAATGCAGCATCATCATACCATGTAAATGTTGCACCCGTTTCGCCTTCTGCTTCCAATATTGCAGAAGAACCAGAGCATATTGTTACAGGGTCTGCCGTTGGAGCTGCTGGAGTAGGAACAACTGTTAAAGAAGCTGTACCATAATCTGAGCTACATTCAAATAAATCACCTGTGTTGTCGTTAAACCAAATATTTCGTGTTCTTGCTCCGATGTCATACGTACCCGGTGCTGAGAAGTCCCAATCTAAATCTGATTTAGCAATTGTTAATGAAGCAACACCTTCCCATATATCATTAAAAGGATCTAATGGAACTAACACATCTCCAATAGGATATAATGGAATACCCATAGTACCTGTATTATCTATGAAACGTACTTCAGAATAGAAGAAAGTATAATAATCAAAAAAGTCAGTTGCTAAATCTCTTGGGTAAGAGATATGTGCTGTTAATGTTACTGAGTCCGCTGATTCGCATACTGTAACATCATCCACTCTAGGAGTTTCAAATTTAGGTGTAGGATAGATATCTACATAATTCATATCACTATGACATCCTGTAACTGGATCAACTGCATCAAAGTAAAATCTTGTCCAAGCAGAGATTTCCATCGTTTGGATATAATCTCCGTTATCTACAACAACTAATTCATCTAATCCTGCTTTATCTGTATACCAATGAATTTCATCATTTGCACTACTATTAAATGCTCCGATTATTGCCATATCATCGAAACATACTACATAGTAAGGTTCTTCTGTAATTGGCATTTCCGGTTTAGGATTCACATTTACTGTAACTTCTAATGGCTCACTTAAGCAAGTACCATTATTGTTTACTACATAATAAGTAGTAGGTGCTGTAAGTGGTGGTGTCGTATAACTTGAACCTACAGATAATAGGATAGTTAATGCGGCATCACTATACCATTCTACTTGACCTTGTGGGTTCAAAATAGTAAGTGTTGCTTTTGATGCTTCACAAACAGTAGTGTTAGATGCAGATACATTTAAGATAGGAGTTGCAATTGCAGGTAATACAGTAAGTGTTACCGGAACTCTTGAACAATCTAATAATGAATCGCATGTAGCATAGTAAGTATATGTACCAGGTGTTAGTGTTTCATATCCAGCCGGAACAAATACATTTCCTAAACCGATTGATGTACCACCACTAGCTGCAGCCCACCAAGAAGTGGTCGTACCGCTTGAAGCTGGTATTGTATAATCAATATTTAAAGTAGCATCATCTAAACCACCATTGTCACCTCCTGCCATATCTGTAAAATTTAATGTCCAAATTCCAATTGGAGATTGTCCATTTAAAGTTGCAAATGGAATGATGGGTTGGTATGAACCTACAGGAATATCTGTACCAACAGAAGTTGTTGTATTCATAACTGCTGCTGCTGCATCATCAAACACATAAGTTCCAGCCGTATTACCACCAGAACCTGCTGTACCTAAATTACTAAATGAGCCAAATCCGGCACCCGGTGAATCAATGATTGTAACTGTTGAAGAAGTTGGTGCTACTAATTGAGCCAATATATCTCCAGACCATGAATGATACATTGCTGTACTTAATGTTACATTAGTAATAACAGCACCAGCAGGAATTGCTGAAGCATCAAAAGTAACAGAAGCTGGAGAACCATTATCATAAACAACAGGTGCACCAATTACCGGCAATGAAACTGAGCCATTTACCGGCGGTGTTGAAACACCATTACAAACAGCTTGTAAGCCTTCACCAGCAGGAATTGTTTGGTTTTCACAAATAGTGTAACCTTCCGTGTAGCTTGGTAATGTTGCTAATGGATTCACCGTAACATCTACTTGTGTAGCGGCACTTTCGCAACCGCCAAGAGTAGCTGTAACCCAATATGAAGTATTTGCTGTTAAAACAGGCGTTGTATATTCAGCGCCTACTTGAACCGCATGTGTTAATACAGCATCATCATACCAAGTATATGTTGCACCTGCACCACTTCCGTCGGCAGACAAACTGGCTGTATTTCCAGAACAGATAGTTACACCACTTGCAGTAGGTGCAACACCTGATGGATTAATTGTAACATCTACTTGTGTAGCAAAACCAGCGCAACCACTTGCTTGGTTAATTTCTGCTACCCAATAAGTCGTATTTGCAGATAAATTAGGCGTATTATAAATTTGACCATACGCGATAGGTGTTTGTATTGCTGCATCATCATACCAAGCAAACATGTTACCCGGAACGCTAGGTGCAGAAGTAACCTCCAACAATGCTGAAGTATTTGCACAAGTGCTAACCGTAGCAGAAGCAACTGCAGGAGCTGCAGGGCCACTTAATACTACATCTATAGTACCAAAAATAGTATAGCCATTTGCCATATTAAAATTCCATATTTGAGTACCAGCACCCGGAACAGGAATATTAAAATAATTATAGTTTGACCAATTATCATCCGGTGCTATACCGCAATTATTATATTCATCATCACTACCGCAACCAATGTTATCTTCTTCCCAACTTTCCGAGCGAATATTTACAAACGTCGAAGCACAAGAAGCTTCAGTTAAAACTACTTGGTTGGTAAGTTTAATACCGGTATTCGTATTATCATATTTCATGATATGATCTGACGGATACGTACCATTAATATCCAATTTTGCAGTTAAGCGCCAACGTGGATCCGGATTACCTCCGGAAAAAGTAGAACATGCTCCAACGCCTTGATCGGTGCAATTTTGGAAATTGTCAACTCCACCTAGCCAAGTTACGGTTATCGTTTTGAACTGCTGAGCATGGAGTGGGTTTTGTAGCCCAAAAATGAAAAGGAGCAGCAATAGGCTGCAATAATTTTTCCATTTGAGCGTTTTTGTGAGAAATCGTTTTTTCATAGGTTAATTATTACGTGGTTTACTAATCATTAAATAAAGTGTTTAGTTGTTGAAGAAATTTGTTTTAGGTCAAAATATTTGGCTCTAAATTAACATTTTTTTTAAATCTTGTATAAATTTTACTTAATTTTTATTGAGTTCCATTAAAATTATCCACAATGCAGCAGTCATACTTGATTCCAAAATAACCTTTCCACCAATTGTATTAATTAGAAATGTATCGTTTTTATCCGTTTCAAAAAGCGTAAGAGGTTGGTCGGAATTAATGTAGGATGTTAATAACTTTAAATCGACTGCTTGGACTGGAGCATACTTATTTAACTTCAATACTTTTAATGACATTAACTTATAGTAGTTCCAATTGTCCATATTTTTAACATATTTTGTATATAAAGTATCGCTGAGCGCACTTTCTAATTTTTCTAATTTTATTTTTTGTGCACTATTCAATTTATCATAACTATATTCCTTTAAAAAATGAATTGTATATAGCGCATAATATGGACTAAAAAATTCATACTCATTAGAAATAGATTCAATTTGTTCAATATAATTTTTCGGCAGATTGAAGGTATTCGGATATAAAGAATAAAATAGGATTTTAATAAAAGGTTGGAAATCTGTATTCTTATTTGGGTTATCTAAACAATCCTCTGTAACATAAGCATTCTCATCTAAAAATTTGCTATACAAGAAAAATTGTTTGTAGTAATAATCGTTTAAAGATTTCACATATCGAGCAACACGAACGTCACAAGAATCTAATTTATAAATACGTTTTATATACGCTAACTCAGCAAAAGTTTGCTGCCTTACACCTTCTTGATCGTAGTATGATATAGCTTTTGACAAACGTGTTACAGAAGCTTGTAATTCTTCTTTAGTTTGTGCTAAAACATTTGAAGTAAAAAAGGAAAAGAAAAGAAACGAAAAAATTACTAATAGTTTTTGTGCAGATAGTTTCATACACAAATATGTGTTTTATTTTTTTAAAATAAAACAATGTATAAAAAAAAATTACAGCTTAAGCGTAATCTTTTTCGAGTAATGTTTTTAATTCTTTACGAGCAAAGAAAATTCTACTTTTAACAGTACCTAATGGTAAATTAAGTTGCTCTGCTATTTCATGATATTTATATCCTTTATAATGCATTAAGAAAGGCACTCTCAACTCATGAGAAATTTGCATCAATGCGTTTTTAATATCATTCATTACAAAGGTGCGTTCACCTGCATTACTGATAGTAGCATTCGAGTTGATAAAATATAAATTATCGGTAGTATCAATAATGGTATTACGTTTTATTTTTTTACGATAATCGTTAATAAAAATATTTTTCATGATGGTAAATAACCATGCACGAATATTAGTACCTTCTTGAAATTTATCTTCATTACTTAAAGCTCTATAAATTGTTTCTTGTATCAAGTCTTCCGCATCATTCATATCACGTGTCAACTTTATTGCATGCGGCTTTAACACTACGGTCGCGGATTTCAGTTCGGAATTAAAATTTAATGCTTTCATACGATTAATTATTTCATTTAATTAACAGCATAAAGTTAGCCATTATATAACTGCTGTGTGTGTTAACAATGCTTAAAGATTATTTATAAGTTCATAGATTTTATCAATAAGCATTTAAATTTATCTATACAATTGATTGTAGTCAAGGAACTAACATTGGATAATTAATTTTTGCAGCCAATCAATGTAATTGATTTTTATTTACATTAGTTCAACCAAATTTATAATCCAAATATGAAATCACTCTATTTTACAGAAGAACATGAATTATTTCGTCAAAGCGTACGCCAATTTGTGGAGAAAGAAATAAAGCCATTTGGCAACCAATGGGAAGAAGATAAAAAAATTCCAAGAGAGTTATTTGTAAAATTAGGCGAACAAGGTTTTTTAGGCATTAATCACGAAGAAGCATTTGGTGGTTCAAAAGCAGACATCTTTTATACTTGTGCATATTTAGAAGAATTAGCAAAATGCAATTTTGCCGGTGTATGTGCCGCAATAAGTGTGCATCAATATATGGCCACCAATCACCTTGCCGAAGCCGGAAGCGATGAGTTAAAAGAACGTTTTTTACGACCTGCAATTGAAGGAAAAAAAGTAGGTGCTATTGCCGTAACGGAACCTTTTGGCGGCTCCGATGTGCAAAGCATGCGAACAACGGCTAAACGAGAAGATGACCATTATATTATCAATGGTTCCAAAACATTTATCACCAATGGACATTACTGCGATTTTGTTGTAGTTGCATGTAAAACAGATGATAAAGCCGGCATCAATGGTATTAGTTTGATAGTGGTTGAACGCGGTACAGAAGGCTTTTCATCTACTGCACTAAAGAAAATGGGTTGGCATTCTTCTGACACAGGTGAGTTAGCATTTGACAATGTGAAAGTGCCTGTTTCTAATTTAATTGGTAAAGAAGGAATGGGATTTTTTTATATTATGGAAAGTTTCCAATTAGAAAGATTAGTTGCCGGAATCATTGGCATTGGTGGCGGCGAACACTGCTTAGAAGAAACATTAAAATACATGAATGAACGGGAAGCATTTGGAAGACCTATTAAAAAATTCCAAGTATTGCGACATGAGATGGTGCAACTTTTTACGGAATTAGAAGCCGGAAAACAAATGACATATCACACCTGTTGGCAATTGCAAAATGGTGAAGTTCCAGTTAAAGAAGCTTCTATGGTAAAACTATATATGACGGAACTCGGCAATAAAATTGTAGATAAATGTTTGCAAATGTTTGGCGGTTATGGTTACATGGAAGATTTCCCAATTGCTCGTGCTTATAGAGATGCACGTGTAGGTACAATTGTTGGTGGTACCACGCAAATTATGCGCGAAATTTTATCAAAAATATTGATTGATGATATTCGATATAAGAAAGTATATTCTGCTACAGATGAAATAAAATCTACGTCAAGCAATGGTAATGCAACGGAAAAAAATTGGGGTAACCCGACTACAGCAAAAGAAATTATCGAGTCTATTCCGCTTAGAATAAAAAAAGATAAAGCTGCTGATTATAGTACCTCTTTTCAATTTGATATTAGCGGTGAAACAGGTGGACAATTTACACTTACCATTGACAAAGGAAATGCAAAAATTGAATCGGGTTTAGTAGGCAACGCAGAATGCATTGTAACAGCTGATGCAAAAGTATATGAAGATATTGAGTTAGGCAGAATGGATCCAACAATGGCCTTTATGGGCGGACAAATAAAAGTTACAAATATTGCAGCTATGATGCAATTCGCAAAATACTTTCATAAGGTTAGCTAATTAAAAATGATTTTTCAAAACAAGAAAAGAGACTGTAAAAAAGTCTCTTTTTTTTCATACTTATTTTATAAAATTAGAATATTATATTCTAAGAACATTTTTTCCAAGCAGCGTCTCTTGAAAAAGATACTTCGAAGTTAATATACACAGAGTCCACTATGTGAGACGCTGCTTGCAAGAAA
>CAZDOT010000027.1:0-34608 GCA_964507125.1 uncultured Chitinophagales bacterium | reverse complement strand
AAATCTCAAATCTCAAATCTCAAATCTTAATTCTCACTACTCACTACTCTATTTTGGTACATATTTTGAGTTTAATAACATACGTGAGTATTTTAAATACGTAATTTTGAATAAAATGTAGAAATTTACGTTCTAAATAAGATACACTATTTAATTCAGAATAATGATGTCTAACGCCATACAATTACAACAAAGTAAATCAAACCAACAATCCTTTGTGATTACGGTAATTACTTTAACGGCATTATTGCTGGCTTTATTTTTTATATATCTGCCGCATCCACCGGTGGAAGATAAAATTGATGGAGTAATGATAGATTTTGGCGATAGCGACGATGGATTAGGGGATGATAATTTAAGAGAAGCCGGCGGCTCTTCTGCACAGCAAGTAACTTCTACACCGGAGCCAATGCCAACACCTCCAACACCTACGCCAGCTAAAACACCTACGGCTACAAAAGCACCACAAAATAGTGTGCTTTCAGCAGAAGATGCACAAGCCGTTGCGATTGCTAAATTGCAAAAAGAAGAACAAATTAAGCAACAAAAGGCATTATTGGAACAACAACGCATCGCTGAAGCCGTAAAAAAAGCAGAGCAAGAACGTTTAGCACGGGAAGCAGAAGAAAAGAAAATTAAAGACCAAATGGCATCTGCTTGGACGAAAGGTAAAAATACCAAAGGTTCAGGCTCCGGAAATGGTACCGGAAATGCCAGTGGCAACGGTCCGGGCAATGGTGCAGGAAATGGAAATCCTGGAGGAAATTCAGGCTCACCTAACGGAACGCCGGGTGGAAGCCCAAATGGAAGTGGAAACAGTGCCGGCTACAACTTAGCAGGAAGAACTTGGAAGCCGTACATGATTAAAGACGACAGCCAAAAAACCGGTAAAGTAGTGGTAATGATAAAAGTAGATAGAAGCGGAAATGTTATCTATGCAAAATACCAACAGAAAGGAAGCACTACCACGGATCCATATTTAATACAAATAGCAGAAGAAGGTGCAATGAAAACAAAATTTAGTGCCAATTCTACCGCCGTAGAAGAACAAGTGGGCACAATTACCTACAAATTTGGTTTTTCTACGCAATAATAGTTTATCATACGCATTAATTTTTTCATCTTTGTGCCACAATGAGCTACGAAGAAACGCTTGATTATTTATATCATAAATTGCCCATGTTTTCTCGCATAGGTGATGCTGCTATCAAGAAAGATTTAACAAACACAATTGCATTGTGTGAAAGTTTAGGCAATCCTCATCAAAAAATAAAAACAATACATATTGCGGGAACAAATGGAAAGGGTTCGATAGCGCATATTTTATCTTCCTTATTTCAAGAAGCCGGTTATAAAACCGGATTATACACGTCGCCACATTTAAAAGATTTTAGAGAACGCATTAAAATAAATGGTAAACCATGTTCTGAAAAATATGTTGTCAAATTCACCGAAAAAATTAAACCTAAAATAGAAGAAATTGCACCTTCTTTTTTTGAAATTACAGTAGCAATGGCGTTCGATTATTTTGCGAAAAAAAAAGTAGATATTGCCATTATTGAAACAGGTTTAGGTGGCCGTTTAGATTCTACCAATGTGATACAACCCATGTTGTCAATCATTACAAATATTGGATATGATCATCAACAATTATTAGGTGAAACATTGGCTGAAATTGCAACAGAAAAAGCCGGCATTATTAAACATAAAACACCTGTATTAATTGGGAAAAACCAACCGGAAATTTTTCCTGTTTTTAAAGAGAAAGCTACGCGTGAAAATGCACCAATTTTTTTGGCAGATGAGATAGTACAAAATGTAAAAACGGCTTTTACTTACAAATACTTAATGTTGGATGCTGAAGTGGCAAATCAACCAACTAATATTTGCTGTGATTTAAATTCATCGTATCAAATAGAAAATATTAAAACGGTGTTGGCGGCAGTGCATCTTGTCAAGGAGCAAAAACAATTTTTCATAAAAGAGAAGGCGTTACAGTTAGGTTTTGCTAACGTGAAGAAAAATGCACAGTTTCAAGGTAGATGGCAAACTATTAGCAAGCAACCTAGAATTATTATTGATGTTGGACATAATGAAGATGGTATTTTGCAAATTAAAGAACAATTGAAGTATGAAAAATTTAATCAATTGCATATTGTTTTTGGAATGGTAAAAGATAAAGACATTGATAAAGTATTGAAGGTTTTACCACAAAGTGCCATATATTATTTCACTGAACCACAAATTCCTCGCAAGTTGGATGTTGCTATTTTAAAAGAAAAAGCAAACACATATCAATTACACGGTGATACTTTCAGGCACCCTAAAATTGCATTGGCATTTGCTAAATCAAAAGTGCATCCTGATGATTTAATTTTGGTTTGTGGAAGTTTTTTTGTTATTTCTGAAATTATTTAATTGAGGTTCAATTTTTTAGAAAATTCAAAAAAAAACAATGAATAATTGTAAAATTCATTTTTTTGATTAAATTGTGAAAAATATTCAAAAATCATGGCGAAAAAAATTCCTTTCACAGTTGAGCGTACTTTTAAATCATCACCGACTATATTGTATAGTTTTTTAACGACACCATCTGGTTTGGTTCAGTGGTTTGCCGATTATGTTGACTTAGATCCGAATGGTGAAGTGTTCACTTTTGAGTGGAATGGTGATGAACAAGTTGCCGAAGTATTGAACTATGACGAAGACGAATACATCAAATTGCGTTGGGAAGATGAAGAAGATGATAAAGCCTATTTTGAGTATAAAATTAAAGTAACCGATATTACTAAAGAAACTATTTTAACCGTAACAGATTTTGCTTACAAAGAAGATATTGCGAGCTCTAAAGAGCTTTGGAATAGCCAATTAAATGATTTGGCAAAAGCGTTGGGAAATGGTTAATGTTATCGTGTAAAATGAGAGTCATCTCGGCTTATTGAATTATAAGCACACATGTAAATAATTCCCGGATATTGTTCTATTAATTGATAATTGTGCGTAGCAAATACCATCGGTGTTTGTGTTTCTTTAAAAATGGAATAAAATAAATCCATTATCTCATTCGTAGTTTCCGGATCTAAATTTCCGGTAGGCTCATCTGCTAAAATTAATTCCGGATTATTTAATAAAGCACGAGCAATAGTAACACGTTGTTGTTCACCACCGGAAAGTTGGTTCGGCATTTTATAAATTTTCTCCGATAGTTTTACTTTCTCTAAAGATTCTTCAATGGTCTTCTTTATTTTATTTTTATCTGACCAACCAATGGCTTGCAAAACGAACGATAAATTATCAAAAATATTTCGGTCGCCTAATAATTGAAAATCTTGGAAAACGATGCCTAATCTTCTTCTTAAATATGGTACATCCGATTTTTTAAGAGTTTTTAAATTATAACCACACACATCGGCTTCCCCTTTAGTGAATTCTAAATCGCCGTACAGCGTTTTTAATAAACTACTTTTGCCACTTCCGGTTCTTCCAATTAAATAAATAAAATCGCCTTTGCGGACTTCAAAATTGACATTATCTAATACCAAATGGTTATGATGTAAAATTTTTGCATTTTTAATATCCACTACGCGTGGCATTATTCTCGTTACCGTAGGATTATTTATTTCGATTACTTCAGCCATGATATAAGTTGTCTTTCATGCAAAACGTCGCTTGCATATTATTGTTTCAATAATTCAGCCTAAAAATAGCTAAATTTTAGCTTTAAGATTTTGTATTTTTGCCCATTATGTTGAAAAATGATTTACTTTTAAAAGCAGCAAAAGGAGAAAACACCGAACGCATTCCTATTTGGCTAATGCGTCAAGCAGGAAGAATTTTACCGGAATACAGAGCGGTTCGCAGTAGTGTGAATGGTTTTAAAGAATTAGTGAAAAATCCTGAATTAATTTGTGAAGTAACCATACAACCTGTAGATATTTTAGAAGTAGATGCGGCAATTATTTTTTCAGATATTTTAGTGATTCCCGAAGCAATGGGTTTGAACTATGAGATGATAGAAAGTAAAGGGCCATTTTTCCCGAAAACAATTACACAAGCTCAAGATGTAGCGCAATTAACAACAGATGTTATTCCTAATTTACAATATGTTTTTGAGTCGATTCAATTAACGAAAAAAGAGTTGAATAATCGTGTTCCTTTAATTGGTTTTGCCGGTGCACCTTGGACGATTTTTTCATATATGATAGAAGGAAAAGGCAGTAAAACATTTTCACAAGCTAAAAAAATGTTATACACGAATCCTGTTTTATCGCATCAATTATTAGATAAAATAACAACTTCTACGATTGCCTATTTGCAAGAGCAAGTTCGTTGTGGTGCTGATATTGTTCAAATATTTGATAGCTGGGCTGGTGTATTGAGTAAAGCACAATACGTAGAGTTTGCATTGCCTTATATGCAACGCATAGCGGCCGCCATTACGGAGGTTCCGGTTATTCTATTTGCCAAAGATGCACATTATATTCTAACAGAATTTGGACAAACCAACTGTTCTGTAATTGGTTTAGATTGGACGATTAATCCTAAAAAAGCGAGAACAGAAGCACCAACTAAAACTTTGCAAGGTAATTTAGATCCTTGCGTGTTGTATGCAGATACAGATACGATAAAAAAAGAAGCGGAAAAAATGCTGCAACAGTTTGGAAACCATCGATATATTTGCAATTTAGGTCATGGTGTTTATCCGGATGTTGATTTTGAAAAAGTGAAATATTTTATTGATGTGGTAAAGAATTTTAAAGGATAATTCTACTATTTCAGAAGCTTTTTAACTTAATTTTTCCATTTAATAACTAAACCGACCATTCACTCAATATTTCAACATGGTGATTGATGTTGATGATAATTTTACATCAACAAAATCATAAACATGAAAAAAATAAACAACACAGCGAATGCAATTTCTCCTAACGTAATTGGTCGCGCAGCAAACAGAACATCAAAAGCCTTCTTCTTTTTATTTATAATTACTGTCTTGTTTTTTAGCTCTTGTGCTCGACAAAATGCAAGTGGATGCGGTGCATGGATTTGCAAAAGCAATCTGAAAAATGTAAATGATAGAAAATATGTAAAACATATTTCGAATATGTACAAATGTCCAACGGCAGTTGCATCTAATTCGAAATAAGCTGTACTTATGTTATTTTAAAGTGTGAACAGGCAAATATTTTGCCTGTTTTTTTATTGATTTATTGATAGATTTTTATTATATTTAACATACCAAAAACTTAAAATTATGAATACAGTCATTGTCGAAGATGACCCTATCTTTAGGGACATGATTTTGGATATGTTGCCCAAAGCATCTATTTCAACGAAAATTCAAGCGGTTTGTCCAACGATACGCCAAGCAAAAGAAGCGTTGCAAACACACAAACCACAGTTACTTTTATTAGATGTTGTTTTGCCGGATGGTAAAGGAATTGATTTATTGAATGAGCTGGATGAAAATGGAAATTTTGAAACGATTTTTGTTACATCGTATGATAAATATGCGATTGATGCCATCAAAAAAAATGCGACAGATTATTTGTTAAAACCATTAAAATTAGATGATCTAAATATTGCTTTAGAGAAAGTGCAAAAAAGAATTGAAGATTTTAATAAACTATCTAAAATAGATGAGTTGTCCAAGCATGTCGATAAATTGGATAAGGAAAATATGCAAGAGCAAAAGATTATGATTAATACGAATGATGGTGCTATTTTTATCCGAGTAAAAGATATTATCAAATTAGAATCGGAAAGTAATTACACTATTTTTTATTTAGAGAATAATAAGAAAATTATTGCATCTAAAACACTTTCCGTATTTGAAGAAATCTTAGAAAGTCTAAACTTTATGCGTATCCACCGTTCGTATGTTGTGAATCTGACAAAGATTTTGAATATTGAACATAATTCGAGCAACTACTACACCAAATTAAGTGATGGTAGTCGAGTGGAAATTTCTAGAAGAAAGAAAAAAGACTTCTTTGATAAAGTTACTCGAAACGGACATATATAAGGTTACTTCGACTCGTTGTGGAGTTCGTGTCCCATTTTATCTCGTTTCGTAGCTAAGTATTTTTTATTGTGTTCGTTTGGACTAATTTGAATCGGAACATTTTCTACGATTTCTAATCCATAACCATTTAATGCCGCACGTTTTTTGGGATTATTGGTGATTAATTTCATTTTGGTTACGTTCAAATCTCTTAAAATTTGAGCACCAATACCGAAATCACGTTGGTCGGCTTTGAAGCCTAATGCTAAATTGGCATCTACTGTGTCCATGCCTTCCTCTTGCAATTTATAAGCTTTTAGCTTATTCATAAAACCGATGCCTCTGCCTTCTTGCATCATATATAAAATAACGCCTTTGCCTTCTTTTTCTACCATTTTCATGGCATTGTGCAGTTGGTCGCCACAATCACAACGCATTGAACCTAAAATATCTCCGGTAATGCATGAAGAGTGAACACGAACCAAAACAGGCTCATCTTTTTCCCATTCACCTTTTACTAAAGCAAAATGCTCCTCATTAGAACCGGTTTGTTTATAAGCAACCAATCTGAAATCACCATATTTTGTGGGCATTTTCACTTCCACTTCACGTTCAATCATACGGTCGTGTTGCAATCTATATTCTATCAAATCTTTGATAGAGACTATTGGCATGTCAAATTTTTCTGCAATAATGAACAAGTCGTTTAAGCGAGCACATTCACCATCTTCTTTTAAAATTTCTACCAACAAACCAGCCGGCTCAAAACCTGCTAAACGTGCTAAATCGATTGCTGCTTCGGTGTGTCCGGTGCGACGTAATACACCTTCTTTTTTCGCTTTTAATGGAAAGATATGTCCAGGTTTTCCTAATTCATCCGGACGCGTATTTTTATCTACTAATGCTAATACGGTTTTGGCTCTGTCCGACGCAGAAATTCCGGTGGTGCAACCATTCCCAATCAAATCTACAGAAATGGTAAAAGGTGTTTCGTAGTGTGATGAGTTGGAATTTACCATTAAATCTAATTGTAATTCCACACATCTATCTTCAATTAAGGGAGCACAAATAAGACCACGCCCGTGAGTTGCCATAAAATTGATGATTTCCGGTGTTGCATTTCTTGCAGCGGTTATAAAATCACCTTCATTTTCGCGGTCTTCATCATCTACCACAATGACGATTTTCCCATTTTTTACAGCTTCGATGGCACTTTCTATGGTGTCTAATCGGCTCTTAGTTCCTTGATGTTGGTTGCCAGACATTTGTTTTAACTCCTTTACAAAATTTAATAAATCCGATAAAAACGGCAATATTCATGCATATAAAATAATGAAACTGCCGTAAAGGTTTAAATTTCACTCCAAAAGTAAACAAAAGAGAGTCAATTATCGGTAAAAATAAGGTTACGATTAAGATAAACAATGTGTATTCTAATAAGAATAGATAATAAATTATCAAAAGTAAAAATGGCGTTTTCCATCGTATAATTTTGTGCGAAATAAACATAAAGCCTACTTCTGATTGAAATTGAAAGGCATATTTTTTAAAATACCATAGGTTTTGAAAATTTCCTGTTGAAATTCTTATTTTTCTTACAAACTCTTGTTTCCAATTCGTTACAATATCTTCAATGCAAATGGCATTTTTGTTTAAAATAGATTTATATTTTTTAAGTAAAACATTAAACCCGATATAAAAATCATCCACAATAAAATTGTCAGGAATTCCGGTAAATAATTCTTTTCGGATAGCATAACAACCACCGGATGGCCCTAAGATTTTATGAAAAACAATGCTTTCATTTATTTTGATTTCTGTTTCATAATTCCAATAATCTTTTTCATACGCATTATCAATTTTTGATGCTTGAATATTGGAATCTACTAACCCAATTTCCGGATTTTTAAAATATTTTACCAATTCAAAAATGGTATTTTCTGTAAAAAAAACATCGGCATCTGTAATTATTAAAATCGCATTTTCAGATAGAATATGATGTTCCACAATTTGATTTAAAATGGCCGGTTTTCCTTGTCGTTCCGCAAATTCAATTAGTTGTATATTAGTTTGATTAAATGTTGTTTGTATAATATTTTTGGTGTTATCTGTGCAATTGTCTAATCCAATAAAAAGTTGAACTTTATCCAATGGATAGCTTGTTTTGAAAATGCTGTTTATTTTTTTTTCAATTACCTTTTCTTCATTGCAAATTGGCATTATTATGCACACATTTGGTAAGGCATCTTTTAAAGAATATTCATCAAATTGAAGCGTTTGTTTACCGGCTTTTTTTCTTAATAAAATAGGATATAAGATGTAGGCATACATCAATATTAAACAACAAAGTATGAGTAAAAAATAACCCAAATGCACTTATTTTTTTATCTATCTAAAGATACAATTTATTCGCAACAACTTTTTTTATAACTGAATAATTGTAAAAATCGCTTCCTGAAATTTGAAAATAGATTGGCATACCATTCACTTCTAAATAACACAGAATCGCGGTTGGCTTTATACGTTAAAAACAACGCTAATGGCATTAATACCAATGATGCCATCCACATACCGGCAAAAGGCGGAATAACCATATTTTTTGCTAATTTTTCGCCAATTACATTTAATACATGAAAGACTACAAAATATAAAACCGCAATTAAAATAGGCACACCAAAACCACCTTTTCGCACAATGGCTCCCATAGAACAACCAACAAATAACAACACAATACAAGCAAATGATAAACTGAATTTCTTATACCATTCGCAGTACATGGCAACATAGTTGGATTCTTTAAATTCTAAATCAGAGACAGACATTTGTGCAGCACTAATGGCACTTTGCAAATTGCTGCGTGCCATATTTACTGCACTTTTGGTGATGTGTCTAGTAAATATTTCGTCCACTTTAATTATTTCCGGTGTTTTAAATATTTGGATTGGAATGGAATCAAACGTTTTTTTATATACCGAAAAATAATTGGCGTTGTTGAGTTGTATTTCTTTTACTTTGTTTTCAATGTCTTTACCGGTTGAGTCGGCTTCATGCATCAATTGTTTGGTGTTGTACATGATGTAATGCGATTTAAACAAAGATTGGTCAGTTCTGGTCATTTTAAATTCTGATAAATCAAAAATTTTCCGCCATTGTTTAAATTCCATGATGGTTTGCTCCGAAGGCACTTCTCCATTTTCTTTCGTGCGTTTTCGAATATCTTGATATTGCTTTCCATTGTATAAAGTCAACACTAAATATTTGCCGGAATTACTCAAGCCAATGTCGCCTTTTTCTGCTAAAACTACATTGTCATTGCCACGCCCGTTGGAGTGGTCGTACACCATAATGTCGTGCAAAGTTCGATTGTCTTTATCTTTCTTTTTTACTTTGATGGCAAAGCCCGAAATTCCTCTGTAAAAAACACCTTCTGTAATATCCAAAGCCGGTTTTTGTTTTCGAATGTCGAACAATAAAGAATAAAATTTAAGATGTACTTTTGGTAAAATATTATCCGAAAAATAAAAAGCAAAACCGGCAAGAAAAATACAAAATACTATCAGGCTTCCCATTATACGAACCAAGGATAAGCCACCGGATTTATAGGCTGTAAGCTCATTATTTTCGCCCAATGTGCCAATCACCATAGTAGAAGCTAAAAGGATAGCCAAGGGCAACGCCATAGGTGCAATGGTGAGCGTAAACAAACCCACTAATTTTATGATTAAGGAAAGCTCAATGCCTTTTCCAACAATATCGTCGATGTATTTCCACAAAAACTGCATCATGAAAATAAAGGAAGTCAACCCAAATGTGATAATTAAGGGTATAATGAAGCTTCCTAATACAACTTTATCAACTCGTTTTAACATGAATTCGTTTACGGTGCTAAAATAGTGATTAAATTATGAAAGAATGATGTTAATCTAATATTAAGATGTTGACTTTCAGCTTTAAAATCATTAATTTTGCACTCTTTTTATAATAATCCAATAAACAAAAACATGCGTCAGCTTAAGATTACCAAATCCATTACCAATCGTGAAAGTCAGTCTTTAGAAAAATACTTACAAGAAATCGGAAAAGTTGACCTTTTAACGCCGGAAGAAGAAGTAGATTTGGCACAACGCATTAGAGCCGGAGACCAACGTGCTTTAGAGCGTTTAACAAAAGCAAATTTACGTTTCGTAGTATCCGTAGCTAAGCAATACCAAAACCAAGGGTTGACGTTGAGCGACTTGATTAATGAAGGTAATTTAGGTTTGATAAAAGCAGCACAACGATTTGATGAAACCAGAGGTTTTAAATTTATTTCGTATGCCGTTTGGTGGATTCGTCAATCTATTTTACAAGCTTTGGCTGAACAATCACGTATTGTGCGTTTGCCATTAAATAAAGTAGGTTCATTAAACAAAATCAATAAAGCATTCTCTAACTTAGAACAAGAGTTTGAACGTGAACCATCTGCTGATGAATTAGCAGAAATATTAGAAATTACACGTGAAGAAGTAGAAACAACTTTAGGAGTTGCAGCACGTCACGTTTCTGTAGATGCACCTTTCCAAGAAGGCGAAGAAAACTCTTTGTTAGATGTATTGGAAAATACATCAGCTCCGCGTACCGATTTACAATTGGAATATTTAGAATCACTTCGTAAAGAAATAGAACGCTCTTTATCTACCTTAACAGATAGACAAAAGGATGTTATCAAATATTACTTCGGAATTGGTGTAGAACATCCAATGTCCTTAGAAGATATTGGTGAGAAATTTGGTTTGACACGCGAGCGTGTTCGTCAAATTAAAGATAAAGCCATCAATAAATTAAGAGCAACTTCTCGTAGCAAATTATTGAAAAACTATTTAGGAAACTAATATTTAGCAGTAAGTATTGAGTATCGAGTAGGAAAATTTTATATTATAACTAACAACTAATATCCTTTCACTATTAACAAAAAACAAAATGAGCAATTGGACTTCTAAAGAAAAAAGTGCATTAGAATTAATAAACATCGCAGGTTCACTTTGGTTAGATAAAAATATAGAATTAGTAATTCTAAGAAGAAACATCGCAGACGCACGTTATACCGAAGTTTTAAACAACAAAGAGTTTGCAAAAGGACATTTAAACTTACCCGTTTCCATTGAATTATTCGTAAGCTTAGCAACCGCTATTTCTAAATTAGATTTAGCTCCAACACGTATTGACTTGGCAACATTAGCTACACAATGGTTGAATGAAAAAGCAACAGACGTTGATGCATTTGTAGCAGAAAAATTGAAAGAGTATGGCAAAGAAAAAAGAAGCATTCAACCAATTGATGTTGTATTATTCGGCTTTGGACGTATTGGTCGTTTAGCGGCACGCGAATTAATTCAACAATACGGAAAAGGAGAACAATTAGTTTTGAGAGCTATTGTTACAAGAGGAAAAAATACAGATGAAGAAATTAAAAAACGTTCTTCTTTATTAAGAAAAGATTCTGTGCATGGCAAATTCCGTGGTGTAATTAAAGAAGATTTTGAAAACAAAGCTTTAATTGCTAATGGTAATAAAGTGCATTTAATTGTGGCAGATAATCCGGCAGAAATAGATTATACGCAATATGGTATTAAAGATGCTTTATTAATTGATAATTCCGGTATTTTCCGCGATGAAGATAAATTAAGCACGCACTTAAAAGCAAAAGGAATTGCTAAAGTGTTATTAACTGCGCCGGGAAAGGGAAGTTTACCGAATATCGTTTATGGTGTGAATCATTTAAACTATAATCCGGATGACAGTAAAATATTTACGGCTGCATCATGTACAACAAATGCGATTTCACCAATCATCAAAGTTATCTCTGATAAGTTAGGTATTGAAAGCGGACACGTAGAAACAGTGCACTCTTATACAAATGACCAAAATTTATTAGACAACTATCATAAAAGCTATAGAAGAGGTCGTTCTGCACCGTTAAATATGGTAATCACAGAAACGGGTGCGGCAAGTGCTATTACGAAAGTAATGCCGGAAATGTCTGGTAAGTTTACCGGAAATGCTGTGCGTGTACCAACACCTGATGTGTCGTTAGCAATCTTAAATTTGAATTTATCTCGTACTGTTGAGTCAATTGATGAAGTAAATGCGATTATTAAAGATGCATCTACGTACGGAAATTTAGTAGAGCAAATAGAATATTCTACTTCGCAAGAATTAGTATCTTCAGATTGCGTGGGTAATTCACATGCTTCTATTGTAGATTCACATGCAACCTTAATATCGCCAAACAAAAAATCAATAGTATTGTATGTTTGGTATGATAATGAATACGGCTATACTCGTCAAGTAATACGTTTAGCAAAATACTTAGGCAAAGTACAACGTTTAACGTATTATTAGTAAATGGTGATTAGTAATTAGAATTGCTAATCGTTTTTTATTAACAACGAGATATAGATGAGCAATATGATAGAAAGTTATAAGGATTTAATTGCGTGGAAAAAAGAATTTGAATTAACGACTACTATTTATACGCTACTCGATACGTTTCCAAAAGAAGAAAAGTTTGGCTTGATAAGTCAAATTTCTCGAGCAGTAACTTCTGTACCTGCAAATATTGCGGTAGGTTGGAGGCGAGATAGTAATGAGAATAGCAAAAGGCTCTTTATTCGTATTAGAAACACATCTAATATTTTCTAAAAACATAAACTATATTACTGAAGATACATTAAAAGAGATACAAGAAATAATTGAAGAAATAGGAAAAATAGTCAATGGTTTAATAAAGAGCATAACTCCTAAAAACTAATGACTAATCACTAATGACTAATTACTTACTAATATGTTTGAAAACTTACAAGATAAACTCGAAGGTGCGTTTAAGAATTTAAAAGGGCAAGGAAAATTAACAGAGTTAAATATTGCAGCTACTGTAAAAGATATTCGTCGTGCATTGGTAGATGCAGATGTGAATTATAAAATTGCAAAAGAATTTACTGACACCATTAAAGATAAAGCATTAGGAGAAAACGTATTAACAGCCGTTTCTCCAGGCCAATTAATGGTGAAAATAGTAAGTGATGAGTTGACCCAATTGATGGGTGGCACAGCTTCCGAAATCAATATCAAAGGTAATCCGGCAGTGATACTCATTTCTGGTTTGCAAGGTTCCGGTAAAACCACTTTCTCCGGTAAATTAGCCAACCACATCAAAACAAAATTAAACAAAACACCATTGTTAGTGGCTTGTGACGTGTATCGTCCGGCAGCTATCGATCAGTTGAAAGTGTTAGGTGAGCAAATCGGTGTCGAAGTATATACAGAAACGGAAAATAAAAATCCGGTTTCCATTGCACAAAATGCTATCGCATACGCTAAACAAAAAGGTCAAAATGTAGTTATCGTCGATACCGCAGGACGTTTAGCGGTGGACGAAGAAATGATGACCGAAATCTACAATGTAAAACAAGCTATTCAACCACAAGAAACCTTGTTTGTTGTAGATTCAATGACGGGACAAGATGCCGTAAACACGGCGAAAGCATTCAACGATAGAATTAATTTCGATGGTGTTGTATTAACTAAATTAGATGGTGATACACGTGGTGGTGCTGCGTTGTCTATTAAATACACAGTAAACAAACCAATTAAATTCGTGTCTCGTGGTGAAAAGCTGATTGATACGTTGGATATCTTTTATCCGGAACGTATGTCGCAGCGTATTTTGGGTATGGGTGATATCGTGTCATTCGTAGAGAAAGCCCAAGAGCAATTTGACGAGAAAGAAGCACAACGTTTACAAAAGAAAATAGCTAAAAACCAATTCGATTTTGAAGATTTCTTACAACAAATCAATCAAATTCGAAAAATGGGAAATATCAAAGATTTGCTAGGAATGATTCCGGGCGTGGGCAAAGCTGTGAAAGATATTGACATCGACGACAGTGCATTCAAAAAAATTGAAGCCATTATTTTTTCTATGACCATTGAAGAAAGACGCAATCCGGATATTTTGAATGGAAAACGTAGAGAACGCATCGCTAAAGGCTCCGGAAATACCATACAAGAAGTCAATACCTTTGTAAAACAATTTGACCAAATGAAGGTGATGATGAAACGTATGCAAAGCATGGGCATGGGCAAAAA
Source organism: uncultured Chitinophagales bacterium (assembly GCA_964507125.1). Taxonomy (GTDB): domain Bacteria; phylum Bacteroidota; class Bacteroidia; order Chitinophagales; family JADIYW01; genus JADJSS01. The sequence continues at coordinate 20,477 of CAZDOT010000027.1, read as the reverse complement.
ATAAAATTTTTTACTCTAATAATTGGAATTTTTTGTGCTTCTTTTTTGTTGTTGAATAGAAATATAACTATGGAACAAACATTGACCTACAACAGAAAAGCTTTAATAGCATCATTTGAAAAAGCAACCAACATTACGCAATCTGTAAAAATAGATTCCGTTTTGGAAGCCAAACAAATCATCAATCATCTTATTCATTTCTTAGAAATAAAAGATCTGAATAGCATTGAAGATGATTTTATTATGCCCGATTTCAATAAAGATACTATCAAAATCAGATTTACGGCCACCAACGATAAAGTAACCAACAAAGATTTTTTAGCAAGCATAAAAATCTTCAACGATTATATTTTCTCTACCAATAAATAACACTTAATACAAACATCATTTTTTAATTCCTTTTTACCCAACTTTTTCTATTAATTTAGAAAAATGATTTATGCAGGTATTATTGGTGCTGCCGGTTACACCGGCGGAGAATTACTTCGTATTTTATTACAGCATCCCAACGTAAAAATAGATTTTTGTTTTAGCAGAAGCCAACAAGGTAAATTGCTCAGCGATGTACATTCCGATTTATTAGGAGATACTGATTTGCGATTTTCCGGAGAGATAAATGCAAATGTAGATGTCGCATTTTTGTGTTTACCACATGGTGAGTCGAAACAATTTTTAGTAGAAAATCCTTTTTCATCTAATACCAAAATTATAGACTTAAGCAATGATTTTAGGTTGAAAAAAAATGCGGATGATTTTGTTTATGGTTTGCCGGAAATGAATAAAGAGGCGATCAAGAAAGCAAAAAATGTAGCCAATACCGGATGCTTTGCAACAACTATTCAATATGCTTTATTGCCACTTGCCAATGCACAATTATTGCAAGATGATATTCATATTTCCGGAATTACCGGAAGCACCGGAGCAGGCGTTGGGTTAAGTGAAACATCACATTTTTCTTGGCGTAACAACAATATATCTGTTTATAAAGCATTTACACATCAGCATTTAGGCGAAATAACAGAGTCTATTTTGCAGTTGCAACCTTCGTTTAATGCAGAAATAAATTTTATTCCTTACAGAGGAAATTTCACACGCGGTATATTAATTACAGCATATATTCCATATAAAGACACATTGGAAAATGCAATTTCTCTTTTTAAAAATTATTATGCAGACGCACCTTTTGTAGTTATTGCTGAAAAAAATATCAACTTAAAACAAGTGGTAAACACCAATAAATGCTTACTATATGTAGAAAAAGTGGGCAATAAATTAATGATAATTGCAGCAACTGATAATTTGATAAAAGGTGCATCCGGACAAGCAGTACAAAATATGAATTTGATGTTTGGCTTGGAAGAAACTGCCGGACTACATTTAAAATCATTAGCATATTGATTATTCTATTTAATGAAAATAAAGAACTACTAAACACAAATTACTAAGCAAACATGAATCTCTTCGACGTATATCCATTATTTAATATCGAACTTAAAAACGGAAAAGGTTGTTATGTGTACGACCAAAACGATACAAAATATCTTGATTTTTATGGCGGACATGCTGTGATTTCTATTGGTCACGCGCATCCACATTATATACAACGTATCACATCGCAATTAGATCAATTATCGTTTTATTCTAATTCTGTACAGTTGGCCATCCAACAACAATTGGCAGAAAAATTAGGTACTGTTTCCGGTTATACAGATTATAATTTATTTTTAATCAATAGTGGTGCTGAAGCAATAGAAAACGCGTTGAAAGTGGCATCCTTTTACAACAATAGAAAAAAAATAATTGCGTTCAAAGGTGCGTTTCATGGTAGAACTTCTGCGGCAGTTGCCATCACAGATAATCCCAAAATTAAAGCACCCATCAACAGTGACGAACATGTTATTTTTGTTCCGTTAAATGATGAAGCTGCATTAGCAAATGCTTTTCAAGAAAATGAAATTTGTGCGGTAGTAGTAGAATCTATTCAAGGATTGAATGGCATTTATGAACCGACAGTTTCTTTTTTTCAATTAATAGAAAAATTATGTAAAGAATATAACGCCGTTTTTATTGCCGATGAAATTCAAAGTGGATATGGTCGAAGTGGAAAATTTTTCGCACACCAATATGCAAAAGTACAACCGGATATTATTACCATGGCAAAAGGAATGGGCAATGGTTTCCCAATTGGAGGCATTTTAACGCATCCTAAATTTATAGCCAAACACGGCATGTTAGGTACAACCTTTGGTGGCTCACCGTTGGCATGCGCAGCAGGATTGGCGGTATTGGAAGTAATAGAAAATGAAAATTTAATTGAAAATGCACAACAAATAGGAGAGTACATTATTGCACAATGCCAGCAAATTCCAGAGATAAAATCAATTCGAGGTAAAGGATTAATGATAGGTTTGGAATTTGATTTTCCGATTAAAGATTTACGCAATAAATTATTGTTTGAACATCGCGTGTTTGTTGGGAACTCAAACAATGCCAACACACTTCGTTTATTGCCAAGCATGACAATTGGAAAAACGGAAGTAGATATCTTTATTCAAGCGTTAAAGTCATGCCTAAAATGAAAAATTTTTTAAACGTTCACGATGTTGCCAATGTCGAAGAATTAGCACAACAAGCTATTGCACTGAAAAATCATAAATTTGATTTCAAGCATCTCGGCAATAATAAAACGATGGTTTTGTTGTTTCTTAATTCGAGTTTGCGTACGCGTATTTCTACGCAAAAAGCAGCACAAAATTTAGGAATGAATACTATCGTGTTGAACTTGACACAAGATAGTTGGCAAATGGAATTTGAAGACGGTGTTATCATGAACGGAACAACAGCAGAACACATTAAAGAAGGTGCGGCTGTTATTAGTGAATATGCTGATATTATTGGCATTCGTGCGTTTCCTACATTAACAGATAAAGAAAAAGATTACACGGAATTTGTACTACGTAAGTTTTTAGAAAATGTAAATGTTCCAGTGGTAAATATGGAATCAGCCACCGTGCATCCGTTGCAATCTCTTACCGATTTAATTACGATTAGAGAACATACGACGAAGACAAAACCGAAAGTCGTGTTGTCGTGGGCACCGCACATTCGTTCCTTGCCACAATGCGTTTCAAATTCATTTGCTGAGTGGATGAATAAGGCAGATGTTGAGTTTGTAATTACACATCCGGAAGGTTATGAGTTGGATGAAAGATTTTCCAGAAATGCCACCATATTGTATAATCAAGAAGAAGCATTTAAAGATGCTGATTTTATCTATGCAAAAAATTGGAGTTCTTATATGGAATACGGAAAAGTCATAGGCTCACATGATGATTGGATGATTACCGATAAAAAAATGCAATTAACGAATCATGCTAAATTTATGCATTGTTTGCCAACAAGAAGAAATGTTGAAGTTGCCGATGATGTCTTAGATGCTGATTATTCGTTGGTGATTAAAGAGGCTGCTAACAGAGAAATTGCAGCACAAATTGTACTTAAAACCTTGTTGGAACAAAACAAATAAAATTAGATTGTGTGCTAATGAAATGGATATATATTGGAATAGGTGGTGCGTTAGGTAGCTTGCTTCGATATTACATTTCGGAGTTTATTCAATCAAAGAATTCATCCTCTTTTCCGTTAGGTACGTTGAGTGTAAATATTATCGGCTCTTTACTTATCGGTTTTTTATTTGGCTATTTTTCTGTTAATAATGAAATTAATGAACGCCTCAAACTATTTGTATTTATTGGGTTTTTGGGCGGTTTTACTACTTTTTCATCTTTTGCATTTGAGAATTTTAAGTTGATACAAAATCAACAAATTTCAATAGCATTTCTTTATATTATTATTTCTAATGTGCTTGCCATTTCAATGGCATTTGTTGGTTTTTTTGTTGCTCTAAAATGGAAATAAAAAAGGCGGAAAAAAAATCCGCCTTTTTTATAGAAAATATGTTCTGATTAGTTGAATTCGAAATCAGCATCCGTTAGGTTTATACCTAATTGTAATCCTTTAAATTCATAAATTTCATATACACCTTTTTCATCTTCCATTTTGTGATAGATAGGTAAGTAGTTTGTTTGGTCGATGTATAAAGTAGTTTTCTTAGCATAAGAAGTAGGGATTTTAATTACTTGTCCCGGTTTTACTTCATCACCGATATCATTTAATTCTTTGATTTTGTATTCAGAGATTGCTAATTTTTTTCCAATTTGCCAAACAGATGTTTCACCTGCAGCAACTTTGTATGTAGTGATTTTATAATCATCATCATTGATTTCTACTTTCCAGCAAGCATTACCATCATAGTTTACAGTACCTAAAACTTTCACATAATTTGCTAAGTTTTCACCTTTACGTTGGTTCATACTTGTTTCCAATATTTTTTTGATTTGTCCAAATCCTGCTCTTGTAACTGGATTGTGTACACCTTTCATTAATAAGCTATTTGTAGGACTTAAGTTTAATTTAAAACCTTTTTTTACTTTCACATCTTTTGAAACAGCATCGTTATAATACAATTGTGCTGATTGCGGTAATTTTGCTTTCGCATAAATTTTTAATGGATTCGCAATTACTGTAAATTCTACATCGCTTTTACTGAATTTACCATCATGCATACGTTCTTGTGCATAAAAATGATACTTCATTGTTTTAGCGTTACCCATAGCAGCCATTACTTTAGGTATCATCTCTGTTACATTTTGTCCAAAAGAGGTGCTCGCCAAGAATAATGCGGCAAGCAATAAAAAACTGTTTACTTTTTTCATGTTTTTAATAAAATTTATCTTTAAAAATACTGTTTTAGGATTAGTTATACAAAATACTTGCCAATTTTTTATGCTTATTCTCTAATTAAACTATCTAAGGCTAATTTTATAGTCTGAAATGGAAATTGTGCTACCGTATTTTCCATATTTTGTTGGATTTTTTCGTTGCATAAATTTCCCAAACTTCCTTCTATTGTATGAGTTAATTCAGTAGGTCTTTTGTATTGGTTGTTTTCTACCTGCTTTCCAATTTCTATATAAGCATCTCGGAAAGATTTTTTTTCATTATGTATTAATTGGTTGATACTATCTACGGTAAAGAGATAATCAAATTTAGCATCTTGCAATAAATTATTTTTTACGGTGATGTTTTCTAGAAGCAGTTGCAACATTTCTAAACAATCTAACAATACATCAAATGCAGTTAAATAATCTTCTTTGATGATTTGCATATCACGGTGATAGCCGGACGGCAAATTATTTTGAATAGTTTGAATTTGAAATGGAAGCGTTTGTAACTTATTGCATTTTGCACGAATCAACTCAAAAACATCCGGATTTTTTTTATGTGGCATAATGGATGAACCTGTCGTCAAAACATCCGGAAATGAAATAAAGGAAAAATGCTGATTCAAATACAATGTCGCATCCATTGAAAATTTTGAAAGTGTTGCTGCAATATTGGAAAGTGCTTGCGTTACCACCCGTTCCATTTTTCCACGATTCATTTGTGCATATACCACGTTGTAGTTTAAATCGTCAAACCCTAATAATTGCGTGGTAAGTGTTCTGTTTAATGGGAAAGAGCTACCATAACCGGCACCGGAACCTAATGGGTTTTTATTGGCCATTTTAAATGCTGCCAACATAACTTCCATATCATCTACTAAATTTTCTGCATAAGCTGCAAACCATAAGCCAAAACTACTTGGCATAGCCAATTGCAAATGTGTGTAGCCGGGCAATAATTTATCTTTATGCTGATTGGATAATTGTATGAGTAAATCAAAAACAGTTTTTGTTCTTTGAACAATGGCTTCTAATTTTTCACGTGTAAATAATTTGATGTCCACCAATACTTGATCGTTTCTGCTTCGTCCGGTATGTGTTGCTTTTCCTTTTGTTAATCGGAATTCAATATCAGAATGAATATCTTCACTGGATTCATTTAAAGCAAAATTTCCTTTTTCAATTTCGTGATAAATGGCCTTTAATTCTTGTTGCACCGATTGATAATCTTCATCTGATAATAAGTGAACAGCATGTAGCATTTTGGTGTGTGCTAATGTGCCCAATACATCGTGTTTCGCTAAAAGTGCGTCCAGCTCTTTGTCTTTTCCAACGGTAAATTTTTCTACTTTCTTTGCTAGCTCACTTTCGTTTGCCGAACCTTTTTGCCAAAGTTTTGCCATCCTATTTTTTTTCTTCTATAATTAATGCCGGATATTTTAATTTCATGGATTTTAATGCATCTAATACTAAGGATGCAATTTGAAATTCTTTATACCAATTTTGATCTACGGAAACGATATTCCATTTTACTGATTTAGAACAATGTTGAAATGCGTCTTCATACGCACCCATGTATTCTTTCCAAAGCTTGCGTTCTTCCCAATCGCAATCGCGGTGTTTCCACATTTTTGCCGGATTGGTTTTGCGTTCTTCCAATCGCTCTAATTGTGCTTCCGGTGAAATATGCATATAGCATTTTATAATTTTTGTTCCGTTTTGTTCTAATAATTTTTCAAAATTATTAATGGCTTCAAAACGTTGTTGCACGGTTTTTTCATCTATCCATTTGTGAACGCGTTGTATCAACACATCTTCGTAATGCGAACGATTAAAAATGACGATTTCACCGTTTTGTGGTGTTACTTTATGCAATCGCCATAAAAAATCGTGTTCTAATTCTTCTTGCGTTGGTCGTTTAAAAGTTTCCACTCGCATGCCTGCCGGATTTAAACCACTAAATACTTTTTTGATTGCACCGTCTTTTCCGCTGGCATCCATTCCTTGCAAGATAACTAACAAGCTGTTTTTCTTTGAAGCAATCAACACATCTTGCAATTCGGAAATTTTTAAAATCATTTCTTTTGTTTTGATTTTAGTTAATTCCTTATCGAATGTTTTGGGTGCTACGGTGCTAATTTTAGCTAATTTTATTTCTTGCATAGTATTAGATTTAGATGCAACTAATTATTTAAACATTCCTTTCAAAGCACCCAATAATCCACGTGTTAATGTGGTGGTGGCAGTACGAGCAATTTGTTTCGTAACTGTGCTGTTGAGTACTTTTTCTAATGTTGTTTTTTGAGTTCTTCCGCTGGTGGTTGTTTTTTGAGCTTTGGCTTCTGCTTTAGCTTGTTCTTCTGCTAATTCTTGTTGTTGCAGTTGTTCCATTTTGGCACTCAATATTTCAAAGGCACTTTCCGGATCTAAACTCTCTTTGTATTTTTTATATAGATTGGATTTTTGAAGTAAAGTTATCATTTCTTCTTCATTCAAAATATCCATTCGTGATTGTGGTGCACTCATCATGCAATGCACTAATGGAGTTGGAATACCTTTTTCATTTAATGCCGTAACAAAAGCTTCTCCGATACCTAATTGCGTAATTAAATCTTCTACTTTGTAGAATTCTGTTAACGGATAATTGTCTGCTACTAATTTTATAGCATGTCGGTCTTTTGCTGTAAAGGCACGCAAGGCATGTTGTACTTTTAAACCTAATTGTGCTAGGATGCTTTCCGGAATATCATTTGGATTTTGTGTACAAAAGAAAATTCCAACACCTTTGGAACGTATCAATTTTATGATAGCTTCTAATTGGTCTTTTAATGCTTTGCTGGCATTATCAAAGATGAGGTGTGCTTCATCTAAAAAGATAATTAATTCCGGTTGTTCCACATCACCACGCTCCGGAAATTTGGAATACACTTCTGCTAATAAACTCAACATAAATGTCGAGAATAATTTAGGTTTATCTTGTATGTCAGTTAATCGAACGATGTTGATGTAGCCATAACCATTTTCATCTTTACGCAATAAATCATTTACATTAAAAGACGTTTCGCCAAAAAATAAAGCAGCACCTTGTTGCTCTAATTCTACTACTTTTCTTAAAATAGTACCAACCGTTGCCGGACTAATAGCACCGTATTCTTTCTCGAAAATATCTTTGCCTTCGTTGGTTAAAAATTGCAATACTTTTTTAAAATCCGGTAAATCTACTAAAGCTAAATTTTGGTCATCACAAAATTTAAATACCATAGCTACGACACCTTCTTGTGTATCGTTTAAGTCTAATATTTTTGAAATTAAAACAGGACCAAATTCAGAAACAGTTGCACGCATACGTACACCATCTTGTGTGGAAATTGACATCAACTCCACCGGATATGCTTTCGGACTCCACGTATTTCCAATCGCTGTCACACGCTCTTCAATTTTTGGATTGGACACGCCGGGTTCTGCCACACCGGAAAAATCTCCTTTGATATCCATCATTAAAACAGAAATTCCGTTTTCCGATAATCGCTCGGAAATTGCTTGTATAGATTTTGTTTTTCCGGTTCCGGTTGCTCCGGCAATTAAACCATGTCGGTTTAAGGTTTTTAATGGTAATTTGATGAGTGTATTAGGAACTGCTGCTGCATCTAACATACCACCACCAATAGTGATGGAAGCACCTTTAAACGTATATCCTTGTTGTATTGTTTGAACAAATTGTTCTTGATTTGCCATATAAATTATTTATCGATAAAATTATAAAAAAGGAATAAGAATATTGTTTTCTTATAGCTCAAAAATTGTACCTATTTTAGGAATTTCTATCTTTTTATATTGATGTGCTAACAGCGTATTTTTAAAAGCTTCTTGTCGCTTAGGTTCACCGTGTACTAAAAAGATAGTTTGTAATTTTTGTTTATTTTGATTGGATAGAAATTGCAATAATTCCGGTTCGTCGGCATGTGCACTCATACTACCAAGAATTTCTATGCGTGCGTTGACTCTTTTTTCATCGCCAAATATTCTGATTTTTTCCGGTTTTTGTGTGAGTTGCTGTCCTAAGGTACCGTTTGCACAATATCCAACAATTAAAATCGTATTTTCTTGTTTTTCTATTTGATGATAGATGTGATGTCGGATTCGTCCAGCGTTTGCCATACCGGAAGCAGCAATGATTATGCACGGCTCATCAGATGCATTTAAGCGCTTGGAATGTTCTGCATCGCGTACATAAATAAGATTATTCCACCCAAACGGATTGTCGTTTTTTTGTAGATATGCTTCAATGTCTTTGTCGTAACATTCCGGATGCATAATGAAAACTTCTGTTGCATTCATTGCCAAAGGACTATCAATATAAACAGGAATATTATCAAGTTTTCCTGCATTGTGTAATTTATCTAAACGATACACCAATTCTTGAGTTCTGCCGACACTAAATGCCGGAATTAAAAGCTTACCTCTTTTTTGAATGCAAGTTTCTCGAATAATTTTAAGAAATGTTTCATCACTTTCCGGCGTTTCTTCGTGTATTTTTCCGCCATACGTTGATTCACAAATCAATGCATCTAATAAAGGCATTGGCTTTGGATCATTTAGGATAGGTCGGTTGTAGCGACCAATATCACCGGAGAAACCTATGGTTTTTTCTTCTTTTCCCGGTTCATTTATTTGGAGTGTTACGGTGGCACTGCCTAAAATATGTCCGGCATCTGAAAATAAAACTTTTACATTTTCCTGAATGGAAAACCAATGATCGTATTCAATAGTTCTAAATTGTTTCAAACTTCGTTTAGCATCGAATTGTGTGTAAAGTGGAAGTTGGACTTTTTTCTTTCTTTTGGTTTCATAAGCGGCATCACTTTCTTGAATAAATGCACTGTCTAACAACATAATTGCCGATAAATCTCTGGTTGCAGAAGTGCAATAAATTTTACCATTGAAACCATCTTTTACAAATTTAGGAATTCGGCCACTGTGGTCAATATGTGCATGCGATAATATCAACACATCAATATCAGAAGGTTTGAAATACCAATAATTGTTGAAGTTTTCAAATTCTTCTTCATTTCCTTGATACAAACCGCAATCTAATAAGATTTTAAGTCCATTGTCGAGCGTTATTAAATGGCAACTTCCGGTTACAGTTTGTGCTGCACCACAAAATTGAATTTTCATCTTTTATTTATTTTAATAAATACTATTACGAATGTACAACTATTTTTAGTGGTTTTTAAAAATGACATTTTTTGATTTTTTTCTGTTTTTTTCTTTCTTATATTTGAAGAAATAAACCAACATATGTTACAAGATATTTATAACGATATTCAAGCAAAAATACAGCAACAAATTCAAGAAAAATTTGGATTAAGTGCCGACCAAACCACACAAAGTACTAACGTGTTATTGGAGAATTTTAGAAAATTCTTTTCAGAAGATTTAATGGCTGGTGGCATGAGTGGCTTAAAAGAGTTAATGAATAATGGCATTAATGATATCAAAAGTAATCCGTTATTACATCAATTGCGTGAAAATGTGTTGAATGATTTGGTAAATAAAGTGGGCTTGCCGGAAGAAACTGCACAGAAAGTACGTGACTTTTCGATGACGGAAATTTTTGAACGTTTTAAAACAGAACTTTTAGATGAAAACGGAAAGCCGGATTTTGCTAAAATTATGAGCAAAGTAAATTTGGCTGATTTTCAAGGAAAGGCTCAAGAAATATTTTCTAAAGTAGGCTCTGATATTGGTAGATTATTTGGTAAATAATCTTTTCTCTTTTTTCTATTTTTTAATTATGAAGTATTCTATTTAGGTATAGAATCTTTTACTGTTCCGGATGTTGGTTTGTCCGTTTCTTCTTTTTTCTTCTTTTCTCTTTTATCTCTGAGTTGAAATAAATCTTTGATATTGTCAAAGTCTTTTTGGAACGAAATAGCACCACCTGTTCGTATTCTATCTTGATTGATGATGTCGTAGTTGGCAGTTCTGGCGTATGTTTTCAAACGGATTCTTCCATCAGCAGTTACTAAATATTCAAACATGAAATCACCGGCTATGGCTGCATTGTTAGCAGGTTGACCTGTGATATTTCCACTCGTTGTGGTTGTTGTAGAACTACCAAAGTTTACATTGCCGCCAATGGTTAAAATAATCCTATTTCCATATAATTCTTGTTTGTAACTGAATCCAAAGTTTCTAGAATCTTTAGATTCTAAATCGGACAATAATAAATCAATAGAAGCACCTTTGATGACGCTACTTAATCCTTTAGATAAAATACTGGAAAGTTGCGAAGAAACTAACTGCGTAACGGTATTGGATGCACCGGTGAATCGCTGGTCGCTGGATGTACCGGAAGGGAAAAAGGTATTGAATAAAAGCAAGGCAACAGCTTGATTGTTTCGTTCATTTTCGTTGCTGTTTATCTCACTTAATTTTCTGGTTAATTCATCAGATTGTGCGGAAATTGTTCCGGTTGTAGGTTCTATCTTAAATACAATTTCCGGTTTCTCTAACGTTCCATTAATTAATAGGTTTAAGTCGATAGGGAAGGTTCTGTTGCGCATGGCATAGGTACTATCAAATAAGTTGCGAACAGAAGCTGATTTTACATTGTATAAAGCGGTAATATCCAATTCTGCTTTCATTGGATTTCCTGCAAAGTTTATTTTACTACCTTGTTTAATAGTGAATGTTTTATTTAAAACACCTTGGAAACTAAAGTCGTATTTTCCTTCCGTGAGGTTGTATGTTCCATTAATTAGTAAATCTCCTTTTTTATCCATTGATAAATTGAGATTGTCACTAAATCCGCGTGCCACAATTTTATCATTTGTACTTGGATCTAAAATAATATTTGCTTCTGCATCCGGCGTGGCTTCAATATTTATATTGATATTTATACCACTTAATTTGGTTTTATATTCCTTTGGTTTTTCTGTTTTTTTTGGATCGATAAAACGAACAAATGTATAACCTTTGTCAGATGTTTTTCCGGAAACCGGTAAGTTGAAAACAGTATGCTTCATAGTTTCCAAACGCATGATATTGATATTTAAGTTATTGAAATAGCCATCGATATTTACATCGCCTTTGGCAAAAACAACACCATAAAAATCTTGATTATCTGCGTATGTTGTATTCATGAGATTATAGCCGGTTGGTGCACTTAAGTTGGCATTATCTACCTTCCATTCTTTAAAGCTATTGTGGTTTAATTTTCCGGATAATAAGGCAGTATTGCCGTAGTTATCGTATAGCGTGATATTGCCAAAATCAAAACCTTTATTGGTTAATTTAATTTCTTCGTTTACCATTTTAAAGGTAGTTCCTAAATAGCGCATTTTCAATTCGGCGGTATCCAAAACTTGTGCAGTTCCTGTAAGTATTGGTTTTTTTAAAGTACCGGAAACATTCACGCTACCTTTTATGAAAGCACGCGGCACTAATAATTCTTTTTTCAATAATGTTTCTAAGAAATTGAGATTTAAACGTTCGATATCCGCATCAATATCTAATTTTTCTTTACCTTTTAATTGCATATCATATTCTCCATCAAAAGAAAATTGATAGTTAGGATCTTCAACAGTACCACCGGCTTCCACTATTTTTAAGCCATTTCTACCATAAACGGCATCTAAGCCAATGTATTTTACTTTGTAATCCAATACTTGCAAATCTTGAATGGTTACATCGGCATTGGCTTGCAATTTAGTAAGCATATTTTTTAGATTGACCGTGCCGGAAATGATTCCGCTTTTGATAGCACCACTCGAATTGATTAATTGACCAATGTCTGATAGCTCAATGTTTTCGATATTGATTTTAGCATCGGATAAGGTGTTTCTTCCATTTTGAATATGAATACGTTGCTTGCCTTGTAACAACGAGAAATTTTTTGCAATAATGGAACTATCTACAAAAATTAATTGATTGCTTTTTTCTATTTCCCAAATTTTATTGTTGAGCGTTAATTTTGAATCAATAATTTTTGCAATTATACTATCGTATTTAAAATCTAAAATAGATAAAAGACGAACGGCATTGGCAGCTGTGTCATTAGAAATACTAAGGTTACTCAAGAGTTGTTCCAAAGAGCTGTTTAAATTAATCTTGATGTCGTTGACACCCGTTTTGCTGATTTGTAATTTTTGGATATTTCCATTGAGTAATAACTCGGTATTGTTTGTGTTGCCATCCACATTGATATGGTTAAAAGCGAGACCACTATAATTAGCGGAATCCATTTTGGCATTTATATTAAAAATATTTTGACTCGTATTGATAGAAGTATTTAAATCTAATTCACTTAAATATTTGATTTGTGGAACAAACACTTTAATCAATCCAAAATCAGATTTGAGTTTAACATTGGCTTCTAATTGTTGTGCTTTTGCTAACTTGTAATCTTTGGCTGTTGGTTTTATTAATTTAGAATATTTACTTAAATACACTTTCATTGAAGGCACAATTGTAAGTGGATCAAAATCACCATTCATGTTGGCATTAAATTGATCAGATGTGATGGTGTAGTTTTTATTTATACCATCGTTATCCAATTTAATATCTACATCCGAAAGTGCTAAAATATCTTTATTGTTTTGAATAATGATATTGCTGAATTTTCCATTTCCGGTGAAATTTTCAATCTTGTTTCCACTGCCGTGAATCTCGCCATCTAATGAAATCATCAAAGAGTCTTTGGATAAATTCAATTTGTTTAAATCAGCATTTTTGATGCTGGTAACAAAATCGAACTTTGGAATTTTTTCGTTGAAATCTGCTGTACCATTAAAATCAACCAAAAAACAATCATCATCAAAAAACGCTTTTCCTTTAAATTTCTTTTTATCTATTACACCATCAATTTTTATTTTATCAAAAACAAATCCGTTTAAATAAAAATTACGTACGGTTCCACTTAGCTTGGTATTTAAATCTTTGGTACTAAATCCATTTCCATCTGCATTCACATCTAAATCAATTGTTCCCAATAATTTGCTATTTCCGGTTATCTCCGCAAGATTTAAGTTTTTTGCAATAATTTTTCCGGAATATTTAGGTGGTTTTCCACTTGGAAACAACATTCTTAAATCAGTGGTGAGCTCGCCTAAATTGCTAGTTTTTAAATTCCCTTTGGCTACAAAATCATTGATGAATCCGAAGAACGTTCCATTGAATGAGATGTTTCCGGCATTGTCTATTTGTTTTGGAAGTTTTACAAATGGCAAATATTTTTTTAATTCCGTTACATTTGTTTTGAGTTCGTTGATTTTTAAATCAAATAAAGTGTTTTTTATTTTGGGCAATCCTTTTATGTTACCGCTTATATCAATCACTGTATTTTTTCCGGCATGAATGTGTAATTCTTCTGTTCTTAAATTGGCTAATTTTCCATTTATGTTGCCATGTATTGTTATGGATTCCGGAATGAATTTTACTACTTTTGGTGCAAAAAATCCAATATCTTTCGCATAAACTACAGCTTTTTTGGTTTCAGTTTTTAAGGTTACTTTGTTCGCAAAATCACCAAATGAACGCCATTCATCACTAAATTTTAAAGCATAATTTCCTTCCAATTCGGATTGATTGAATTGCAACAGAAAATTATCTAAATAAATACCATCATTATCCAATAATGCGTTAGCTTGTAAGTGTTTTACATTTATTCCATTGTCGCATATCGTGTTTAATTTTTCAATATCAACATGCATACCGGTTGAGTCCCATCTGTAATTACTAACGTCAATGTTGATTTTATGGATGTTCATTTGGCTAATTAAGAACGAACCCACTTTTTGGTTTTTCTTTTTAAAATCCATTGCGTGATTTCCGTTGCGTAGGATGAGTTCATCAACGGTAATATTTAGTTTTTTGCCTAAGCCTTGGACGTTAAAGCCATTACTTGGTTTCTTAGATTTTGGTTTATCTATTTCGTTATAGTCGGTCAGTTTAAAATAAGGATCAATCAACTCTAATTTTTTGGCATCAATTTTTAGGTTGTTGATATCAAATTTGCGAACATCTACCGATACTTTTGAGAAACGAATATCCATGCGTTTATCCGTATGTGGATCATCAATAACGATATTGGAGTTAGTGAGTAATAATTTATTTAATCTAAGTTCTAATGGCTTGCTCGGTTTCTTCTTTTCTTCTTTTTTAGGTTTATCACCGGAAGAAAGTTGCTCTAATAAAAAATGAAAATTATAAAGACTGTCATCTTTTGCTCTGTAACCATTAAATTGAACACCATCGAGCTCAACATTGTCGATATATATTTTTTTGTTGCGGATACTTCTGATTTGGTCTAATAGTGTTCGTCCCAACAATAAATCAACATCCAATTTTTTAGCAAATAAAATGGTGTCGTTGTGTTTGTGTTGAGCAGATAAAAAAACATTATGTATTTCCACTGTTCGTATGAAATCAATGCTAACAGAGTCAATTTTTACAGTACTATTTAGTTGCTTTGATAAATAATCACTTACTTTGTGCACCAAAAAGGTTTGTACTTTAGGTTGTTGGATGAGAAAAAAAGTTGCTGTAAATAGCAAAATTACAATTAGCAGTATAGCTAATATCGTTCTAAATGTATATTTAAAGAATTTTCTCAACGATTTTGAAAAGTGCAAAATTACCCAAAAATAACCAATTTTTATGCCTGAAATAATCCTTTTAGCGATTGAATCTTCGTGTGATGATACATCGGCAGCTGTGTGCATTGATGGCAAGGTTGTTTCTAATTTGACGGCAAATCAAAAAGTGCATGAACTATATGGTGGCGTGGTGCCGGAAATGGCTAGTAGAGAACATACCAAAAATATAGTTCCGGTTGTAGTGGAAGCAATGAAACAAGCAAACATAACGGCTAATGATTTGAATGCCGTGGCGTTTACAAGAGGTCCCGGTTTGATGGGTTCCCTTTTGGTAGGTGGTATGTTTGCAAAGTCGTATGCACAAGCTTTGGATATTCCGTTGATAGATGTGCATCATATTCACGCTCATGTATTAGCTCATTTTATAGATGAGCCTAAACCAGAATTTCCTTTCTTATGTCTCACAGTATCAGGCGGTCATACGCAAATAGTTCTAGTAAAAGATTATTTAGATATGAAAGTTATTGGCTCTACAATAGATGATGCTGCCGGTGAAGCTTTTGATAAAACGGCAAAGATGTTGCACTTGCCGTATCCAGGTGGACCATTAATTGATAAATATGCACAAGCAGGAAATCCGAAGCGCTTTTCCTTTTCAGAACCTCAAATTGATGGTTTAGATTTTTCCTTTAGTGGATTGAAAACCAATGTGTTATATTTTTTACAGAAAGAATCAAAGTTAAATCCTTCCTTTATCCAAGATAATTTAAATGATATATGTGCCTCTGTTCAACAAACAATTATATCTATTTTGATGAAGAAATTAATGAAGGCATCGAATGAAACCGGAATAAAAGAAATTGCCATTGCTGGTGGTGTAAGTGCTAATTCCGGTTTAAGAAATACATTAAGTGCACTCGGAAAGAAAAACAATTGGAATGTATATATTCCTCAATTTCAATATTGTACAGATAATGCAGGAATGATTGCTATAAGTGCATACTATAAATATTTAAGAAAGGAGTTTTGTACAATAGATATTCCAATTAAAGCAAGATTAGAATTTTAATAGATAGATTATGCAACGTGTAAAAATTGAAATACCGCAACGAGTTTTATTTTCATTTCCGTTTACAATCACGGAAGATGACATCAATATTGCGGAACACATGGGCAACGAACGCATTTTGGTTTTTGCCAATACGGTGCGAGAACAATTCTTTGCACATTTTAAATTAGATTATGTAGATGTCGTAAATAAGGTTGGAATTATAGTTGCTAATCATGCTATCAATTATAAATCAGAAGGTTTTTTAGGAGATGAAATAGTATGCGAAGTAGGTGTAGATACCATTACGGAATGTAGCTTTGATTTGATTTTTCATTTTATCAAAAATCAAGAACGTACCTTAGCTGTTTTGCGAACCGGATGTGTTTATTATAATTTTAAAGAAAGAAAAATAAATGCATTGCCGGATGCATATCTTCAAGTATTCGAACATTAGAAAAAATTGGATGAATAAATGTCTTTTTTCAATTCAAAACTTTATCATCATTTATTAGTATTTTCTATCACATATATCCAACTAAATAAACACATCTCGTATCTTTAAATTATTTTCCATTTTTTATTTTTTTAAATATGCCATTTTCAGCACGCAACAGAGCCAGATATACACAACAACTACAAACAGAAAAATACGATTTATTAGTAATTGGCGGTGGCATCACCGGCGCCGGCATAGCTTTAGATGCAGCCACACGCGGTTTGCGCGTTGCATTGGTTGAAAAATCCGATTTTGCTTCCGGTACAAGTTCTCGTTCCACAAAATTAATTCATGGTGGTTTACGTTATTTAAAGCAATTGGAATTTGGCATCGTTCGGGAAGTAGGTCAGGAGCGTGCCATCTTATACAAGAATGCTCCACACATTGTAATTCCGGAACGCATGTTGTTGCCTATTATTGAAGGTGGTTCACTTGGGAAATATTCTACTTCGTTGGGCTTGTATGTGTACGATCGATTGGCCGGTGTGGAGAGTGAGGAACGTAGAAACATGTTATCTAAAAATGAAACCATCCAACAAGAACCACTTTTGAATGAACAAATACTGAAAGGTGGTGGTATGTATGTCGAGTATAGAAGTGATGATGCACGTTTAACAATAGAAGTTTTAAAAACTGCCGTAGAAAAGGGTGCGATGTGTATCAATTATATGGCATTTGAATCTTTTATTTTAGATGAAAAAAACAAGATAAAAGGAGCTGTTTGCAAAGATGTTATCACAGGAAATGATATTAAAATAAAAGCCAAAAAAATCATCAATGCGTGTGGACCATGGGTAGACGATTTAAGAAAGATAGATAAATCTATCAATAAAAAAAGATTACATCTTACCAAAGGTATTCATATCGTTATTGGAAAAGAGAAGTTACCCATTAAGCAAGCCGTCTATTTTGATATTAAAGATGGACGTATGATGTTTGCCATTCCAAGAGGCAAAAAAGTATATTTAGGTACCACTGATACCAACTATACCGGTGATTCCAATTTTCCACAAGCTGAAAAAGAGGATGTTCAATATTTATTGGATGCAACTAATTTTATGTTTCCGGCAGCACAATTAATTATAGATGATGTGGAATCTTCTTGGGCTGGTTTGCGACCTTTAATTCATGAAGAAGGAAAATCACCTTCTGATTTATCTCGTAAAGATGAAATATTCATTTCTGATACCAATTTAATTTCTATTGCAGGAGGTAAATTAACCGGATTTCGTAAAATGGCGGAACGCAGTGTGAACGTGGTTTGTAAACAATTAAAAATAGAAGAAGGAAGACAGTTTCCAAAGTGTAACACCGAGTTTATTAAATTAAGCGGCGGACATTTAGATAAATATCCAAGCGATTATGCTCGAGATTTGCAAGACGATTTCAAGCAATTTTATTTAGATGATGTGTTGAATTTGGTATTAAAATATGGCAGTAACACACAATATATTTTGGCATCTGCTCAAACAAATTTTAATAATGACTTGTTATTGGCGGAAGCAGAATATTGTTTAGAATATGAAATGACGAATAATTCAGCTGATTTTATTATTCGAAGAACCGGAAGATTATATTTTGAACGACCGGATATTGATGTTAATTTGGACAAATTGGATCACTTTTTTAATACACAATTAAATTATTCTGCTGAAATTGCAGTGAAGAATTTAAAAGATTTTGAAAAAGAATATAAAGCAGTAATTGCCTTTAAATAAGTTTTAAAATAAAAAAATACTTGTTATAGCAACTAATTTTATTTTTCAACTAAAATGGCGTAATTTTGTTTTATACTTAGATATAAGTTTCCAATCCATTATCTAAAATCAAATAATTTTAAGTATGCCTAATAAAATCGCTTCCATTGCCATTCCAAACAATGAACCTATTTTATCATATTTGCCTAATAGCAACGAACGCAAGCAATTAAAGTTAGAACTTGCTCGTCGTAAAAATTTGGTGTATGATATTCCGATGTTTATAAATGGAAAAGAAGTTCGTACGAACGAAACCGCAGCTATTTTTCCACCACACGAACTCGACCATAAAATTGCTCAATATCATAAAGGCAATGCAACACATGTACAGCAAGCAATAGATGCCGCATTAAGTGCCAGAGAGAAATGGGCAAATATGCATTGGGAAGAGCGTGCTTCCATTTTTCTTAAAGCCGCTGATTTAATTGCAGGTCCATACAGAGCATCTATCAATGCGGCAACGATGTTGGCACAATCCAAAA
This sequence comes from uncultured Chitinophagales bacterium, assembly GCA_964507125.1. Classification (GTDB taxonomy): domain Bacteria; phylum Bacteroidota; class Bacteroidia; order Chitinophagales; family JADIYW01; genus JADJSS01. The sequence continues at coordinate 1,306 of CAZDOT010000027.1, read as the reverse complement.
ACGTATATCAAGCAGAGATTGATGCAGCTTGCGAGTTAGCTGATTTTTTACGATTCAATGTGTATTTTGCGGCTCAAATTTACAGCGAACAACCTATTTCGTCGCCCGGAATGCGTAATACTTTAGAGTATCGTTCATTAGAAGGATTTATTTATGCCATTACACCATTTAATTTCACTGCCATTTCCGGTAACTTATCGGCAGCACCGGCATTAATGGGCAATGTAATTGTATGGAAGCCTTCCAATACACAAATTTATTCGGCGTGGACAGTAATGGAAATATTTAGAGAAGCCGGTTTGCCGGATGGCGTTATTAATATGGTATTTGCCAATGCCGTAGATACTACAAATCTTATCTTAGCTCATCCTGATTTTGCAGGTGTGCATTTTACCGGTTCTACCAGCGTGTTTAATCATATTTGGGAAACCGTAGGAAAAAATTTACATCTATATAAAAATTATCCAAGATTAGTGGGTGAAACAGGTGGTAAAGATTTTATAATAGCACACAGTAGTGCGGATATTGATGTGTTGGCAACGGCCTTGTTGCGTGGTGCTTTCGAGTTTCAAGGACAAAAATGTTCGGCATGTTCGCGTGCGTATGTTCCAAATTCTATTTGGGATGCCACATGGGAAAAAATGTATGAAGCATTAAAAACATTCAAAATCGGAAATGTAGAAAACTTCACCGTTTTAATGGGTGCTGTTATTTCAGAAGATGCTTATAAACGCATTACCAATTACATCGAACAAGCTAAATCCAATCCGGATAATATCATTATGTATGGTGGAAATTACGATAATAAAAAAGGATATTTCATTGAGCCAACCGTAATACTTACAAAAGATCCAAAATCTTTGACGATGCGAGAAGAAATTTTTGGTCCGGTTTTAACGATTTATGTTTATGATGATGAAGATTTAGATGCCACACTTCACCTTGTAGATACCACTTCGGAATATGCACTTACCGGAGCCATCATTGCCCAAGATACTTATGCAATAGAAAAAATGAAAAAAGCATTGACCAATAGTGCAGGAAATTTTTATGTAAACGATAAATGCACAGGAGCAGTAGTGGGCCAGCAGCCGTTTGGTGGTGCGAGAAAAAGTGGAACGAACGATAAGGCTGGAAGCAAATGGAATTTACTACGATGGGTGTCACCAAGAACAGTTAAAGAAAACTACGTTCCACCTAAATACTATACTTATCCATATATGAGTGAAGAGTAGATTTTATTCCTTAAGTAATAAAATAAGAAACATCGGGTAAAATAAAATATCCGATGTTTTTTTATTTATGT
>CAZDOT010000026.1:29722-36838 GCA_964507125.1 uncultured Chitinophagales bacterium | reverse complement strand
CTACCTAAATAATACAATTATTTTTGCGGGTCATATACACCAAAACAATTAGCTTTTACGCTATTCAAGGAAGACAGTTGGTTATCCGAATTTCCTAAAGGTAAAAAGGCATATTCGCCTTGCTGTAATTCTTGGTCAATGATTACCTCATACAATCCTTTTCTTATTTTCTTAAATTCTAATTGCATTATTTTTCCTGTAACATCTTTTACACGACCGCCATATTTTTGTCCTGCGTAAGTAAAATTTCTTCTTCCAGCACCAATATTATCTGCTTTGCACAAATCTATTACATCATATGGATCGATGTCTTCATCAGTTAATTGTATGAAAAATCGAGGTAATTTATTTTTTTCAAATTGAATCGGAGATTCTTCTTTCATCACTTGCACTTGCTTATCTACGCCTCTGTACACACCTTTTTTCTTAACCGCAAAATTAGCTTCCGAACGTTCTAACTTCATTAATTCATTTCCGTCTAAATAATATGGACGATTCGGATAATCAGGATCCGGAATTGTATTGGAATTGTTTGGCTTAAAGGATGTGATATTATAGTCAGATGTTTTTTTAGACTTTGGAGCAACAATGTCTTCTGTCATCGCATTAGATTTCGTGCTTATATCTTCCTCAGTTTTTTCTATTGATTTTTGAGGTTCTATACTTGATGATGTTGCATTTATTGTAGCTTCTTTCTCAGCTAATAATTTTTTCAATGCATCAATTTCTTGTTGTTTCTTTTGTTGTTCAATAATAGCTTGTTTTTGTTTTTCAAGTTCTGCTTGTTTCGCCGCATTTATTGCAGCTTGTTGCTGTTTTTCGAGTTCCTGTTGTTTCGCTGCTTCCAATTTCTTTTGTTCTTCAATTTCTTTATCTTTTAATTTCGCTTTCAATGCTTCTATCTCTTTATCTTGTGTGTTCTGTGAGATGGGTTGATTGCTTATTTGTGTAGTGTTGGTTGTCGTAACAATTGTTTCTTTTTGTGAGATATTATTAACAGCATTATTGTTGGTATTATTCGTTGCATACGTAAGGTTATCTGCATTTATAATATTTGGTGGTGTAAAAGTGGTTGGAATTTCTTCTTTGTTATTAGGGTTGGATGTAAAACCTAAAAGAAAATTCCATTGATTAGATAAAATTAAATTTCCATTTTTAATTTCAAATTTATTGACTTGCTCCAATAATTGATAAAAAAGATTTTCTAATTTAATATTACCACAATTTGAAAAATTACTTGTTATTTTACTTATCAAACAGGATGTTTTTAAATCTGATTTCACCACTGCACTAAATGTATTGCAGGCTCCAAATCCTTCTAGTTTATCTCTAAAAGTATTTATGTCAATCCAGACTACGTTGTCATCGGTAATTAAGCTTGAGCCGTCTGTATCTTTCATTTTTCTCAAATACCATCTTCCGTCTAAAACTGATGAACTTTGAATATTCGTTTGTCCAATAATCTTTTGTGCAGAAACCGTTGATTTTGTTGGGTTGGTATTATTAAAGGTATTTTCAATTTTTTGTTTGCTTATCTCTTTAATAAAATAATAGTTTCCATCGCCTACTTCACTTACTTCAATCGTATAATTAAAACCGGATTCATAATTAAATCCATAAATAGATGCATTAAATATCTCAAATTCTTTTCTGCCGGATTCTTTAACTAACAAACAGGTTTCAGCATAATTTCCACCACAAGGAACCGTTTGGAAATTAACATCCAATCGAATATTTTTAGATGTTGTTGTCATTGGTTTAGAAACAACATTAGTTGTATAATTCACCGATTTTTGAGAATTTATTTTCAATAAAACATATTTAAAAACAGACTCACCGGCAGCAATAGGTGGTTGTTTAATTTCTTGTTTTACAGTAATAGTATATTGGTATCCTTTTACAAAATTAAATCCTTCAATTTTATCGGTAAATATCTCATATTCCTTTTGTCCGGGTTGCTTAATTAATAAGCATTCTCCATCTGCATTATCACAAGGGATAGTTTCTGCATCTACATACCAAGTTTGAGGATTTGGGTTATAGGTTTGTCCAAACGTATTTACACTCGAAACGAAAAGCACTATTAGTATACTCGTAATATTTTTTAATTTCATAGTATTTGATATTTTCATCTAAAATACAAAATGGAGATTACATAACATAATATATTTGTCTTTACTGCATTTAAAATTTTTCAAAAAAATAAAATAGAACAGAAGATGAACAAAATTTCTTTTCTATCATTTATATAGAATATCCTTAAATAATTGTAACTTAGAAACTCAAATTTTTCTTATATGTCAACAAGCGTAGAAAATCAAATACAAACAACTTTTGATGCAGCTGCATTCGTAAAAACGCAACGCGATTTTTTTAATACAGGCAAAACAAAAGATGTTGAATTTAGAATACAACAATTAAAAAAACTTAGACAATTAATTGTTGATAATGAACAAAATATAAAAGATGCGTTAAAGGCCGACTTGAATAAATCTCCGATGGAAGCGTACAGCACAGAAATCGGATTTATGGTTGCCGATATTGACCATACATTAAAAGATATTCGCTCCTTAGCAAAACCTCGTAAAGTAAAAACACCACTTTTCCATCAGTTAGGTAGCTCATGGATACAGGCAGAACCGTTCGGATGTACATTTATTATTGCACCTTGGAATTATCCTTTCCAATTAGCACTTTCTCCGGTGGTTGGTGCCGTGGCAGCCGGCAACACTTGCTTAATTCGCCCATCTAGAATGTCAGAGAATACGGCCATTTTAATGGAAAAATTAATAAATTCTAATTTCGATCCTGGATTTTTAAAAGTAGTTCGATGTGACACTCGTCAAAGCAACGAATTATTGGAACATAAATTCGATTATATTTTCTTTACCGGAAGTCCGGATGTAGGTCGCCAAATTTATAGTGCAGCTGCCAAACATCTAACACCGGTTACCTTGGAATTAGGCGGAAAAAGTCCGTGTTTCGTAGATGAAACATTTAATGAAAATTGGGGAATAAAACGTTTGGTTTGGGGAAAATTCACCAATGCCGGACAAACGTGCGTTGCTCCGGATTATGTATTGGTAGATAAAAAAGTGAAACAAAAATTTGTGGATTTATTTATCAAAACTACAAAAGATTTTTTTGGAGAGAATCCACAACAAAGTCCGGATTTTGGTCGTATCATTAATGAAAAACATTTCTTACGCATCAGTCGATTTATTGAAAAAGGCAATGTAGTAATGGGCGGACAAACAGACATCAACGATTTATACATTGCACCCACATTATTAGATGGCGTTTCAGCAGAAGATGAAGTGATGAATGAAGAAATATTTGGTCCGGTGATGCCTATTATCACGTATGACAAATTAGAGGATGCCATTCAATTTGTAAATTCAAGAAATAAACCTTTGGCTTTATATATTTTCTCATCCGATAAAATGTATCAGGAAAGAATATTGAGAGAAACATCTTCCGGAAATGCCTCTATCAACGAGTGTTTAATGCATGTTGGTCAATTTGAATTGCCATTCGGTGGTGTAGGAGAGAGCGGAATTGGAGCATACCACGGAAAAGTGAGTTTCGATACATTCAGTCACTTAAAAGGTATCTTAAAGAAATCTACTTTAAGTGATATCAAACAGCGTTTTCCGCCTTATACAGAAGGTGGCACTCAACTCATCAAAAAATTAATTAATTGGTTCTTATAAGATAAATTAAAATGAGATGGAAAATCGGATGTATCTGCATCCGATTTTTTTTTATGTGTACGCTTCGTAAAAGGGCAATGTTTTTAATTGATTACATTTCTCACCTTTTACTTCAAAATAATATTCCGTTTTCCCATTTGTAACCATTAAATAGGGCACTTGCAACGTTATATTGTAAGCAGCAATTTGTTGTAAGGTATGCTGATTGATTTCAACATGTTCCGCTTTGCATTCTATCAATAAAATAGGATGTAATCGCATATTATAAGCTACAATATCGTATCGTTTAGTTAAGGAATGAACGGTAAAACTTTTTTCGACAGATATATATTGCAACGGAAATTGAAAATAATTCACCAATTTGAAAATAGTAAATTGACGCACCATTTCTTCCGGTGTAACTACAATCCATTTTTTACGCACATAGCAAAAAACGTATTGTGTGTTATTTTCAATTTTAATTTTTGGTGGCTCTAATGGCATTTTTTAGTAATCTGTTGCTTGTCTATTGACATAAGCTCGTAACACTTCTAAACATACGTTTCCAATGAATAGATTCTAAGAACGAATTGAAACTATCTTTCGATAACCAAACAAATAAGGGCTTTCCAACAACGTGATCTTCTGGAACAAAACCCCAAAAACGAGAATCTTCAGAATTGTGTCTATTGTCGCCCATCATCCAAAAATAATCTTGTTTAAACTTATAAGAAGTAACAGCTTGTCCGTTTACCAATAACTGTTGATTATCTACTTTCGCATTAGCATGTTCATATAATTCAATAGTTTTAGCGTATTTATCAAAATTTTCCGGAATAGATAAATCAACGGTCCAACCTTTTTTCGGGATTATTAAACTACCATAGTTATCTACCGACCAATTATATTTTTGTGCTACAATATCAAATAATAAATCACCACCAATGGAAGGTAAATCTCTTGGAACAACTTTCAACACATTCGGCATTTTTTGTAATGCTTCTACTTGTCCTTTGGTTAAAAATAATTGCACCATCGGTTGGTTTATTGCTGATAAATAATCCGCATAAAGTGCATCTCTTGGAGCAACCGGTTCGCCAATTCCATTAGAATAAGAACGATCTGCCAAATCATTATACCAATTCAATCCAATATTTTCTAATGCTGTTGCCGTTAATGGTTCATTGGGTTTAGTAACCACCACATAAGAAAATTGCATATTCTTATAAATTGGTTGTGCCACATTGTTCACATATAATTGTCTATCTTTAATTAAAATCGTATCGCCACCAATCGCTACACATCTTTTTACATAATTTTCGCGTTTATCAAATGGTCTATCCGAGAAATCTATTTGTCTTTCAGCAGAAGGCAACGCATCGCCCGGATAATTAAACACAACCACATCACCACGTTTTACTTTTTCAAATCCCGGAAGTCGATAATAGGGCAATTGTACCAAAGTAGAATATGCTTTTCCTAAACCCATTGGCATAGTGTGGTGTGCAAATGGAAATGCAATTGGAGTAATTGGTGTTCTGGCACCATAATTTAATTTACTTACAAACAAAAAATCTCCGGCTAATAAAGAACCTTCCATCGAAGTAGTCGGAATTTTATACGCTTCGATAACAAACGTTCGAATGATAGTGGCAGCAACAACGGCAAACAAAATCGCATCTGCCCATTCACGTGCAAAGGAGCGTTTCGATGGTGTATTTTTTGGTTGTTTCTTTACCGTAGATGTCTTTTCTTCTTTTGCATTTTTTAATAAATGTGCGGGTCCGATATATGTCGTGTTTTTATCGAATCCGATAATTGGAAAATAGATATAGCCGGCAAAAACAGCCACAAAATGTTGCCAAAAGGCACTTTTACCAAATGAATTACAAATATCTGTTGTCCAAGTTAATCCAAATAAAAAATTGATATACGGTACCAAACCCCAATATGCTTGATTTTTTTTGCGTCCGATGATTTCCATCAAAGTAAAATCTTGAATTAATGGAATAAATACATGATTCGGATTTTTTCCGGCTTTTTTATACAAGCCATAGCAAGGAATATGCAATAAATAATGAAGAAGATACGCGTACACTAAACTTAGCATAATGGACTATTTTTTATTTATGGAATGAGTAGATGGAATTTTAAAAACAATTACAATGTGCATCTTAAAGTTTGTTAAACCCTAATACATCTTCCATAGAGAAAGCACCTTTTTTATTTTGCAACCATTCCGCCGCTAATAAAGCACCGCCGGCAAATCCTTTGCGATTATGTGCCGTGTGTATCAAATCTATTTTATCTATGGAAGATTCATACGTTACCACATGTGTTCCGGGAACGTTGTCAATACGTTTAGAAATAATGGTTAATGTTGAATTGTCATTGGTATCTACATTTTCCCAATTTGATTTTCTTTTTAAACGATGGATAACATCTAATGCGGCGTGCAATGCCGTTCCGCTTGGTGCATCTTTTTTTTCTGTATGGTGTATTTCCTCCATACTTACATCATATTCATCCAAATCGTTCATAATTTGAGCTAAATAACGGTTGACTTCAAAAAACACATTTACACCAATACTAAAATTGGGTGCAAACAAAAATGCTTTATTATTATCAATGGCAAATTGTTTGATTTTATCTAATTTTTCAGTCCAACCTGTGCTACCAACTACTACAGGAACATCGGCATCAAAACACCATTTAATATTATCTACTGCGGTATGCGGTGAAGTAAATTCAATGGCAACATCTACTTGTTGTAATTCTTCTTTGGTGATGGATTTTCTGTTATCTACGTCAATGATTAAAGATACATCATACACTTTTTTCCCTAATCGTTCATTTTTTTCTTGTGCAATTTGATGAATTGCTTTTCCCATTTTTCCGTAGCCGATTAATGCAATTTTCATGTTTGTTTACTTAGAATTATTTTAGATTCAAATGTACTCCAATTCCCGCATAATACGTAAAATTTGAGTAGTTTATATCCGGTTTTACTTTTAAACTTAGGTTATCTGAAATGTCAAAAGAATGCAAATGTGCATCTACAACTGCATCCACAATAGACAAGCCCCAAGCAAATACGGTTGCAAAACTTGCCAACTGTACATTTCGCCTATAGTTATTGCGATAGGCTTCTACTTGAGCTAAACTTAACTGGTCAATTGGAGATGGATTGGTAACATTGTTATACATATTACGCAAATAACCATTGTATGTTTTTAGATTTTTCCCATTGGAAACAACAAAATATAACGTGGCACTGAGCACACCATACACGATGGGCAATTTCCAATATTTTTTCATATAGATTTGACCTAATCCAGGAAATGAAGCACCCCAAATGGCTGCTTTTTTCGGAGAATAATGTGTGGTATCTACCTTTTTTTGTTTTTTTATTTTTTTAGATGTT
>CAZDOT010000026.1:0-29622 GCA_964507125.1 uncultured Chitinophagales bacterium | reverse complement strand
TTTGTGCAAACATACTATCCGGTTTTTGTTGAATAGTAGTTGCTATAAATTGCTCATCTGTTGGTATAGAAACAACCGAATCAGAAAATATTTTATTCTCTAAAACAACAATAGAATCCGGAATAGTTGATTGTGCAATATTCGTTTTATATAGAAAAAGCAAAAAGAAGAGGAACGTTAGTTTTATACAACTATCCTTGCTGTTGTTACAAAAATAATGTTCCGATAGATGCATGTTCAAAATATCAAACTACTTATTCTTTCTCTATAATATCCAATAATCGATTTAAATCGGAAACAGAATAAAATGGAATTACAATTTCACCTTTATCGTTTGCCGCTTTTTTGATTTTTACTTTTGTTTCAAAAATATCCATCAATTTTTGTTGCACACTCTTGTAGGATGCCGGCAAGGCTACTTCTTTTTTTTCTGTATTTTTTTTATTGGAAGATGATGAAAGTAAGCGAACTAATTCTTCCGTTTTTCGCACAGATAAACCTTTTGAATTCACCTCTTTTAAAACATACAATTGTTTATCTACTTCCGGAACAGAAATAATTGCCCTTGCGTGTCCCATCGAAAGAATTTTATCGCGCAATGCTTTTTGAATTTCTGGTGGTAATTTTAATAAACGTAAATAGTTGGTTACAGTAGAGCGATCTTTTCCTAATCGGTCACCTAAATTTTCGTGTGTTAAAGAACATTCATCTATTAAACGTTGATAGGTGAGTGCCACCTCAATAGCATTCAAATCTTCACGTTGAATATTTTCTATCAACGCCATTTCCACTACTTCTTGGTCGTTGGCAGTTCGCACATACGCCGGAATTTCTTCCATTCCTGCCATTTGTGACGCACGTAAACGACGCTCACCAGAAATTAACTGATATTTTTTATCACTAATTTTACGAACCGTAATGGGTTGAATAACACCATGTACTTTTATGGAAGCAGATAATTCTTCCAATGCTTGTTGATTGAAGTCGGCACGTGGTTGAAACGGATTTACTTCAATCAAATTCATCTTTATTTTTGGAACGGTATTGATGATAGAATCATCATCGCTCGCACTTATTTTTAAAATTTCATTGTCATCATCAATATCTGATAATAAAGCACGAATGCCTTTTCCTAACGCGTCTTTTTTCTTGCTTAATAATGCCATTTTAATAAATTAATTTTAATATGATTAGTTTAGGTTTTCGTCTATCTCTATAAATTTTTCTTCATTCGGAATATTAGTCATGCCATTATTTTGCAATATTTCACGAGCTAAATTCAAATAATTCACTGCACCTTTACTTTCTGCATCGTACATGATAATTGGTTGACGTAAACTTTGTGCTTCACCTAAACGTGTATTTCTATGAATAATGGTGTTAAATACGCTGTTTTCAAATCTTCGTTTTACTTCCGATACTACTTGGTTGGATAGGTTTAATCGTTGATCGTACATGGTCAACAAGATACCTTCAATTTCCAATTCTTTATTTAATCGAGATTGAACAATTTTAATCGTATTTAATAATTTTCCTAAACCTTCTAATGCAAAATATTCGCATTGCACCGGCACTAATACAGAATCAGATGCTGTTAATGCATTTACGGTTATTAAACCTAACGATGGTGAGCAATCTATAATGATAAAATCATACGTTTTTCTTAAATCTTGCAAAATTTCTTTCAAGATTTTTTCTCTATTTGGATGATTGATTAATTCAATTTCTGCGCCTACTAAATCTAAGTGAGCAGGCAACACATGTAAGTTTGGTGTGTCGGTTTCAAGAATGATATCTTTGGCTTTTACGCTATCAATTAAACACTCATACAAACTCACTTTTACATTTCTGGGATCAAAGCCACAACCGCTTGTACTATTTGCTTGCGGGTCAGCATCTATCAATAATGTTTTTTGTTCTAAGATGGCTAAACTTGCAGCCAAGTTAATTGCCGTTGTTGTTTTTCCTACGCCACCTTTTTGATTCGCTATACTAATTATTCTTGCCATTGTTATCTTTTCTAAGTTTCGCTTTCTAATAATATTTTATACTTCTATGGTTGCACCAATCTCTACTAAAATTAATTCTTTTCCGGCTTTTGCCACTTTTCCTTTTGCCGCTTCGTGGTCAATTTTGATAAAACCAAATGTATCATAATGTACACCTATGATTTTATTGCATTGCACAAAATCAGCAGCTGCAATGGCATCATCAACATCCATCGTGAAATTATCGCCAATAGGCAAAATAGCAAATTTTAAATTTGACCAACGTGGAATTAATTGCATATCCATTGTTAACGCCGTATCGCCGGAATAATAAAAATTTCCTTCACTAGTATTAAACACAAATCCCATCGGACTTGCACCATAACTACCATCCGGCAAATTAGAGGAATGCACGGCAGAAACACATTTCACCGTTCCAAAATCAGTTGACCATTTTCCACCAGTATTCATCGGTCTAAAGTTTATCAATCCTTTTTTAGAAAAATACTCATATAATTCATACGCACAAATAATGGTTGCATTCGTTCGCTTTGCAATAGCTTCAGCATCAGCAATATGATCAAAATGGCCATGCGAAATGGCTATATAATCACATTCAATTTGGTTCACATTTATTTTATCTTTAGCCAACTCATTCGGTGAAATAAATGGATCAAAAAGTATCTTTTTCCCATTTGTTTCTATCAAAAAACAAGAATGTCCGTAATATGTAAATTTCATTTTAATTGATTTTGGGTGGATTTCTTTAAAGCAGCATTAAAACAGAATTGTTAAAATGTTCCACGCTCCAAAAATAATCTATTAAAACCAGCATTTTCAATTAAGTCCATAAAGTATTTACACACATTTCTTGTGGATAAATTTTAATTAATTGTGTATGAAGTAGTTTTACTTTTATAAACCAAATTTTTCATCTTATGATAACCATTTTCCACGCTACTGCTCGCCCGAATAGTAATTCGAGAAAAATCGCCAATTTTTACCATGATACATTAACTAAACAAGGAATTCCGCATCAATTTTTTACATTAGAAGAGGTTGAAAGTGAAATATTTAACCATACTTTCCACAATGATAAAACAGCTAAACAACTGAAAATTGAAAACGAAATTTTAGCACCTACCACCAAATTCATTTTTATCGTTCCGGAATACAATGGTAGTTTTCCCGGAATGTTTAAAGGTTTCATCGATGCATCGGATGTAAAAAAGTGTTTTCACAATAAAAAAGCTTGTTTGGTAGGTGTGGCAGAAGGCAGAGCCGGCAATTTGCGCGGCATGGAACATCTTACAAATATTTTCAATCACATGAAAATGAATGTGCTTCATTTTAAAATTCCAATTTCACAAGTAAATCTTCATTTAGATGAAAATGGAATTTTGCAAAATCAAGAATATATTCGATTGATAGAAACACAATTAGCATTATATCTGGAATTTTAATTTATGTATCGTAAATACACTCTTTTTTCCATCCTTTTATGTACGCTTTTTTTTGTGCAATGCAACAACAATCCGGAAAGGAAACGAGATGTATTTCGATTAAATATTTCTGCCGGATTAACGTCCTTAGATCCAGCATTTTCAAAAGACCAAGCCACCATGTGGTGCGATTATCAACTTTACAATGGATTGGTACAAATCAACGAATCCTTGGAAGTTATGCCGTGTATTGCCAAAAAATGGGAGATAAGCGATGATGGTTTAACCTATACTTTTCATCTAAGAAATGATGTCTATTTTCACGACCATGAAAAATTTAAAGAAGGAAAAGGTAGAAAAGTAACAGCAGCTGACTTTGTGTATTCTTTTCACCGTTTAATTGACACTACTGTCGCATCAACTGGTGGATGGTTGTTTAATGATAAAGTAGATAAAGTCAATCCATTTGAAGCTACGAATGATACCACCTTTATCATTCATCTTAAAACACCCTTTCATCCTTTATTAGGTATGTTGACGTTGCAATATTGTTCTGTTGTACCAAAAGAAATTGTAGCATTTTATGGCAAAGATTTTCGCTCTCATCCGGTTGGAACCGGACCATTTAAATTAGTGAAATGGATTGAAGGAAATGTGTTGGTATTAACCAAAAACAAACAATACTTTGAAAAAGATAGCAACGGCATTACTTTGCCGTATTTACAAGGTGTTCGTATTAGTTTTATTGCCGATAAAGGAGCTGAATTTTTGCAATTTTCTCAAGGGAAATTAGATTTTATTACGGGTTTAGATATATCCTATAAAGATAAATTATTAACGAGAACAGGCGATTTACAACCGGAATGGAAAAATGAAATCAACTTTGTAAAAATGCCCTATTTGAATACCGAATATTTAGGTATTTCGATGAAAAACCAGCCTTACACTGCTTTGCAGAATAAAAAAGTACGACAAGCTATTAACTACGCCATCAATCGCAAAAAAATGATACAATATTTGCGAAACGGAATTGGAATTCCGGCAGAAAGTGGCATGATACCAAAAGGCATTCCATGCTTTGATGAAAATGCTGTAAAAGGTTACACGTATGATGTAGAAAGAGCAAAGAAACTATTAATAGAAGCCGGATTTTCAAATGGAAAAGACTTGGGCGAATTATCTATTTATTCCAATCCGACATATAGTGATTTAATTACGCATATTGCAAATGAATTAGCAAATATTGGCATTAAATGTAAGATAGAAAATGTACCGGCATCGTTTTTACGAGAAGCTATGCGAAAAAATGAAGCACCGTTTTTTAGAGCATCTTGGATTGGTGATTATCCGGATGGAGAAAATTACTTAACGCTGTTTTATAGCAAAAACGGAGCACCTCCGAATTATACTTTTTTCCAAAATAAACAATACGATAAATTATACGAAATGGCAATGAAAGAAACAGACATTGCTAAAACATATCAATTATATCATCAGCTTGAAAATATCATCATTGAAGAAGCACCTGTAGTGCCTTTATTTTATGATGAAGTAACCCGATTTGTACATAAAAATATTTCAGGTTTTAAGCCCAATGCCATGAATATGATACTATTGAAAGAAGTAAAAATTAATGCTATTGCTAATTAAGAGATGGATCTTCCGGAAATGTAGAAATAAGCTTATTTTTGCCGCCCATTTTTTCTAATATCTCTTTCCACATATAAACACTCATCTTAAAAATTTCGGTATTGTTTCTGGAAACAATCCAACTATTGTCTTGCATTTCTTCTTCTAATTGTCCGGCTTCCCAGCCTGCATATCCGGCAAAAAATTGAATATTTTGCGGCATTATTTTCTTTTCTCGAATCAAGCTTTTAAGTTGTTCGTAATTTCCATTCCAATATATATTATCAACGATATGAAATGCACCTTCCAATATATCGCCATAACAATGAATATAATTCAATCTATCCATGCCCACCGGACCGCCATAATTTATTAAAGATGGAAACGCCGGAAAGCCTTGTATCATTTGAGTTACATTAAAAATAGATGGTCGGTTCAATACCAAGCCCAAAGTGCCTTCATCCGTATGTTCGCAAATAAGCGTTACTGTTCGTTTGAAGTTTGGATCTTTCATAAATGGCTCGGAAATTAATAAATCGCCTTTTTGTATGTCAAACTTTGTTGCCATTATAATCTATTTACAATTGAATTAATATGTTTTACTGCAATCAATCTATCGTATCGTTCACCAAATGGTGTATAATATAATAGAATTGTATAATCATTTTCTGTTTCCGGATAATAACCTTCGGTTATATAAGTATCCGTTGTGTTGGTTTGTTCATTTTTATAGACATATGTATAATTATACATGCCTTGTTTTAATAACAAATTCAATGCATAACTTTTATCGAGTACATCGTAATACATTTTAGAGTCTTCGTTACATATCCAATTATTAAACGCACCTAACACATAAAAGTTGCCACCATCTAATTTTCCACCAAAATCGAAATTAAAATGCACGTTGGCATAATCGGCTCCGGTATTATAGTATGGATTATCTAAATTTTCGATATAATATTGTCCATTCAAATCTCGAACCATTTGATATTTATTTTGTGGCGTAGGTTTATCGTATAATAAAAACACATTATTTTCGTCTTCGCGAATATCAAACGCACGAATATTTTGACCTCTAAAACGCAAGGAGCGAACATCAAAAAAACGAAACTCACGACCAACAGAAGGAAAGGTGAGTACGCCATTAAAATCAAAATTTAATTCATTCAATCCGATAAATTGTGGTCGGATTTTAGTTTTTGCATTATCCCAACGATAGTTTTGTAAAACGGATGCTTGAATTTCTGTTTGTGGATTATCGATGTTTAATCCTTTATAATTTACTTTAAAAACAACTTCTTGCAGTTTATCTCTATTCGTTAAACTACGCGTGTACGCTACATTTGCATCTATAACTGCTTTAGATTCTGCCAACATGAAACGACGTACGAAAATGGGGTTTTCTTTATTGCTTTCATAAACTAAAAGCACATAATTACCCGAACGATTTACTTGCATATCGTTATTCGGAAATTCTAATTTATAGTGTACATACGGTACAATGGTTCCGTTGGAATAATCGTAATCCGTAATATTTCCTTCCATAAAACCATCAATATATTCCATTTGATTCATGGATGTAGGTGTCCAATCGGCTTGACATTGAATGACTGTATAATAATATGATTTAGGCGTGTTGGATAGGTCATCAAAATGTAATTCTAAAATATCATTGGCATTCATGTTTATAATCGGCATTGCCATATCTGCACCTTTGGGAAAAAATTGTACTGTTTTTATTTTTGGATTGAAAACAGCATCTACATAAGTAACTGCATTGGCTTGCAAATAGACCAAAAATAAGATTGCACCGAAAATATGTTTAATATATTGCATATCCACTCACAACAAATATCTTTCCAAAAAATGAAAATTGCTAATTTTGAGCATATAAGTTGTACACTTCATGGAATTTAGAACAAAAATTCAGTTACCAAAATCGGATATTTCAATAACACATCACGATAAAATATTGTTGATGGGCTCTTGCTTTACAGAAAACATTGGACAATTATTGCAATACTATGGCTTTAAAGCTTTGCAAAATCCTCATGGTATTTTATATAATCCAATTTCTATTTTTAAGTCGACAGAAGAAATTACCCAACAAAAAAATTATACATTGGACGATTTAATGGAACATCGTCAACTCTATCTTTCATTGCAACATCACGGGAAATTTTCGGATACAAATGCAAATGTCGTTTTGTCTAATATCAATACGGCAATACAAAATGCCTATACACATTGGATAGGAGCGAAGTATATTGTTTTTACCTTAGGAACTTCTTTTGTTTATTATCACAAAGAACGAGCTACCATTGTGGGAAATTGCCATAAAATTCCGGCAACTGCATTTGAAAAACGCTTATTATCAATAGAAGAAATTAAGCAATCATACCAATCCATTCAATCTATTTTAAAAGATAAAAAAGTGTTGTTTACGGTGTCGCCGGTTCGGCATTGGCGAGATGGTGCAATAGAAAACCAACGCAGCAAAAGCATTTTAATTGAAAGTGTGCATCAAATTATTTCAGAAAACACGAATTGTTTTTATTTTCCATCGTATGAAATTTTGATGGATGAACTGAGAGATTATCGTTTCTATGCAGAAGATATGTTGCATCCAAATGATATTGCGGTGAAATATATTTGGCAACAATTTTCCGATGTTTATTTTGATGATGTAACGAAATCAATTAATGATAGAATTGAAAAAGGAAGATTGCTTTTTAAGCATCGATTAAAACATACCAACATGGATGAAAATGCCCTTTTTGAATCTAAAAAAATGCAGTTTATAAATGCTTTTAAACAAGATTTTCCAACGATAGATATCAACTTCTAATCCAATAAAATAGGGAACTCTAAGTGAATTCTGGAATTCCGTGCATTTAAGATAGTACTTTGGAATTTAGCATTTAACAAATCAATTACCGAAATTATAGATTGGATTTCTTCGTGATTCAAATCGGTTTGTGCATTGGTGTGTTGAATGCGAATTTGTGCTTCTTTTATAGACGCAATTACATAAATGCTGATATTGATTTGTGTAGGTTTAGAATCTGAAAAATACAAGACAAAATGTTGTAAAATATCATAAATTAATTGTTGAGAAACAAAAGATAAATTATCCGGAATATTAAAGTTATAGGTCAATTTTACTTTTTGTTGTTGTTTAAATTGTTCCAACATATCTTTTAGTGCCACTTGTAAACCATATTTTTTGAGTGTTGGCGGCAGCAAAGTATGCGAAAACAATCTTATCTTATGACAAATAGCATCTACTTCATTTCCAATTTGCGTAAGTTTTTCTTTCTCTGTTTTATCTGTTGTTTTGAGAGATGACAATTTCATTTTTACAGCAGACATCATAATGCCAATGCCATCGTGCAACTCACGGCCCACACGTGTTCGTTCGTTTTGCTGACCTTGAATCAACGAGAAATTATTATACGAGTTGATAACGCTCATTTCTTTCTTTAATTTTTCATTTTCACGAATAACTTGTAGCACGCGATAAACAGTGGAAGCCGTAATAATAGTTGCTATAATAAAAGCATTGCTATAAATAAAAATCTGACCTAAATAAACACCAAATACATCGCTACCAAACTCAGGTTGTGGATAGTATAAAAAGAAAGAAAACGATAGAAAATAAATTAACGAGAATGCGACAATAGAACGATCATTAGTATTAAAATAGACAAACACAAATGTGATGGCAACCGTTAAGAAACAAACTATAGAAAAGATAGTTTGTATAATGATAAATGTTTTTTGAGCCGGTGCACTCAACAAACCAACGATGAGCGAAACACCAATTAAGGTTAATCCGAATAAAATAAAAGAGCGTAATGTTTTTTGTAATAATGGAATGTGTATTCTTTTTTGTATAAAACCTCTTAAAAACAAAATGGAAGCAATTAAATAGGCTGACAACATGATTTTTTTCAAGAATAAATCTACGTTGGGAGAATTAGGCCAAAACAATTCATAGCCTAAATTATTTTTTACAAATAAGTAGCAAATGCCTGTGATTAAGTACAACAGATAATAGTAATAATTTCGTTCGTTCAATAAAAAGGTAATCAAAAAACAAACGAAAGCAAACAAGATTAAAATGCCATAAAATACGCCGCGTGTCAACTCTAATGCTTGTGTTCTGCCTAATTTGGCATCTTTTTTCCATACTAATAATTCCGGATTAAAGAAGTTGTGAATATCATTTTTATGAAAACGAAATAGGAATGTAGAAACAGAATTAGGCTTCAGTGAGAATGGAAATACAATATTACGATCGTAATAAATACGCTGACTGAGTTTTTTAGAAACAAAGGCATATTGTGTAACAATTTTATTTTGCACGTATTGTTCTACTTGAATGTTTTCTATTTGTTGGATAGGAAATTCGATAAAAATATCTTGAACAGATGTTTCCGGATTTTTTACAACTAATTTATAAGCTAAGGTGTCACCGTTTAAATTTTCGATTTTTATTACCTTATCAGAAGCCGGTTTGCAACGCAATTTTTTATCTACAATAAATAAATTAGCATCTTGCTGTTGCGAGCAACTAAAGGATAAAAACAGCATCCAAAAATAAATAAATATGTTTCGTTTCCTTTTCAAGTAATATCGTTTAAATCAAAAATTAAATCCATTACGGCACCTTTATTGGCATTTGATAAAATATAAAAATGGCCATTCAAACTGCTCACTCGCGATTCAATATTCATAATGCCAATTCCTTTACTGTTACTGATGGAATCGCCAAAACCAATGCCATCATCTGTGATTTTCATTTGCAATGATTTGTTGTCTTTCGTTACAAAAATGGTTACGTTTTGCGCTTGTGCGTGTTTTAAAATATTATTAGAAATTTCTTGTAAAATGCGATACAAATTAATGTTTGCTATTGGATGAAGTACAAAATCTTCACTGATATGATGGAAAACATATTGCACCGATAATTGTGAGAAAAGCTTATCCGTTGCGGTAGTTACAATAGAAATTAAAGACATTTGTTGTAAATCCGGAGCAACGTAGTTGTTGGTAATGTTTTTAATATCTTCTACTGTTTTATCTATTTCATTAATAACTGTTGGAATAATTTTTCTGTCATCTGTAGAAATAGAAAAATCGGATATTTTTTGCCTTATTTTTTGGATGTCATTCGTGATAGATTGTTGAATTTCTGAAGATATTTTTTCTCGTTCAGCTTCTTGTCCAACCACAAAAGTATTGATATTTCGTTTTTGTAGAAAATCCAAACGTTGCGTAGAAATGGTGTTTTGTCGCAATACTTGATGATAACTTATACCAATAAAAATAGAAGTAACAAAAATCTCCAACATACATGTGTAAAAAATGATATGTGGCACAAATAAATTACTTTCCACCAGCTTAAAATTATCTAATAGGTTGATAGGTTTAGTGATGGCAAATTCATTATTAATAAAAACAAACCAATTAAAAATATGAAAAGATGCAGCAATGAAAACCCAAATAATTTCTCTTCTTTTAGACGCATTATACGTGTAAAAACAGAGTAATAAAATGATTAAACCATAAAAAACAAACAACGTATTTAGGAAGCTAACAAACAACACAGAATACTGATATACCAAAGGTTTATTAACTACTTGAAATAAAAATAGAACACCAAAGATGACTAATATAAAAATCAATGATTTAAGAATTACACTCGAATAGTTACTTTTAAATTGTGCAGAAAAAAAGGAACGAATAAAAAGATAGTGCGTTCCCAAATAACCCATAACTGCAAATGCGGTAACATGATTTTGGATAAAAACAGAATTTGGCCAAATATAAATAAAGCCAACGCCGCTGTATTGGAAGATAATAAATAGAATAAAAATATTGATACTGAGATAAATGAGAAAGAATTTGCTTTTACTAAAGATGTAAAAACAAATCAATAAAAGAATAAACATAAATACAATGCCAAAATAAATTCCCAAAAAGAAATTATCGTGATTGGTTGTTTTTATAAAGGCATTTTGCGAAGAAAGCTGAACACGAACATTAGAATATTTCCATTGCTTCTTAATTTTTAATTGGATGTTTTTAGTTCCGTTAGCAGGTAAATTAATTACGGCAACTTGATTATTATGTTTTAACTTATTTTGTTTAAAATTGATATGATCGCCTAAAATTTCAATCTTATCATCTGTTTTCACAAATATACTATCAATGGTAGTGTTGATAATACTGAGGTATAAAGTACGTTCTGTAGCCAACGTATTTTTCACCTTGAAATCCAAGAATAAATACGGCATTGTGTCAGCTTCATGAACAGTGAGTGCATTGTAGATTTCAGCATTTTTGAAATATTCATCTACAAAAATAGATTTCCCAACAGCACCAAAAGGAGAGAGGCAACAGCACCAAAATACTATGTATAAAATTCGAAACAAGCTTATAATTCCTTTAATAGTTGTTGGGTTTTCTTCGGCATTTTTTTAACTACTTCATCGTAGGAGTGATCTATCATTTTTAAAAAATCTTCTTTAGAAAATTCTCCGGAAAATTGAACGGTATTCCACAATTTTTTATTCATGTGATAGCCGGGAAATACACTGCTATATTGTTCCCGTAATTCGATTGCCCAATCCGGATCGCATTTTAAATTGACAGAGATATCCGCTTCATTTATATTTGTTAACAGAAACATTTTTCCCAATACTTTAAATACCAAGGTTTCTTGGTCAAATGGAAAATCTTCCGTTACACCTTTTTTATTCAAACAATATATTCGTATTTCTTCTAAATTCATGTTCAGATTTGTATATTGCTAAAGTTTAAAAATACTACAATAAATGGTAAATCAAGATATAGTTAAACAAGTTGCTCAAAATATTGCGGAGCAATATGATATTTTATTATTTACTTTCAACGATATTACCTTATCTGCAAAAGGCTATTTTGAAAACAGACAATATAGCGAACTCTTTTCACGACAACAAGAACGTTATCGTTTATATGGAAAATATGTAAAACAAGTATTTGCCAAAACACAAGAATTATTGGGTGAGCATTTAGAAGATTTAACCTATTGGAAAGCCATAAAAAAGGAATTTTCTTGTATTGTAAATGATAAGCCACATCGTTTAAATTCCGAAACATTTTATAATTCCATTACACGAAAAGTTTTTATAGAAAAAAGTTTTAATCCGGACATAGAATATTTTGATTATGCCGATTACAAACCCATGCCACACGAAGGAGAAGCGGTATATGACATCATAGATTGCACACATTTTTCTACTGTTGCCATCAAACAAATTTTACAATATTTTCGATTTAGTGTTCCTTTTGAAGATATTAACCGAGATACACAAAATATTTTTGATGAAATGGCACCGACCATCATACATCAAAAATCAAATTTATTTTTAGATAGGATTGAAGTGCTAAAGCCTGTTTTTTATCGCAATAGAGGTGCTTTTGTTATTGGTCGTATTTTTTATAAAAATTGGTCGATGCCATTTGTTATTCCGCTGTTGAATGAAGAAAATGGCATTTTTGTTGATTCCGTTATTTATCTTCCGGCAGAAATTAGTATCATTTTCAGTTTCACTAGAGCTTCGTTTTTCGTGCACACCAAATATCCGGCTCAATTAATTGATTACCTAAAAGCGATGTTGTCGCACAAAACAGTCGGTGAGTTGTACGATTCCATTGGCTATTATCGGCATGGCAAAACAATTTTATATCGTGATTTAATGAATTACATTCATAACCACGATGACCAATTTATTGTGGCGCCGGGCATCAAAGGAATGGTAATGGCGGTATTTACACTTAAATATTACAATTTTGTATTCAAAATTATCCGTGACAAATTTGAAGCACCTAAAAATTGTACGCGAGATTTTGTTATAAAGAAATACGAAGAAGTAGAAATCAATGATCGTGTAGGTAGAATGGCGTATGCGCATTTGTTTGAAAATTTAGAATTTCCACGCAATCTATTTTCGCATGAATTGATACAAGAACTTCAGAATTCTTGTAGTCAAACAGTTGAGTTTAACGGCAGCAAAGTGTTGATTAAGCATGTCTATATTGAACGAAAAATGACACCGTTGAATATTTATTTGCAAGAAATATCTAATCCAATAAATAAAGGACGCGTTATTCTGGATTATGGATTTTGTATTAAAGAGTTAGCGGCAGCCAATATTTTTCCGGGCGATTTATTATTGAAAAACTTTGGTGTGACACGTCACGGTCGTGTTATTTTTTATGATTACGATGAAATTGCCAAAGTAACCGATTGTCGATTTAGAAGAATTCCACAGTTTACAGATGAAAATGATACTCGTGGTACGCACGAAATTTTATCCGTAGAACCAAATGATATTTTTCCGGAAGAATTTAAAGCATTTATGGCACCAGATGGACCAATTGGTGAAATTTTCTTAGCTGAACATAATGAAATTTTTGATCCTAAGTTTTGGCGCGATATTCAGAAACGCATCAATTCCGGTGATTATATTAAATTTTATGCGTATGATAAATACAATCGCTTTAAAAATCATGATTAATATATATCAACTATTCTTTAAATCATTAAATTAATTTAGATTTGCAATAGAGAGAATTATTGGCATAAAATCCTTTAACTTGAGTATTGTTTTGTCCTATAATTTATATTATGTTAAATAGATAAACAGAGAAATACATGTATTTATATACCAATTGGGCTGCCACCATTCCTATGGCAAATGAAGAACAAGATTTTGAACCTTTCGTAAATTTATTAGCCCGTGTAATGGATGTGATTGGCACCGGAAAAATATATTTTATTATTGACAATGCTTCTAAAGATAAAACTTTAGAATTAGCACAAAATCTTTCACAAAAAGACCCAAGGTTTGAAGTAATCTGGGCTCCGGATAATAAAAATGTGGTGGATGCTTATTTAACCGGATTTAAAGTTGCTTATGAACGTGGTCACGATATTATTATTGAAATGGATGCCGGATTAAGCCATGATCCACGAGCCATTCCGATGTATTTACGTGTTTTAAATGAAGGAAATGAAGTTGCTTTTGGTTCCAGATTTATCAAAGATGGCTCTATGGGCGACTCACCTTTTAATCGTCGCATGTTAAGTAAAGTCGGAACTATCCTTGCTAACGTTTTGTTAGGCACTAAACTATTTGATATGACATCCGGATTTCAAGGCTTCCACAGAGATGTTATTGGTAAATTATTACAGTATCCGCTCAAATCAAGAGCTCACTTTTATCAAACAGAAGTAAAATATTTACTACGCAAGCATAGAACGGCTGAAGTACCTATTCATTACCAAGCTCCATCTCCACGTGTATCGCCTTCCGCCATTAAAAATGCGAGAGAAACACTTCTCTATTATTTTTGGGAAAGATTAAAAGGAAATACACCCACTATTTAACATAATATTTTAAACAAAATACAAAACTAAAACTTTAACCAATGTCAAACAAATCATTAGTAATCACATCAATAGCAAACGACCAATTAAAAGTTTTACATACATTTGCCGAAGAATGCACCAAAAGAAATATTAAATTTATAATGATTGGTGATACCAAATCTCCGGCTGAATTCAACATCAAAGGATGCGATTATTGGTCTGTTGATCGTCAATTAACACTTGAATCTAAATTTGCAAAACTTTGTCCAACAAAACATTATGCAAGAAAAAATATTGGATATATCATTGCAATGCAAAATGGCACCGATGAATTAGTAGAAACTGACGACGATAATTTACCAAGAGCTGAATTTTGGAACGAAACTACAAAAACAATTCAAGCAGTAGATGTTAAAGAAACAGGTTGGATAAATGTGTATAAGTATTTCAGTAACAAATTTATATGGCCTCGTGGATTGCCGTTAGAGGAACTACAAAAAGCGACACCTTCCCTTTCATCTTTTGAAACCAAAGAAATTATTTGTCCTATCCAACAAGGTTTAGCGGACGAAAATCCAGACGTAGATGCCGTTTACCGATTAGCTTATCCATTGCCTTTAAATTTTGAAAAAACCGGAAAACCGGTAGCTTTGGGTAACAATGCTTGGAGTCCATTTAACAGTCAAAATACATACTGGTATAAAGAAGCATTTCCATTGTTATACTTACCGGCTTATTGCAGCTTCCGTATGACGGATATTTGGAGAAGTTACGTTGCACAACGTATTTCTTGGGCAAATGGATGGTCTGTATTATACCATGACGCTACCGTTTGGCAGGAACGCAATGAGCACAACTTAATGAAAGATTTTGAAGATGAGATTCCAGGTTATTTAAACAATTATAAAATATGTCAAGAACTTTCCAACCTAAATATTAAAGGTGGAAAAGATAATATGTTGGATGATTTATTAACTTGTTACGATATGCTTACCGGAAAAGGATTTGTTGGAAAAGAAGAAGATGCATTGATACGTGCATGGTGCGATGACATCAGCAAAATTTGGTAAGCTTATTTCAAATTGAACACATTATCTATACCGATAGTTCGTTCTATGGTATATCCTTCACCAAAATCCACATTGATCTGGCCGCCAAATAATTTCATTTTTGCCCAAACGTAATCTAAATAATCGGCTCTGGAAATAGGTGTAAGCGGTTCTGAAGAATTAGGATCATAGAACTGAGATTTAAATGCTTTTATGGTTTCTAATTTCTTTTGTTCATAACCAGAAATATCAACCACAAAATCAGGTTCTATATATTGTTCTTGAACATATCTATAAACGGCTTTAGGACGCCATTTATCTTGAGCTTTTCCATCTAAAGTAGTTTCTATCTTTACCAATCCACTTAAAAATGCTGCTCTTGAAACCAAATCGCCACCACGTTTATGATCCGGATGTCTATCTTGCTTGGCATTGGCAAATACAATTTCCGGCTGGTATTTTCGAATAGCTGTAATCACTTTTTTTAGTTGTGTTTCTTCTATTTCAAAAAAACCATCGTGCAATCCTAAATTCTCACGAACGTGAATTCCTAAAATCTTGGAGGCAGCATCCGATTCTTGCTTACGAATATCGGCATTACCTCGCGAACCTAACTCACCTTGCGTTAAATCTACAATGCCAACTTTATAACCCAAATCAATGTGTTTCATTATGGTGCCACTACACGAAAGTTCAGCATCATCCGGATGAGCTGCAAACACGAGTATATCTAATTTTTCCATTTAACGAAGTTGATAAATACTAAAGTATTTCTTTGATTTTAGATTTGATTTTTTCATTATCCGGTTCAGTTGTCGGTATAAAATAATCCACTACATTTCCATCTTTATCTATCAAATATTTTTGAAAATTCCATTTCGGATGCGTTAATAAATTTAATCCGGGTGCATTATCTCCTAAAAACTTAAATAAAGGATGTTGCTCCTCTCCTTTCTTAACGTGAATTTTTTCCATTATCGGAAATGTAACGCCATAATTTAGTTTACAAAATTCCGCCGCTTTATCTGAAGAATTGGGTTCTTGTCCGGCGAAATCATTAGACGGAAATCCTAAAATCTCAAAGTTATCATCTTTAAACTCTTGATATAATTTTTCTAACTTATCAAACTGAGGCGTTAAACCACATTTAGAAGCTGTATTTACTATTAATAAGGTTTTGCCTTTATATTCGGATAAATCTACTTCTTTATTTTGAGCGTTTTTGACCCGGAATTGGTGTATGGAATTGTTCATGTTGTATAATATAATTAGTGCCGTCTGTATGATAAATATACTGTAATCGTTGAATATAATTTTCTATTTCTTTATCTTTTCCTTGCGGTTCATACTCTGCTTTCATTTCTAAATCATAGAATTTTCCGGCAAAATTCCACCAAAAAGCTTTCCATTTACTTCTGTATTCTTTCAATAAATCATACACCGTAATGCCAGTTTCTCGATGAATTAATAAAATTAAATATTGACCTTGTTTGCGAGTTAAATTTTTTAAGGTTGATTCGAATTCATTCCTCAATACTTTTTCACATTCATTCAAATAACGTTTTCGTTCTTTTTTTGTTTCGCACTTTTTTAGGTCTTCATTAATTTTATTATTCAATCGTGCTGTACGTAATGCATACGGATACACTTTACGTAGATAACGCATTTGCCATTCTTCTAAATTTACTTTTTCTAATTTGGAATCCGTAACAACAATAGGTTCGAAAATAATTTCAGGCAAAGTATCACCATCAATAATTGTTTGAGGCAATTTAATAACATCTTGTTCTGATTGTCCATAGGAAAATATCGACAACAGATTCAAGAAAAATAAAAACAGGATATGCTTCTTCATTTATGATACAAAGGTAAAACTAAATTTACACCAATTTTAGTTCCATAAATAAAATATTGAATGATAAATAATGTTAATAGATAGCTGGTTAATATTGTATTATTTAACACATAATTTTCTAAATTTATCACATTAACGCAATGAGTAGAATCTGGTTTATTTTAATAGCTCTTTTAGTTGGGTGCAATGCGCCCAAACCGTCTATAAACAATGTAGAACAACAAATTTATCATTACCAAGAACAATATTTATTTTTCCAACGTGTCGATGTTCAAAAAGCACAATTATATAATGATTCTATTTATCAAATAGCTGAAAAAGAAAAAAATGAAATTGGATTGGCACTTCATTTATTAAATCAAGGCACACTCGAACAAATTAAAGGAAATTACGATTTAGCCATTAATAAAAATGATGCGGCTTTAGTTGAATTTATTAAACTAAAAAACGACACACTTATTGCAAAAACAAATGCGGCTTTAGGCACTAGTTATTGGCAAAAAGGTGAATACGACCAAGCTATGCAACATTATTTAGTTGCGTTAAAATTAAACGAACAGCTCGGACAAAAAAGCGAAATGGCAGTTTGTTATAACTATATTTCAATGGTTTATCAATCTAAATTTCAACTTGCATTAGCAGAAGAATATGTTCAAAAAGCATTTCAAATTATACAAACTTTACAACCCAAAGCCAACCATATTTCTATCTATCACAATATGGCAAATATTTTTGGAATGCAAGCAAAATATGAAGATGCCTTAAAAATGGATAGTATCGGCTTAAAAATGTGTGAGCAATTACGAATTGAATTTAATAAATCCATGTTTTATGACAACATTGCAAATTGTTACTATTATTCCAATCATTATGACCAATCTATCGAGTATCATTTAAAAGCAATTTCCATAGATTCTACTTTTAAAAACAATAAACAAATAGGCGATTCTTATTGCAATTTAGGTGCCGTTTACGAAGCTTTAGAAAAGTATGACACTGCTATTTATTATTATCAAAAAAGTATAGAATTATGCAGGAAATCCGGCTATAAATTAGGTGTGAAAAATAGCTATGAACTGCTATCATCTTTATATGATAAAATGAACCAACCTGCATTAGCATACCAAGCGTTATTAAATAGCAATGCAGCAAAAGATAGCTTGTTAAATGAGAAAACGGAAAACAAAATTGCACAGTTACGTACCTTATATGAAACTGAAAAAAAAGAACAACAAATCATTCAACAAGATTTGAAAATAAGTAGAAGAAATCTATTGATAGGCACTCTGTTTACCATCTTCTTATTGTCCTTATTTACGTACTATTTATTTTATAACAGATACAAACTAAAACAAGAACGCAAACTACAAACTGAGCTTTTAAAAGAAGAAGAAAAAAGAACATTAGCCATCTTAGAATCGGAAGAAAATGAACGGCAACGCTTAGCCAGAGAATTACACGATGGCGTTGGTCAATTGCTTTCTGCTACCAAATTAAACTTGAGTACCATTGAATTAAATGAAAAAAATAAATTACAAAATTCCATAGATATTTTGGATGAATCGATCAAAGAAATACGCAATATTTCACACAATATGGTACCTGATATTTTAAACCAACAAGGATTACAAATTGCTATTGATAATTTTATACAAAAAATAAATCAAACGAATAAAATACAATTATATTTCGAGTGTAACGGATTTTTGGAATCTTCTTTAAATAGTACAGAAAAATTGATGCTGTATCGTATTGTACAAGAGGCCGTGCAAAACACTTTAAAATATGCTCAGGCTAGTGAAATGCAGATTCAACTTTCGGCGGATGAACAAGAAATTTCTTTACTGTTACAAGATAATGGCAAAGGATTTGATATAGATAATTTGAAAGAATACAATGGAATCGGTATCCGAAATATGAAATTAAGAACAGATTATTTAAAAGGAAATTTTGAAATAGAATCATCACCTAAAAACGGAACAATCATAATTGTTGAAATTCCAATCTCGTAAAAAATGAAGAAACATAAAATTGCCATAGTAGATGATCACCAAATGATGTTAGATGGTTTAGTAGCATTGCTATCACCGAACGAAACAATTGAAATTGTTGGCACTTACACCAATGGAAATACGTTGTTCAATGCACTTTCAACTATACATCCGGAAATTATTTTATCGGATATTAGTATGCCGGAAATAGATGGTTTTGAATTGACAAAAAAAATAAAATCAAGCTATCCAACAATACATGTTATTGCCTTATCGATGTCCGGAAATATTAGTGACATACATAAAATGTTAGATGCCGGAATTTCCGGATATGTATTGAAAAATGTGGGAAATTTAGAGTTAATTGAAGCCATCCATAAAGTGGCAGCAGGAAAAATGCACTTTAGCGATGATGTTACCGAAGAAATGGTTAAAAACAAACATCAAAAAACAGAAAATAAGAAAGAGCACGTAAAATTAACCGAACGCGAATTAGAAATTTTAAAATTGATAGTGCTTGAGTTGAGCAATGCTGAAATTGCTGATAAATTATTTATAAGCGAGCGAACCGTAGAAACACATCGGAAAAATATGATACGGAAATTCAACACCAAAACCATTGTTGGACTCATAAAATATGCCATTGACAAGCGGTTAATATAAACTACTACGTGGTAGCACGTAGTAGAAAATACACTTAAATCCGCAGAGCAAAAAAATAAATTACCTATTAAATTTACGAACACGATTCAAAAACCATAATAATCGTGTCGGGTAATAATTATGAAAAAACGGCGTTCGAAAGAACGCCGTTCATAATTTATACTATTTTGAACATCATCAATGAAAATGTTCTGCCAAATAACGTTCCGCATCTAACGCTGCCATACAACCTGTTCCCGCTGATGTTACTGCTTGTCTATACACTTTATCTTGCACATCACCGGCTGCAAATACACCGGCAACTTTAGTTTTGGTTGTGCTCGGAATAGTTATTAAATAACCGGCATCATCCATATCTAACCAACCTTTAAAAATATCTGAATTAGGTTTATGGCCAATTGCCACAAAGAAACCTTCTACTTTAATTTCTGTCAACTCGTTGGTTATATTGTTTTTCAATCGAATTGCTTCCACTTTATTTGCACCTAATACTTCATCGGTTTCGCTGTTCCAATACACTTTAATATTTTCTTTCGCCAACACTCTGTCTTGCATAATTTTAGATGCACGCATTTTTTCGCTACGCACTATCATGTGTACCGTTGGACATAAATTAGACAAATACAAAGCTTCTTCACAAGCTGTATCACCGGCACCTACTATCGCTACTTCTTTTCCTTTAAATAAGAAACCATCGCATACGGCACAAGCCGAAACGCCGCTTCCATTTAATCTTGTTTCAGATGGCAATCCTAACCATTTAGCTTTTGCTCCGGTGGCAATAATAATAGCTTTTGCATGAATTTCTGTTTCTTCATCAATCCAAACTTTATGGATTTTTTCGGAGAAATCAACTTTTGTAACAACACCAAAGCGAATATCAGCACCAACACGTTCTGCTTGCTTTTGGAAATCATCCATCATTTTCGGTCCGGTAACTGCATCCGGATAGCCTGGATAATTTTCTACATCGGTGGTCGTCATTAACTGTCCGCCCGGCTCAATTCCGGTGTATAATACAGGTTTTAAATTAGCACGAGCTGCATAAATGGCAGCAGTATATCCGGCAGGACCGGCACCAATTATTAGGCAATTTACTGTTTCTATCATTTTTTAAAATTTTAATAAGTATAAAAATGTATTGTTCTTAAACATCGCTGAAAATAAAAAGTTCTATACTCACAGCGAAATTAATTGTTGGTGAATTGTCAACACCTGATGTATCAATGGTTGAGAATGATCATTATAAATGATAAAATCCGATTTTGACATTTTTTCTTCTTCTGATATTTGCTTATCCATACGACTTAACACTTCTTCCCTACTCAAATTATCACGTTTCATGGTGCGAGCAATACGCTCTTCTTGTGGTGCAAAAACTGTAATTATTTTATCTAACATTTTGTAACTACCACTTTCAAATAAGATGGCCGTTTCATAAAGTGTGTATTTCTTTGTTTGATGTGTTTCGTACCAATTTTGCTTATCCTTAAATACAGCAGGATGCACAATGGCATTAAGTTGTTGTAACAAATTTTTATCATTAAAAACTTGTTGTGCAATAAAGGCTCGGTTTAATGATTTATCGGCATGGTATGCTTGTTCGCCCAATAAATCTTGAATGGATTGAATCAATTGTTCATCTGAAACCATCAATTCTTTTGCACGGTCATCTGCATAATAAATAGGCACACCTATTGTAGCAAAAATGGCACAAACAGTAGTTTTTCCACTGCCAATTCCACCGGTAATGCCAACTTTAAGCATATTATTTATTACTGAAAAAATTACAAACAATGCAAATTATGCAGGATTTGCAGGTGTTGCATTTAACGTTTTAGATAGATCAGCATTAATTGCAGATTTTTCCATTTTTAAACGAGTTGGACCATCTACTTGAATCATAAATGTTTTATCTTCTTCATTTACAGATACTATTTTACCATGTATTCCGGAATTGGTAATAACGCGGTCTCCTGCTTTTAATGTATCGATAAAACCTTGTGCTTCTTTTGCTTTTTTAGATTGAGGTCTGATTAAGAAGAAATAAAATACGGCAAACATCAAAACCATCATGATAATAGTTGACATTCCACTTCCGCCACCTTGTGCTGCTTGTAATAAAAATAAGTTCATTCGTGTATATTTTATATTTACTGCGAATTTACCTATTTTTTAAGAGTTAATGTATTGCTTTTAGATATGTAAACATTTTGGTAATACATTTTAATTCATTTCAAAGAAATTGATTGCATCACTAATTCACAGATTGAATTATCTTAAAAAACCCATACTTAAATTAAAAGTAAAATAAAACATACCTATATAGCTTAGTATCAATTAATTAAATAATAATAAAAAAATACTACTCACAAATTAATTTATATTCAAAAAAAAATATTATTGAATAATTTAAAGAAGATAAAATGCTAAACCTAATTTAGCTAGTTTAAAATACAGCCAAGAAATGCAGTAATCCACAAAAGGTTAATAATAATTTTGTAGTAACATTTAAAAATTGTATCTTTGCATTCCGAAATAAATTATCGGAACAAACATTTAGACGAAAATAAGATGACAACAACACAAAAACAAGAAATTTTTAAAGAGTTTGGTGGTTCAGCAACAAACACAGGATCCGTAGAATCTCAAGTAGCTATGATTTCTCACAGAATCAGCCACATTTCTAACCATTTGAAAACGAATAGAAAAGACTTCTCTTCTACACGCTCCTTATACAAATTAGTTGGTCAAAGAAAAAGATTATTAAAATACTTGGCAAACAAAGATATAGTACAATACAGAGCGTTAATCGAAAAACTCGGATTACGTAAATAAGCCGAATTAACTTACTGCGAGGCTTATGCCTCGCTTTTTTCTTTTTACACATATTAAAAAATAATTTATGCAATTCAATATACATACACAAACCGTTGATATTGGTAATGGCAGAACTGCAACTATTGAGACCGGAAAATTGGCTCGTCAAGCAGATGGTTCTGTTGTTCTACGTGCAGGAAACTGTATGATTTTAGCAACTGCTGTTGCAAACGAAGAACCTAAAGTAGGTGTTGATTTTTTCCCTTTAACGGTTGAATATCAAGAAAAATTTGCTTCTGCAGGAAGAATTCCGGGTAGCTTTCATCGTAGAGAAGGCAGAGCAAGCGACTATGAAGTATTAATTTGTCGTTTGGTGGACAGAGCTATTCGTCCAATGTTTGCCAAAAACTTTGTGAACGATACGCAAGTTCTATTATACTTAATTTCTGCCGATGAAAACGTAGAACCGGATTCATTAGTTGGTCTTGCTGCTTCTGCGGCATTAAGTATTTCATCTATTCCATTTGAAGGTCCAATCTCTGAAGTAAGAGTAACAAAAATTGGCGATTCATTCGTTGTAAATCCAACACCCAAAGAAGCTGAAAATGCTACATTAAACATCATTTTAGCAGGAACCGTAGATAATATTTTAATGGTGGAAGGCGAATCTAAAGAAGCTTCTGAAGCAGATTTAATTCAAGCTATTAAAACAGGTCATGAAATCATCATCAAACAATGCCAAGCACAATTAGAATTACAACAAAAATGTGGTAAACCTAAAATGACTGTGCCAGAGCCAGTTGAAGATGAAGATTTAAAACAAAAAGTAAAAGATTTTGCAGAAAAAAGAATCCAAGAAATAGCCAAATCTGCTACCGGAAAACACGAACGTAAAGCTGCATTAAAACAAATTAAAGATGATTTTATTGCTGCAATTCCGGAAGAAGAAGTAGAAAATTTCAACAAAGAACTTTTTGTAAAATATTATAGCAAACTCGAAAAAACAACGATTCGAAATGTAGTGTTAGATGATAAAGTTCGTTTAGATGGTAGAAAAACTGACGAAATTCGTCCATTAGCTATGGAAGTAGATGTATTGCCGTCACCACACGGATCAGCATTGTTTACTCGTGGCGAAACGCAATCATTAACGACCGTAACATTAGGTTCTAAAACCGACGAACAAATGTTAGATAAGGCAGAAGCATTAACATACAATAAATTCATTTTACATTATAACTTCCCTCCTTTTTCTACTGGTGAAGTGAAAATGCTAAGAGGTACTTCTCGCCGTGAAGTAGGTCATGGAAATTTAGCAATGCGCTCTTTAAAACAAATCTTACCAGGCGAAGGGGAAAATCCTTATACAATTCGTGTTGTTTCCGATATTTTGGAATCCAACGGTTCGTCTTCTATGGCAACTGTTTGTGCCGGTTCATTAGCACTCATGGATGCCGGTATTCCATTTAAAAAACATGTTTCCGGTATCGCAATGGGTATGATTGCAGAAGATGGTAAATATGCTATTTTATCCGATATCTTAGGTGATGAAGACCACTTAGGTGATATGGATTTTAAAGTAACAGGAACAAAAGATGGTATTTGCGGTGTGCAAATGGACTTAAAAGTAGATGGACTTTCTTATGAAGTTTTGGCAGAAGCATTAGAGCAAGCAAGAAAAGGTCGTTTGCATATTTTAGAGGCAATGGAAAAATGTATTCCTACTTATCGTCCTGATTTAAAACCACAAACTCCAAGAGCGGAAAGTATCAATATTCCAAAAGAATTTATTGGTGCTGTAATTGGACCTGGCGGAAAAATTATCCAAGATATTCAAGAGAAAACAAATACCGTTATTACGATAGAAGAAAACAAAGAGAAAGGTATTGGCATCGTAACAGTTTTATCTAATAATAAAGAGAACATGCAAGCTGCGTGGAAACGTATCAATGCAATTGTAGCGGTTCCTGAAATTGGTCAAGTATATGACGCAGAAGTAAAATCTATCATGCCGTATGGTGCATTTGTAGAGTTTATGCCGGGAAAACAAGGTTTATTGCATATTTCTGAAATTTCACATAAACGTTTAGAAAATTTAGACGGTGTTTTGAAAGAAGGTGATATTGTAAGCGTAAAATTATTAGAAATTGATACTAAAACGGGTAAATTTAAGCTCAGCAAGAAAGTATTACTTCCAAAAGACAATCCTGCTTAACCAACAAAATTAAGCATGTCACGATACAGTAAGGTCGGCAAATATTTGCCGGCCTTTTTTCTTTTAATTTTGATATAGCAAAAAAAAATAATACAACTTGTAACATTTATTTAACAAATAGCGTATATTTATACGAACTATTGTGCTGCTTATGACAATTATTTACAAAAAAATCCAAACCATTTTTTTTTGAAATCCTTGTTCCATTGTAGCATGTGACTTATTTTAACCTAACACTATAACACATGAAACAATTAAAGATTACTACTAAAATTACGTCGAGAGACAGTTTCTCCATCGACAAGTACTTAAGCGAAATTTCTAAACTTCCAATGTTATCAGAAGAAGAAGAAGTAGTTATTGCCAAAAAAATTAGAGAAGGTGATACAGCTGCTATGGAAAAACTCATCAATTCCAATTTGCGTTTTGTAGTATCTGTAGCCAAACAGTACCAAAATCAAGGATTATCCTTAAATGATTTAATCAATGAAGGAAATGTAGGCTTAATTAAAGCTGCATCCAAATTTGATGAAACCAAAGGTTTTAAATTTATTTCGTATGCAGTTTGGTGGATACGTCAATCCATCTTACAAGCATTGATAGAACAACCACGTGTAGTGCGATTGCCGATGAATAAGGCAACAATCTATAATAAAATACAAAGAGCTATTGTTGAATTTGAACAAAATAATCAACGTGAGCCATCCAATGATGAATTAGCTGAAATGCTTGAAATGAAACCAGATGAGTTGGCCATGTTACGTGCTACTTTAACGTTCCATTTATCCATTGATACACCACTAAGCGAAGACGACGATACTACTAGTTTAGATTTAATGAGTGATAATTCTGTTTCTACGCCGGATAGCATGCTAATTGACGAATCATTGCACGAAGAATTAGAACATGCATTGGAAGCATTAACCGAAAGAGAAGCTGAAATTGTTCGTTACTATTTTGGTATCAATGAATTTAATCAATCGTATAGCTTGGATGAGATTGGCATAAAAATGCACTTAACGCGCGAGCGTGTTCGACAAGTAAAAGATAAAGCTATTCGCAAAATGCGCCGATTTGCCATCACTAAAGAATTGAAATCGTATTTGAATTAAGGAATGAAATAAGAATTTAATGTTGATGATGAAAAGCACTTTATTCTTTATTGCTTAATTTATAATTTACGCTTTACTACTTAAACTTTTTTATCTTTGTAGCAATGAAAACACCCATCATTGCACCATCTGTTTTGTCTGCTAATTTTGCCAATTTACAAGCAGACTTTGAAATGCTGAATAATAGTGAAGCCGAATTCATCCATATCGATGTAATGGATGGCGTTTTTGTGCCCAATATTTCATTCGGTTTGCCTGTTATTAAAGCCATGCGACCTTTAAGCACTAAAACATTTGATGTGCATTTAATGATAGTGGAACCGGATAAATACATCGATGCATTTAAAGAAGTAGGTGCTAATATTTTATCAGTTCATATTGAAGCTTGTACGCACTTGCATCGCTCTATACAAAAAATAAAATCAATCGGAATGAAAGCCGGTGTTGCCATCAATCCGCATACTTCCATTTCTCTATTAGAAGATACCATTGAAGAAATAGATTTAATTTGTGTGATGAGTGTAAATCCGGGTTTTGGCGGTCAAAAATTTATTGAAAACACCTACGATAAAGTTGCCCGTTTAAAAGATTTAATCTTGAAACAAAATTCAAAAGCATTGATTGAAATTGATGGTGGTGTTACCTTACAAAATGCCAGAAAATTATTGGATAAAGGTGCGGACGTATTAGTAGCAGGAAATACTGTTTTCAATTCAGAAAACCCAATTCAAACAATACAACAACTCAGAAATAGTTAGTACACGAATAAAATTAGTCGTGCATCTGTTCTTCTTTACATAATCTCATTTTTTATTTGTATTATGTGATGTAAAAATAGAATGTTTATTTTTTCGTTTATTGTATGATGCAAAAAGGATACATAACTACGCTCCTATTTTTTTTATATGTTTGCAGCTATGCTCAAATCAATGTGGTTATTACCGGAAAAATAACATCTACTAATAATGAACCCATCAGCAATGTTTCTGTACTTCAAATAGGAACTTCCAATGCAACTATTTCAAACAACAAAGGATTTTATTCTATCGAAGTAGAATATGTCGATTCTTGTGTTTTAGAGTTCAGCAATCTATCGTATAAAAAACAAACTTTTACATTTTATCCAACCAATAAAATGAAATTGTTTAAAGATGTGAAATTAGAATGGAATGAAAATGCAATTGAAAATGTAAACATCACCACTACTCGAAATGATAAAGTAGGTGAATCTACCATAAAAGCAAAAGATGCTACTTATTTTCCCAATCCGACAGGTGATGTAGGAACAGTTGTGAAAACAATGGGACAAGGTGTCCAATCCAATAATGAATTATCCGGACAATACAATGTGCGTGGAGGTAACTACGATGAAAACTTAGTGTATGTCAACGATTTTGAAATATATCGACCATTTCTCACCTCCAGCGGACAACAAGAAGGATTAAGCTTTACCAATTTAGATTTAACGGATAAATTATCGTTTTCCGGTGGAGGCTTTGAATCTAAATATGGCGATAAAATGTCGTCTGTATTAGATATCAAATATAAAACACCCAAAGAATTTAAAGGCTCCGTAATGGCAAGCTTATTAGGAGTAAATGCACATGTAGAAGGTGCAGCCTATGCCAAAAAAGATACAGCCAAAGACTTAGCGAAATTTACTTATTTAGTTGGCATGCGTTATAAAACCAATGCCTATTTATTAGGAAGTTTGGATAAAAAGGGCGAATACAATCCCAACTTTTTTGATGTACAAGCCGACTTTCACATTAAACCTTCCATCAAACACGACATAGAAATTATTGCCAATCATTCGTTCAATGATTTCAAATTTGTTCCTGTTACCGAAGAAACCAGAGCCGGAACATTTAATCAACTTATTCGCTTTTTAGTAGATTACGAAGGCAATGAAAAAGATAGATTTCAAAACACTATGGTTGGCATTGCGTATAAATTTTTGCCCAACACTCGACTAAGTTTGAAGTTTATGTCGGCATTTTGGAAGATGCGAGAAAGTGAAACCTTCAACATTACCGGATATTATTCTTTAGATGAAATAGAAATCGATCCATCGAGTGATAATTTTGGAAATGTGAGAGAAAATTTAGGAATTGGTTCTTTTCAAAATTGGGCTCGAAATAAATTAGATGCAACCGTTGTCAACTTTGTACATCATGGCAAATTAAACATTAAAAACAAACACTTATTGGAATGGGGAACAACATTTCAATATGAATCAATCAAAGATGAATTAAGTGAATGGCAACGCTTAGATTCTGCAGGTTATTCTATTCCTTACAGTGGTTCTTCCATTCAGTTTCCATATCTTTTAAAAACAAAAAATAATTTACAATCTTTTAGAACACACGGTTATATTCAAAATACATGGAACACACAATTTAAAGACTCATCAACATTTACCATAATTGGCGGTTTGCGCTATACGTATTGGAGTGTCAACAAAGAATTTTTGGTAAGTCCGCGTTTACAATTATTTTATCATCCGCATCTCAAAAGCGATGTTACGTTTCGTTTAGCCGGTGGAATGTATGTGCAACCGCCATTTTACCGAGACATTCGCGGATTTGATGGGAACATTAATACCAAAGTGAAAGCACAACAATCCTATCATGTAGTGTTAGGTGCCGATTATAATTTTCGTATCAGAAAGCGACCGTTTAAACTTACCACTGAAGCATATTACAAGCACTTAAGAAATGTAAATCCGTATGAAATTGAAGATGTGCGTATCCGATATTTTGCCAACAACAATGCCAAAGGTTATGCAACCGGAGTGGATGTTCGATTATATGGTGAAATGATAAAAGGAATTGATTCTTGGATTACGTTATCGTATTTAAATACCAAAGAAAATATTTTAGATGATTATTATGTGCAATATAAAAATAAAGATGGCATCGTAATAACACCATTAACACAAGATCAAGTTGCTGTTGACTCTTCCGTTATAAATCCGGGTTATATAAGAAGACCAACGGATCAAGCATTGTTTGTGAGTTTTTATTTTCAAGATTATTTAGAAAAATACAAACGATTTAAAGTGCATTTGAATTTGGTAATTGGTACAGGTTTGCCTTTTGGCCCACCGGATAGACAACGCTATAAAGATGTATTTAAAATGCCGCCGTATCGTCGTTTAGATATTGGATTTTCTGCACTTTTACTCAATGGTGACAAGCGAAATATTAAAAAACCAAATAGCTTTGGAAGCAAGTTTGATAATATTTGGGCAAGCTTTGAAGTGTTTAATATTTTAGGTATTCGCAATACACTTTCCTACCGATGGATTAAAGATTACGACAATAACCAATGGGCAATTCCAAACTATCTTACTTCCAGAAGGTTTAATGTAAAGTTGAATATTACTTGGTAGATTTTTAGTGAGAAGAATGAAATAATGAAATAATGAA
>CAZDOT010000025.1:0-38628 GCA_964507125.1 uncultured Chitinophagales bacterium | reverse complement strand
AGTATCCTTTTCAAGAGACACTGCTTGGAAAAAATGTTCTAATATTTTAAGATTACTATTCAAAAGCAAGAAGTTGTTTATGTTTTGTTACAACCTATTTTTATTGTGATATTTTACTTATTTATTGTAAATTCATATCCGTATGGCAAGTGTAAAAATTATAGAATGTCCGAGAGATGCGATGCAAGGAATGAAAAATTTAATTCCAACAGTATTAAAAGTAGAATATTTGAATGCCTTATTAAAAGTTGGGTTTGATACATTGGATTGTGGCAGTTTTGTTTCAGAGAAATCAATACCACAAATGGCAGATACAAAGATTATCATTCCTCAATTAAACCTTCAAGATTCTTCTACTAAACTTTCTGTCATTGTTGGGAATGCGCGTGGTGCAGAAATTGCAGGCGAGTTAGACGAAATTACATACGTTGGTTATCCTTTTTCCATTTCAGAAACGTTTCAGCAAAGAAATACGAATTGTAGCATCGAACAATCACTACAACGAGTGGAAGAAATTATGAATATCTGTGATTGTTCCGGACAAACTTTTGTTTGCTATATTTCTATGGCATTTGGCAATCCGTATGGCGATTTTTATGATGCCTCTTTAGTTGAGCATTGGGTAGATAGATTATTGGAAATTGGTGTTACAAAATTTTCTATTTCTGATACAATTGGCGCGGCTACTCCGGAATTAATTACCAATGTTTTTTCAATATTAGCTAACGATTTTCCGGAAATTGGTTTTGGTGCTCATTTTCATACGACACCCAATACATGGCGAGAAAAAATTGAAGTAGCTTGGGAAGCAGGTTGCAATCGTTTTGATGGAGCTATTAAAGGATTTGGAGGTTGTCCAATGGCAAAAGATGATTTAACCGGAAATATGCCAACGGAAAATTTAATCGCATTTTTTGAAGAAAAAGGCATAAACCATGGCTTAGATAAACAAGCTTTTGCAGCAGCTATGCAAATTGCAAATCGTATTTTTATATAGGAATATTTGGATTTTTCTTTATTTCGCGTTCACCAAATATTGCAGAGCCAATACGTATCATTGTGGAACCTTCTTCTAAGGCAATCTCATAATCACTACTCATCCCAATAGATAAAATATTAAATTCAGGATGGTTACTGAAATAATTAGATTTTAGCTCATCAAAATATTGCTTGAAATTGCTAAACTCATTTTTAATTAATACTTGGCTTTTGGTATTTGTTGCCATTGCCATTAAACCAACAATGCGTATATTTTCCAATGCATCAAATGCTTTAATATCTAAATGGTCAATTAGTTCTTCTTCTGAAAATCCGGATTTATTAGTTTCTGCAGCGATATGTACTTCTAATAAAATATCTATTATTCGATTATTTTTTAAAGCTTGTTTGTTGATTTCAATGGCTAACCGTAAGCTATCCACAGAATGAATTAACGAAATAAATGGTGCAATATATTTTACTTTATTGGTTTGTAAAGTGCCAACCATGTGCCATTGAATGTCTTTAGGAAGTTGTTCGTATTTTGGTAGTAACTCTTGCACTTTGTTTTCACCAAAAATCCGTTGTCCGGCAGTATACACCTCCTTAATTTCATCCACCGATTTCGTTTTTGAAATTGCTACTAAAACCGCATTTTTGCCTTTAGCGATTTTTGTTATATCTTGTAAGGCAGAAATATTAATCATTGCAATGTTTATTTTACTTCCTAAATATAAATCAAAAATAAGTTTATCTCTATTTTTTGTTTTTATTATTACATCATGTGTAAAAAAGCATCAACATGATTCAGAAAATAAATACCTACTTCCCGAAAATAAAATGGTTGCTATCTTAACCGATGTTTTTATGATGGAAGCGTATGTTAGTGAGAAAATACCGTTAACGAATGCCGATTCCCTTACAATTGTTAAAAAATCATTGTATGCTCCGATATTAAGGCAGCATAAAGTGGATAGTTTAGATTTTTATAGTACATTTAATTATTATCAAGCACATCCCAAAGAATTTATAAATTTGTTGAGTTTGGTAGATTCAAGCTTGTTAAAAATAGTTCCGTTGGACTCTACTGAAGTGAAACAATTGGTTGAACCTCCGGTAGATATTGATAAATTAGGCTCGTATACTGCACAAGAAGCTGCAATGCGTGACATTTATCTAAAACGAAATCAAAACATTAAACAAAAAAGAAAAGATTTAAAAAATAACCCAAGATAATATGAGTGTAAGAAACGATTGGACTTTTGAAGAGATACAAGCTATTTACAATAAGCCATTATTAGATCTTATTTATGAGGCGGCCACTGTTCATAGAAACAATAATATAGCTACTGACGTACAAATTTGCACGCTATTATCCGTGAAAACCGGCGGATGCACCGAAGATTGTTCTTACTGTCCGCAAGCTGCCCGATATAATACCGGATTGAAGGCACATAAATTATTAGATGTTGAAGATGTATTGTCAAAAGCACAAGAAGCGAAAGAAAATGGCTCAACTCGTTTTTGTATGGGAGCGGCTTGGCGTGAGATGCGTGACAACAGAGATTTTGAAAAGGTTTTGGATATGGTGAAAGGCGTTAATCAGATAGGATTGGAGGTATGCTGTACAATGGGAATGTTGACTGAAGAACAAGCGGAGAAACTTAAAGAAGCCGGATTAAGTGCCTACAACCACAATTTAGATACATCGGAAGATTATTACGATAAGATAATTACGACACGAACCTATGAAGATAGGTTGAAAACGATTGGGCACGTACGCAAGGCAGGCATTAGTGTTTGTAGCGGCGGCATTATTGGTTTAGGTGAAGATGAAGCGGCGCGAATTGGTATGATTCATACTTTAGCTAACTTACCACAACATCCTGAATCTGTTCCTGTTAACGCATTAGTTCCGGTGGAAGGAACTCCATTAGAAGAGCAAAGACGAGTATCTGCGTTCGAGATGGTTCGAATGATTGCAACGGTTAGAATGGTGATGCCTAAAACGCAAGTTCGCCTAAGTGCCGGAAGATTGGATATGTCTGTAGCTGAACAAGCTCTTTGTTTTATGGCGGGTGCGAATTCCATTTTTGCCGGTGATAAGTTACTTACTACTCCAAATCCTAATTATACGGATGATATGGCAATGTTAGATATTTTAGGGTTGAAGCCATTGGAGCCGGTGGTAGATAATGAAATCCAAGCAACAGCTGTTTGTCATCATGAGCATTGAACATAGAATGCATTCGTTTTTAGAGCTACGAAAACAGAATAATTTGTATCGTAACTTAAAGAATACAAATAATTTAGTTGATTTTTCTTCAAATGATTATTTAGGTATTTCAAGGTCTGCTTACGTGAAGCAAAAAACGGCATTGGAATATCAGAAGTATCAGTATGCTAAATCCGGTTCAACCGGTTCTCGGTTATTAAATGGCAATTCTGAGTTATTTGATGCTTTGGAGCAGGATTTAGCAGATTTTCATCACGCAGAAGCTGCATTGATGTATAATTCGGGTTTTGATGCCAATGTTGGATTAATAGCAACCGTTGTACAGAAAGAAGATTATGTATTTTTTGATGCGTTGGTACATGCATCTTTACATCAAGGAATTAAACTAAGTAATTCTAAATCAGTATTTTATAGTCATAATGATTATGTAGATTTGGAACAAAAATTACAATTGGTACCATCAACAGCACAGAAATATATTGTTACAGAGTCTATATTCTCTATGGAAGGAGATAAGGCAGATTTATCGGAGTTGGTACGGTTATCTAAAAAGTATAATGCTCAATTAATTGTAGATGAGGCACACGCAACCGGACTTTTTGGAGTACACGGAAGTGGGTTGTGTAATGAGTATGGTGTGGAAAAGGAGTGTTTTGCTCGGATTTATACCTTTGGTAAAGCAATTGGAATGCATGGTGCAGTCGTGGTGGGTAGTCACTTATTAAAATCTTATTTGATTAATTTCTCAAAGAATTTTATTTATTCTACCGCCTTAGATACGCATAGTTTACTGGGCGTGAAACATAGTTATAAATTTATACAATTTATTTATAATCAACGTATTAAGTTATTGAATTTAATTAATTACTTTAATAATAGGATTTGTTCTTTAAATATTCGATATTCCATTTTAGGAGACGGTCCGATTTTTGGATTGCTTGTTCCTGGCAGTGAAGAATGTCGGAATTTGGCTTTATATTTACAAAACAATGGATTAGATGTTCGTCCAATTGTGTACCCAACGGTGGAAAAAGGAAAAGAGCGTTTGAGGATAATTTTGCATAGTTATAATACGCAAAAGGAAATTGACACACTTATTTCATTAATTGTTGAATATCAATAGTATGGCAGGTTTTTTTGTTACAGGTATAGGTACAGATGTTGGTAAAACAATCGTTTCGGCAATTTTAGTAGAGGCTCTAAAGGCGGATTATTGGAAGCCTATTCAATCCGGTAATTTGATTTATAAGGATTCCGATTTTATTCGGGATTTTACACAGCATTGTGCTTTTATACATCCGGAAGATTATGCATTTACAGAGCCGGTTTCACCACATTTAGCTGCCGAAATTGATGGTAAATCGATAGATTTTCAGCATTTTATGTTACCTAAAACGAAGAATCACATCATTGTTGAAGGTGCAGGTGGCTTGATGGTTCCATTAAATGACAAATATTTAATTATTGATTTAATTAAGAAGATACAATTGCCTGTAATTCTTGTGTCTATGAATTATTTAGGTAGTATCAATCATACACTTTTGTCTATTGA
Organism: uncultured Chitinophagales bacterium; assembly: GCA_964507125.1. Classification (GTDB taxonomy): domain Bacteria; phylum Bacteroidota; class Bacteroidia; order Chitinophagales; family JADIYW01; genus JADJSS01. The sequence continues at coordinate 33,862 of CAZDOT010000025.1, read as the reverse complement.
TGCTTTGAAAGCAAAGCAAATTCCAATTGCAGGATTAGTGTTTAATGGACCATCCAATTCAGATACTGAAAACTATATAAGTAAGCATTCCAATATTCCGATTTTAGCCAAATTACCTCATGTTGATGATCCATCCAAAGGTTTTATTGTGCAAGAAGCCAATAAAATTAAAAAATCACTTGAGTCCATTTTGTCTAAATCCGGTTCAGAAATTGAGCAAACCAACTTAAATATTGATTATGAATCCTTTTAAGGATGATTTGTATTCCATTTGGCATCCGTTTACGCAACACCAAACGGCAAAAGCACCAATTTGTATCGCTTCTGCAAAAGGTGCATTGATGATAGATGAGCATGGAAATGAAATAATTGATGCTGTTTCAAGCTGGTGGACGAATATTTTCGGTCATTGTAATAGTGAAATTGCACAATCCATTAAAAATCAAGTTGATACGCTAGAGCATGTGCTGTTTTCCGGATTTACACATCAACCTGCCATTCAGTTATCAAATCAGTTGTTAGCAATATTACCTTCATCTCAAAAGAAAGTTTTTTTCTCTGATAATGGCTCAACAGCGGTGGAAGTAGCACTTAAAATGTCAATTCAATATTGGTATAATAAAGGTATTGAAAAACAAACATTTATAGCATTTAAAGATGCGTATCATGGTGATACTTTTGGTGCGATGTCGGTTGGAGCTCGTGGTGTATTTAATCAGGCATTCGAAAGCCTATTTTTTGATGTTGCCTTTATTGATTTACCTAATGCTTCTAATTTTAATCAAGTAATAACAGATTTTCAGCAGATTATACGAGATAAAAACGTTGCTGCATTTATCTTTGAGCCATTATTATTGGGTTCAGCAGGCATGATGATGTATGAATCTATTTATTTAGATAAACTAATACAAGTTGCTAAAAACGAGTGTATTATATGTATTGCTGATGAAGTTTTGACCGGAATAGGACGAACCGGAAAAAACTTCGCTTGTGATTACTTAACCGAACAACCGGATATTATGTGTATATCTAAAGGCATTACAGGTGGATTTATGCCGTTGGGATTAACCACGTGCACACGAGAAATCTATGATGCATTTTTAAGTTCGGATAAATTAAAAACATTTTTCCACGGTCATTCATACACCGGAAACCCGTTAGCGTGTGCTGCTGCGAATGCCACACTTCAAATATTGAGTGCATCTGAAACTTTGATTGCTCAACTTGTAAAATGGCAATCAGCACATACTGAACATTTAAAATCACTGATGGAAGTGGAAAATGTGCGACAAATCGGAACCATCGTCGCATTTGATGTTTGTTCGGAACAGCAATCCAATTATTTTAACAATTTACGAGATTTCTTGTACGACTCATTTTTGGAACGTGGTGTGCTGCTGCGTCCGTTGGGAAATACGGTTTATGTGATGCCGCCTTATGTCATTTCTGAAGAACAACTTAAAAAAGTGTATGCTGTTATTCGGGAAGTTGTCCAAAATCTTCCTCCAATTGGATAAACATACTTTCATTATTTAAATCTACAAAAGGCAATTGTTGCTCTTGGAGCAATCTTTTATAAATACGAATGTGTTTTGCATCGTTATCACTACCGATTACAATTTTTTGAAATTTGAAATTAGCTTGAATGGATGGAATATCTAAATAACAATTGTCGCTCAAAAATAGATAATCAACAGGAAGAGGTTGCTCAAAAGTTGTTCTGGTATTTTGTTTGTTTAAAAAATAAAACACTTTGTTTTTTACAACCATCAAATTGTTTTTGTAATAGAAAGAGGCATCTTGTATCGAAGTATCCAACAGTGTTTGCTTACTCTCTTGAATTTGGAAATACCGATTCGCATTTTGTATAGAAAACAACCAGTCGGACAGGCGAATACTATCTTTAGCATAAATTTGTTGCACACCTTTATGATGCGTACCCAAAACAACATTTTTTGAAATAGCATACACTACTAATTGTTGTTTTCGGAATTGACGTATGGCGATTGGGTAGGAAAGTAAAATTGACATCAGCACAACAAGTAGACACATCCAAATATAGCGTGTATTTTTTAGTATTATGGATAGGCAACTGAGCAACATCGCTATCAACAATAAATAAAATTGTATTTTGGTTAAATAGATTTGGTTGATTTTTCCAAAAGGAAATGCAGCAATCCATTGTGATAAATAAATAAAAATGGCAATCTGAATAGAAATAAATTTGCCCCAATAAATACCCAAAATCGGAATATAGCTAAACGGAATTAATAAAATACAACTCCAAAGAATGACGAACGAAAGTGGAATTGCATACAAATTGGCAATTAAAAAATAGGTTGGAAAATTGCCAAAATAATAAATACTTAATGGTAAGGTGAGCAATTGTGCTGCAATACTCGCTGACCATAATTGCCAAACTTTATCTAATGCATACGATTTAAAATATAAAGCGGCATAGATGGGTTTGTAAAAAATAAACAAACCCAACATGGCTAAATAGGAAAGTTGGAAACCAATATCATAAATTACATTCGCATTATATAATACTTGTATTAAAGCAGCACCGGCTAATAAATTGATGCTGTTCACATGTTCTTTTTGTAAGGTACCGGAATGAATGAGTGTAAACAAAATTGCTGCCCGAACGCATGCTGTAGAAGCTCCTGTTATTAAAGTAAACATCCAAATACAAATCAAGATGATAAGGAATTTTACCACCTTTGTTTTCTTACTTTTATTGTGAATAAAACTCAAAAGCAATTGCAATAATAAATACACGATTCCAACATGTAAACCCGAAACCGATAATATATGTAAGATGCCGGTTTGAGCAAAAGTGTCGTATAAATTTCTATCTATCAAATCATCATTTCCCAACAAAATGCCATCTGCCAAAGCAAAATTTTCTGTTTTAGGAATATGAGATTTTAAAATGTTCCGTATGTATTGACTGATATGAAAACCTAATCGTTTAAGATGACATCCAGCCTTTTTTTGTGTAATAATAAATTGGTGTTTGGCTAAATATTGTTGATGATAGATGGATTGATGTTTCAAATACGATTGATAATCAAACTCCGCAATATTTTTGGGCGCTTTTATTTCATTGTAATGCAGACGTATGAGTATTTCATCACCTATTTCTAAATGAAGTAAACTGCTATCTTTTTCTATATATAGCAACAAATTTCCCGTACTCGGAATTGCAGTTTGTAAGCTGTCATATACTTGCTGTATGTTTAAAACGGTTTTATAACTTTTAGGTTTTACTTGGAGATCAGTTGCAATAATTCCTTTTGCATAAATTGCATTGTGATTAGAAAAATGATTTTTTTGTTGTGTTAATTGTTTCTGTGTAATTAATAAACCACCTAATAGAAATAGAAGTAAATAAATAGATACTGTATTCCATTTTTTTAAGGTTGGATGATGGCTAATAAAATGTAGGATGAGTAGCAAACTACATAACAAACAAGATAGTATAAAAAGAAAAATAAATCCTATGCTCCATTTTTCAAAAATACCTATGCCCAATAAAATAGGAACAAGTAATTTTATTAATGGTATTTGAGATAAATTATATTGCACTTACGAATGTATAAAATAATAATTATGTTTAATAATCATATTTTATTCTTACTAGATTTTTTATTATAAGTTTTTTTTTTGCAAGCAATGTCTCACAATGTGTATTCTGCGTAAGTTTTCCAAGCAACTAAAACTGGAGAATTACTTAAAATGGTTTAAGTATCATTAAAAGAATGATGATAATGAACAGAATATTTTCTAATCTTTCAAAGAAGAATAATTTTTTGGATAAAGTGTAATACGTTTCCGGTATTGTTTCATCCGCATGTTCTTGTAGTATTTTTTTTATTGGTTTAGATAAAGGTGCTAATAGGAGTGGACCGACTGCTAAGGCAACTAAAAACAAAATGAGTGCCGTTACATACCAACCCATGTTGAATAAATGAGGATTAATGTAGCCCATTGCCAAGCCACTAAGCAATAATAAGGTACCGCCAATCATTACAAAAATATGCAAGCGATGACGAATTAAATATGCATGTCGCAGTTCCGTCATATTCGTTGCTTTTGTCACAATATAAATCATTACAAAGCCGGGACCTAAGCCTAAAATAGCCGACAAAACATGTGTTACAATTAAAATTTTATACCACCACATCTTTATAAATTGATATAGATCTTCAAAACATAAATATACTGTTTTAAGTATTTGCTATTGATATAGACTTCATAAAAAAAATGGTTGGTGAAGTCACACCAACCATTAATTAAGTAAGAAAATAAGTTGTATTATTTCTTTTTATTTTTTTGTGCTTCTTGTTGTTGTTTGATGATGTCTTGCATCTTTTGTTGGAAAGCACTTTGTTTTTTGGGTTTCTTTTTATTCTCTTCTATTTGTAAACGAATCGCGTTTTCGTCGATATAGAATTTTTGGATAATCCAGTTTTGTGCTAACGTCAAAATATTAAACAAGAAATAGTAATAACTCAAGGCAGCCGGTTGTTTATTAAAAATAAATAACAACATTACCGGCATTAAATATTGCATCAATTTCATTTGCTGTGCCATCATGCCTTCGTTGCCCATACCGGTGCTTGGTTGCATTTGGCTGGTCATTTTAGTTACCACTACCGATGAAATCGACATTAAAATAGTAAACAAACTGATATGATTACCAAACAACGAACTGATGATTGGAATATGTGCCGACCAACTTAAAATGGAATCAAAACTAGATAAGTCAGTTGCCCATAAAAATGGTTGTTGTCTTAATTCAATTGAAGATGGAAACAAACGATACATTGCAATCAAAATTGGCATTTGCAACAACATTGGCAAGCAACCACCAAACGGACTCACACCGGTTTGGCTGTATAATTCCATTTGTTTTTGTCCAAATTCTGCTTGGTTTGGATATTTCTTTTTCAACTCATCCAATTCCGGTTTCAATACTTTCATTTTTGCCATGGAAAGTGTCGACTTATACGTAAATGGATACGTTACTAATTTTATGATAACAGCCAACAATAAAATGATGATACCATAGTTGGAAATAAATTTGCTCAATAAATTAAAAATAGGAATAATGAAATACTTGTTTATCATTCCTAAGAAACTCCAACCTAACGGGATAATATCCGTTAATTGAACGTTCATTTTTTTTAATTCATCGTATTTGTTTGGCCCCATGTAAAACTGCATCGGGAAATTGAACGCATTAGAATTGTTATAAGGTACTTGTAATTGTGCAGAATATTCTTTTACAATTTTAGGATCTTCTTTTGGCGTTACTACTTTAATAGTTGCATCTTTTTTAAAGTATTCTTTGGATGCAATTAATGAAGTATTAAAGAATTTTTGTTTGAAAGACATCCATTTTAAAGGCGTTTCCAAGGTTTCTTCTTTATCATTCGTGAGGTCGTCATCTTCCTGCGTATCATTCATGTAATAAATGGCAGAGTTGAAACGCTCATCTTCAATACCACCTTCTTGTGCCGGTAAATCTTGATGCCAATGAAGTGTAATCGGTTGGTTCGCAGCAAATACATCTGCAAGGTTAAGTGCATTGATATTAAAATCAAGTGCATAACCTTTTCCGTTTAACGTATATTTATGTTCGTAAGATTTTCCGTTGCCTAAGTCTATTTTATACACAACATCCAACTTTTGTGTGCCGGATATTTTTTGAGGCGTTACTGTGGTGTTGAAATATAAATCTCCGGTGTGTACAGGTGCTTTGCTATCATTAGTAATAAAAGTAAAGTTGAATTCTTTTCCTTTATCTTCAAATAAAATAAGCGGTGTTTTTTGGAACGTAGAGTAGTTTTTTAAGACCACTTTTTTGATGATACCACCTTTGTTGGAAAAGGTATAAATACAATCTTCATTTTCAATTGTGGTTAACTGTTCTGCACCGCTACTAAAAGGAGCGAAGCTACCCATTGCCGTATTGATTTTTGCTGTATCCGTATTTGTTGGCGTTGTTGCGGCTAAAGTATCTTTTACAGTAGTCACAGATGAATCAGCTGTATTTTTATTGGCTTGTGTACTTGTTTTAGGATGCTTTTTAAGATATTGTTCTTGTTCATAAACATTGTAGTACGAAAAGCCTACAAAAATCAATAAGATGAGCAATATTCCAATCAGCGTATTTTTGTCGAAATTCATTCTTGCAAAATTTGAACTGCAAAGGTAGCAAAATAGCATGAACCGACCAAAATGTTAGGAAATAACATAAGGTTAATTATAATGAATAGATTGATTAATAATAGCCTTTTGGTTTTTTGTGTAAAAATCCATCAATTTCAGTATTAAGATGTATTTTTTTTAGTTTATAAAATAGATAAAATCACTCTCAATACACACCTATAATTCAAAAACATCATCGTATTTTGACATTTAATATGTGTGTATAATTTCTTTTTTTTAGCTTATCTCATTTGCTATATTTGCGATATGAACAAAACAACTTTAGTTATTATGGCTGCCGGAATGGGTAGCAGATACGGCGGTATTAAACAGGCTGCCAGCTTTGGTCCGAGTGGTGAATGGTTAATGGATTATGCTATTTATGATGCACTGCAAGCAGGCTTCAACGACGTAGTTGTAATTACACGCAATGATTTGTTGGAAACGATGCAAACGCATCTTCAATCTATATGGTCAAATAAAATGCCGATACAATTTGCCATACAAGCACCACCGGAAAATGCTCCGGCTTCGCGTACTAAACCTTGGGGCACCGGACAAGCCATTTTAGCAACTCAACCATATGTGAAAAATCCGTTTGTAGTGATTAATGCTGATGATTTTTACGGCAGAGAAGCGTATGTTTCCATGCATCAATTTTTATCCAATTGTGATAACGATGCACCAACATTTTCATTAGTAGGTTATCCTTTAGAGAATACTTTATCCGATATTGGCACGGTTTCTCGTGGTGTTTGCACATTGAATGAAAAAAGTGAGCTTGTTTCCATTACTGAAATGACAAAAATTGCATTAATAGATGAGAAACTCCAAAATGCCAATGAAGACGATACGTTTACGGCTATTCCGTTTAATACGTTCGCATCTATGAATTTTTGGGGCTTCACTTGTTTTTTATACGATGAATTAGAACGCCAATGGAATGATTTTTTTGCCACAAATATTAAGGAAGCAAAAGCAGAGTTTTTAATTCCAACAGTAGTTTCTAAAATGATGAACGAAGGGAAAGTAACCGTGCAACTTTTACCTAACGGAAAAGATTGGTGTGGTGTAACTTATTCTGAAGAAAAAGAGATGGTAATTGGTGTACTACGCGATAAAATTGCCAAAGGCATTTATCCGGATAATTTATCTAAATAAATGAAAAATTACTTAGCACTCCAAAAATAAAAATGGTGTTCGGTATCCAATTCAAAGCCTGTTTTTGGATATAAATTATTACCGATGATATTGGTTTTTGCTGTTTCTAATTGCAAGCCACATGCATTGGTTTCTATACACAATGTTTTTGATTTTTCTATCAATGCGATTGAAATACCTTTGCTTCTAAACTCCGGAAGCACAAATAAATCGTTCAATAACCACAAGCGTTGCATACGTGTAGAAGAAAACAATGGATATAATTGTACAAAACCAACCATTTGTTGTGTGTCTGTTTCAGCAATAAAAATTTCGGATTCGTTGCGTTCTATTCTGTCTGTTAAGAAACGAACGGCACCATCGTAATCTGAATTTTTTTCATAGAAAACTCGATAAGCATCAAACAGCGTTGCTAATGCAATAATATCTTGTAAAGAGGCTTTGCGTATTTGCATATTAGAAAAGATGAAAAATTAAAATCAAAGATAGAAAAACGTTAATCTACTTTTTTCAATTCTTGCCATTTTTGCTCATTCATATTTTCATCTAAATTAGGATCGTAGGTATTGGATTTTGTTCCAATGTATTCACCATTATTGTTCATCCAATATTGATTAGAACCATGTTGCACTTTATACGTTTGTCCGGTTTCGGTATTTTGCACTTTTTCATTTTCATAAATGTAATCTACAAACTGTTCTTGTCTTTTGTCGCTGGCAGCATTGCTTTGTTTCCAATTACTCATTATCGCATCATTAATAGCATTTGATTTATTTACATGTGCAATTTGTTGTGCTTCAAATGCAGCTTGTTTGGCGGCCATTCTATCATTAAATTCTTTCCAGCTTTTTCCAATTCGTTGTGCTTCTTCTTTGTTATATGCCATAATAGGTTCTAAATTATAACGCATATTTTCTAATGCAAAAATCAATTGTTTTTTTGTTTTTTCAAAAACGTCGGCATCTGCTTCTAATAAAGAAGCCATATAATACCAAGTTTCCATTTGTTGCGTTCGGCTAGAATTAAGATGCAGAATAAGAAAAGCCGGATCACCATTTTGTTTTTTACATTCAATACCGTATGCTTTCACAAAACTTTGTGCCGGAAATGCTTTATATAATTGGTCGCTGTACCATTTATCCATTTTTGATATTTGTGGCAACTCGTAATGTTTTACATATTCAAATCCATTTTTTGAAATAGATGGAATAATATCTTCTTGTATTAATTGGTCGATAGGTGGCATGCTACGCATCGGTTGCCCACTTTGCTCATATACATATTGCAAACTCTGATCGTAATTCATCATAAAATTTTTTGGAGCAAAATCTTTGACTACAATATTGTTTGGGCCTGATAAAGAAATGCCATCGGAATTTGCCATGTGTATTTTCCAAGATTCCGGAAGTGGCATCAATGCAGAAATCATACCTCTGTTGTCTTTAATTTCGTGCATCACCATTTTTTGCCAAAAATTAGTAGCATTTGCACCGTTTTCGGATGTAGATGAGGTGCCAGATTGATTGGTATTGCTTGAGCCGGATGTGTTGCAACTTTGCAAACAAACGGCTATTAATGCGATGTATAGAAATAAGCTGTTTTTCATAAAATCGTTTTTGGTTTTCAAATTGAATATAATTAAAAAAGAACATTTCTGCAATGTTCTTTTTTAGTTGTAGTAAAATATAAGATTTTATATCTTTTTTTTTCTGGCAATCATTGCCGTTGTATTATCGCATTAAATGCAACAATATCTGTTAATTCAAGTTACTGAAGTCAACCGGCACTACACGCGAAATGCCTTGTTTTACCATCGTAACACCGTAGATAGAATCAACACTTGCCATCGTAGATTTATTGTGAGTTACAATAATAAATTGAGAGTTCTCAGAGAATTTTCGAATGGCATCGTTGAATTTACGCACGTTAGCATCATCCAACGGTGCATCTACCTCATCTAAAATACAGAAAGGTGCCGGCTTGTATAAATACAATCCAAACAATAAAGATAAAGCGGTTAAGGTTTTTTCACCGCCGGAAAGCTGGTTGATACCTTGCGGCCGTTTTCCTTTTGGTTTAGCAATAATATCAATTTCCGATTCCAATGGATCGTCCGGATTGATGAGTACTAAATCGCAATTATCATCTTGAGTAAACATGCTTCTAAACACATTGATGAAATTTTCACGAACGGCATTAAACGTTTCTAAAAATTGCTCTTTTGCGGTGTTCTCAATTTCTTGCATAGTTTGCATTAAATTGTCTTTCGAGTCGAGTAAATCTTTCTTTTGTGTATTGATAAACTCGTAGCGTTCGTGCATTTCGTTGTAGGCTTCTTCCGCCATCGGATTTACTTCACCAAAATTTTCAATACGACGTTTTACTTTGTCTAATCTATCTTGTAAATCTTCTTTTGGTGTTTCCGGAATTTCTAAATTAGAGGCAAATTCTTCCACATCAATATGAAACTCTATGGAAAGTCTTTCTTTTAATACATTGAGTTTTAGTTTTAATTCACTGAGCAACTCTTTTTTACTCATGATAGTTTGTTCTATCATTTGTTTGTTTTTGTTGCGTTCGCGAATAGTATCTTCAATTGCTGTAATGCCTTCTTTTAAACTATAATATGCAGTTTCTTGTTCAGAGAGTGTCTGCATTTGTAGCTCTTTTGTTTTATACGATTCGATGAGTGCATTTTCGATATTGGCAATATTTTCTAATAAAATATCTATTTCTACTTGTGCATTTTCAATGTCTTCCGTAGCAGTTTTTATTCTGCTTTCATTTTCTTCAAACTGATGTTGTTTGTAGGTTAATGTTTGCTGATTGGATTTTAATTTATTTTCTTGTTGGATAAATAAAATATTGGTTTGGTTAAATGCTTGTGAATATTGATTAAACAATTCATTGGCTTTTCTAAATTCCAATTCTAAATTATCCAAATTGCTTTTATATTGATTGGAATTATTGCTTTGCTCGGCCAATACGGCATGCAATGGCTCAATCTCTAATTTTAAATTTTCTATTTGTTCTTGTAGCGCTTGTGCTTGTGTATTTATTTTTCCGATAGAATTTTCTTCGCTTTCCAATTTAGAGCGTTTGGCTACTAATTCTTTTTCGATGTGTTGCAATTGGCCGGCTTCGCGTTCTATTACATTTCTATATGAGTTTACTTTTAGATGTTGTAATTCGTTATAGTTGTCTTGTGTTATTTTTTTAAAATTGACAACTTCCGTTTCCAAGCTTTTAATTTCTTTTTCTAAGATTTCAAAATTCTTTAAACGGCCTAAACGTTTTCCTTCAAACAAGCCTACTGCACCACCGGAAATTTGTTTATCCGATTTAAGTAAATGGCCGGATGCTGAAATGATAAATACATCTTTAGGTTGTGCAATAGCATTAAAAATAGCATGTACATCAGTACCTTCTTTTGCTATATAAATTCCATTTAATAAATACGCTAATAATGCTTGATATTTTTCATCTACTTGAACTACATCTATTGCTTTTATGGCGTTTTGCACTTCATTATTAGTAGCGTTTGTATTCGCTTTTTTGAAATAATCTAAGATTAAAAAACTCGCTTTTCCAACGGTACTTTGTGCCAACACATCTACTGCATTGATGGCTTCGTTTTCGGTTTCTACCACAAAATTATTCAAATAGGGTTGGAGCACACTTTCAATTGCTACGCGATATTTTTCATCAGAATAAATAATATCAGAAAGTAAAGGTGTGTCTTTTAACCAATTCACATTTTTCTTTAAAAATTTGATTGATTCTGGAAATCCTTCCAAATTGTCAATCATGCTTTTGGTTAATTTATATTCGTTGTTTTTAGCGTCGAGAATTCTGTTTTTATTGGTTAACTCTTGTCTGAGTTGCTCTGTTTTTTCTTCTAAAACTTTTATTTTTTCAATATTCTCTTCTTCTTTTGCACGCAAATCATCTACCAACATGCGTTGCTTTTCAATGCGTTCATCGGTGAGAGCAATATCGGTTTTGAGTACTTCCAATGTTCGGATGCGTTCTTCATTTTCAAACATTGATTTTTGTGCACTTAATTGCAAGGCTTCGTACTGCGATTCTTTTACGGCTATTAATTTTTCTACTTCCGTAATTTTGTTGCTGCTTTCCGTAAATTTATTACGAGCTTCGTCTAAATTATTTCGGTATTCTAAATTGGCGTTGCGTTGCTCTTCTAATTTTTCTTTTGCTGCATCAAATTCAACACGGATAACTTCTAATTTATTTTCATCTTCTTCATTGTAATGTTTTAAATTAGAAATCTCGGTACCTAAATTACCAATGATAGCTTGTGCTTGTGTAATTTGTTGGTTGAGTTGTTTTATTTTATCTTTTAAAAAAGATGATTTTTGTTCATCTATTTTTTTCTGACTTTCTTTTTCTTGTAATTCCGATAAAAAATGATTGAGTTGTTTTTGTTGATCGGAAAGCGATTTTTCTTTTTCTACCACAGCAAATTTTTCTTTTTCCAAATTTGCTTCCATTACTTCTATTTGTGTGTTGGCTTCAATGCGTTTGTCTTCTTGCTCTTCAATTTCTTTATTAGATAATAAAAAACTTTCATTAATGCCGTGTAATTCGTATTTCGATAAATCAATGGAAATTACTTTGTATTCTTCTTTATAATTTTTGTATTGTCGTGCTTTTTTAGCCTGACTTTCCAATGATTTTAAGTTTTTATCAATCTCAAACAATAAATCTTCTACCCGATTTAAGTCGGCTTCTGTAGCTTGTAATTTGGCAAGTGTTTCTTTTTTTCTGGTTTTATATTTAGAAACACCTGCAGCTTGTTCTATCAAAGTACGTCGGGCATTGTCCACGTTATTCAAGATTTGGTCTATCATTTTCAATTCAATGATAGCATAGGAATCGGTGGAAATACCGGTATCCATAAACAAATCTTTAATGTCTTTCAAGCGGCACGTAACACCATTGAGTTTGTATGAGCTATCGCCATCGCGTTCCACGGTACGGGTAATGGTAACGCTGGAAAACTCGGTAGGCAATAGGTTTCTGGTATTGTCTAAGGTTAATGATACTTCGGCAATATTGGCAGCTGCCTTATCTTTAGTTCCGTTGAAAATCATGTTGTCCATTTTTTCCAAACGAAGTGCTTTTGTTTTTTGCTCACCTAATACCCAACGTATGGCATCCACTACATTGGATTTGCCGCAACCGTTCGGTCCAACGATTCCGGTAATATTGTTTTCAAAATTAATTTGAGTTTTCTCGGCAAAACTTTTAAACCCTTTGATATCCAAACTTCTCAGTCTCATCTATATAAATTCAATTTTATCAATCAATACGTCAACCTACAAATATACGGCAAAGCATAGGCAGTTAAATATTTCTGTCTGCTTTTTTATAGACAATTTCTGTGTTTATAAATCAAAAATGGTGGAAAATAACTTATCTTATTAAAGTGAAACAAGATTAATTGTGGTTTATATTTATGTGTTTCAGTGGTTTATGAAAAAAAATATTAATTTAAAGAAAGAAAAATAAATGACCGCGGAAGGATTCGAACCCTCAACCCTCAGAGCCGAAATCTGATATTCTATCCAGTTGAACTACGCAGCCATTTTTAAATTTGATATTGCAAAGAGCGAATCACTTTAATTTTAAGATTGCCAAAAATACTTTCATTTTTCATAATTTCAAAGTTTATCGTTTTAATTGTAAATTGCTTTCCAAATTTAATTGTTAGCAAAATGGAAGTAAAGAAAGTTTCTGATTCGTTGAATATACAAACAGAATTAATTATGCCGGCACATACCAACCCAATTGGTAATTTAATGGGTGGCCATTTATTAAGTTGGATGGATGTTTGTGCCGGAATTTCTGCCATAAAACACAGTGGTGGCATTTCGGTAACAGCCGGTTTGGATAATGTTTGTTTTAATTTGCCAATAAAAATGGGTGATATTGTGGTGATGCGTTCGTTTGTTACACGTGCTTTTAATACATCAATGGAAGTAATATGTGAAGTGTTTATAAAAAACATCAAAACACAAGAAGAAATAAAATCACATGAAGCATTTTTTACGTTTGTTGGATTGGATTTTCAAAGCAAGCCAATTAAATGTATTCCGGTAATTCCAGAAACAGAACGAGAAAAGAAATTGTACGAAGAGGCTTTACAGCGTAGAGAATTACGCTTAATTAACGCCGGAAAACTAAATCCAAAAGATTCTGTTTATCTTAAGCGTGAGTTTTTGGGTAATGGTGGTGTGTAGGTTATTTCGTGAAATCAACTAAACATCTGCTGATTATAAAATTTCCAAACAGAGTATTAATACGTAATTTGCATGTGTTGTTTTTGGCGGAATTCTTTGCGTAAAAAAACTATGCCCATTTCAAATATATCAATCGTTAATGTTACACGCTCGTGATTTTTTATAAATTCCCAAGCTTCTTGCATTTCTTCGCTCCAATGTATATCGTCAAATAATAAAATAGTTTCGTTATGGCAATAAGGTAAGACGGTATTAAAATAATCTATAGTAGGTAATTCACGATGATTGCCATCTATAAATATTAAATCAAATCCTTTACAGTTTTCACATATTTTTTTCAATTCATCATCAAAATTTCCTACTATGAGTTGGATATTTTTAAGTTGAAGTTTGTCAAAATTTTCTTGTGCTACTTTTGCTATCGACTCGCTACCTTCAACCGTAATAACTTTTGTATTGGCATGCGCAGAAGCCAAATAAGCCGTGGTAATTCCGAGTGAAGTGCCCAACTCTAAAATAGAATTGGCTTTAAAATGCCGAATCATCATAAATAGTAGATGACCGTATTTTTCTTTCTTTACACTTTTGCGTACAATCTTACTGATTTTACTTTTGTGTATTTTTTTTGTTTTGCGAAACGATTTGGAACCGGCACCTAAATCAACCACCTCAATTTCTGTATGGTTATCTTTTAATTCATCGCGTAAACGTTCTATACGTTCAAAATCTTGATACTGCATTTTTTTCTCAAAAACTTCAGTAACCAATTTGTACACAAACGGCGAATGGATTTTATATTTATTAAAAGAGGTTATCCAATAATATAGATATTCTTCTATTTGAAATAGGTTTGGCATATTACTTCAAAAATACAGTTTATCTTCCAAAATTTGAAAGATATTATCCACGTAGATGGTATAAGTTAGTGTTTATTCGGTTACTCGATTGAGTTTGTAATCTAATACTTCTAACGGTTTTTTCCCTTTATAATTCGGATTAGTAAATTCTGAATAATAGATAGAATAACACAAACCGCGCAAACCTAAATTTAATTGTCGTAAGTTAGAATGCAACATACCATCACTTGGACTATTTTGTGCATTCGTGCATAAATTGATAATCCAAACTAAAAGAAAATTCGGTAAAAAGGAGAAAATGGCAAGCACCAAACTCAAGGCACTGAAATCATCTTCCGGTACATTTTTTACAATATTATTGAGATAGGTTGTTCCGGCAGCTTCTTTAAAAGATGGGAATTCGCCATTTTTTGGGCAATATATTTCGCCTACATTTAAAAGACCTTTGGTTGCTCTGGTAGAAAAAAAGTTAGCCATGGTAATTTATATTTTAAATAAGATGGAATTTTAATGAATTATTTGGTTAATTGTTGTGCCAATTTATGACCTAATGATTTGATAGTTAATCCCGGATTAATGCCTGGTGCATTTGGAAAAATACTGGAATCTGCGATATATAACGTTTGCTCGCCATGCACTTGGAAATCCGGATTGACAACCGAAGTAGCACCATCCACACCCATGGTGCAACCGCCCATTAAATGCAATCCAAAATAAAATTTCGATTTATAAATCTCTTTTGCTCCGGAAGTATTCAAGATATTCTCTATTGCTTGATGTCCTTTATCACGGCGTGTTTTATCTTGGTCGGTGAGTGGTTTAGATACGGTTAGTTTACCTTTATTATCGCAAAGAATTTCACCTGCGTTTTCATCGCGAACAGCAACTTCGATGCATTGCATGTATCGGTATTGTTTCATCAATCGTTGATGATCTGCACCAGTTGTATTCATCAGCATACCAATAGATATTGGTGATGCGAACACATTTTCTAATTTAAAACCTTGTTGTCTGAAGCTGTCATCTTTAGAAGCTACCGCCTGGAACATGCTTTTGTGAGCATCCACAATTTCATTTTGAAAACCTAACCACATGAATTGCGGATGTGATGCAAATTTTTTACCCAAAGCAGGCAACTTGGATTTGTAACCGGACATATGCATCATTCTTGTAGAGCCAAATGCACCACCGGAAAGTATTACTTTTTTCCCTTCAAATGTTACTTGTTTTCCATTTTGGAAACCATGCACTTTACAAGTGTCTTTGTTGGGTTCTACTTTATATATTTCTGTTTCGGCAATAATTTCTAAACCTTCTTTTTCTGCTTTTTGTATAAAGGCTACTAATGAACTTTGCTTGGAATCTCTAAAGCATCCACCCAAACAACCGGTGCAATCGTTGTCTTTTTCCGGTGCACAATTGCTTTGTCCACGTCTTAAATAACCCCATTTATATCCTAATTTATCACATGCATCGGCAAATAAAATTCCATTTGGTCGCATTTCTTCACGGCAAAAAGTGTGTAATACCATATCGCTTTCTACTTGCTCGTAATGAGGTGCCATTATTTCCGGAGTAAACCAATTTACACCACTTTCATTTTTCCAATCATTTAAAGCAATATCATCAAATCGATCCATCAAACATTGATATACGATAGAAGAACCACCAACCATTTTGGTACGCAAAAATCCCATTCGGCCATCTTTGGCAAACTCGATTCCGCCACCCCAATATAAATATGCGGATGTTTCTGCTTCTGTTTTAGGAAAAGTATCTTTTCTGTAAAATTTCCCGGCTTCTAATAATAAAACTTTCGCGCCACTTTTATTTAGATAATAAGATAAGGCACCACCACCGGAACCTGAACCAACCACGATAAAATCGTATAACATGTCTTTGGAATTATTATAAATGAGTAATTATTTTCAGTTACAAAATACATCTTTATTGATAATATTCTTACTTCTTTCGTAAAAAGTTATTTTAAATTAATGTTAGTCTGTATAGTGTGATTAATTGCTTGTCAATTGTCAACTGAAATATGATTAATTTTGACACAATGTTGCAGATTTATCCTAAACACACACTTCAAAAGTTAGATTTTCCTTTTATTTTAAAAGAAATAGAAAATTTATGTTCCGGCTCATTGGGTAAGCAATGGACCTACACACAAACGTTCATTACTGATGCTGAAGCATTAAATCCCGTTTTGCAATACGTTAAAGAATTAAAGGAAATATTACTCAATGATGCTGTGTTTCCGCAATATGGTTTTAATGAGCTTCCTTTTTTACATAAATTATCTGTTGAAAATTATTATTTAGAGGTAGCAGAGTTGATTGCGTTATATACTTCGTTGACGGCAAATGCAGATATTTATAGATATTTTACTCCGAAAGCCAGACAGCATTTATATCCGTATTTATCCAATAAAATATTGGCTCAACAAATAGATGTAAGTGTATTGTCTGCTATCTCAAAAGTGATTGATGTAGATAAAGAACAAATTAAAGACAATGCCACACCGCAATTATCTAAAATAAGAAAACAAATCCAAGATAAAATACACGAAATAAATGCTGTTTTCAGACGCGTTTTATCTCAATTAAAAAATCAAAATATTTTAGCAGATACAGAAGAAAGTATTCGTGATGGAAGACGCGTATTATCTGTAAAAGCGGAATATAAACGCAGCGTAAAAGGTTTAATTACGGATGAAAGTGATTCCGGTAACATAACGTATATAGAGCCGAACGAAACAGTGTTTCTCAATAATGAGTTAACAGAATTATACTTAGAAGAAAGAAGAGAAATCATTAAAATTCTAAGAGAAACCACCGCAATGATACAACCACATAAAGAAAGTATAGATACTATGTTGTTGTTGATGGGTGAGATAGATTTTATACGAGCCAAAGCGTATTTTGCCATTAATTATAATTGCTCGATGCCGCAAATTTCCAATGAAAGGCAATTGTATTTGCGAGAATTTGTGCATCCTGTTTTGGTTCATTATCATAAAAAACAACATAAACCTATCGTAGATAATACCATTTTATTAGACGAAAAAGGCCGTATTATGTTGATTTCCGGCCCAAATGCCGGTGGGAAATCTATTGTATTAAAATCCGTCGGATTAATACAATTAATGTTTCAGTTTGGAATGCTAATTCCGGCAAAAGAAACATCGTCTCTTTGTTTGTTCAAAGATATTTTTGTGGATATAGGAGATGAGCAATCTATAGAAAACGACTTGAGTACGTACAGTTCACACTTGTCCAATATGAACTATTTTTTGAAACATGCCAATAAAAACAGCTTGATATTAATTGATGAAATGGGCATGGGAACGGATCCGGCTTTGGGTGGTCCAATGGCAGAAGCTATCTTAGAACAATTGCATGCTAAAAATGTATTTGGAGTTGTAACTACGCATTTTAATAACTTAAAAGTTTTTGCAGCAAATACAGAAAGTATGCAAAGTGGTGCCATGTCGTTTGATACAAAATTGTTGAAACCATTATATCAATTGCAGGTTGGTCAACCCGGAAGTTCTTTTACTTTCGAAATAGCACAAAAAAGTGGCTTGCCGGCTCAGCTTATACAAAAAGCGACACAGAAAATTGGTGGTAATAAAAAAGCATTAGATGATGTGTTGACTGATATACAAGCCGAAAAACAGTTTATAAAAGGTTTGCGAAAAAACGTACAAGCCAAAGAGTCTCAACTGCACGATTTGACCAGTAGCTACGAACAATTAAAAACAGATTTAGAAAAAGAAAAAAAACGATTGCTAAAGCAATATGAGGCTCGTTTGTTAGATAGGTTTAATGCAGAAAGCAGAAACTTAGAAAATGAAATGCGCACTTGGAAAGAACAAAAAAATAATAAAGAAAAATTCTTAGATGTTCGGAAATATATTGACATCAATAGAGAAAAAATAGAACAAAAATTAGAAGACGAAATAGTTCAAAAAACATCCACAACACCCATAGTATTTAAAGTAGGCGATATGGTAAAATTGCACGAAGGTGCCGAAATAGGAGAAATAATTGCTATTAAAGAAGATAAAGCAACAGTGTCATTTGGTTTTTTACAAAGTAAAGTTAAGTTGTCGCAATTAGTGACTGTAAAAGAAAATAAAACCAAAGTAGCACCTAAACGTAATCAATATAGCTCAAAAATCATCTTAGAAAAAAGCGAGTTCGATTGTAATTTAGATTTGCGTGGCATGATGAAAGATGAAGCTATTACCATGTTAGATAATTTTATGGACAAAGCTGTTATGTATGGCATGCATCAAATTAAAATTATTCACGGTCGCGGAACAGGTGCGCTCAAACAGGCAGTGCAATTTTATTTGAAAAGTTATCCGCACGTTAAATCATACAAATTTGAGAGTGAACAATTTGGTGGCGACGGTATCACTTTAGTAGAGATGAAATAATTGCTTGTAAATTGTAAAAATTATTGTCTATCTCGACTTAAAAGTATAAATTTAGACTAAATCTTCTACTTATATGACAAAGAGCTTTACTTTGTTTCTCTTGATTTTTGGTCATGTGCTTATAGCTTTTGCAAAAAATCAAATTATAGAAATCAATCCTACTGTTTTTAGTTCCAATAGCAATCGGCAAATGCCAACATCTTTTAGCTATGATAATGTCAACTATTTAGTTGTTCAACCAGCTCAAAATAATAGCTCTGAAATTCAACAATCCGAGATGCATTTGCAACAATATTTGGGTGATGGTTGGTATTTGGTAACTTCTTCGTCTACCGAAACTAAAAATAGTTTATCCAAAAATAAGTTTAAAAAAGTAGGTTACTTAAATCCTGAATCTAAAATAGATGCAGCATTAGCACAAGATAATAACAACATTAAAACCGCACATATTTCATATGCATCTAACATGAGTGTTGCTGATATAAATGCACTCGCTACAAAATATGATTTCACGATTTTAAAACAAGATATAAATAAAAATAGATTGACCGTGCGTGCAACATTAGCACAATTGAAATCTTGTGCCGAATTACCTTTTATATTTAGTATTTCTGCATTTTATGAAACAAAAAATCCGCTTATTTCGGAATCCATGTTAATGTTAGGAGTTAATCAAGTTCGAAATACACAACCTTATAATTTTAATTTAAAAGGAGAAGGAATTCGTGTGGGCATTTGGGATGATGGTGTGGTTGGTCAACACTATGATTTACCCTTAAACAAAAATCATGTTGTCGATAAAGAAATGAATAGTAGTCCATTTATGAGGCATCCTACTTATGTTGGTGGATTCATCGCCGGACAAGGAAATAATTTTATCACGTTACGTGGTGTAGCACCTTCTTCTGATGTATATTATTGGGATGTTTATAATGATATTGTGGAGGAAATTAAAACGGGAAAAAGTGTGTATGGTATTGATATATCAAACCATTCCTACAACTTTGCCGGAACAAACTGTTCTCAATCGGGTTTTTATATTCCGGAAGCAGCCGATTTAGATAAATTAGTACACGAAAATCCAACATTATTTCCGGTAGTTGCGGTTGGAAATACAGCATCGCTCTGTTCTTTATTAGATACATTTAGCTCTATTGATATTGGTTTTCAAGGATGTAAAAATGCGATTACAGTTGGATGGCTTTTTTCAAATGAAAACATAGTTGGCAATAGTGGAAGAGGCCCAACTGTGGACGGCAGATTAAAACCTGAGTTGGTAGCTAAAGGATTTGGTGTTTCTATGTTATCACCCGGAAATACTTACGCTACTGGTTATGGTTCTTCTTTTGCCGCACCACAAATTGCAGGTGTTGCCGCTTTAATGCATCAACAATATAAACAACAATTTGGTACAATGCCCAATGCCGCATTGGTAAAAGCTATTTTATGTAATACCGCCAA
This sequence comes from uncultured Chitinophagales bacterium, assembly GCA_964507125.1. GTDB lineage: Bacteria > Bacteroidota > Bacteroidia > Chitinophagales > JADIYW01 > JADJSS01. The sequence goes on along the minus strand of CAZDOT010000025.1, from coordinate 13,451 downwards.
AGATTTAGGCATTTCCGGTCCGGATTATACGTATGGCTTCGGATTACCGAACGCATTGAAAGCATTGGAATCTATAAGAAATACTGCATTTTTCGAAGGAAATTGTGTTACTTCAGAAGTGAAAACACATACGTTTACTTTATCAGCAGCAGCACAAAAATTAAGCGTTGCTTTAAGTTGGACAGACAAAGAAAGTACACCATTAGCAGAACATAATTTAGTAAACAATATAGATTTAAAATTAGTAACACCGAATGGCGATACAATTCTACCTTGGAAATTAAATCCGGATTATTATAAAAATATCGCAACGCGTGGTGTCGATAATTTAAACACGATAGAACAAGTTACCATCAGTAATCCGGTTGCCGGAAATTATACAATAGTTGTAAAAGGTACCGATATTCCTTACGGTCCGCAAGCGTATGCCGTTACGTATCACACTCAAAAACGCCAAATTGAATTGACACATCCAAATGGTGGTGAAGTGTTAGATGTTTCATCTACCGCCAGAATAAAATGGAACTATAATGGGATGGATACTTTAGGAACCATTCAACTTTCTATAGATAGCGGTGCAACTTGGCAAACAATCGCTTTTAATTATGCTATGAAAAACCAATATTTTGATTATACCTTACCGAATGTTTCAAGCGATAAATGTTTAGTTCGAATTGTATTGGAAAATACGGCACAATCAGCTTCCACTTTTACCATCGGAGCTCAAGTAAATTATTTAAATATAAATGCTGTTGTATGCGATAAGTCAGCTAAAATTAGTTGGAGTCCGTTTGTGGGTGCTTCTGCATACAAAGTATATTTATTTGTGGATAGTGCTTGGACACTTGTTGCACAAACCGATACCACAACCTATACCATTTCTAACTTAATTAATGGCAAAGAATATTTATATGCCATTTCAACTATTGCAAATGGTGTTGAGGGCAATCATAGTTTATCTAAAAGTTTTATCCCTAATCCAACAGCAGCTTGTCCTAAAAATACCGATGTTGGAGTTTATGCAATAAATGCACCGGCAATTGGTAGAAAGTTGACATCTCTGTCATTGTCGGCAACAGAGCGTCTTTCATTTATTGTCAAAAATTATGGAATACTTACTAAAACATCCATTCCTGTTTCTTATAGGATTAATGGTGGTGCAATCCGAACTACGACATTAAATGACGTAGTCACTAGCAATGACACATCGATTGTATTTTTCTTAGTAAATGAAAATTTATCTACTGTTGGAAATTACACTATTGAAGCTTGGACGGCTTTATCAGGAGATGAGCATACACAGAATGATACATTGAGATATGTTTTAAAACATTTGCCTAATGCACCGATTTCATTACCATTTGTTGAATCTTTTGAAAATACTCAAAGTCAAATAACCAATTCTACTTTTGGAATTTCAGGATTGGAGTACGCCGATTTTTATGCTGAAGATGGTTCACGATTTAGAACAAACGAAGGTGCAATGTATGCTAAAACAGGTAACAATGCATTGACCTTAGATAATTATAGAGAGATAACTCAGAAAAAAAATGAACTCGTTTCTACGTATAATTTATCTAATTATTTGGATTCTATTTTGTACGTTGATTTTTATTACATGAATCGTGCGGAAGCAGACAGCAACGATTGGATATATGCACGTGGCTCAGATACTCAACCTTGGGTTCCGGTATTTAATTTATTTGAACATCGTAGTTTAATTGGAAAATATTCGGATGTAAATACTATCAACTTAACGCAAAAATTAAAGATAGAGAACGGTCAAAATTATTCGACATCTACTCAAATTAAAATAGTACAAACAGGCAATAAAGCCGCCCTTTCACCTTATGGAAATGGTGCCTATACTTTTGATGATTTTGTATTGTATTCCGTAGGTAAAGATGTTGCTCTTGTTACATCATCTATTCAGAAAATGCAATGTAGCAAAACTGCATCACCACAACCAATCACTATTACTGTAAAAAATAATTCCGGACAATCTATATCTAATCTTCCTGTATTTTATCAAATCAATAATGAACCTATTGTAAGTGCCACTTTGCCATTTATCGCCAATAATGATACGGCATCGTACACTTTTAGTGTTCCTTTTTCAAAAACAGCTCCAGGCTTGTATGCATTGAAAACTTGGGTGAAAAATGTAGGTGATAAATACACCAAAAACGACTCATTTAATTTACTAAATGTATTGGTTTTACCAACGATTGATAGTTTTCCTTATTACAATGATTTTGAAGCCAATAACGGCAATATTTTCTCTGAAGGTATAAACAATTCTTGGGTTTGGACAACACCACAAAAGTATAATATTAGCAATGCGGCTCAAGATAATAAGGCTTGGACAACCGGACAAAATAAAGGATACAATTTCAACGAAGATTCTTATTTATACTTAGGATGCTTAGATTTTTCTCACGTTACGAAAGATCCGCTTATTGCATTTAATTTCATTTCGGTAATGCACACACAATCAGATTCTGCTTATGCCGAATATTCTGAAGATGGCATAAATTGGAATCGCTTAGGCTGTTTTGATTGTGGATTAAATTGGTACAATGGTTATCAAACAGAACCGTATTGGGATCAAACGGTATTTCCTTGGCAAGTGGCACATCATACTTTTCCACTTTCTTCTCTCACTTCCGATTCTACTATTATGTATCGCATTCATTTATTATCCGATAATTTCGCCATCAGCGAAGGTTTAGGTATTGATGATATGCATATTTTAGATGATTATCACGAAATAGCTACTGCCGATTCCGGTTATGTAAGTGCCACATCAATCGGAAATGGTTGGGTGCAATTTTATAGAAACGGAAGGTTGGTAGCCGAATTATTTGATGATTATAAAAATTTAGGAAATATCACCTTAGGATTTGAAGCCAATCAAAATAAACATAAAACATTTCAAGGCAAGAATTTACTTCCACGCAATTGGGTAATTCAACCACAAAATAAACTATTGGGCAATTTTAAATTGAAATTGTATGTTTTAAATGATGAATACACCAATTATACTATTAATGAAGATTCTATAAGTAGAATGGGCGATATTGGCTTACTTCGCTATGTTGGATTAAATACTAATTTGGAAATCATCGATAATTATGTAAATGAATATTATAAATATTATTCACCACAACAAATCCAATTTTATCCGTATGAAAATGGCTATTACGTAGCTTTGGAAACAGATACATTAGGCGAGTTTTATTTAATCAGCACAAAACAAGATTTAAGTGCCATTGGTACAGCTAATCTTATTGATTTTTCTGCACATAGAATTAATGATGATGTTTATTTAGAATGGAAAACTACGGTCGAAAGTAACAATAAAGAGTTTGTTATTCAATATTCTTTTGATGCTACGACATTCATAAATATTGATACTGTTCCGGCAGGTAACTACTCGACTTCCACTACGTTATACAACTACTTACATCAGTTGAATGCAACTTCCGGCGTGTATTATTATCGTATTATGATAGTTGGAAACACCAATAAAATAGCTTATAGCCAAATTGATTCTGTTTATTTTGCACCAACAGTAGGCATTTCATCAAACGTACTTGCTGTAAAAGCATACATCAGCGAAAATGATATTGTAATACAACAAGAAAATAAACGAAATAGCCAAGCTACGATTAACGTATTTAATGCATTAGGGCAACTTCAATTTTCTAAAAAAATGGAACTAACCAACGGTATTCAACCATTAGGAATTCCTAATTTTAAATCGTGGAGCAAAGGTGCTTTATTTTTGCAAATTAAAACGGATACACATAATTATTACTCGAAATTATTGAAACAATAATGCCTGAAATTGTTTTAACGGACGATGGCAGTATGTCTGTGAAAACAGACCATTGGAATGAACAATATCATTCCGTTCACGGTGCTATTCAAGAGTCGATGCACGTATTTATTGAAGCCGGATTAAAAGAAAAATGGAAACATCAAAATGCAGTATCTATTTTGGAAATAGGATTTGGCACCGGATTAAATGCACTGCTTACATTGATGGAAGCCAACTATGCAATGAAAACAGCTCATTACACCAGTTTGGAAAAATTTCCATTATCACCATCCATACATCAGAAATTAAATTATGATAAGATTGTAGAAGCTGCACAGCATACGAATTGGTATCAAAAAATATATCAATGTGCATGGGAAAAAGAACATACGATTTCCAATTATTTTACTTTGAAAAAACACCAAATGCAATTAGAAGATTGTACCTTTAACCAACAATTTGATATTATTTATTTTGATGCATTTTCGCCCACATCACAACCCGAATTATGGACAAATTCTATCTTTCAATTAATGTATAACGCATTGAAAAAAGACGGCATTTTAGTTACGTATTGTGCAAAAGGTATCGTTAAAAGAACAATAAAATCAGTTGGTTTTTCATTGGAATCACTGCAAGGTCCAAAAGGAAAAAGAGAAATGATAAGAGCTACAAAATGAATAAAGTTGATTTTATAATTGTTGGTCAAGGTATTGCCGGAAGCATGATAGCTTGGTTTTTAAAACAACAACAGCAATCATTTATTGTAATAGATAAACAACGTACACAAACAGCTTCTACTATTGCTGCCGGTGTCATCAATCCGGTAACAGGAAGAAAGATGGTGAAAACTTGGAAGATAGACGACGTATTACCATTTGCCATACAAACCTACAGAGAAATGGAAAAGGAGTTTGGTGTTTGTTTTTTTTATGAACAAGAAATCCATAAAATATTTACTTCAACAGAAGACATAGAAATCTGGAATCACCGAAAGGTAGATGCAGCCTATGCACCATATATTGGCGATGTTGTTGCATTAGATGAATCTGGTGTGGAAGCACCGTATGGTGCTGGTGTTATCAAAAATGCTTGTTGGTTAGATATGCCAATTTTTACACAAACTATCCGAAATTATTTATTGAAAAATAATTGCTTGATAGAAGATGAAGTAAATTTAGATGAGATTAAAATTGGTGAACGAATTACCTATCAAAATTGGGATGCAGCACACATCATTTTTTGTGAAGGATTTCGAGCCAATCATAATCCATTTTTTTCCGATTTGCCTTTCACTTTTGCAAAAGGAGAGCAGCTGCTCATCCATTCAGCATCGTTGAATACCAACAAAATCTTGAATCGAAATATTTTTGTTATACCAAAAGGCAACCATACATATCAAGTGGGTGCTACCTATGTCTGGAATGACATGACGGAACAAGTTACAGATGAAGGAAGAATGGAATTGACAGAAAAATTAGAAAAACTCATGTCGTGTTCGTATGAAATAGTAGAAGAAAAATCAGCCATACGACCGACCTCTAAAGATAGGCGACCTTTCGTAGACCAACATCCGATGCATAAAAACATGTATATCTTTAATGGAATGGGCACTAAAGGAATTTCGTTGTCGCCCTTTTTTGCCAATCACCTTATAAGTTGTATTTTAAAGGACGAACCAATTATGAAAGAAGTTTCATTGAATCGTTTTCTTGTTTAATTTAATTCTTTTAGATATTGCAATACTTTTTTAGATTATATTTGTGAAAATGAGCAATGCAATGCTTATTTGAGTAACTATATGGAAAAATTCTATTTACTATGAAACTTTGGGATAAATCTTATTTAAAAGCAGTTCCGTTAATTGTACTTTTATTAGGTATGTTTTTGTATAAATTTAGATATACTTTACACTTAGTAAAACCTACACAAATACAACAAGAAGCCATTGATTCCAGTTACTTATACAGAAAAGATTATCGGCCAACCGTTTCACATGGGTATTTAATGGGAAGAGAATTTAATGGTATTGACTTAAGCAAATATCCAATAAAACAAAATATGGATAGTGGCATGGATATGCTCAGCAATGATCAATTTTATATCATTAAATTATATGATGAAAAAAATGAAATGCAAGTGTATATTGCCATCCGCGATTTGACTTTGCTATCTAAAGTCCCATTTTCATTAAGTTTTGAAACTGGAGAAAAAATATTAGTAACCGCATTTATTAAAAATAAATCTGGTGTGAACGCTATGTACGGCGGCACTATTCATAACAACAGAGGTAAATTGCGACTTACCGGTTATAGCAGAAGTAATAATTTGATTTCCGGTGAAATTGAAGCCGATTTAGATGCTGTAATAGAAAATGGTGTTTGTGATATTCGCAATTTAAAATTCTCGAATGTTATTTTACAACACAATAAAATCAACTAATTAATTTAATTGATATTGCAATTTCAACAAGTAGTTATATAATCCATCTTGTTGCGCACTTAACGTTTGGTGACTGCCTTCTTCCGCAATTTTTCCTTGGTTTAATACAATAATTTTGTCGGCATGACGAATAGTAGATAAACGATGTGCAATGACGATGGTTGTTCTTCCTTCCATCAATGTTTCTAATGCACTTTGCACTAATTTTTCTGATTCTGCATCCAATGCACTGGTTGCTTCATCTAAAAATAAGATAGCAGGATCTTTTAAGATAGCTCTTGCAATGGCAATACGTTGACGTTGTCCACCGGAAAGTTTCACACCACGCTCACCCACAACCGTTTCAAACTTATCCGGAAATTTTTGAATAAAATCCAATGCGTTTGCCTTTTTAGCTGCCATCATTATTTCTTCATCAGTAGCATCTAATTTTCCGTATAAAATATTTTCTTTAATCGTGCCACCAAACAACATCACTTCTTGCGGAACCAATGCCGTATTCGCTCGTAATTGTTGTACATTCATGTCATAAATAGAAGTTCCATCTATTGTTACGCTGCCTTTTTGAATATTGTAAAAGCGCATTAAAATTTGCAATATGGTTGTTTTTCCAACACCGGAAGCACCTACTAAGGCAACTTTTTCACCTTTGTTTACTGTAAATGTAATTCCTTTCAAAACTTCTACATCACTACGTGTTGGGTAGTTAAAATGCACGTCTTCAAATCGAATATTTCCATTTAATTTATCTATTGATATGGGTTTTGTTTCTGTTTCTGAAGGTAAATTCAATATCTGCATAATTCGGTCTGATGCACCAAAAGCAGCCATCAATTTGCCATATAATTCACCTAAACCTGCAATGGAACCACCAATAAACACTGTGAAAATAATGAATTGCAAAAGTTGTGCATCACCCAAAACACCAGCTTCCAATAAGCCACTTGCTTTGTATAAAACCAAGGCAATTACACCGAACATGATAATGATGATGAATGAAATAAAGGAGCCTCTGTAAACAGCATTTCTCAAAAATACATCTTTTACTTTTTGTACTTTTTTAAAATAGCGATTGCTTTCAAACCATTCGTTAGTATAGGCTTTTACGATATTGATATTTTGAAATGTTTCTTCTACTACAACATTCGATTCAGCAATGGCTTCTTGTGCTTCTGCAGATTTTCTTCTTATAAATTTTCCAAAAATAAATCCTAATATCACAACAATAGGTACTATTGTTAAAATGAATAATGTCATTTTGGGCGATATAAAAATAAGAATGGCAATACCACCGATGAGCGTCAATATTTGTCTGAAGAATTCTGCTAAATCAATGGATAAAGCATCTTGTAATTTGATTACGTCGGTTGTAATTCTACTGCTTAATTCACCAATTCTATTTTTTTCATAAAAGGAAATAGGCAAGCTTATAATTTTATTGTATAAGTCGTGGCGAATATTAGCTAAAATGCGTTCATTCGTTTGTGCAAATAAATATAATCTTCCGAAAGAAACGATACTTTGAAAAATTAATAATACGGTGATGTATTTTATCAATTCCACCCGCGAATATATGTTGATTAAATGCCCACCATTAAATGGCAATAAATGCACTTTTTTTTGATGAGCTAAATCTATCAGTAATGGAAATAAATATGGAAATAAAAGTGCTGTGATAGTTGATAAAATCAAAAATATCAAACCTAAAAAAAATAATGCTTTATGTGGTTTCACATAATGTATGATTTTTAGGCTGTTTTGAAGCGTTTCTTTTGATATTTTTTTGGAAGATGTTTCTGTAGTTGCAGGTTGGCGAAAACTCATGCTGCGATTGATTTAAGTGAAACAAAAGTACATATTTCTTGAGTAGAAAACAGAATTCAGCGTCAATTAATGATTATATAAGTTTTATTTTTTAGGATGGTTTGGTCCATTTTTTCCATTCCTACGATACGGTGGTTTTCGTCTGAATTTCTTTTTCTCCTTTTTTATTGGGTTGTAAATTGGTGTTTCACCTAATACTAATGGGATTTCTGCTTTCTCAATTGGATAACCCAATAAATCTTCAATTTGTGATAGCTTAAATTGATCGGCTTCGCTTACCAATGTAAAGGCAATACCATCTGTTTCTGCTCTTGCCGTTCTTCCAATTCGGTGCACATAATCTTCGGCATCATTCGGAACATCATAATTAATAACCAAACTAATATCTTCAATATCTATACCGCGTGCAAGTACATCTGTTGCTACTAATATGTTTGTTTTGCCACTTCTAAAATTCAAAAGCACATTTTCGCGTTCTTGTTGTTCTATTCCGGAATGTATTTCTTGATTTTTAATGCCGGCAAATTGTAGTTCTCTACTTAATTTCTTCGTGTTTTCTATTTTCGAACAAAAAACGATTATTTTCTTATAAGCTTTCTCAGTTAATAGCAATTTGATTAGTTCTATCTTTTGAGGTTCGTACACCACAAAAGCTTTTTGTACTATTTTTTCCGGTGGTTTAGAAATGGAAATATTGATTTGCTCCGGTTCTGTTAATATCTCTAAAGCCAGTTTTCGTATTTTCGTCGGCATCGTAGCTGAAAAAAGCAGTGTTTGTCGTTCTTGAGGTAAAAATGAGATGATTTTCATTATATCTTCATAAAATCCCATATTCAACATGCGGTCAGCCTCATCTAGAACCAAATATTTTAATGCTTTAATACGCACATAGCCGGCTGCTAAATGACTGAGCATTCTTCCGGGTGTGCAAATAGCAATGTCAACGCCATGAGATAATGCTCTCTTTTCGCTTTCAAATGATGGTCCATCACCACCGCCATAAACGGCAATAGAGCTAATAGGTGTGAAGTAGGAGAAGGCTTCTAAATTTTGTGCAATTTGAACGGCAAGTTCTCTTGTTGGTACAATTACTAATACATTGACTTCATCATCTACAATGGGTTGTGTAATTAGTTGGTGTATAATTGGTAATAAGAATGCTGCCGTTTTTCCGGTGCCGGTTTGTGCACTGGCAATCAAGTCTTTACCCTTAAGTATGTGAGGTATTACTTGTTCTTGTACAGGCGTAGCTTGTTTGTAGTTCATCGCATCGATGCCTTCTAATAATCTTGCATCAAAACTAAATTCATCGAATGTCAATGGATATATTTTATTTATGAGTGATGCTCAAAAATACATTAATTAAATGAATTCATTTTTTAAAAATGGTTAATTGGATTATGGATTGATTTTATAGATTAAGGGTCAATCTTTTACCAAAATATTAATACCAAAAATGAATAGCATAATTCTTCATAATATTGTATCTTTGCACCTCAAAATCAGCACAGTGGTCATTCCTGATATACGTCTAATTTCCGGTAGAAACACACACTACCTTTCCTCTGAAATAGCAGAAAGCTACGGTCAAGATTTGACTCCGGTAGAAGTAATGCAGTTTAGTGATGGTGAATTTGAGCCTGTAATTACAGAAAGTATTCGCGGTTCTTACGTGTTTTGTATGCAAAGTACATTTGCTCCTGCGGATAATTTAATGGAATTGTTATTGTTGATTGACGCTGCCAAAAGAGCGTCTGCAGGTTATGTTGTAGCCGTGATGCCTTATTTTGGATTAGCTCGACAAGATAGAAAAGATAAACCTCGCGTAGCCATCGGTGCTAAATTGGTTGCCAATATGTTGGTTGCCGCCGGCGCTCAAAGAATTATGACGATGGATTTGCATTCACCGCAAATTCAAGGTTTTTTCGATATTCCGGTGGATCATTTAGAAGCAAATGCCATTTTTACACCATATTTAAATGAATTAAATTTAGATAATTTAGTTTTTGCATCACCGGATGTAGGTGGTATTAAAAGAGCTAGAAACTATGCACGTCAGTTCGCAGCAGATTTAGTGATTTGTGATAAATTTCGCTCTAAAGCCAATGAAATTGAGTCTATGAATTTAATTGGTGATGTAGTTGATAAAAATGTAGTATTGGTGGATGACTTAGTAGACACAGGTGGAACTTTAACAGCTGCTGCCAATTTAATGATAGAAAAAGGAGCGAAAAGCGTAAGAGCTTTGATTACACATCCTGTTTTATCCGGTAAAGCGTATGAGCGTATTGAAGAATCCGGTTTGACGGAATTAGTTGTTTGTAACACCATTCCATTAAAACAAAAAAGTGATAAAATAAAAGTATTGTCGGTGGCATCCTTGTTTGCTAGAGCCATCCGCAATGCACACGAGTATAAATCAATTAATTCATTATTCATTCAAAAAAAGTAATTATTATGCAAACCATTACCATTAGCGGAAAAGCTAGACAAAGCGTAGGAAAAGTAGCAACAAAAGCAGATAGAGTTGCGGGCAACATTCCATGCGTTATGTATGCGGGAAACGAGGTGGTACACTTTACAGCAACTATTTCTGAGTTGCGTGGAATTTTGTACACACCTAAATTTTACAAAGCTATCATCAATATCGATGGTACAACACACGAAGCATTGTTAAAAGATGTACAAATGCACCCAATCACAGAAGAAATTCTTCATATTGATTTCCACAAATTAATTCCGGGCGTTAAAGTTATCGTAGAAGTTCCAATTAATATCGTTGGTCAATCTCCGGGCGTAAAAGAAGGTGGTAAATTATTAGTGAAAGTTAGAAAAGTGAAAGTGAAATCATCACCGGAAAACTTAGTCGATTCCGTAAATGTTGACATCAGTGATTTAAAATTAGGTCAATCCTTTAAAGTGAGAGATATTAAAGCAGACGGCTTTGAAATCTTAAACTCACCTGCAATTCCATTAGTTTCAGTAGAGATTACAAGAGCATTGAAATCTGCTGCAACAGAGGCCGCAAAAGCAGCTTCTTCTGGAAAGAAAAAATAAGCTGTAAATCATTTTATAATGTAAGGTCGGAAATTCTTTTCCGACCTTTTTTTGTATTTTTATATCATAAATCAATTTTATCAAAAATATACTTAAATCATTTCAATGAAATATTTATTCTCTTGCTTATTCAGTTTGTTTATGCTGAATTCTTTTTCTCAAAATAATTTCTGGCAAAAAGTAAACAATAAACAAATACAAATTCATGGCGTTCGAAAAATTATACCACAAACTGCTTCTTTAGTTTATTTAGATGATGCTGCATTTAAACCTTTCCAAAATTCCATTCCGAATGAATCCAGTAAATCATCTACATTAATTAGTTTACCAACACCGGATGGCAATGAAATGTTATTTAGCATATTTGAAAGTACTTGTATGGATAAAGTATTAGCAGATAAATATCCGATGATAAAAACATATCATGCAATAAGTGTAAATAATCCATCTATCACGGCAAAATTAGATTATACTACATTTGGTTTTCACGCTATGGTTTTTGGCGAAAAAGGTATTTATTATATAGATCCATATAGTAGCAGCAATACAGGTTATTATAATTGTTACTATAAAAAAGATTATACAAGAAGTAGTAATACTTATTCTGCTTGTGAAATAAATGAATCACATATTTCAGCGCAAGCAGCACAACGTTTAGGTCAACCATCATCTAATGGAATTGATAATCTCATTGCCAATGGTGATAGAAGAACATATCGTTTGGCATTGGCTTGTACAGCTGAATATTCTTCGGCGGTTTGTGCCCCCAATCCAGTTACCAAAGCCAATGTATTAAGTGCGATGGTAACAACCATGAATAGAGTAAATGGTGTGTATGAAAAAGATCTTTCCATTCACATGAATTTAGTTCCTAATAATGATACATTGATTTTTATTGGTTCGGATAGTTATTCTAATGATGATGGTGGTGCTATGTTAGGTCAAAATCAAACCGTCTGCAATAATAGAATTGGAAGTGCTAATTACGATATTGGCCACGTATTCAGCACCGGTGGTGGCGGGGTTGCTTATTTAGGATGTGTTTGTGTTAATGCAGATAAAGCAAAGGGCGTAACCGGTTCAGGAACACCGTATGGCGATGGGTTTGATATTGATTATGTAGCACATGAAATGGGACATCAATTTGGTGCCAATCATACATTTAACGGAAACACAGGTGCGTGTGTAGGTAATGGAAACTCATCTACAGCCTATGAACCGGGTAGCGGAACAACTATCATGGGATACGCCGGCATTTGTGATGCGAATGATATTCAACCACACTCTGATGATTATTTTCACCGAGCAAGTATTGTAGAAATATATAATCATATCACTTCTACTTCGTGTGCCGTAATAACAAATACGGGAAATGTAGCACCGAGTGTAGTATCTTATAAAGCAACCTATTCTATTCCATATAAAACAAGCTTTGAGTTAACTGCATCGGCTACCGACCCCAATGGAAGACCATTGAATTATTTATGGGAAGAATGGGATTTAGGACCATTTGGTACGTGGAGTAATCCGAATTTATTAACCGCACCATTATTCCGTTCATTTTCACCAAACGCTTCACCAACACGTGTATTTCCAATACGGGATAGTTTAGTTAAAAATGTTATTCGATACAAAGGAGAAGTATTACCCGAAGTAGCTCGAGATATGAAATTTAGATGTACGGTTACTAATATTGACCCAAATGGATATGGCGCATTTAACGCACCAGACAGCAACTTAACCGTTAAATCTGTTGTAACACCTTCTTTGTTTAGAGTTACCAGTCAAGCTACTGCAACTACTTATGCAGGCAACTCTATTCAAACGATTACATGGAACGTTGCCAACACAACAGCATCTCCGATTTCATGTGTTAATGTAAACATTTATCTTTCCTTAGATAGTGCAAAAACATTTCCCTATTTATTAGCATCTAATACTGCAAATGATGGCTCTGAAACAGTAACAATGCCGAATGTTTCCACTACTTCAGCTAGAATAAAAGTAAAAGGAAGTGGTACTATTTTCTTTGATTTGAATGATGGATGGATAACTATATCACCCACCACAGCTGCATCTTTTACAGCAAGTAATACAGAAGTCTGCCAAGGTGAAAGCGTAAATTTCACGAATACATCAACAGGAAATCCGGATTCTGTACGATGGACGATTAATGGTGGTTCGCCATTTACATCTACATCTATAACATCGGTTAGTTCTGTTTTTAATAATGCTGGAATTTATGTGGTGAGTTTAATTGCTTATAAAGCAGGTGTTGCAAGTACTCCTTATACAGCTTCAATTA